>DYFV01000010.1 GCA_020725025.1 Azoarcus sp.
AGCTCGCCGACGACGCACGGGTGATCGAGACCTATCTGGGGCTGGGCGGCAAGCACCAGGACCGACTGGCCGGCTGATCCGGCCCGCGAGAGGACGGGCCGCGAACCGCCCCCAACGAAGAGAGAGAGTACCGAATGGAAGCCTTGCGCATCATCGAGGACGAGCACCAGTCGCTCGCCGCCATTCTTCACGCGATCCGCTACATGCTGAAGGAGATCGCGGCGGGCAACCTGCAGCCCGACTTCCGGTTGCTGCGGGCCATGGTCCATTACCTGGACGCCTACCCGGAGCGGCTGCACCATCCCAAGGAGGACCAGTACCTCTTCGCGCGGCTCAAGCAGCGCACGAAGGAGGGCGCGGACGCCATGGCGCGCCTGGAACAGGAGCATGCCGGCGGCGAGGCCCGCATCAAGGCGCTGGAGGCGGCGCTGCACCAGTACGCCAGCGGCGAACGCGACGGCTACGAGGCCTTCGCCCGCGCCTTCGAGAACTTCGCCGAGTTCTACCGCAACCACATGCTGCTCGAGGAGCGCGAAATCCTGCCCCTCGCGCGCAAGCATTTCACCGACGAGGACTGGGAGGCGGTGGCGGCGGGTTTCCGCAGCAACGCCGACCCGATGGGCGGGACGCGGGAAGGGGAGAATTTCCAGAGGATCTTCTCGCGCCTCGTCGAGGCCGCTCCGCCGCCGATCGGACTGGGCGCGGGACCCTATCGGGAAGACTGAGCACGCCGGTCGCATCCCATGCACTGCTGCGGTGCATAGGGCCGATGACGATTTGATATCAGTCAACTTTCCTCAAATCCCGTGGTATCTTGGCCTCCGGCGGTGCGCCGCCGTTACTGACGGTGCTAGAATCTGCCGCGCAGAAACGTATTCCCGAATCACGTCATCACACCATCGAGGAAAAGCATGAACAAAGGTGAATTTGTCGAAGCCCTGGCCGACCGTCTTGACGTCTCGCGTGCGCAGGCCGATCGCGCGCTGAGCACCGTGCTGGACATCATCGCCGAGCGCATGGCCGCCGGTGAGAAGGTGTCCTTCACCGGTTTCGGTTCCTTCGAGGTCTCCGAGCGCGCCGAGCGCACGGGGCGCAACCCGCAGACCGGCGCTTCGATCAAGATCGCCGCGTCGCGCGTGCCCAAGTTCTCCGCCGGCGCCACCCTCAAGGGCGCGGTCAACGGCAAGTAATACCGACGCTTCTGCGTTCCGGGAAGGGCCCGCTGTCCCTCGGCAGCGGGCCCTTCTCTTATCTGGATTACCGGAAGTCGTTAATTTCCGGTACAATAGCGGTCGTTGTGCAATGCAGCAGTCGGTCTGGCAACACCTTCGCCCCCCTGCAACGGGATGAGGCGGATTCGGCCGAGGGACTGTATCCACAGCTCCCTCCCTCCGATTTCCCCCCCAAGGAAGACCATGACATTCCAGGAACTGGGCCTCGCCGAGCCCCTGCTGCAGGCCATTGCGGCCACCGGCTACACCATCCCCACACCCGTCCAGAGCCAGGCCATTCCGGCCGTGATCGCGGGCGACGACCTGCTGGTGTCCTCGCACACCGGCAGCGGCAAGACCGCCGCCTTCACCCTGCCCAGCCTCCACCGCCTCGCCGACCGCCGTCCGGCCCCCGGCAGCGGTCCGCGCGTGCTGGTGCTCACGCCCACCCGCGAGCTCGCCCAGCAGGTGGAGAAGGCGGTGAAGACCTACGGACGCAGCCTGCGCTGGCTGAACACCGCCTGCCTCGTCGGCGGCGCCCCCTTCTTCGCCCAGGTGAAGCAGCTCGCCCGCGCCGTCGACGTGGTGGTGGCCACCCCGGGACGCCTCATCGACCATCTCGAGCGACGCAAGCTCAAGCTCTCCGACATCGAGATCCTGGTGCTGGACGAGGCCGATCGCATGCTCGACATGGGCTTCGCCGAGGACATCGACCGCATCGTCGCGGCGACCCCGGCCAAGCGCCAGACGCTGCTCTTCTCCGCCACCCTCGACGGCGTGGTAGGCAAGCTCGCGCAGCGGCTCACCCGCGAGCCGCGCCGCATCGAGATCGCGCCGACGGTGGAGAACCGCGGCAACATCGAGCAGCGCCTGCTCTTCGCCGACAGCGTGACCCACAAGACGCGGCTTCTGGAGTCGCTGCTCGGCGGCGACGACCTGCAGCAGGCGGTGGTGTTCACCGCCACCAAGAAGAGCGCCGAGGAGGTCTCCCTGAGCCTTCAGGAAAAGGGCTTCTCGGCCGCCGCCCTGCACGGCGACATGCACCAGACCGCCCGCAACCGCACCCTCGACAAGCTGCGCCAGGGCCGCATCGGGGTGCTGGTGGCGACCGACGTGGCCGCCCGCGGCATCGACGTGGCAGGGATCAGCCACGTGATCAACTTCGATCCGCCGCGCCAGGTGGAGGACTACGTCCACCGCATCGGCCGCACCGGCCGCGCCGGGCGCGACGGGGTGGCGATCACCTTCTCCGGGCCGCGCGAGGTCGGCATCATCCGCGCCATCGAGCGCTTCACCGGCAAGCGGCTGGATGTGCACGTGATCGCGGGTCTCGAGCCCGCGCCGCGCTCGGCGGCGCCGCGCACGGCGCGGCCGCCGCACCGCGGCAGCGGCGGCTACGGGCGCGATGCGCGTCCGGGTGCCGGCAAGGGATGGTCGGCCGGGCGTGGTGAGGGGCAGCGCCGCAGGGCGCCGTAACTCGGCACAGCCGGAGCGGCGGATGCCGCAGATGCAAGACGGGGCGCCTGCGGCGCCCCGTTCGCGTTTACCGGTGCTTCGGAAAGCGCTTAGCGCTGCGCCTTGACCTCGACCGGCCGCAGCTGTGCCGCCAGCTTGTCCAGCACCCCGTTCACGAAGCGGTGCCCGTCGGTGCCGCCGTACTCCTTGGCGAGCTCGATCGCCTCGTTGATCACCACCCGGTAGGGCGTCTCGGGGCTGTGCTTGAGCTCGTGGGTGGCGAGCAGGAGGATGCCCCGCTCGATGGGCGAGAGCTCGTGCACCTGCCGGTGGATGAAGGGCGCGAACTCCGCCTGCAGGGCCTCGACATTGGCGAGCGTGCCCCGCAGGAGCGTCACGAAGAGCTCCCGGTCGGCCTTGTCGAAGCCCGAGGCCTGGGCCACGTGCTCCTCGATGACGGGCGTGGAGTTGCCCGACAGCAGCCACTGGTAGATCCCCTGCAGCGCGAACTCGCGCGCCCGGCGGCGGGCAGCTTTTCCGCTCATTTCAGCAGCTTCAGCAGGTTGGCCATCTCGACCGCCGTGCGTGCGCAGTCGGCGCCCTTTTCCTGCATGCGGGCGAGGGCCTGGTCGTCGTCCTCGGTGGTGAGCACGCCGTTGGCGATGGGCACCCCGGTGTCCAGAGTGACCCGGGTGACGCCGGCGGCCATCTCGTTGGAGACGATCTCGAAGTGGTAGGTCTCGCCGCGGATCACTGCCCCGAGGGCGATCAGCGCGTCGTAGCGGCCGCTGCGCGCCATGGTCTGCAGGGTGAGCGGGATCTCCAGCGCACCGGCCACGGTGGCGATGCGGATGAGGTCGGGCGAGGCCTCCAGGCGCAGCAGCTCGGCGGTGCACGCGGAGAGCAGCCCTTCGCACACGTCCTGGTTGAAGCGGCTCATGACGATGCCGATGCGTAGGCTGCGGGCGCTGAGATCAGGCTCGAATTCGGTGATGTTGTCGTAGCGGGCCATGTTCGGTTCCGTTGCGGATGGGGAAGAAAGGGCAGGGGAGCCGCAGGCGGCTCAACCCTGCTCCACGAAGCCGGTGATCTCCAGGCCGAAGCCGGCCATGCTGGGGATCTTGCGCGGGCTGGCCATGATGCGCATCTTGCCGACCTCGAGGTCGCGCAGGATCTGCGCGCCCACGCCGAAGAGGCGCGGATCCCAGCGCTGCGGCCGGGCGCCGTTGCCGGTGAGGCCGGCCAACAGCTCGCGGCCGGCCTGCGGCCGGTAGAGCAGCACCACGACGCCCTGTTCGGCCGCGGCGATGCGGGCGATGGCGTCGTTCACCGGGAAGCTGTGGGCGCCGCTGCTGGGGTCGAGGAAATCGACCACCGAGATGGGCTCGTGCACCCGCACCAGGGTCTCGCGCTCGGGCCGGATCTCGCCATGAACCAGCGCGAAGTGCACGTCGCCCGAGGTCTTGTCCTCGAAGGCGGCGAGCCGCATGCGCCCGTGGGGGGTGTCCACTTCCTTCTCCGCCACGCGCTCGATCAGGTGCTCGTGGGCCGAGCGGTATTCGATGAGATCGCGGATAGCGCCGATCTTGAGGCCGTGCTCGCGGGCGAACTCCACCAGATCCGGCAGGCGGGCCATGGTGCCGTCGTCCTTGAGGATCTCGCAGATCACCGCGGCGGGCTCGAGGCCGGCGAGCTGGGCGAGGTCGCAGCCGGCCTCGGTGTGGCCGGCGCGGATCAGCACGCCGCCGTTCTGGGCCATGAGCGGGAAGATGTGCCCGGGCTGGACGATGTCGGCGGGCTTGGCGTGGCGCGCCACCGCGGCCTGCACGGTGCGGGCGCGGTCGTGGGCCGAGATGCCGGTGGTCACCCCTTCGGCCGCCTCGATGGAGGTGGTGAAGGCGGTGCCGTGGGGCGAGCGGTTGTGCCGCACCATGAGCTGCAGGCCCAGCTGGTTGCAGCGCGCCTCGGTGAGGGTGAGGCAGATCAGCCCGCGGCCGTGCTTGGCCATGAAGTTGATCGCCTCGGGCGTCACGTGCTCGGCGGCGAGCACCAGGTCGCCCTCGTTCTCGCGGTCTTCCTCGTCGACCAGCACCACCATGCGGCCGGCGCGGATCTCCTCGACGATCTCGGTGATGGGAGCGAGTGCGGTCATTGTTTCCCCTCCTCGCGCCAGGCGAGCATGCGTTCCACGTAGCGGGCGATGAGATCGATCTCGAGGTTCACCCGGCTGCCTTCGGTGAGCTGCTTGAGATTGGTCACCGCCACCGTGTGCGGGATGAGGTTGATCGAGAAATCCGTGCCCTCGACCCGGTTCACCGTGAGGCTCACGCCGTTCACCGTGATCGAGCCCTTCCGGGCGATGTAGCCGGCGAGCGAGGCGGGCGCCCGGATCACCAGCTCGTGGCTCTCGCCGATGGGCGCGAAGCGCAGCACCTCGCCGACACCGTCCACGTGGCCGGTGACGAGATGTCCGCCGAGGCGGTCGGCGAGCCGAAGCGCCTTCTCGAGGTTCACCTCGGTGCCGATCTCGTCCAGCCCGACGGTGCAGTTTAGGGTTTCGCGGGAGACGTCGAAGCGCGGCTTGCCGCCTTCGAGGGAGACCACGGTGAGGCACACGCCGCTGTTGGCGATGCTGTCGCCGATGGCCACGTCCGAGAGGTCGAGTCCGCCCGGATCCACCGTCAGGCGCACCCCGTCCTGGAGCGGGGCGATATGTTCGATACGGCCGCAGGCGGCCACGATTCCGGAAAACATTGGGGGGAGAGTGCCGGGTATGGGAAGGCGCAATTGTAGGCGAAAACCGCCTCCCCCGGCCGACGGCCGCCTGGGGCGGCTCAGCGCAGCGCCTTGTCCAGGATGCGTCCGAAGGGCTCGGCGGGCATGAAGCCCACCACGCGCAGGTCGTTGCGCTCCGCGCCGGCAGCGTCGAAGAAGATGATGCCCGGCGGCCCGAACAGGTTGAAGCGCTTCAGGAGCGCCTTGTCGTGCTCGTTGTTGGCGGTGACGTCGGCCTTGAGCAGCAGCATCTGGCCCATGCGCGCCTGCACCGCCGGGTCGCTGAAGGTGAAGCGCTCCATCTCCTTGCAGGAGACGCACCAGTCGGCATAGAAGTCGAGCATCACCGGGCGGCCGGCGGCGGCCACGCGGGCGTCGAGCTCGGCCACGGTCGCCACCTTCTGGAATTGCGGCTGCGCCGTCACGCCCGGCGTCGCCTGGGCCCGCAGCACGGCGAGCGGCTGCAGTGGGTCGCGCGAGCCGGCGAGGGCGCCGACGAGCATCGCTGCACCGGCCAGCAGCATCACCACGCCCACGCCCTTCCAGAAGCGCGGCCAGCCCTTGGCGTGTGGCGGCAGCGGATCGAGCGCGTGCAGGAAGATGCCGGAGAAGACCAGCAGCGCCGCCCACGCCAGCATGACGACGAGCCCGGGCACCACCGGCGTCACCAGCCACACCGCCACCGCGAGCAGCATCACGCCGAAGGCCTTGCGCACGCCCTCCATCCATGGCCCGACCTTGGGCAGCACCGAGCGGGCGGCCACGCCCACCACGATGAGCGGCGCGCCCATGCCCAGCGCCATCACGAAGAGCGCCGCGCCGCCGAGCATCGCGTCGCCGGTCTGGGCGATGTAGAGCAGGGCGCCGGCCAGCGGCGCCGCCACGCAGGGGCCCACGATGAGGGCCGAGAGCACGCCCATGGTCATCACGCCGCCCAGGCTGCCGCCCTTCTGGTGGCTCGCGGTGGTGGAGAGCCGGCTCTGCAGCGCGGAAGGCAGCTGCAGCTCGTAGAAGCCGAACATGGACAGGGACAGCAGCACGAACACCAGGGCGAAGCCGCCCAGCACCCAGACGTTCTGCAGCGCCGCGGAAAGCAGCGTCCCGGACATGCCCGCCGCCACGCCGGCGGCGGCGTAGGTCACCGCCATGGCGAGCACGTAGGCCCCCGACAGCACCCCGGCGCGCACCCGCGAGATGTGGTGGCCGTGGCCGACGATGATGCCCGACAGGATGGGGATCATGGGGAAGGTGCAGGGCGTGAAGGCGAGCAGCAGGCCGAAGCCGAAGAAGCTCGCGAGCACCAGGGGCACGCTCGCCCCCTTCAGCATGCCCGCGATGCGGCCGCTCTCGTCGCCGCCGGCGGCCCCGGGGGCGTTGCCCGAGAACGGGCTTTCGGGCGCGGCGGTGACGCGCGAGAGGAAACCGCCGCCGCCGGCCGCCGGCCTGGCCGTGAGGTCGATGTCCGCGTGCTGGGCGGTGGGCGGATAGCAGATGCCGCCGTCCCAGCAGCCCTGGCTCGTCACGGTGAGCCGGAAGCGCGTCACCCCCTCGGGCGCCTTGACCGGCAGGAGCATCTTCAGGGTGCCGCGATAGGTCTCCACGTCGCCGAAGAACTCGTCGTTCTTGATCTTTCCGGGCGGGCGCTGGGGCTCGCCCAGGATCACGCCCTCGGGCTCCGCGGCGAAGCGGAACTTGTCGCCGTACAGGTAATAGGCCTTGGCGACCTCGAAGACGACCTCGACGGTCTCCGCGTCCAGCGCGCGCGCGCTCATCGCGAAGGCCTCTTCGGGCCGGATCGGATCGTTGGCGGCTGCGGCGGGCAGGGACGCGGCGAAGAGGCCCGCCAACACGGCGAGCAGGGCGAACAGACGTTGCATGGGGCGGCTTTCGGCGATTCGGATTGTTGGATTGTAAGTCGCGGCGGCCCGTGCTTTATCGATCTGCGTCAAGAGCTCCGCGGGGCCGTCCCGTTCCCGGTGGGTGCCAGTGCTGTCTCCGCGGCCATCCAGCCGAGGTAATCGGGCAGCCCCTGCACCACAGGGACCGCGACGATCTCCGGAAGTTCGTAGGGGTGATGGGCGCGGATCGCCGCTTCCAGATCGGCGTAGCGGGAGGCGGTGGTCTTGATCAGCACCGGCACCTCGTCCGCCTCTTCCAGCGCGTCCTTCCAGCGATAAATCGAGCGGCACGGGGCGAGCACGTTCACGCAGGCCGCGAGCCTGTCCTCCACCAGGCGGCGCGCCAGCGCCCGGGCCGAATCGGCGTCGGGGAGATTGGTGAACACGAGAAGCGCTTCGTTCATGGCGAGTCTCCGGGAATGGGGGTAGCGGTCGAGCCCGCCGGCTACCGGAAACCGAAGAAAGGAGTTCGAAAGCCGTTGCGGGTTCAATCGCGCCAGTCCGGTAGCCGCGTGCGGCGCGGTCCGGGCCCGACATCCAATCAATATAACGGAGGAGCTCCATGAACCGCACATCCCTTTGCGCCGCCTTGGCCGTCGCCGGCGCCCTCGCCACCCCGTTCGCCGCCCAGGCCCAGAGCAACGTGACGATCTACGGCCTGATCGACATGAACATCGCCTTCGAGAAGGCGGGCGACCTCAGGCACCGCGGCGTCGGCCAGGGGGAGCTCAACGGCAACCGCCTTGGCTTCCGCGGCACCGAGGACCTGGGCAACGGGCTGAAGGCGCTTTTCGTCCTCGAGTCCGGCTTCGATCCTTCCAACGGCCAGTCCGAGCAGGGCGGGCGCCTGTTCGGGCGGCAGGCCCTGGTCGGGCTGGAGGGCGGCTGGGGGACGGTGACCCTCGGCCGCCAGTACACGCCGGCCTTCTCCGCCATCGATCCCTACGAGGCCACCGGCGGCGCCGATCACAGCGCCGGCCTGCTCACCCGCAAGCGCGGCGCCGTGCGCCCGGCCTACGAGGTGCGCTTCGACAACATGGTTCGGTACCGCTCGGCCGCGTTTTCCGGCTTCTCGGTGGACGCCGCCTACTGGTTCGGCGAGAACACCAGCGCGGATTCCACCGCCCAGCGCCTGGGCGACGGCTGGGGGCTCGGCGTCAAGTACAAGAACGGACCGTTCGCCACCTCGCTCGTCACCCAGCGGGTGCAGCGCGACGTGACCGGCGGAAAGGTGCGCACCGACGGCATCGGCCTGTCGTACGACTTCGGCCCGGTCAAGGCCTACGCCGCCTACACCCGCGACAAGGAGACGGGCACCCAGGGCGACGGCAAGGCCCGCTCCTACACCGTGAGCGGCGAGTTCCGGGTGGGCCCGGCCGGCACCGTGGCCGTCTCGTACGGCAACCGCAACGAGTCCGGCGACCCGGCGGCCGAGGATGCGCACGGCTGGTCCGCCTATTACATGCACGGCCTGTCCAAGCGCACCACGCTCTACGCCGGCTACTCGACGCTCACCAACAAGGACGGCGCCGACTACGCCATCGGCAGCAACATGACGCCGAACCCGGGCGACGACCAGCGCGCGGTGGTGGCCGGCCTGCGCCACAAGTTCTGACCCCGCTCTCGGGCGACGGGTGACCCCGGGGTCGCCCCTTCACGCCTGCCCGCGCCCTCCGGCGCCGGCAGGCGTTTTCGCGTCGATGCGCAGGGCATTGCCTGCGAAAGGGATCCGAAAGGCCCCCCGTTCAGCATGGAGCCTCCCCATCATCCCAAGAGAGGAGACAGCCAGCATGCAGATCACGGGAATGCTGTACGGAGCGAAGCTGCTCCAGTTCGCCGAGTTCCCGGTGCCCGAGGTGCTCGGGCCCGACGCGAGCGAGGAGGCGATCAAGGCGCTCATCGAGCGCCACGGCTCGGTGTTCGTGAAGCCGGTGTTCAAGGGCGGCGTGGGCAAGAAGGGCAAGGCGGGCCTGGTGGGCCGCGCCAAGGACCTGAAGACCGCCCTCGCCGAGAAGGAGCGCCTCTACTTCGTCGAGCACCGCCACGGCAACCAGGTCGCCAAGTCCAACGGCGTGACCTTCGAGGCGGCGGTGCCGGCCACCCACGAGGTCTACTTCTCGATCACCGACTCCACCCGCTTCCGCGCCCCCACCATGACGCTCACCCATTGCGGCGGCATGGACATCGAGGAGGTGCCGCGCGAGAACGTGGCGCAGATTCCCTTCGATCCGCTGACCGGCCTCAAGGCCTTCGTGGTGGCCAACGCGCTCGCCGACATCGGCGCGCCCAAGGAGGTCATCTCCCCGCTGGTGCAGCAGCTGCCCAAGCTGTGGGAGCTCTTCCACGACTTCGGCATGACCACCCTGGAGCTCAACCCCATCCGCATGCGCCCGGGCAAGAACGGCCGGCTCACCCCGGTGGCCTGCGACTTCAAGTGCGGCTTCGACCGCGACGATCCGCGCTGGCACCGGCTGAACCTGCCGGCGCATCTGTTCGCCGCCGACTACTCGGATTTCGAGCAGGAGATCAATCAGCTGCGCACCCACCAGGGGCAGAGCGACGTCTACGTCATCAACTCGGGCGGGACCATCCTCGCGCCCACCTTCGGCGGCGGCGCCAACTCGCTGGTCACCGAGATGCTGGGCGACGACGCCATCATCTCCTCCGACTTCGGCGGCAACCCGCCCTACGAGAAGATGAAGGCGGTCGCCTCGATCTGCTTCAAGCACTGGCTCAAGCAGTCCAACGTGCTCTTCATCATCGGCGGCAAGTCCAACAACACCGACATCTACGAGACCTTCCGCGCCATGGCCGATGCGCTGCGCGAGCACTTCGGCGCACACGGGCCCACGCCGCTCTACGTGGTGGTGGGCCGCGGCGGCCCCAACCTCGTGCGCGGCATGGGTGTGCTGCGCGACACCTGCGAGGCGCTGGGCCTGCCCTACCGGCTCTTCGGCTTCGACTCGGCGATGAGCGAGGTGGTCGACTACGCACGGGCGGTGAACGAATGGATGAAGGCGGGCGGCCGCGAGGCCGTCGCGCGGGAGCTGCGCATCGCCCCGGCGGCGCGCGCGGCCTGAGCACGAGGAGGACACGACGATGTACAAGCAGGGTGTGGGAGATTTCAAGTACTACGTGGGGATCAGCTCGCTGGCGCAGATCGCCACCCGCCAGGACCGGGTGTGCGTGCTGAACATCCTCGGCGGCGAATCGTCCGAGGTGACCCCGGTGGGGCACGCCTGGTCGGGCGGCAACGTGGTGTTCGGCACCTCGCCGGGCCGGCGCGGGCAGGTGCTCGCCACCGAGGTGGGCAACATCCCGGTCTACAACAGCGTGCGCGAGGGCCTGGACGACGGCCACCGCTTCAACTGCGGCGTGGTGTACCTGCCGCCCTCGGCCGCGCGCGACGGCGTGGCCGAGCTCATCCGCGTCAATCCGGAGCTGAAGAAGGTCTTCATCATCACCGAGAAGATCGCGGTGCACGACGCGCGCGAGATCCGCGCCATGGGCCAGCAGCACGGCATCGACATCTTCGGCGCCAACTGCCTGGGGGTAGCCGATTCCTGGAACCAGGTGAGGATCGGCGGCGCCCTGGGCGGCGACAATCCGGGCGACACGCTGCGCCGCGGCTCGATCGCCATCCTGTCCAACTCCGGCGGTTTCACCACCACCATCGCCCAGTACCTGCGCATGGCCGGCTGGGGCACGACGACGCTGGTCTCCAGCGGCAAGGACGTCTACATCCATTACTCCGCCCCGGAGTTCGCCTTCGCGCTGGCCAACGACGCCCGCAGCAAGGCCGCGGTGCTCTACTGCGAGCCGGGCGGCTACTACGAGCGCGACGCGGAGTTCACCAAACCGGTGGTGGCCTGCGTGGTGGGCCGCTGGAAGGCCAAGCTCACCCGCGCGGTGGGTCACGCCGGCGCGATGGCGGGCGGCGAGGACGACGCTGCGGCCAAGGAGCGCTGGTTCATGGAGAAGTTCGGGGTGGACGGCCTCTACACCCCGGAGCGGCCGGTGTTCTCGGCCAAGGGAGCGGTGGTCACCAACATCGCCCACATCCCGGCCGCGCTCACCGCGGTGATGCGCGCCAACGCGACGCTCCCGGACTTCGCCCCCGAAGGCAGCATGGAGCTCAAGCCCTGGTTCGGCAGCAACGCCGGCCTGGCCCTGCCGCCCCAACTCGACCTGCCGGTGGTGGACGCGATCGAGCCCTACCGCGGCCAGATCGCCGAGCTCGCCAAGCAGGTGGGGGCGGTGTTCCCCCGCGAGGCGCTGAAGGACGCATCCGGCGCGTCGCTCCTCGACCCCGCCACCCAGGTGGCGAGCCTGCACGGCACCAGCGTGCTCGAGGCGGCCCGCCTGCCGATGGAGGCGAACGTGAGCCTCGCGCTGCTGCGCGAGCCGGGGGGCGAGAACGACCGCAAGCTGGTGAACGTGGCCCTCGCCGCCCACCTCGACCTGCACGGCGACCCGGTCCTCGCCGCCGCCCAGGCCGCCCGCGAGGCGGGCAACGCGCCCAACGCGGTGCTCGCCGCGGCGCTCTCCATCTGCGGCCCGCGCCGCGCCGAGCGCGCCCGTGCGATCGCCGCCGCCTTCGTGGAGCGCTTCTCCCAGGCGGGCCTGCGCGACGCGCTGGCGGGCGAGTTCGACGCCGCCGCGCTGGCCGCCGACGAGACCCTGCGCGAGCTGGTCCGCGCCGAGGTGATCGATCCACGCGCCGAAGCGATGCTCGCCGCACTGGACGCGCGCGGTGCGCGATCGGTGATCGTGCGCTGGCTGCAGAGCCTCGACCAGCCGGTGTGCGCCGACGCGGTGCTCGCCGCCATCACCACCACCCTCGGCTGGGGGCCGCTGATGCGCCGGCGCGTCTCGCGCCTTACGGTGGAGAACCTTCCGTGGTGGATGCAGCTCTTCGGCACCCTCATCGGTGCCTCCGCCACGCCCGACGCGCACCGGCCCGACAGCTTCTGCGGCGTGCCCCTGGCCGAAGTGCTCGGCCAGCGCTCGGTCACCGAGCTCGCCTGCCGGGCGCTGCTCGGGCGCGAGCCGGGCGAGGCCGACTTCTTCGCCTTCCAGACCCTGGTCGGCATCATGCTTTCCAACGGCCCCGGCACCATCTCGGCCCAGGGCGCCAAGGGGGCGGTGTCCTCGGACGGCCCGGAGAGCCCCAAGCGGGTGCAGCTCAACAAGGCGCTGGTGGGTTTCCTCACCCACACCGGTTACGCCCACGGCGGCAACGGCTTCGAGGGCGTGTCCTTCCTCATCGACGCGTTCCGCGACAGCGGGCTCGCAGATCCGGGCGATCCGAAGCACGGGCTGGACCTCGCCGCCATGGCGCGGGAAGCGGCCGAGCGCTACGCGGCCTACAAGGCGGAGAAGAAGGCGGTGGGCAGCCTGGAGATCGCCAAGATCCCGGGCGTGAACCATCCGGTGTTCAAGGACCGCCCGGTGAACCTCGACCCGCGCGAGGTCTTCATCCGCGAGCTCATGGCCGGCCGCGGCGAGAGCAACGTGTTCCACGATTACTACCACGCCCTGGTGCGGGCGCTGCACGAGACCGGCGTCTCGCGCACGGTGTACTGCGTGAACATCGACGCGGTCATCGCCGCGCTGCTCCTGAAGCTCACCTGGCAGCCGTGGCGCGCGGGAGAGATCTCCGAGGCGACGCTGGAGGCGGCAGCGTTCACCGTGTTCCTCTACGCGCGCATGCTGGGCTGCGCCGCGGAGATCGACGACCACCTCAACCGCGGGCGCAACATGGATACGCGCACTGCGGCCTCGAAGTGCCGCTTCGTGAGCTGAGGCGACCTTGACGCGTGCCGGGCGGTGTCCCACACTGCCTGGCATGGCTGTACAAAAAAACAGTTGTCGCGACCCGGCCACGCCCGCCCCCCGCGGGCGCGGCACCACCGCGCGCCCCGACAGCCGCTTTTCCGCCTGGCAGCGCGCGCCCTTCGACGACGGCTGGGACGGGCCGCCCCCCGAGGCGCCGCAGACCGAGCTCGCGGTGGACCGCGCGCGCCACGTCATCACCTTCAACCGCTCGCCCGACATTCCCTTCGACCGCTCGATCAACCCCTACCGCGGCTGCGAGCACGGCTGCAGCTACTGCTTCGCGCGCCCGTCGCATGCCTACCTCGACCTCTCGCCCGGCATCGACTTCGAGACCAGGATCACCTGGAAGCCCGATGCCGCCGAGGTGCTGCGCCGGGAGCTGGCGCGCCCCGGCTACCGCTGCGCGCCCATTGCGCTAGGGGTGAACACCGACGCCTACCAGCCCGTCGAGCGGCGCTTGGGTGTCACCCGCGGCATCCTGGAGGTGCTCGCCGAGACGCGCCACCCGGTGCATCTCATCACCAAGTCGGCGCTGGTCGAGCGCGACGCGGATCTGCTCGCGGGTCTTGCGCGGGACGGCCTGGTGCAGGTGATGTTCTCGGTGACCACCCTCGACGACGGGCTCGCGCGCCGCATGGAGCCTCGCGCCGCGCGTCCGTTGCGGCGGCTGGCGGCCATGAGGACGCTGGCGCAGGCCGGCGTGCCGGTGGGCGTGCTGTTCGCGCCGCTCATCCCGGCGGTGAACGACCACGAGATGGAGGCGGTGCTCGCCGCCGGGCGCGAGGCCGGGGCGGAGTCGGGCGGCTACGTGCTGCTGCGCTTGCCCCGGGAGCTGAAGGAGATCTTCGGCGACTGGCTCCAGACCCACTGCCCGGATCGTGCCCGCCACGTGCTGAGCGTGCTCGCCCAGACGCGCGGCGGGCGGCTGAACGATCCGCGCTTCGGCCACCGCATGCGCGGCGAAGGCGCCTTCGCCGAGATCTACCGCCAGCGCTTCGCCCGCGCCTGCGAGCGCCTGGGGCTGAACCGCACGCGCCGCGCGCTCGATGTCACGCGTTTTCGCCCCCCACGGCGGGAGACGCCGCAGCTGAGCCTGTTCGAATCGTAGGGGCATCCCGCACGCACGCCCCGGATTCCGCCGGGGCTCCATCCGGGCTACACGGCGCGATGGTTTCGCGGCCCGGGCGGAGTGCAGCGGAATCCGGGGCAGACCGCTAATACCTCGGTGCGCTCTTCAGATAGTCGAGCCGGTCCATCGAGCGCAGGCTCAGCTCGCGCAGCTCGGCGTCCTGCAGCACCCTCAGCGGCACCTCGGTCCCGGCCGGCCCCAGGGACCACACCTTGCGGTAGAGCTCGGCCTGGCTGCGCACCGCCTCGCCGGCGACCGCCACCACGATGTCGCCGCGGCGCACGCCGGCGCGATCGGCCGGGCTCTCGGGCGCGACCCGTGCCACCAGCAGATGCCCGCCGTCCAGCTCTTCGGCCGAAAGCCCCAGCCAGGGGCGCGCCGGGCCGCGGGTGCGGCCGTGGCGGATCAGGTCCGCCAGAATGGGCTTCAGGAGATCGACCGGCACGAAGAGGTTGCCCGGCACCGGCGTAGCACTCCCGGCCGAATCCCGCAGCAGGAGCGATCCCACGCCCACCAGGCGCCCCTCGCCGTCGATGAGCGCCGCGCCGGACCAGTTCGGCGCGGGCGGCGTGGTGTAGATCGCGGACTCGAGGAGGTACTCCCAGCTGCCGGTGAAGATCCGCCGCGACACGACGAAGGCGAGCCTCGCCGCATGCACCCCGCCGAAGGGCAGCACCAGCACCGGGTCCTGCACCGCCACAGCCTGCGCGTCGCCCAGCGCGGCGGGCTTCACGCCCAGGGGGGTCAGTGCCCGCACCAGCGCGAACCCGCTGGCGTGGTCGTAGCCCACCAGGCTCGCGGGCACCTCGCGTCCATCCGCCGTGGTCAGCGCCACCGATCCCGCCTCGATCACCAGGTAACCGATGGTGAGCACATGGCCGGCTTCGTCGATCACGATGCCGTTGCCTTCGCGCTCGGCGCCTAGGGTGTCGCCCGTGCGCGCATCGCTCACCGCCTGCGCCTTCACCTGCACGATGGCCGCGGCGGCGTCCTGGAAGCGGATCGACGCGGCCTGCTTGTCGTCCGCCGACGCTGCGGCGTTCACCCAGGCCAGTACCGCCGCAATCAGGAGCCCCGATACCCGTCGCATCGCGTTCATGAGCCCCTCCTTCGCGGCATCGACACCGCTTTCATTGTGGGTGGTGGCGGGGTTCGCCGCCACAGGGGACGGTTGCCGCGGGCGTCCGGCGGGTTGCAGGACCGGGGAGCGCCGGGAACACCGCGCCCTCAGCCCGAGCCGTCCTTCGGGGCGTCGCCCGGCGGCGCTGCCGGGAAATAGTAGTAAGCATCCGGCGGCACCGTGTCGCGGACGGCCTTCTCTTCCTCGTCGGGCGCGGTCTTGCGCTTCCACCAGATCGCCCATCCTCGGCGCTGGTCTTCGATCACTTCGGGGTGCTCGTGGAGGAAGTCTTCCATGTAACGAGCGAAATCTGATACGTAGCCCGGCTGGTCGTCGTCCGGCTCGCCGCCGGGGGTCGATCCGACCAGTCCGCGACGCAGCCAATCGGCTAGGGGGAGCTTGAGCATCGTCGGCCTCCTGATCACCGCACTCGACGGTTTGATACGGGGTGCTCTACCGCGTTCCACCCCGAGGGCGGCAGCGCAGCCCACCGAGGGCAGGTGGCCCGACGGGCTCAGCGTGCCGGCTCGCGTCCGTCGATGCGGCGGGCGAACCACGCGTAGGCGGGCTGCGCGCCCAGGGTCAGCACCACCACCCGCAAGACGTGGCATGCCGTCACGAGAGGCACGCCCAGTTGCAGGACCTTGGCGGTGATGCACATTTCGGCAACGCCGCCCGGCGCGGTGGCGAGCGCAAGGGTGGCGAGCGGCACCGGCGCCAGGGCTGCGAGCAGCAGGGCGGCCGCGAAGGCGAGCGCGATGGAGAGCGCGCCGGCGAGCGCGGCCACGCTCATGAAGCGCGGCGCGGCGCGAAAGAACTCC
This sequence comes from Azoarcus sp., assembly GCA_020725025.1. GTDB lineage: Bacteria > Pseudomonadota > Gammaproteobacteria > Burkholderiales > Rhodocyclaceae > Aromatoleum. Next base: position 16,248 of record DYFV01000010.1, read on the forward strand.
CGCGAGAAGCGGCTGCCGAGGGAGCAGCCGATGAGGAGCTGCCCCGTGTTCACCATCCAGCCCGGCATGGCCGAGAGGGGCACGTCGAGGGCGGTGAGCAGGCCTACCCCGGCCAGGGGGCCCAGGACCCAGGCGTTGGCCACCCGCAAGCCCAGTAGCGTGGCGGCGCCCGCGACGCTCGCCCCGACCAGCAGCGGAAAGCGCACCCAGTCCACCTCGCCCACCAGCGGCACGTAGAGGTCGCCGCCGTGCGCGCCGGCGATCGCCATGGCGAAGGGAATGATCGCCACCACCATCATTACCCGCAGCGCGTGGGCGGCTGCGATGCGGTCGACCGCGCCGCCGTGCCGTTCGGCCAGATGGGCCATCTCCGAGGCGCCCCCCGGAAGCGAGGCGAAGAAGGCGGTGGGCACGTCCACGCCGCCCCAGCGCAGGGTGAACAGCGCGCAGAGGATGCCGACCAGGAGGGCGCCGAACGCGGCCGCGGCCACCAGCGGGGCGGTTGCGGCGAGCTGCGCGACCACCGCCGGCGTGAAATACAAGCCCAGCGCGGTGCCGATCGCCCACTGTCCGGCCTGGCGGCCGCCGGGCAGGGCTTCCAGGCGTGCACCGGCCATGCGCGCCCCGGCCACCGCGAAGAGCGGGCCGATCATCCAGGGCAGCGGCAGCTGCGCGGTCGAAGCGGCGAACCCGGCCGGGGCGGCCAGGGCGAGCGTGGGGAGGGCGTGGCGCAGGATGCGGGCGAAGCGGGAGGCGGACATTGCGGAACTGGCGCGGAGGGTGGGGTGAAGCGGAGTGGGGGCGTGCGCGTGCCGACGCCCTCCGGTCGGACGGCGTGATGGCGCGCCAGGGGGGAGATCGCGCGGATCAGCGACCCTGCATCGCGGCCTCCCACCTGCGCAGGAAGTCCCGACGCTTGCTCTGGTCGATCCAGGTGAGCAGGCCCGGGCCGATGGCGATGGGGCGGAAAGCGCTGCCGAGCTCGGTCCTCAGGTCCGCCATGCCGCCGCTGGCGGCGTCCTCGCGCACCGAGAACAGGCCGGCATTCTCGGCCAGCAGGTTCTGGCCGCGCGAGGACAGCAGGTAATCGAGCCACAGCCGCGCCGCGGCCGGATGGCGGGCCTTGCGCGAGATGAAGGCGACCCGGCTCATCACCAGGGTGTAGTCGCGCGGCAGTACCACCCCGAGCGCCGGGTTGGTCTCCGCCCGGGCGTAGGCGTAGGAGCCCAGCATGTTGTAGCCGATCGCGGCCGTGCCGGCGGCGATCTCCTCGAGCATGTCCGAGGTGCGGCGATGCTGGCGCACGCCCGCCGTGCCGATGGCACGCGCGAGCTGCCAGAAGGCGGCCGCGTTGGTCTGCACGTCCTGGGTGTGAAGCAGGAAGCCGAGGCCGGAGCGCTCCGGGTCGTAGGTGGCCACCCGGGCGCGGAACAGCTGCGGGCGCTCGCCGAGCAGCCGCGCGAGCTCGGCGTGGGTGTGCGGCACCGCCTCGGGCGGCACCGAGCGCTTGTTGTAGACGATGGCGATCGGCTCGTAGGTGGTCCCGAAGGCCTCGTTCTTCCAGATTGCCCAAGGCGGCAGCGCCGCGGTCTCGACGGAGCGGTAGGGCTGGGCGTGGCCGTCGTTCACCAGCTTCACCTGCAGGTCCATGGCCGAACTCCACACCACGTCGGGGCCACCGCCCTCTGTCGCCTCGGCGACGAATCGGCGGTAGAGCTCGCCCGATTGCATGTCGTGGTACTCGACGCGCACCCCGGGGTGGCGCGCCTCGAAGTCCTGCACCAGGGGGCGCGCGAGGCTTTCGTCGGTGGCCGCATAGACGACCACCACGCCCTCTCGCGCGGCTTCCGCCAGGCGCTCGGGCGCGACCTGCGCCCCCGCGTGCGATGCGCCCAGCATCGCCACGGTGCACAGGGCACGGGCCAGGGTGTGCTTCATGACTCTCCTCCTCGTCCGCCGCCTGCCGCTCGATTCGGCCTTTTTTTCGCGGCGCCTTTCGGACAATAATGAATCGCCTCCCTTTCGATCAACTTTCACGACCCTGCCATGCGTCTGCTCCTTGTCGAGGATCATTCCGAGCTTGCCGAGTGGGTGTCGCGGGCGCTGACCCAGGCCGGATATGCCGTCGACGTCCTCTCGCGCGGCGATCACGCGGACCACGCACTGCTCACGCAGCCCTACGACCTGGTGATCCTGGACCTGGCGCTGCCGGGCATGGACGGGCTGGAAGTGCTGCGCCGGCTGCGCGGACGCCCCCAGGGGGCGTCCATCCCGGTGCTCGTGCTGACTGCGCGCGGCAGCCTGGACGATCGGGTGCGGGGCCTGAACCTCGGCGCCGACGACTACCTGCCCAAGCCCTTCGATCTCGCCGAGCTCGAGGCGCGCATCAAGGCGCTGCTGCGCAGGAGCGGCAACCAGGCGCCGGTGGTGCGGGTGGGCCGGCTGGAGTTCGACACCACCACGCGGCTCGCGTGCGTCGACGGCCAGCCGCTGGCGCTCACCCCGCGCGAGCTTGCGGTCCTGGAGGTGCTGCTGTCCCGCCTGGGCCGTCCGGTGGCCCGGGAGACGCTGTTCGAGAAGGTGTTCAGCTTCGACGCCGAGGCGCGCGTCGAAGCCATCGAGATCTACGTGCACCGCCTGCGCAAGAAGCTCGAGGGCTCCGGCGCGGTGGTGAGCACCCTGCGCGGCCTGGGTTACCTCCTGGGAGAGGCGCCGGGTGGCTAGTTTACGCCGGCGGGTAGGTTGGTGGCTGCTGCCGCCGCTCCTCATCCTGCTCGTCATCAATGCCTGGTTGTCCTACCGCGGTGCGCTGGTCGCGGTGAACCTCGCCTACGACCGGGCGCTCACCGCCTCGATCCGCTCGATCGGCGAGCGCACCTACGCCTTGAACGGCGAGATCGCGGTCGACATCCCCTATTCGGCCTTCGAGATCTTCGAGGACGGCGCCCAGGAGCGCGTCTTCTACGCGGTGCTGGGGCCCGACGGCGCGGTGGTCACCGGCTATCCCGACCTGCGTCCGGTCCATCCCGAGTCGCAGGACGGGGAGGTGGTGATCACCGACGGCGAGTACCGCGGCCAGAAGGTCCGCGTCGGGATGCTGCGCAAGCGCCTCTACGATCCTTCGATCGCGGGCGGCGATACGATCACCATCCTCTTCGCCGAGACCGCCGAGTCGCGCACGGTCCTTACCCGACAGCTCTTCGTCGACAGCGTGCAGCGCCAGCTGCTGCTGACCGCGGTGGGCGTGGTGCTGGTGCTCATCGCCCTGGGTACCGCCTTCCGGCCGCTGGTGGCGCTGCGCGACCGCATCCGCGCGCGCTCCGAGGAGGACCTCACGCCGGTTCCGCCCGGAGACGTGCCGAGCGAGGTCCGTCCGCTCATCGACGCCATCAACTTCCACATGGCGCGCCTGTCGGCGATGCTGGAGGCGCGGCGGCGCTTTCTCGCCGATGCGGCACACCAGATCCGCACCCCGCTGGCGGTGATGTCGACCCAGGCCGAGTACGGCGGGCGCCAGGACGACCCGGAAGAGATGCGGCGCGCTTTCGCCAGCCTGGTACGCAGCATCCGCGCCGCGCGGCGGCTCGCCAACCAGATGCTCACGATGTCGCGCGCCGAGGCGGTGAACGGCGTGATGGACGAGCGCGCGACCCTGGACCTGGGGGCGCTGGCGCGCGAGGTGGCGCTCGAGCTCGCGCCGCTGGCGCTGGCCAAGGACGTGGACCTCGCCTACGAGGGCCGCGACGGAGAGCTCGAGGTGTGCGGCAACGCCTCCATGCTGCGCGAGATGATCGCCAACCTCATCGACAATGCCATCCGCTACACGCCGTCGGGCGGTCACGTGACGGTGTCGGTAGGCGCCTGGGGCGGACGTGTCGTGCTCGACGTGAGTGACGACGGGCCCGGCATTCCGCCCGAGGAGCGCGAGCATGTCTTCAAGCGCTTCTACCGCATCCTGGGGCACGGCGACAGCGAGGGCAGCGGACTCGGGCTCGCCATCGTGCGCGAGATCTGCTGGGCCCATGGCGGAGAGGTGAGCCTCAAGTCGGGAGAGGGAGGGGTGGGGCTCACCGTGCAGCTCGAGTTTCCCCATGCCGAGTGCGAGTAGCCAGCCATACCGGGTAATGCTATCGTGGTGACCGGGCAGCGCCCGCTCATCCGATGGAAGAGATCTTGAACGGCATGACCGAGGAATCACCGAAGCCCGCCACGGGCTGCGGCCGCGCATTGCCGGAGAGGGAGTGCGGAGATGCGCTCCGCGATGCCCGCGGGCACCTCGCCGCGGTGTTCAGCATGACCCCGGATCCAATGCTGCTGCTGCGGCTCGGCGATGGCGTGCTGCTCGAAGCGAGCGGCAGTTTCGGCGACTGCTGCGGCTATCCGCTCGGCGAGCTCCTCGGGCGCTCCATCCTGGCCGACGAGCCGGCCCTGTGGGCGGTACCGGCCCAGCGCGAGGCATGGCGCGAGCGTCTTGCGGGCGGCGGCGAGGTGCACGGCTTCGAGGCGGAGCTCCGGCGCGGAGACGGATCGGTCGTCACGATGGTCCTGTCGGGCAAGCCCCTGACGCTCGACGGCGAGCGCTGCGCCATCGTGAGTTGCCACGACATCACCGAGAAGAAGGCCTACGAGGCGCAGCTCGAGCGCATCGCCCACCACGATCCGCTCACCGGGCTGCCCAACCGCCTGCTGCTGCGCGACCGCCTGCGCCAGGCGATCGCGCAGAACGACCGGGCGGGCACCCGGGTCGCGGTGTGCTATCTCGACCTGGACGGCTTCAAGGCGGTCAACGACGGCCACGGCCATGCCGCCGGCGACCGGCTGCTCGTCGAAGTCGCCAAGCGCCTGAAGGGCACCGTGCGCGGCGGCGACACCATCGCGCGGCTGGGTGGCGACGAGTTCGTGCTGCTGCTGTCCGGGCTGGCCAGCGACGAGGCCTGCCGACTCGCGCTCGATCGGCTGCTGGGGGCGATCTCCGCGCCGTATCCGATCGGCGAGGAAGGCGAGGTCGAGGTCTCGGCCAGCATCGGGGTCACCATCTACCCCGGCGACCATACCGACCCCGACACCCTGGTGCGCCACGCCGACCATGCCATGTACGCCGCCAAGCAGGCGGGCAAGAACCGCTACCAGCTCTTCGACGCCCAGCTCGAGCGGCGTATCGAGGCACGCCACGCGACCCTGAGGCGCATCGCCGCGGCCCTGTCCGCGGGACAGTTCCGCCTCCACTACCAGCCCAAGGTCGACTGCCGGCGCGGACGGGTGGTGGGCGCCGAAGCCTTGCTGCGCTGGCAGCATCCCACCCTCGGCCTGCTCGCGCCGGGCGAGTTCCTGCCCCTGTTCGAGGACGACCCGCTCGCCGTGGCCGTGGGCGACTGGGTCGTGCGCGAAGCCCTGCGCCAGCTCGCGGCGTGGCGCCGCGAGGGGCTCGAGGTGCGCATGAGCGTGAACGCCTTCGCCCGCCAGCTGCGCGAACCGGGCTTCGTGACGCGACTCGCCGCGCTGCTCGCCGAGCATCCCGCGGTCGCGCCCGGACAGCTCCAGGTCGAGATCGTGGAGACCGCCGCGCTCGCCGACCTGGACCCGGTGCGCCGCGTCATCGAGGACTGCCGCGCGCTTGGCGTGGAGTTCTCGCTCGACGACTTCGGCACCGGGTATTCCTCGCTGGTGTACCTGCGCCACCTGCCCGCGCGCGAGCTCAAGATCGATCAGTCCTTCGTGCGCAACATGCTCGCCGAGCCGCAGGACCTGGCCATCGTCGAAGCGGTCATCGGCCTCGCGCGGGTATTCCGCCACACGCTGGTGGCAGAAGGTGCGGAGACGCCCGCCCACGTCGCGCGGCTGCTCGCCCTCGGCTGCGACGTGATGCAGGGCTACGCCCTGGCGCCGGCCCTGGCGCCCGAAGCGTTCGCGCGCTGGGTGCGCGGATTCCGGCCCGACCCGGCCTGGCTCGCGCCTGCCGCCGACCCATCATCGTCCGATCGCGCGGAGCTTCTTCATGACGACCACTGACCGCATCGAATGGTCCGACGCCCTCGCGACCGGTGTGGACGAGATCGACGAGCAACACCGCATCCTGGTGAACATCCTCGCCGAGGCCGAGGCGCTGCACGCGGGCGAGGGGTCCGGCGCACAGTTCGAGCAGATCTTCCGCGATCTCCTCGCCTACGCCATCTATCACTTCGAGACCGAGGAGGCGCTCATGGCCCGGCACGGCTACGGCCGCTCCGACCCGGCCGCCGCCGAGGCCCATCTCGCCCAGCATCGCGATTTCTCGGCGCGGGTCGCCCAGCTGCGCGCCGACGTGCGCCGCGACGACCGCGCCTCGCGCGAGGCGCTGGTGCGCTTCCTGCGCGGCTGGCTCATCCACCACATACTCAGCACCGACAAGGCGCTCGGCCGCTTCATCCTCGCCGCCGAGAACAACCCTGCCGCGTATGCGGGCTAAATTTCCGCCGCCGATCTCCGTTATCGCGTCTATGACAGCCCGCTCCGCCCGGCGGATCGCCACCACCACGAGGAGTCCGAAGTGAGACCGATCATTGCACGTTTCATCCAGCGGACGCTGCGCAGCCTCGGTGTGCGCACCCTGGACGGCCAGTATCTGTTGTCCTACTCGCTGATCTTCGTCCTGGCGGCGATCGTGGCGGCCTCGCTCTTCTTCGGCTCCGGTACCGATGCGGGGGCGATCAACGTCGCCGGCGCCCAGCGCATGCTGAGCCAGAAGGTGGCCAAGGAGGCGCTGCTCGCCGGGCAGGGGGCGGAGAGCCGCGACACGGTGCTCGGGACCATCGCCCAGTTCGAGACCTCCCACCGGGCGCTCCTGCAGGGCGATGCCCAGCGCGGCATCGAGGCCGTGGCCGACGCGCCCACCCGTGCCCAGTTGGAGAAGGTGGACCGGTTGTGGCAGGCCTACCGCGCCGCCATCCTCGCCTACGTCGACACGCCCGGGGCCGAGGCACTCGCCGCCATCCGCCAGCAGTCGCCGGTGGTGCTGAAGGAGATGAACGCCGCCGTGGGCATGATGGAAGGGCTCGCCCGGCAGGACGTCGAACGGGAGCGCCTGCTCGCCCTGGCGATGACCGGCGGGATCCTGCTGCTCGTCACCTGCGGGCGGATGTTCGGCATGACCATGCTGATGGGACAGATCGCGCGCCTGCGCGAGCACCTCAAGGCGGTCGGCGCGGGGGACTTCTCGCACTCGCTCGCGGTGGAGGACAAGGACAACGAGATCGGGCAGATGTTCACCGCCTACAACGACATGGTCGCGCAGATGGGGCAGATCGTGGGCGGCGTGACCCAGGGCACCGCCAAGGTGAGCAGCACCATCGACGGCGTGGCGCAGCGGCTGGAAGAGACGCTGCGGGGCGTGAAGCGGCAGAACCAGGAGATCGACCAGATCGCCGCGGCGATGAACGAGATGGCCGCCTCGGCCCAGGAGGTGGCGAGCAACATCGGGCATACCCACGAGGCGGCCGGCCAGGCCAGGGACGAGGCGGAGAGCGGGCGCCGCGTGGTGACCGAGACCCTGACCGGCATCGACGCCCTGGTGCAGCAGGTGGAGCAGGGGGCGGCCGCGGTGTCCCTGCTGGAAGAGGACAGCCGTGCGGTCGGCCAGGTGCTCGAGGTGATCAACGGCATCGCCGGCCAGACCAACCTGCTCGCGCTCAACGCCGCCATCGAGGCGGCCCGCGCCGGCGAGCAGGGGCGCGGCTTCGCCGTGGTGGCGGACGAGGTGCGCACCCTCGCCCAGCGCACCCAGAAGTCCACCGAGGAGATCCGCGGCATCATCGAGCGTCTGCAGCAGCAGGCGCGCCAGGCGGCCGAGCTCATGGAGCAGGGGCGCGAGCGCGCACGCACGACGGTCGTCCACACCGGCGAGGCGGGCAAGGTGCTCGAGCGCATCGTGCACTCGGTCGCCACCATCGGCGACATGAGCAGCCAGATCGCCACCGCCGCCGCCCAGCAGAGCAAGGTGGCCGAGGAGATGGACCGCAGCATCGCCAGCATCGCCGGCGTGGCCGAATCGACCACCCGCACCGCCGATGAAACGGTCTCCGCCACCGAGGAGATCCACGAGCAGATGGATCGGCTGCGCGCGCTGGTGGCTCGCTTCCGCACCAACGTGAAGGGCGCGGATCTGTCGGCGGCCAAGACCGCGCACCTCGCCTGGAAGGGCAAGCTGCGCGCCTACCTCGACGGCAAGGGCAGCCTCACCCGCGACCAGGCGGTCTCCCACCGCGACTGCGTGCTGGGCAAGTGGTACTACGACGAAGGCCTGCAGTGCCACGGCCACGTCCCCGAGATGCGCGAGCTGGAGAAGCCCCACGCCGATCTGCACCGCCTGATCCGCGAGATCATCGAGCTGCGCGAGGCCGGCAGGAGCGACGAGGCCGAGCGCCGCTACCTGCAGATCGAGCCGCTGTCGCGGCAGATCGTGGGCATGCTGGAGACCATCGAGCGGAAGACCGCGATGGGCTGAGCGAGCGGGCCCACGGGCGTTCGCCGATCGCGTATGGACCGCTAGTTCCGCAGGTGCGCCAGATACGCCCGGTACAGCTCGCCCGCCGTCGGACCGCCGGCCGGTGACATGTACTCCGGCACGCTGAAGGCCACCAGCTCGGCGGCGTGGGGCGCCGCCGCCTCGATCTGCGCCAGCACCCGCGCGAGCGGGGCAGGCTCGGCCGCGAACGGGCCGTCGGAGAGCGGTTCGCCGGCGGTCTGGCGGAAGGTCTCGACCACCGCGGCAAGCTTGCGCTCCTCGGCGCGGGCGGCACGCGCCGCCGCCGCGAGATAGTCCGGGACCTGCTCCAGCGCGAGCTTGCCGACCCCCACGCCGTCCTGGAAGAGCACGCAGCCGATGGCCGGTGCGGCCGCCAGCAGCTCGCGCCAGAAGGCTTCCACTGCGGCCGGCGCGGCGCGGGAGTCGGTGAAGCCCGACAGGGCGATGTCCGCCTCGGGCATGAGACGCTTCAGCGCCTCCGAAAGACGGGCGAGGTAGGCGAAGAGCAGTGGTCGCGCGGCCGGCGTCCAGCTGAGGTCGTCGACCTCCTCGGTGATGTACCAGCCGGCGAAGGCGGGATGGGCCGCGACGAGCGGGCGCAGCGCCTGGGCAGTGGCGGCCGAGCGCGCGAGCAGGCGGTCGAAGAGCGCAGGCAGGCGCTGCGGCGCGCGCTCGGACTCGCGCCAGTAGGCGGAATCGTGGGCCAAGCCGACCAGAACCTTCATTCCGCTGTGGTCGGCCAGCCGCAACAGGATGTCCAGCGGCGGGGGCTGCGGGGCCGGTCCGGCGCCGGCGTGGAAGACCACGCCGTCGTACTCGGTCCACTGAACCACCAGCCGCTTCAGTCCGAGCCGCCGGAACGCCTCGAACAGGCGTACCCATCGCACCGGCTGCCATTCCAGGTGGTGAGCGAGCAACTGCAGGAAGGTGCCGCGGAGGCGGGGATCGGTGGCCGCCCGGGCGGGCGGGGCCGGCCCGAGCGCCAGTGCGAGCCCGCTGCAACCGAGTGCGGCGAGCGCACGCCGGCGTGAGGGCTGCGCGAGCCCGTCCGTAGCCGCCGGGACTGCGTCAGAAGCGCAGGACCGCGGTGAACACCCAGCTCCCCCCGATGTCGCTGTCCCGGCCGATGCCGCGTTTGTACTGCAGCAGAAACTCGACACTCGATCGGGCTGCTTCATAGCGCGACTCGTTGAACAGATAGCGCAGCGAAACGCCGCCGCCTCCTTCCCGGTAGCCGTCGTCGAACTCGTCCGGATTCAGATGGCGGCCGCTCACGGTGAGGTGCGGTGTGATCAGGAGCCGGTCGCCGTAGTTGAACGTCCAGCCCTGGCGGACCTCGGCATAATACGCCGCGATACCCTCGCCGCGGGTGAAATGGCCCGCGTCCAGATACACGCTGGTGTAGTTCCACGATGCCTCGCCCGGGCGCATCCCATAGCCGGTGCTCCAGCCGTAGCTCGCCCGCAGCAGCCAGTCCTCGCGCGCCTGCGAGCCGAACTTCACCAGGCGCTCGGCGGAGAGATAGAAGTCGTGGTCGGCGAGCGGCTTGATGCGCGCCCCGATGCCGCCCTGGAGGGTGTCGCTGTCGGGCGCGAAGCGGCCGGCCTCTGCGCTCCACAGCACGCGCGCGAAAAGCTCGGGGGACAGCGCACCGCCGCCCCGATCGAGGCGATGGACGTACTCGAGGCCGCCCTGGGAAGGCAGCAGGCCGCGCCCGGCGTCGCCGGCCCGGTCGCCGTCGTCGGGACGGTAGGACTGGTACACCGTGAAGCCGTCGCCACGGGTGAGCTCGGTCACTTCCTGGCGCAGGCGTTGCAGGCGCACCTCCGTCCCGCCTCCCGGGAGCTGCGGCGCGGAAGCCGTCTCGTAGTGCATGTCGATCGCGCGCCGGAAGGCGTCGGCCGCCTTGTCCCGGCGGCCCGCCCGCAACCAGGTGTAGGCGAGGTCCTGCTGCAGGTCCGGGCGTCGCGGCTGCCGTTCGAGCGCCGCCATGAAGAGCCGGGCCGCATCCTCGTAGCGGCCGGCGTCCTTGTAGACGTAGGCGAGCGTTTCCGCGTACGCGCCCGTGGCCGGGTCGCGTGCCGCCGCGCTCTCGAAGTGGCCGATCGCCTCGCGGGAATGGCCGGCGGCGCGCTGCGCCTGGCCGATGCGGAACTGGCGTTCGGCCGAGGGGGCCAGCCGGTCGGCGGTTTCCAGCGCCGCGATCGCCTGTGCGGTCTCGCCGCGCGCCGCGTGAAGCTGGGCGCGCTCTTCCCACCAACCCGCCTGCATGCCGGGCGCCAGCGTGTCGGGGGCGATCGCGAGGAGCGCCGTCTCGGCCGCCCCGAGGGCGCCGAGCTCGCGCTGCACGGTCGCCAGCCGCAGGGCGGTGGCGGGGAGAGGGGCGATCTCCTGCGCCCGCGACCACGCTGTCGCGGCCGCTGCGCGCTCACCACGCGAGGCGTGCACGTGGCCCAGTTCGTCGAAGACGAGCCGCTGCTGCTCGGGCGAGAGCCGCTCGGCCTGCCGCGCCGCGCGCTGGAGCTCGCTCAGCGCCTCTCCCCCGCGATCCAGGGCCTTCAGGGCGAGGGCGAGATCGAGCGCCGATTCGGGACCGGGACGGATGCGGGCCACCGCCTCGAAATGCTCCAGTGCGGCATCGTGCAGCCCCTGTCGGGTCAGCGAGTAGGCGAGCGCGCGGCGGGTTTCCCACCCGGTCTCGCCGCCTTCGAGCGCGCGGCGGAAGGCGGCCGTGGCCACCGCGTCCCGCCCGGCCCGTGCGTGCAGGGCGCCGAGTTGGCGCCAGGCCTCGCCGCGCCGCGCTTCGGCGAGCCCGTTGCCCAGGGCGCGTTCGAAGGCGCGCACCGCCCGGTCGTAGTGTTCCAGCTCGGCGTTGAGCACGCCGAGGGCGAAATCCACCTCGCCGTCGGCACCCAGCGCCGAGGCGCGTTCGAAGTGCCGCAAGGCGCGCGGCAGGTCGCCCTGGCGGGCATGCAGATGGCCCAGCCGGGCGTGCAGCTCGTGGGTGCCGTGGCGCACCGCGGCGACCTCGAGATGGCGTAGCGCCTCCGTCTCGTCGCCGAGCTCGGCGAGCAGGTTCCCCAGGCGCAGGCGGTTGGCGGCCGTCGGACGCTTGCGCAACAGGGCGCGCAGGGTGTCGGCGGCGCCCCGGCGGTCGCCGGCCGCATAGCGGGCGTTGGCCAGCGCCTCCAGCGCCTCCGGCGCCGCGCTGATCGCCAGCGCGGCCTGGAAATCGAGGATGGCGTCGTCGTACAGCCTTCGCGCATGCTGCGCGTAGCCGCGGCTCATGAGCAACCGGAAGCGCTCGGCGGGCGGGCGGGACCCGGCGAGCAGCACGCTGTACTGCTCGGCCGCGCCGGCGTGGTCGCGCTCGAGGAGCAGGAGCTCGGCGAGGAAGCGGCGGTCGTCCTCGTCGTCGCGCACCGCGAGCGCCCGGCGCAGCCAGCGTACCGCCTCGGCGGGCTGCTTCGCGGCGGATTCGGCGTCCGCCATGGCGCGCAGGAGCGACGCGTCGTCCGGGGCGAGCGCGAGCGCTTCGCCGAGGAGCGCACGGCTGGCCTCGAAATCGCCGCGTCGGGTGGCGAGATCGCCGCGCAGCCGCAGCACTTCCAGGCGCTCCTCGTGGCCGTCGGCCCGGGCGAGTGCCCTGGCATAGGCCGCATCGGCCTCGTCCAGGCGCGCCAGCGTGCGCAGCACGCCGGCGCGCCGGAACTGGAAACCGTAGTCCTGCGCGGCCTTTTCGTCGAGCCGGGCCACCACGTCGAGCGCCTCCAGGGCATCATCGGGCGCTTTGCGCGCGATCGCGATGTCGGCGAGCGAGCGCGCGGCGAACACCCGGTCGTTCGCCGGCACCGATGCGTCGCGCATCACGGCGCCGAAATCGTCCGCCGCTCCCGCCAGGCGGCCCAGGGCCTGCTGCGCCAGGGCCCGGGTGATGCGCGCACCCGCGAGGTCGGGGCGCGCCTGCAGGACCTGTTCCGCGGCGACGACCGCGGCCTCGTAGTCCTTCACCCGGTAGAGCAGGGCGGCATAGGACAGGCGTGCCTCGCTGTCGTCCGGGTCGATGGTGAGATAGATCTCGAGGGCGGCGCGCGCCTCCGCCAGTCGTTCCTGCCCGATCAGGCGGTATGCCCGGTCGAGGTGCGGGTAGCCGCGAAACTTGCGGATCTGCCGCGTCAGCCAGTTCTGCTGCTCCGGTTGCACGGACGGAGCAGGCGGCGCGGCACTCCAGGCGGGCGCCGCCGCGTGCAGCAGCAGCGTGGCCACGAGCGCCCCGGTCGTCCTTGCACCTCGCCGGGGCCGCCTGCGGCAGCCCGGCACCTCCCCGCCGCGGCCCGCAGCGGGCCGCGAGTCTTGTGTCATCGTCATGCGGTAATAGGCCTGTCATTGCACGGTCGAGGCGTCCACCCAGGTGTAGCCGAGCGCGGTGACGCAATCGAGCACGCGGCGGAAGTCCTGCATGCCGGGCGTGCCGAGGCTGGGTTCGAGCCAGAAGGGATGGAAGAAGAAGGAAGCGAAGGCGCCGCGAACCACCCGTGCGTAGTCGGCGTTGGTGCACAGATCCTCCCAGGTGTAGTTGAAGTTCGAGGTCGGATCGATGTGGCTGATGTCGTACTCGATGTTGCCCAGGTTCTCCGGGAGCACCCGCTGTCCGTGGTAGTCGGCGCGGATGATGTAGGGGTAGAACTGGCCCGCGGCGAAGTCCTTCTCGGCGACGTTGGCGTTGAGCTGCGGCGTGTCCGAGGTGTAATAGACCGCGCGCTGGAAGGTGGTGTCGAAGAGCTGGGGCACCGGCTTCATGCTCTTGGGCGATGACTGGTAGTGCGGCGCTTCCCAGGCGAAGGGCGTATAGCCGTGCAGGTCGAATTCCGCCAGCCCGGCCTCCAGGCGCTGCTGGGCCCACGCCTCCGAGTCCTCGTCGACCGGGCGGTTCTCCGGCCAGTACCAGAACTCGTAGTCGTCGCCGCTCACCCCGGTGTGGGGGTTGGCCACCTCGCCGTACTGGTGGGTGTAGCCGTGCATGACGATCTTGCCGCCGCGGGCGAGCGCATAGTCGAGCGCGCTGCGCAGGTCCGAGGCGAGCGAGAGCGGCACCTCCATCGGCACGCCGCCGTTGTAGAGCCCGGCCGGATCGCGATAGAGCGGGATGGTCGCGATGGAGAACGGGATCTGGCGCGAGTAGAGCTCGTCGGTGAGGGCCTGCATGTTGTCGAGCGCGGTGATCGCGCTCACATCCTCCAGCCGCACCAGGGCGCGAAGCTGCTCGGTGGCGGGGGTCACCCCCAGCATGTCGTAGAGGATGTCGCAGATCACCAGGTAGCGGTCGCGCGGGCCGATGTAGGAGAAAGGCATGTCGGCCACGTACCAGAAGTTGCCCGAGCGCACGATGTAGGGCAGCTCCTCGCCGCTGACGCCGTTGCGGATGGTCACGAGGCGCTCGGCGCGGGCAGGATCCAGAATGCCGATCTCGCCGACCTCGGGGTCGGCGCTCACCGTGCCGGTGCTCGCGTCGTAGGAGTAGTACTTCACCATCGACTTGCCCTTGTAGAGGACGGTGTCGAAGAAGCCGGGGGCGGGATTCTCCCCCGTGGGGGCGGCGTTGAGCCCGCGCAGCCCGTTGAAGGACAGGCCGAACCGGTTGGCGAAGTCGTACTGGGGATTCCAGGCGAGGTGCCACAGGTTGTACTTGAACCACACCACCGTCTTCGTCGTCTGCGAGACGTCGGAGAGGAAGGCGGTCGGCGGCAGGTTGTCGTAGTAGCCGCCGAGATAGAAGACGGCGTCGTGGCCTTCGACCATGCCCGCCGTATAGCTCTCGACGGGCAGCATCGTCACCTCGCTGTCGAAATGGCCGAGCAGGTTGCGCAGCATGATGGCGTAGGCCTTGCCGAGCTTGGTGTAGAGGTTGTCGGGCGGCGCGTCGTAGAGCACCAGGGCGCGCAGCGGCTCAGTCTGGGCGAGGGCGGGGGGCGACGCCGGCAGCAGCAGGCAGGCCAGCACGAGGACGAGGAGTCGGATCGCGGATTTCATGGTGGGCTCCTCCGTTCAGCGGGTGGTCTTGTTGTCGCGGCCCTTGCCGCGCACCTTCAGCTCGTTGTGGCCGTGCCGGTTGCGCTTGACCTCCTCGGGCGGCTCGCCCGGCGCAAGGAGGGTGGGCGCATTGGGCCGCGCCGGGGGCGTGACGCGGAAGGGCTTGCCCTTTGCGGCCTCCTTGGTGGCCGAGGCTGCATCGGGAAGCGCCTGCGCCAGCCGTAGGGGGCTCGTGCCTACTGCATCGGCGGCAGCCGCCGCCGGACCTGCCCCGGCGAGCCACGCCGCGGCCAGCGCGGGCAACAGGGCCCGCGCGCGGATCGAATGGATGTTCATTTCGCTTCCTCCTCGCTCACACGCATTGCGCCGTCCCCCGTTCGCCGGGCGGCCGGTCCACCACCACGATCCGGCACCGCTACTGCCCCTGCAGCACCGCCGCCAGATCGCGTTCCTGCACCACACCCATGTCCTTGAGAATCTCGCCGAGCCGTCCCGGACGCTGCTTCTGCCGTTCCAGCGCGCTCGCGAGCTGCTCCGCGCTCACGAGCCGCCGCTCGAGCAGCAGGTCGCCCAGCCGGCGGCGGTAGCGCTGCAGTTGGGACTCGTCCGGGAACACGTGGGCGGTCTTGTCCCAGCCGATCGGCTTCCCCGTGCGCAGATAGTTGAGGTAGAGCCGGATTGCGCGGCAGGTGGCGGCGAAGTTGATGACGTTGCCCCACACCATGCGGGGCACCGACAGCACCGCCTGGCGCACGCCGTAGAGGCGATAGACGCACCAGGCGCGCAGCGATACCCGCCAGCCGAGCAGGCCCGCGTTGGCGAGGATCACGTACCACAGCCAGGAGTCGCGCTCGAGCAGCGGCGGGTAGCGGTAGGCTTCCGGGTCGAGCTCGATGGCGATCCAGACCGACACCACCACCGCCACCACCAGATAGCCCAGGAGGTTGACCAGGTTGGTGAGCAGCGACTTGCGGTCGCGGAAAAGCATGTAGCGCGTCGCCAGCCCCCCCATCCAGCCGAGATTGGCCCAGCCCTGCAGGGTGATGCCTACGACCCAGCGCGACTTCTGGCGCATGGACGCCTTGAAGCTCGCGGGGAAGAACTCCCGGATGCACACCACGTCCCGCACCTTCACGCGCCGCTCGCGGCCGGTGAGCCAATGGCGGCGGGTTTCCTCGCGGGTCACCGGAAAGCGCACGAAGATCTGCTTCATCCCGTGCTGCTTCAGCCGGAAGCCGAAGTCGTAGTCCTCGGTGAGCGAATCCACGCTGAAGATCTGTCCGCGGTTGCCGGCCGCCACCGCCTCCAGGGCGCGCCGGGAGAAGGCGACGCCGACGCCGGCGGCGGGGAGGCTGCGGTTGAGCATCTCGCGCACCACGAGATCCTTGTAGTGCAGCTGCGCGAACTCGTCGATGTAGTGGCCGCTGGTGAACTGGTGCCACTTGGGCTCCAGCGCCATCACCGGCAACTGCACCATGTCCTTGCGCGGGATGAGGTGGTTGAAGAGCTTGTAGCAGAGCGGGTGGATGACGTCCTCGCAGTCCTGCATCACGAAGATCTCGAAGCGGATGCCGTGCTCCTCCTCGTAGCGGCGGATTCCCTGATAGATCCAGTTGAGGCAGTCGGCCTTGTTGGTGGGGCCGTCATGGGGCGTGACGATGCACTCCACCTTGTCGCAGGCCTCGCGTACCAGGCCCACCTCCCGGCGGGTGGCGGCGTCGTTCGGATAAGTGCCGACGAAGATCCGGAAGTTGGTGTAGCCGAGATTGCGCACCGTGTTGAGCAGCATGGGACGGATCACCGCGGACTCGTCCCAGGCGGGCAGCATCACCGCGATGAACTGCTCCTCCTTCGTGCGCAGCGCCTCCTCGGTGAGGGGGGCGTGCCGCGACAGCACGAACAGGCGCCGGTAGGCGCTGCGCACGAGGAAGCACAGGTCGATGAACAGGTCATCGATCCCGCTGGCGAGAAACACGAGGCTCACCGCCATCAGCAGGGCGGTGGCGAGCACCAGGACGGCCGCGACGACGTCGACGGTCACGATGCCTGCCCTCCGGAGAGCAGGTAGGCCAGGTTGGGCGCGAGGGGGGCGGCGGGCCGGGGCGCGTCGGTGCCCGCCGCCTTGCTCGCTGCCGCCGGTTCTCGGGCGGAGGCGAGCAGCGTCTGCACGATGCGCTCGCTGGCGTGTCCGTCCCCGTACGGGTTGTGCGCCTGGGACATGCGCCGGTACTCCTCGGCGTCCATGAGCAGCCGCTCCACCGCAGCCACCACGACCTCGGTATCGGTTCCGACGAGCCTGGCCGTGCCGGCCGCGATGGCCTCAGGCCGCTCGGTGGTGTCGCGGGTGACCAGCACCGGCTTGCCGAGGGCGGGTGCCTCCTCCTGGATGCCGCCGGAGTCGGTCACGATGAGATGGGCGCGCATCATCAGGTACACGAAGGGCAGATAGTCCTGCGGCTCGACGAGGTGTACGCCCGGTACGTCGCCGAGAATGGCGCGCACCGGAATCTGGACTTGGGGGTTGAGGTGCACCGGATAGACGATCTGCACCTCGGGGTGGCGCCGTGCGACGGTGCGCAGGGCATGGCAGAAGTTCTCGAAGGGGGCGCCGAAGCTCTCGCGGCGGTGCCCGGTGACGAGGATCAGGGACCGGCGCGCATCCAGGAACGGAAAGCGCACCGACATCTTCATGCGCAGCACCGGGTCGTCCTGCAGGCGGCGCGCCACCCGCATCAGGGCGTCGATGACCGTATTGCCGGTGAGCACGATGCGCTCGGGGGCGACGCCTTCGCGCAACAGGTTGCCTTGCGATTCGGCCGTGGGGGCGAAGAACCAGGTGGCGATGGCGTCGGTCACCCGACGGTTCATCTCCTCCGGCCAGGGCGAGAGCAGGTTGCCGGTGCGCAGCCCTGCCTCCACGTGTCCCACGGGTATCCGCCGGTAGAAGGCGGCCAGGCTCGCTGCCAGGGTGGTGGTGGTGTCGCCGTGCACCAGCACGGCATCCGGCGCGAAGGCGTCGAACACGGTCCCCATGCCTTCAAGGATGCGCGTCGTGATCGACGTAAGGCTCTGCCCGGCGCTCATGAGGTTCAGGTCGAACTCCGGGACGATCCCGAACAGTTCGAGCACCTGGTCGAGCATTTCGCGATGCTGGGCGGTCACGCACACCGCGACGTCGAATTCGGGGCGGTCCTCGAGCGCGAAGACGACGGGCGCCATCTTGATCGCCTCAGGACGTGTTCCGAACACCACTAGAATCTTCCGCATTTCCCCTTCTCCCGATCTCTGCCTTCCTGCGCCGTTCTTGCCGTCGAGCGGCGTTGCACCGGATTCCAAACGCCTATACCAAGGGCCTGGTAGGAATTCCTCGAGCATTTCTTGTGCACTGCCGCAGGCGCCGGTCAGCAACTAATGCGCCAGCTCGCCGGAAACGGCGCCGGCCGTCGCGTCGAGACGGGTGCGGGGACGGATTTGTGTGGGAATGTAAGGCGTGCCGACGGCATCGACGGCGAGGGGCGGAAAGCATGCCGATGTCGTTGGAGGCGGCGTGGCGCGCATCGCCACGGGAGGCTTCCCAGTTGCGTGGAGAAAGCGCGATCGATTCCAACGATGGCCGCCTACCGACAGGCGGATAGGCGCCTGTGTAAGATCCGCCGACGCCTCATATAGAGCATTGCCCAACGTGAGTCATGGAGAATTACCTGGCGAACGTGATGGCAATATTTCCTACATCGTGGACGGCAGATATTCCGACGAGCGTTACGACGGATACCGCCGCGCCCGTGCGTTGCTCGTGGGTCGCGCGACGGGTCGGGACGGGACGAAAAAAAACCGGGCGCAGGGCGCCCGGTAGGGGAATGCCGCCGCACAGGGGGGCGACGGGCTTGCGTCGAGGAGCCGCAGGGCGAGGAGGAGAGCTGCAGCCTGCGGCGCGACGCTTGCGGGTTGTTCGGGCACGGGGCCCGGAACGGTCACGCGGTGACGGGCTTGCCCGCCTCGCGGCGCTGTTCGATGAAGCGCAGCAGGCGCGGTCCCACCAGCATTGCCGCCGCGCCGATCCACAGGGCGATCGCGATGGGGCTGTCGAACAGCACGCCGACCTCGCCGTTGCTGATCGACAGCGCCCGGCGCAGGTTCTGCTCCATCATGTCGCCGAGCACGAAGCCGAGGATGAAGGGCGCGATCGGGAAGTTCATCACCCGCAGCAGGTAGCCGAGCCCGCCGATCACCGTGCCGAAGATCAGGTCGAAGGTCGTGCCGTGCACCGCATACACGCCCACCAGGGACACCGCGGCCACGCCGGGCACCAGCAGCCAGTTCGGGATGGAGAGGAACTTCACGAACAGGCGGATCAGCGGGATGTTCATCACCAGCAGCATCACGTTGGCGATGAAGAGGGAGGCGATGAGGCCCCACACGATCACCGGCTGGTCCTGGAACAGGGTCGGACCCGGCGTGATGTTGTAGAGCGTGAGCGCGCCGATCATCACCGCGGTGGTGCCCGAGCCGGGCACGCCCAGGGTCAGCATGGGCACCAGCGAGCCGTTGGCCGAGGCGTTGTTGGCCGCCTCGGGCGCCGCCACGCCGCGGATGTCGCCCTGGCCGAACTGGTGGTCCTTGCCCGCCATGCGGCGCTCGGCCGCGTAGCACATGGCCGAGGCGATGGTGGCGCCGGCGCCGGGCAGCACGCCGATGAAGAAGCCCGAGAAGGCGCAGCGCAGCAGCGTCCACTTGGCCAGCAGGAACTCCTTCATGTTGAACATCAGCCGGCCGGTGAGGGTGATCGGCTCGCTCGCGGCGTGCTCGTTCTGCAGCATCAGCATGAGCTCGCTCACCGCGAAGAGCCCGATCACGATGACGATGAAGGGGATGCCGTCCTGCAGGTGCAGCGCGTCGAAGGTGTAGCGATAGACGCCGCTGTTGGAGTCGATGCCCACGGTGGACAGCAGCAGGCCGATCAGGCAGGCGGTCATCGCCTTGGGCAGCGAGTCGCCCACCAGGCCGCCGAGGCAGCACAGGGCGAGCACCATGAGCACGAAGTACTCGGCCGGTCCGAAGGCGATCGCCCACTCGGCGAGCAGGGGGGCGAAGGCGACGATGCCCACCGTGGCCACGAGGGCGCCGGTGAAGGATGCCACCGCCGACATGGACAGCGCCGGGCCGGCGAGGCCCTTCTTCGCCATCGGATAGCCGTCCATGGTGGTCATCACCGCGCCGGCGTCACCCGGCACGTTGATGAGGATGGCCGAGATGCGTCCGCCATACTCGCAGCCGGCATAGACCGCGCAGAGCAGGATCAGCGCCGACTCGGGCGGCAGCTTCATGGCGAAGGCGATGGGCAGCAGGATCGCGACGCCGTTGATGGGCCCGAGGCCGGGCAGCAGGCCGACGACCGTACCGATGAAGCAGCCGATCAGCGCGATCATCAGGTTTTCGGGCGTGCCGGCGACGGCGAAGCCCTGCATGAGGAGTGCCAGTGTTTCCATGGTGTACCCCGCGGTTCAGTTGAGCCACTGCCCGGTCGGAAGCGCGACGTCGAGCAGCCGGTCGAAGAAGAAGTACATGCCGACACCGAGGCCCACCCCGCCGGCCACGCTCTGCGGCCAGGTGCCGCCGAAGAAGCGCGCGACCGGGATGGTCATGAGCGCAGTGGCGATGATGAAGCCCAGCTTGTCGAACAACAGGGCGTAGATCAGCACGATCAGGAACAGCGCGCCGATGCGCACCAGCACCGGCCCCGGCGCCCATTGCACCTCGCTGTGCCTGGAGAGCATCAGCGACACGGCGCAGACGCCCAGCAGGGTCAGCACCAGGATCGGGAAGGCCCGTGGTCCGACCGGCTCGTAGGAGATCGGGGGCTTGTAGTCCAGGCCGATCCAGATGCCGGCGATGCAGACGAGCAGCAGCACGCCGCCGAAGATTCTTTCGCTCATGTCGGTGGTCTCCCGAAAATGTCCCGCCGCGCCAAGGCCGGCGCGGCGGGGCGCAGGATGGACGAGAGGGTTACTGAGCGATCAGGCCGAACTCGCGGGCGAGCTCGCCGTAGCGCTTCACTTCCTTCTCGACGTGCGCGGTCAGCTTGGCGCCGGTCAGGTTGAACGGGAAAAGACCCCGCTCGGTACGCAGCTTGTCGAACTCGGGGCTGGCGAGCAGCTTGTCGAAGGTGGCGACCCACCACTGGTAGTCGGCGTCGGAGACCTTCGGGCCCATGTAGTAGCCGCGCGCGATGGTCCACTCCACGTTGTAGCCCTGCTCGATCGCCGTCGGGACGTTGGCGAGTTCGCCCGTCAGCCGCTCCGGCGCGAGCACCGCCAGCACGCGCACGCGCCCGCCCTTGAGGTGGGCCGCCACTTCGGAGGCGTCGCCGGTATAGGCCTGGACGTGCCCGCCCATGAGCGCGGTCATCGCCTCGCCGCCGCCTTCGAAGGCCACGTAGCGCATGTTCTTGTAGTTCACGCCGGCCTCCTTGGCGATGAGGGCCGCCTTCATCCAGTCCTGGCTGCCCACCGAGCCGCCCGAGCCGTACACCACCTTGCTCGGATTGGCGCGGGTGGCCTCCACCAGCTCCTTCAGGTTCTTGTAGGGCGCGTCGGCCTTCACGATCACCGCACCGTAGTCGGCGCCGACCGCGGCGAGCCACTTCACGTCCTTCTCGGTGTACTTGCCGAACTTGCCGGTGGCGAGGTTGAGGAAGGAGCCGCCCGAGTAGGCGACGATGGTGCCGCCCTCGTCCGGCCGGTTGGCGATCACGGTGTTGTAGGCCACGGCGCCGATGCCGCCGGGCATGTAGGTGACGCGCATCGGGGCCTCGAGAAGCTTGCTGTCCTGCAGCGCGCTCTGGGCCAGCTTGCAGGTGAGGTCGAAGCCGCCGCCGGGCTTGGCCGGGGCGATGCACTCGGGCTTCTCCGGAGCGGCGTAGGCGGTGGTGAGGCTGAAGGCGGCGGCCATGGCCACCAGGGTCTTCTTCAACATGAGGGTCTCCTCCGTATTGGTCTGGACACGGTGCCGGCGGTAGCCGGTACGTGCGGCAGACGATACGGAGGGGCGCTTTCGATTGGCTTTCAGACCCGGCGCGGGTCGTTCAGCCGCCCCGGATCGCTCTCACCCGCTCGGGCGTGGGCGGATGGGTGGACAGGTAGGAGCCGGTCTCGTCGCCGGAGTCGTCCAGGCGCTCGAGCATCTCGGCCAGTCGCGACGGGTCGAGTCCGTGGGCGCGAAGGGTCTCGACCGCATGCCGGTCGGCCTCGCGCTCGAAGTCCCGGGAGTAGCCGAGCTCGGTGAGGATGAGCGGCAGGGCGGTCACCGCGGACGACACCGAGGACACGTCGCCCACGATCATGGCGGCCACAAGCCCCATGGTGGAGGCCTGGATCGAACGGCGCATGGCGTGACGGTGCACCACGTGCCCGATCTCGTGGGCGAGGACGCCGACCAGCTCCTCGTCGTGGCGCGCCAGCCGAACCAGCTGGTCGGTGAACACGATGGTACCCCCGGGCAGGGCCAGCGCGTTGGGCCCGATGGTGTCGGCTGCGTCGCGGAACAGCACGCGGATCGTGTGTTCCCGAGCTGCGGCCGCGAACGGCGTGAAAAGCGCCTGCAGCCTTGCCTGCTCGGCCGCGTCCAGCCGACTCGGCTTGAGCAGTTGGCCGTCGAGGAGCTCCAGCACCATCCGGTCGGCTTCGGCGTGCACTTCCGCCGGGAGTGCGAAGGCGACGGTACGGGCGAGCGCCGGCACACCCCATTGCACGCCGCCCCACACGAAGGCGATGGCCACCAGCAGGCCCACTACCGCGTAGCGCAGCCGCGATTCCAGGCGATGAGCGAGCCCGGCGCCCAGGCGATGGCGGCCGAGCAGATCGTCTACGGCGTCGTTGTCGTCGGTCTCGAAGCAGCCGCCGTCGGGAAAGCGCAGGAAGCGCGGCGTATTGCCGATGCGCGAGGACACCTGGACGCGCGCGAGCGCGAGCGGCCCCCGCAGCACGCCGTCGGGGCCCGTCACCTCCACGCGCCCGTCGATGCAGTGCAGGGAGGCAGGCCGGCGGCGCGAGCTCGCACCGTCGAAGTAGCGCCCGCCGATCTCCATCAGAGGCCCATGTCCACGTCGAAGATGTCGCCGATCTCGCCGCCCAGGGCGGACACCTCGTCGCGCTGCTGGGCGGCGAAGGCATCGAGATCGCCGTCGGCCACCACCCGCACGTGCTCGGCGGCGTAGCGCGCGTTGCGCACCTTCGCCCAGGGATAGAACAGCCCCAGGGTGAGCGCGGTGGCGAGGGTGTTGGTGAGCATCAGCATCCCGTAGGAGCGCAGCGCGTAGTCGGCCTCGAACCGGTGGGTGGCGAGCGAGGTGTAGTTGAATCGCAGGTTGGCGAGCATCACGTTGAACAGCGCGAATGCGACCAGGTAGGCGACCGCCATCATCAGCGGTCCCACCGCCGGCAGCACCATCGAAAGGAGCGCGGTCAGGACGCCGCCGCCGACCATCACGCCGACGAGGGCGAGGAAGGTCATGTAGAAGCCGCGCACGGGGGCGTCGAACTCGAAGCGGGTCGCGCCGTAGCGGCAGCCGCCGATGATGAAGGCCTGCTGCTTCCACATCGCGTAGGGGAACAGCAGCCCGAGGGTGAGTATGCCCAGCAGGGGCCACAGCAGGAAGACGCGATAGGCGTCGCCGAGTTTGCCGTCGAAGCCGAAGCGCACGCCGCGCCAGGCGGAGTTGTGGTTGCGGAAGGCGAGTCCGCGCACGATCACCCACGGCATGACGGCGAGGAAGGCGAGGCCGAGTATCGCGCCCAGCACGGGCGCGAGCTCGTCGGCGAGCATGTAGACCGCGAGCAGGGCGAAGCCGATCAGGCGCCCCTTGAGGATGCGGATCGGATCGGCCAGGTATTCGAAGCTCGCGTCGTCGAGGCGGGTGTTGCCGTAGAAATAGCGCTGGGTGCGGACCTTGGCCCAGGCCGAGTAGATGCCCAGGGTGACGATGCCGAGCAGAATGTTGACGATCCAGATGCGGAAGAATTCGAAGCCCTCGCCGGAGAACCGGAAGGGGACCTCGCGTGGTGCGTCGTCGGCCTCCGGCGCCGCGGCAGCCCACGCCGGCGGAAGCGCCCCCGCGGGTGGGGCGGCCGTGACCGGCGCCGGCGCTGTGGCCCGGGGAGGGGCTGCGGCCGGGGCGGGTGTCGCCGGTAGCGCGGAGGGTGCCGGCGCTGCCGCCACGCTCGCCGTGGTCGCCGGCGCATCGACGCTCACCGCCATGCCGAGGTCGAGCAGCCGGTCCCGGAACGAGGCGGCGGCCTCGTGGCTCAGCCCGCGCTTGAGCACCACCCGGGGGTGGCTGAACACCTTCGCCACCTCTTCGATCGGCAGGCCGAACTTCTCGCCGAACTGGCGCATCACCTGCGCGCGATCGAAGCCCGCGACGATCTCGCCGCGGAACACCAGCGCAAAACCCGCTTCCGACATGGCAACCCCCGACCAGGAATGGAATGTCCTGCCGGGCTCCCTGCGCAATCCCCCGGCATGAGAATCGAATGACGGAATGGTATCAGCTGACGCCGGCCGTGTCAGAACCGGGGCGCGGCCGGCCGGTCGCAGCTATCCTGGAGCTGTCCCGCCCGCGGTGCGGGCACGGAGGAGGGCCGAACGATGATCGGATGGACACAAGGGGCGATTCGCGGCCGGCGGGGCGGCGTGTGCGTGGTGCTGCTCCTGCTAGCGGCGGCGATGCCGGTGCCGGCGGCCGCCGAGGATGCCGCAGGGCTTCTCGAGCGGGTGCTGGAGGCCTATGGCGGACGCGAGCGACTGGCGGCCGTGGAGCGTCTGCACGCGAGCGGGACCACGAGCTCCCTGCGCACCGGCACGCGCGGTCCCTCCGAGCGCTGGTACGTCCGCCCGGACAAGCTGCGCATCGACATCCGCTACTCGCCGACCCACGCCGAAAGCCGCATCCTCGACGGCGAGCAGGCCTGGCGCGACGGAACGCCGGCCGGCGGGCCCTTTGTCGCCGCCATGCGCCTGCAGGCCGCGCGCTTCGGCCTGCCGCTGATCCTGGCCCGCTACCCGCTCGCCGACCTGGGCGAGCGCAGCGAGGGCGGGCGGAGCCTGCGCGTGCTGCGCATCGCGCTCGGGGACGGCATGAGCCTGGACGCGGCGATCGATCCCGCCACGGCGCGCATCGAGCATTCACGCGGCGTATTGAGCATGGGCGGGCAGGAAATGGCCTTCGCCACCGGCTACGCGGACTTCCGGTGGGTCGCCGGCGTGCTCTTCCCCCATCGGGAAGAGCACTTCGCGATGGGAATGCGCACGGGCGAGACGGTGCTGTCCGAGATCCGGGTGAATCCCGCGCTCATCGACGGCGTGTTCCGGCCCTAGCCGCGCGAGGCGACGGGGACTTCGTCCGCATAGAAGCGGAACGTTCCGGCTCCCGCCGCCTTGGCCCGGTACATGGCGAGGTCCGCGCGCTCGATGAGGCTTTCGATGTCCTCGCCGTGGTCCGGGTAGAGGCTGATCCCGATGCTGGGCGAGGTCCGCAGCTCGAGCGGCGTGTCCGCCAGCGGCGTTGCGACCAGATAGGGCTCGCTCAGGCTGTCGAGGATGTGCGCCGCCCCCTGGGCTGCCTCCTCGGGAAGCGCGATGTCGGCGAGGACGGCGAGGAACTCGTCCCCGCCCAGCCGCCCCACCACGTCCTCGCGGCGCACGCAGCCGCGCAGCCGGGCGGCGACCTCCTTCAGCACCGCGTCGCCCACGCGGTGTCCATACGAGTCGTTGATCGGCTTGAAGCGGTCGAGATCGATGAACAGCACCGCGGAGCGGGCCGTTCCGAGGCGGCTGCCGGCCAGCAGCCGCTCGCAGAACTCGAGCGTGAGCGCGCGGTTGGGCAACTCGGTGAGCGGGTCGCGCAGCGCGTTCTGGCGCATCATCTCTTCGGCATGCTTGCGGTCGCCGATGTCGGTCGTCGCCCCGACGATACGCGTGGCCCGCCCCCCGGCGTCGCGCGCGGCGACGATCGCCTGGGACAGCAGCCAGCGCCACGAGCCGTCGCGGGCGCGCAGGCGCAGCTCGAAGCGGTCGCGCTCGCGCCCTCCCCCGATCATCTCGCGAAAAGCCCCGGCGACGTACTCCTGTTCCTCCCGGTGGACGAGGGCGAGCCAATCGTCGAGCGTGGCGAGCTCCTCGGCCCGATAGCCCAGCATCTCCGCCAGCTGGCCTTGCGTATGCACGACGCCGCTCGCCACGTCGAGCTCCCACACGGCCGAGCCGCCGGCCTCCAGGGCCAGGGCGAGCCGCTGCTCGCTCTCCAGCAGCGCCCGCTCCACCGCCTTGCGCGCGGTGATGTCGCGCACGATGGCGGTGGCCATCAGCCCCTCCGCGAGGCCGGACTGGGAAATGGAAGCTTCGATCGGGAACTCCTCGCCGTTCGCGCGCAGGCCCGTCAAGGCCTGCAGCGCACCCATGCGCCGGGCGGTGGCGCCGGTGGCGAGGAATTCGTCCACGTGCTCCGCGTGCATGGCGCGGAAGGCGCAGGGGATCAGGGCGCCGAGCGGTCGCCCCAGGATCCGCTGCGCGGGGTAACCGAACATCTCCTCCGCCGCCGGGTTGAACAGCACGATGCGCTGCTCGTTGTCGATGCCGACGATGGCGTCCATGGCGGAGTCGACAATGCCGGCCAGCCGCTGCCGGCATTCGGCGAGCATCGCCTCGGCGCGGCGGCGCGCGGCGATCTCCGCCTGCCGGCGGGCCGAGCGTTTGGCCGCCACGCTGCGCATCAGGCGTTGCCGCAGGGTCTCGTGCGAGGCCCGCGACACTCCGGCTACCGGAGAACGCTCGACGTCGCCTACCTTCCTTCTCGAATTCATCGAGACCGCTCCGGGGTGGTCCGAGCCTAATTTGAGCTACCGGCCATCCCGTTCGTTCCCATCGGCCGCTTGACAAATAGGACGATCGTTCGTATTTTCGCTGCCATGGGCAAGGGGGAACAGACACGCAACGCGATCCTCGAGGCGGCGCTCGCCCAGGCGAGCGAAGGCGGCTTCGAGTCGCTCACCATCGGCTCGCTCGCCGAGCGCACGGGGCTCTCCAAGAGCGGGCTGTTCGCACACTTCGGCTCCCGCGAGGATCTGCAGGTGGCGGCCATCGGCCTCGCCGCGCAGCGCTTCGCCGAGGCGGTGTTCCAGCCGGCCCTTAGCGCGCCCCGCGGTCTGCCGCGCATCCGGGCTCTGTTCGGAAACTGGCTCGGATGGACGGTGCGCAGCGGGCTGGCCCATGGTTGCCCGATGCAGGCGGCCGCCATGGAGTTCGACGATCGTCCCGGTCCGGTGCGCGACGCCGTGCTCGCCCATTACCAGCGGCTCGACCGGGAACTGGGGCGGGCGGTGGAACTGGCCGTGAGTGTCGGCCACTTGCGTGCCGACCTGGACATCTCCCAGTTCGTGTTCGACCTGCTCGGCATCGTCTTCGCCTACTACCACCACGCGCGCCTGCTGCGGCAGGAGGCGGCAGCCGTGCGCGCCCGCAGCGCCTTCGAACGGCTCGTCGCCGCCGCCGCGCCGAGCGCCTGACCCCCGAGGAGACTTCCATGACCGCCCTTCGCATTGCGCCCATGAATAGCACGATCGTTCGGTCCGTGATCGTGCCTGTCGTCGTCCGCGGCTATTTCCGCACGGTCTCCCGCCTGCTGCCGGGTCTCGCCGTGCGCCACGCCGAGCGCCTCTTCACGCGGCCGCCGCGCCGGGTGCCGCGCCGTGCGCCGCCGGTTCCGGCCCGGCGCGAGCAGGTGACGGCGGCGCACCACGAGTTGGCGGTGTGGCAGGCCGGTCCCCCGCAGGCGCCTGCGGTGCTGCTGGTCCACGGCTGGGGTGGCCGCGCGGTACAGATGGGCGGCTTCGTCGAGCCGCTGCTCGCGCGCGGATTCCGGGTGGTGTGGTTCGACCTGCCCGGACACGGCGAGAGCGGCAGCGGACCGGTGGCCCTGCCCGACCTGGTGCGCGCGCTCGACGGTGTCGCGGCGACCCACGGCCCCTTCGCCGCCGCCGTCGGCCATTCGCTGGGCGCCGCGGCGCTGGTGCTCGCACTGCGCCGCGGCTTCGGGCTCGGCCGCGTGGTGCTCCTCAGCCCGCCCGCCTCCATGGGCGAGCACGCACGCAACTTCGCGCGCCTGCTGGGCATCACGCCGCGGGTGCGCGAGGCCATGCGGCGCCGGCTCGAGGCGCGCTACGGCTGGCGTTTCGCCGACATCGACCGCACCGAGGAGCTGGCTGCGGTGGGCGTCCCCGCCCTGTTCGTGCACGACGAGAGCGACGCCGTTGTCCCCTTCGACCATTCCCTGCGCCTGGCGGCGGCCCTGCCCGCGGCGCGCACGCTGCGCACCTGGGGCCTGGGCCATTTCCGCATCCTGGGCGACCCCGGCGTCGTCCGCGCCGTGGCGGACTTCGTGAGCGGCCGCGAAGCCGAGGTGCCGGCGGAGCTGCCGGCACTGCCGGTGCCGGCGCCGCTCTACTGAGCCGTCGCGGGCCGCCGTTCTTCGCGGCTGCCGCGACCCCGTCTCGGCCCTGGCTACCGCGGCGGCTTGTAGACCCAGATGTGCCCGTTCCTGGAATCCTGCAGGCCGATGAAGACGTCGAAGCCCGGGATGTACTCCCACCGGCCGAGCAGCCCGGTGCCGACCAGGCCGCTCGGGACGGAGGAGGTGGCCGGGCGGTGGCGGGTCATCTGCCAGCCCGTGGTCGACAGCGGCGAGGGTGCCTTGAGGCTCCAGACGGTGCCGCCGCCGCACCAGATCATGAAGCGCCGCCCGTTCGGATCGTGGTCCATGGCACAGTGGCGTATCTGGCGGCCGACCGATTCCAGCCAGGAGGTGAAGCTGGCGACCGAGCCGGTGACCGACACGCGCTGCTCACGGTTGTTCGTGCCGGCGGTGGCGAGATTCCAGAAGAAGAAGGGACTGGTGTTGGAGCCTGTCTTGACGACCGCCCGGGCGACGGGGTCGAGCGCGCAGGTCGTCTGTGCCGACGGGCTCGACCAGTAGATTCCGACCTTGGTGATGCGGTCCGTCCCCGGTCGCGTCAGGTCGCCCACCTCGTAGCGGAAGAGATCCATTGCCGTTCCGCCGCTCGAGCGACGGGCGGCCACGTACACCACGTCCTTGGTGTCCGATTCGTAGCTGTAGGCGGTGCACCCGGACACGTGCGAGCGCGGTTGCGACTGGCCGCTGAGGTTCTTGGGAATGTCCCGGTTCTGCCACAGCCGCGCGCCCACGATGTCGGGATAGGACGCCACCCGCTTCACGTGCGATCCGGTGGTGCCGCCCACCTTGGCCGAGTGGGCCCGGGAGAGGTCGGCGAAATACGGGCCGGTACGCCGGAACTTGGTCGAGTCGCTCTCGCTGCGCCGCACGTAGGCGCCGCCGGTGTTGTAGATGGCGCCGCCGAAGTTGAGATAGCGGTCGAAGAGCGGCAGGAACACCGCGTTGTCGTAGGTGTGGGCCGAGGTGGGCGCGGCGTTCACGCCGTCCACCGCGGTATAGACGTTCGAGCCGAGATACTTGATCTCGCTCGGCAGCGCCACGCGCTCCCAGCGCAGGGTCCGCGAGCGCCAGCGATAGACGTCGTTGCCGGAGTAGTTGGCATGGCCGCCGCCGTACAGGATGAGGTCGCCGCGGTTGCTGTCCCAGGCGAAGCTGCTCCACGCCGCGATGATCTTGCTCGGCGTGGGGTTGCCCGACTTGTTGAGCGGCCGCAGGCTGGAGGGCGTCCACACGTCCGAGAAGCTGTTGCTGTTCACCCGCTGCCACGAGCCCGCGGGCATGCTGCGGACGATGTCGAGAAGCGGTCCTTCGGCATAGGGCACCTGCGCGGCCGCCGGGGCCGCCAGCGTGAGGCCGGAGATCGCTGCGAGAAGATGGGAAAGGCATGTGCGCCGGCACAGCCGGCGTCGGGGTCTGATACGCATCGGGGTCTCTCCTGGTGCGAGCCGTACTCGTCGAACACCCGCGAAACCGCGGGTACTCGCGCCTGCCGGGCGTGCGCGGGGCCTGATTCTCGCCCTCGCGCGCAGGTCGCCAGACCCCGATGACGCCGCCCGTAAATCTGAATATAGACAAGGTTCCGCCTGTGTCAGCGGGCGTTTTCGAGGCGCCGCTGCATCGCCTCGCGCTGGGCGCGCCGCTCGGCGACGCGCTGCTCGAAGGACTTGCTCGTGATCGGATCCTCGGCCGTCGCTTCGCCCGCCGCCGGTGCCGTGTGGGTGGGCGCCGTACCGGCCGGCGGCCGGGCGCCGGCGCGGGACTTCCGGCCCGGCGTGTCCGCCGGCCGAGGCGCGCGCTCCAGGACGAGTTCGACCGGCTCGCCCGTCTCGTCGACGAGGCGGACACCGTCCTCGCCCAGCGCGTCGAGGGTCCACGGGCCGACCCGATCGCCCGGGCGCACACGGCGCACCTCGCCGTCCAGTCTCAAGATGGCGCTGCCGCCCGCCGCGCCGCGGGCGAGTCCGAGCAGGGTCGGCGTGGCGAGCGCCTCGGCGGGTTCCGCGGCGACCGCTTCCGGGGCGTTCCCGCCCCGGGCCGGACGGCGTCCCGGCTCGAACAGCGGGCGCTCGGTCATGGCGGACAGCGCCTCGCGCGGTATCTGCGGCGCGGCGGGATCGCCCGGGGCGAGGCTTTCCGGATCCGGCGGCCGCCCGGGAGGCGGCTCCCAGGCCGGGGACGTCGCGAACCAGGCGACCGCGAGCGCGGCAGCGAGGAGGGCATCGGCAAGGAGCAGCAGGCGCAGCGGGCGGGACATGGAGCTTTCCTCAGAACGCCTCGGCGGTCCCGACCACCGGCTCGATCCGCAGGGTGCGCCACGGCAGCCGCGGGTGACCGCGCAGGGCGACCCAGTGCGCCCGCAGCAGGTAGCCGCCGTCGCGGGCGGGGACGAAGGCCTCGATCCGGTAGGTGCTGCTGCGGGCGCCGGGGGCGAGGTGGGCCTGAGCGAGGCCGGTCGTGTCCGCGAGCGCGCCGTCGCGGTCGCGTGCCGCGGCGACGCGCTGCGCCAGCGCGCGGTCCCCGCCGGCCAGCACGGCCAGGACCTCCGGGCTGGCGGTGAGCGGATCGACGCGGCCGCCGGGCGGGCCATGTACGCTCACCAGGGGTCGTATCGCCTCCAGGATGTCCAGGTCGAAGCCGGGCAGCTGGAGCAGGTCCTCGGGCACGGCGAACCCGGTGCGGCGGCGAAGCGGCGGACCGTCGCCGGTCGCCGCCCGCCCGTCCGGCTCGAAGGCATCCGGCGTGCGCCAGGCGACGATGCCGCGCGCGAGCGCCACCGCCTCGGGCGGATCGACGCCCCCCCCGTGCACCAGCAGCTCGCGAAGAAGGAGCTCGGGTGCGGCGTTGAGATTGACAAAGCCCGTCGCGGGCAGGATGCGGAAGGGCACGCGCCGCCCATCCAGGGCGTACTCGCCCGTCGCGATGGTGCGGCCGGCGTCGTCGCCCGCATCGAGGAGCTCCAGCGCGGCGAGCCGCACCACCGCGTCGCCTAGCGCGGCCGCACGCGCCTGCTCGGCGTGGCGCAGCGACAGCCGCAGGTCGGCGCGCTGCGCGGTGGCGAGGCTCGCCGCGGCCAGCGCCAGCGCGCTTACCATCCACAGCACCGTCACCAGCGTCACGCCGCGCTGGCGGGCCTCAGGCGGGCGGTTCGTCGGTGAGCGCCTCGGAGTCATCGGCTTCGGCCGGCAGGGGAATGACCGGGACGACCAGCGGGGGCCACGCCCGGCCTTCGACGGTGATGGAAAAGCGCACCGCCTCGGGCAACTGGTCGGTATGCGGCCAGGCGTCGAGCCACTCGGGGTGGCGGTTCCAGGCGTCGTGGGAGGGGGCCTTGTAGGCGACGGCGAAGCGGTCCACCGCCCGGAGCACCGGGTGCGCGGCCGCTTCGCCCCAGCGGACGCGGGTGCCGGGCGCGGTGTAGGGGCGGTAGCGCAGCACCAGCACGGGTTGCGCGCCCCGCCTCTCGACGGCGAGCCGCAGGTGATGGAGCCCGCCCGTGCCGTGCCGCCCGGGCAGCGTGCCGATCCAGGCGGAGGCTTCGCGCCCGCCCTGGAAGCCGGCCGCACGCCACGCCTCGCCCTCGAAGCGCGCCGAGTCGGCGACCCCGCCCAGGGCGGTGCGCAGGAAGGCCGGCACCAGGCGCAGCGTCTCGGCGCGCTCGAGCCCGGCCTCGACGCTCGTGGCGGCCTTGCCGATGCCGAAGAGCGCGCTCCCCAGGGTGAGCATCACCAGCGCCGTGAGCACGGTCGCGATCAGCACCTCCACCAGGGTGAAGCCGCGCGGCGGGCGATGCGGATTCCGTCTCACTGCGGCTCCTCGATCGGGACCGGCTGCTCGAGCTTGAGGGTGACGAGGTGGAGCGTTCGCTCGGCCCTGCCCGCCCGCCAGCGCACCCACACCTCGGTGCGGTAGAGCGGCCAGTCCTCGGGGCGGGCGGCGTCGCGCTCGACCGGGGCCGCGGCCAGCCGCCAGGCGAAGGTGGCGGCACCCGAGCGCGAGCTGCCGCGCTCGTCGACGCCCCCGCGGGGGACGGTCTCGTGCACCGCCAGCAGCGACTCCGCGAGCACCACCGCGTGGGCGCGGCGCCCGGACTCGTCCACGCTGCGCACCACCCCTGCCACCGCCTGGTAGAGCGCCGCGAGGGACAGGGACATCGCGGCGAGCGCGACGAGCACCTCCAGGAGCGAGAAGCCCGCCGATCCCGCACGTCTCATCGCACCGGCTCCGATCGCCCGGCGTCCCCGCCGGGAGGCGGCGCGCCCCGCGGCACCGGCGCCTGGCGAGGCGCCTCCTCGTAGCGCTCCCAGCCGGGCAGCACCCGGAGGCCCTGCATGCGGCGGCGCAGCTCGGCGCCGGCGTCGCGCACGTCCTGGTCGCTGCGCACCACCCGCGGGGTGATCATGACCAGCAGCTCGGTGCGCAGCGTCGAGTCGCTGCGCACGCCGAAGAGCGGCCCGAGGAGGGGGATGTCGTGGAGCAGCGGCACGCCCTGCTTCTCGCGGCTGTTGTTGTCGCGCATCAGCCCGCCCAGCACCAGCGTCTCGCCCGAGCGCACCGCCACGCGGCTGGAGACCTCGCGCTGCAGGAAGCTGCGCTGGCCGGTGGCGCTGTCGACCGGTCCCACGTCGGTGACCGCCTGGCGGATCACCATGGACACCATCCCGCCGGCGTTGGCCGACGGCGTCACCGAGAGGATCACGCCGGTGTCCTTGTACTGGATCGACGAGATCGTCGTGCCGCCCTCGGTCACGGTCGTCGAGGCGAGGATGGGCTGCTGGTCGCCGACGTGGATCGCCGCGGTGTGGTTGTCGAGCACCATCACGCTCGGGCTGGAGACCACGTTCAGGAGCGACTTCTCCGCCAGCGCGTTGAGCACGGCGCGCACCCGGCCGAGGGGATTGATGATCGAGTAGGAGAAGCCGGGCGTGGTCGGGCCGATGGTGGCGGTGGCGCGGTCGGTGAGCAGCGCGCTGCCGGTCCAGCCGTCGCCCAGGCCGTTTTCCAGGAACCACTGCAGGCCGAAGCGCGTTTCGTCGGTGAGGGTGACCTCGAGGATGCTGGCCTCGATCAGCACCTGGGTGGGCACCACGTCGAGCCGCCGCAGCGCGTCCTGGATCTTGCGGTACTCGGCGCGCGGCGCGTGGATGAGCAGCGCGTTGTTGAGCTCGTCCGCCACCACCCGCACGTCGCGGGGCAGCGTCGCCTGGGTGACGCCCGTGCCCGGGCGTCCGTCGCCGCCGGCCGCGGCGAGTGCCTGGGAGACCGGCCCGCCGCGGGTCCCTCCCAATCCGCCGGTGAGTCCGCCCGTCAGCCCGCCTGCAAGGCCTCCGCCCAGCAGACTTCCGGTCTGGAGGCCGGGCGCGACGCCGTAGTCGGTCGGCTCGGCAAGGCCCTCCTGCGTGCCGCCGAAGATGGCGTTGAGGAGCGTCGCCAGGTGGGCCGCCTTGCCGTTCTTCACCGGGTACACGTGCAGCTGGGGCTCGCTGCCGCCCTCGTGGGGCCTGTCGAAGCGCTCCACCCATTCGCGCACCGTCCGGAGCAGGTGCGCGCGCGGCGTCACCACCAGGACGGCGTTCATGCGCTCGATGGGGAGGACGCGGACCGCCGAGCCGAAAGGTCCGAGCGTGGTGGGCTCGGCGTCCGCCTCCGCGCGGTCGGCGGCCCCGGCACGGGGCGCGGGCCTGGCTGCCGGCCGGGTGACGGACCTCGCGGTCGTGCCCGGGGCTGCCGGCGGCGCGGGCGGGGGGCTCGCGCCCGCGCCGGTGAGCAGGCGCAGCGTCGCCACCATCTCCTGTGCCGAGAGGTATTCCAGCGGGAAGAGCCCCACCGACATCCCCTTCAGCATGTCCACGTCGAAGATGGCGATGAACTCCAGCCAGCTGTCGAGCTGGCGCCGCGGTCCGGCGAGCACCAGAAGGTTGCGCAGGGTGTCGATGCGAACGAAGGTGTCCGCATTGGCCACCGGCTTCAGGATCTCCGCCATCTCCGCGGCGCCCACGAACTGCAGGGGGACGATCACGATCCCGTAGCCGGAGGGCAGCGAGCCCACGTGGTGGGGGGCGCTGCCCAGGCCCTTGAGCGCCTCGGGCTTGCCTACATGGTAGTGGCCCCGGGTGTCGCGCACGAGCAGGATGCCGTTGGCCTGGAGCACCGATTCCAGGAGCGAAAGGAGCTGGTCCGGCGGCAGCGGCGCCTGGGTGTGCAGGGTCACCTGGCCCTCCAGCGGCTGGTGGACGGTGTAGCCGATGTCCAGCAGATCGCCGAGCACCGCATGCACCACCTCCGTGACCGGCGCCTGCTCGAAGCGCAGAGAGACGGCCCCGCCTTTGGATACCGTGACGGGCGGCCGAGGCAGGAGCCGTACCTGGCGGTCGGTACCGAGGAGCATGGTCGGCGGCTCGCGCCGCGGCGGTCCGGCGTCGCCGTCCGTGCCGGCGGACGGGGCCGGGGCGGGGGCGACCGCGGCGGCGCGACCGTCCGGCGGCAGCATCGCACCGGAAGGCGGGGGCTCCCGAAGTCCGGCGCAGCCCGCGAGCAGGAGCGCCACCGCGAGACAGGCGGCGGGGCGGGGCAGGAGGCGAGTGCGGCGGGTCACGGCTGGCGCTGCAGGACGCTGAGGTTCATCTGGGCAGCGAGGAGCCGGTCGACGGCGCCGGGCTCGGGCTGCGTCGCGATCGCCGGCTGGACCACCAGGCGATCCACCTGAATGGACGGCGAGGCCTCGCGCAGGCCGAGCAGCATGTCGCGCAGGCCCTCGAGGGAGCCCTCCACCGTCATCGCCATCGGAATGCGGGTGAAGTGCTTCCCGCTCTTCAAGGGCAGGATCTGGCTGCCGGTCACGACCAGCCCTGCCCCCTCTGCAATGCGGCGGGCGCGCTGCTGCAGGTCGGTGCCGAGGCGGTCGGCGGCGAGCTCGGCCGGGTGCGCGTGGCGCGCAAGCGCATCGTCCAGCTCGGCGAGCGCGACCTCGAGCCGGGGCGCGACCGCCTCGAGCCCCGCCAGCCGCGCGTAGCGGGCCTCGGCCGCGGCGAGCGGCGCGCGGGCGTTCTCGAGCGCGCGCCCGAGCGCCAAGCCCGTCGCGAGGATGCCCGCGACCACGAGCGACGCGACGCCGGCCACCACGAGGCGCGCTTCGCTGCCCGCCCGGCTCAACGGGATCCCTCCGGCGGCGCGAGCACGAACTCGAGCGCAAAGCTGTCGGTGTCGGCGCCCGGGTCTCGGGAGATGGGCGCGGGGGCCCGCATCTCGCGGAACTCGGCCGGCCGTGCGCCCAGCTTGTCCATGAGCCGCGCGGCGTCGGACGCCTGGCCGGCCATGCGCACCTGGCGGCCGTCGAGCTCGAGGCGGGTGAGCCAGGCGTCGTCGGGCAGGGCGACGCTCAGGGTCTCGAAGAGCCGCAGCGGGTCGGCCCGTGCCGCGAGCTCGGTGCGCAGCGCGCGGGCGCGTTCACCGCGGCGCAGCAGTGCGTCGTGGACGGCCACGAGCTCGGCGACCTCGGCTTCCAGGCGGGCGAGGCGCTGCTCGGCCTGGAGCAGGGGCGTGGCCGCGAGGGCCAGCACCAGCAGCGCGGCGATCGCCGCGGCGCCGGCGATGCGCGTCCGCTCGCGGGCGAGCCGCCCGAGGCGTGCCGGCTCGCCGTAGCCGCCGAGCACCACGGGCGCCTCGGCATCCGCCCAGACTTCCGGCTCGGCGCCGCCGAGCCGATGGCCCTCCTGAGCGAGCCGGTCGGCCACATGGGCGCGCGAGGCGAGCGCCAGGCGCACGGCGAGGCGCCCGTCCGCGATCCGGCTGCGCCAGCCCCAAACGGTGTCCTCGGGGGCGAAGGGGCTCGCTGTCGCAAGGTCGAGGGCGAGCGCCTCGCGCAGCTCCCCGGCAGTGAGCCGGGGGAGTGAAAGCTCGCGTACGAGCACCAGATCGTCGGGGAGCACCACCGCCACGGCCCGGGGCGTCGCGCCCTCGGGCGCCGGCACCGCGTCCGGTCCCAGGCGCACGGTTTCGCTGCCGTCGGGCAGCACCACGCGCACCGGCTCCGCGGGCGACGTCCAGGCGAAAGCCGGCCATTGCCGCGCCTCCTCCCAGCCCAGGCGCCAGGCCCGCACGAGCGTCCGCAAACCGGCATCGATGCCCGACCGGCCGCCCGCCTCATGGACCATCGGGGTGGTCTCCAGGGGGAACGTGCTGCCTTGCTTCGCGGCTGGAGGCGTCCATCGCGATCCCCCTTGCACCAACGTCATAAGCGATCGGCACGCCGTTTCCGGCGGGCCAAATTCATCATAGACAGCGGTGTCCGATCCGAAACCCGCGCCGCCCCGGAACGGGCGTGCTCACCCGTCCAGCGCCTCCTGGCTCACCCGCCCGAGCAGCCAGTCCACCCGCAGCCGCACCCCGGCGCCGGAGGGGCGCACAAGCTCGATGCTGCCACCGGTGGCCCCGCCGTCCGGGTAGAAGCGGATGGCCGCCCGCCCGTCCGGTGCGATCTCCTTCTCGGCCACCACGGCGCGCACGGCCAGCCGGTCGGGCAGCCGCTCGTCGAGGGCGTCCCCCACGCCGAAGCGGCGCGTGCGGAAATCCACGGAGAAGGTCACCGGCCGGCCGCTGCGACCGGCCTCGAGCCGGGCGCGCTGCATATCCGCGAGCAGCGCCCGAACCGTGGCGCGGTACTGCATCGCCTCGTGCAAGCGCGAGAGGGCGGGCGGGACGACGGCGAACAGCGCGGCGGCGACGGCGAGCGCCACCACCAGCTCGACGAGGGTGAAGCCGGGCGTCGCGCGGCGCATCGCAGGGGCCTTCAGCCCGCCAGCTCGCTGATCGACAGCACGCCCGCCAGCAGCGACACCACCAGGAGCCCGATGACCCCGCCCAGCACCAGGATGAGCAGGGGTTCGAGCAGCCCCAGGGCGCGCTTGATGGCCGCCTGCACCTCGGCGTCGTGGATGCGGGCGAGCTCGAGGAGCAGCTCGTCGAGCCGTCCGGTCTCCTCTCCCAGGCGCACCATGTCCAGGGCGAGCGGGGTGAAAAGCCCGGTGGCGGCGAGCGCGTCCGCCAGGCGCCCGCCCTGGCGGATGGCGGGCGTGACGCCGGCGAGCGCCGTGCGCAGCCGGACGTTGCCCAGGGTGTCCGAGGCGATGCGGATGGCGCCGACGATGGGCACGCCGCTCGCGAGAAGCGTCCCCAGGCTGCGCGCGAAGCGGGTGATCTCAAACTTCTGCACCATGGCGCCGAAGACCGGCAGGGCGAGCAGCCGCCCGTCGCGCCAGCGGCGCCCGGCGGGCGTAGCGAGCCAGCGGCCGAGCGCGAGCCCGCCCCCGGCGAGCACGAGCGCGAGGAGCCAACCCCACTCCGCCGTGCCCCGCCCCGCGGCGACGATCACCCGCGTGGCCAGCGGCAGCGCCTCGCCCATGTCGGCGAAGAGGGCCTCGAACTGGGGGATGACGAAGACCAGCATGAGGACGATGGAGATCAGCGCCACCGTCACCAGCAGCGCCGGGTAGAGGAGCGCCGAGAGTACGCCTTCGCGCAGCGCGCGCATCCGCTCCATGTGCTCCGCGAGCCGCGAGAGCACCTCCGCCAGTCGCCCGCCGGCCTCCCCGGCGCGCACCATGTTCACGTAGAACTCCCCGAACAGCGCCTGGTGGGCGGCCAGCGCCTGGCTCAGGCCCTTGCCCGCCTTCACCGCGCGCAGCAGGTCTTCGAGCAGCGCGCGCATGGCGTCCTTGCGCGCCATGCCGGCCAGCACCCGCAAGGCGCGGTCGAGGGGTATGCCCGCGTGCAGCGTCACCGCCAGCTCCGCGGTGAAGGCCTGGACGTCGCGCCGGTCGGGCCCGCGGGTGGCGCCTGGGCGCGCGAAGCGCCACGTCGAACGGGCCGCGCCCGGCGGCTCGGCGGCGGAGCGCGCCGGTCCGTCGCTCTCATCCACGCGGATCGGGGTGTAGCCCTGGGCGCGCAGGCGGCGCAGCGCGAGCGTCCGGGAGGCCGCCTCCAGGCGGCCGTCCACCAGCGCCCCGTCGGACCGCGCGGCGCGCCAGGTGTATTCAGCCATGCTCGTCCTGGTCCTGGGTGACGCGCAGCACCTCGGCCAGGGAGGTCACGCCGGTGGCCACCTTGCGCAGGCCGTCCTCGTGCAGGGTGCGCATCCCGCTGCGGCGGGCCACCGCGTGCAGCGCGCCGGCGTCGGCGCCGGCGAGGATGGCCTGGTGGGCCGTCTCGTCCATCACGAAGAGCTCGTGGATGGAGGTCCGGCCGAGGTAGCCGGTGTCCTTGCACCGGGGGCAGCCGCGCGGGGCGAAGACGGTTCCCGGGGTGTCTGCCAGGATGCGGGCGAGTCCGGTGCGAGCCAGGGTCGCCGCCGGCAGCCCGGCGGGCTCCCGGCAATGGGGGCAGAGCCGGCGCACCAGCCGCTGGGAGAGCACGCCGTTCACGGTGGAGGTGACGAGATAGCGCTCGACCCCCATGTCTTCCAGCCGGATCACCGCGCCGGCGGCGGTGTTGGTGTGCAGGGTCGACAGCACGAGGTGGCCGGTGAGCGCCGACTGTACCGCGATCTGGGCCGTCTCCGAGTCGCGCATCTCGCCGATCATGATGATGTCCGGGTCCTGGCGAAGGATGGAGCGCAGCGCCCGGGCGAAGGTGAGCCCGATCTGCGGCTGCACCTGCACCTGGTTCACCCCGGCGAGCTGGTACTCCACCGGATCCTCCACGGTGAGGATCTTGAGCGCCGCCGCGTCGAGCCGGGCGAGGGCGGCGTAGAGGGTGGTGGTCTTGCCGCTGCCGGTGGGGCCGGTGACCAGCAGGATCCCGTGGGGCCGAGCCAGGAGCTCGCGAAAGCGCGCCAGGGTGTCCTCGGCGAACCCCATGTCTTCCAGCCCGAGCCGGATGCTGGCGCGGTCGAGCACCCGCAGGACGACGCTCTCGCCGTGCACCGTGGGCAGGGTCGACACGCGCAGGTCCAGCTCGTGCCCCTTGACCCGGGTCATGATGCGCCCGTCCTGGGGCAGGCGCCGCTCGGCGATGTCCAGCTGGGCCAGCAGCTTGATGCGCGAGGTCACCGCGGCGCCCAGGGCGGTCGCCACCGACTCGGCCTCCTGCAGCACGCCGTCCACCCGGTAGCGCAGGTGCAGGGCGTCGGCGAAGGGCTCGATGTGGATGTCCGAGGCGCGCAGGTCCACCACCCGCGCGACGAGCTGGTTCACGAAGCGGATCACCGGCGCCTCGCTGGCGAGGTCGCGCAGGTGCTCGATGAACTCGTCGCCGCCCGCCCCCTCGCCGAGCTCCACCCGCCCGTCGTCGGACTCGGCCTCGACCTCCGGCGCGGCCTGCAAGCGCGCGAGCGCCGCCTGGATCTCGGACTCCAGGCCCAGCCGCGGCCGGATCTCCAGCCCGGCCGCGAGACGCAGGGCCTTGGCGAGGAAGGCGTCCTGCGGCGTGGCCATCGCCACCTCGAGGGCGCCGTCCTCGCGGCGCAGCGGCAGCAGGCCATGATGGCGCAGGTACTCGGTCGTCACGCCGCTCAGCGTCGGCGGTGTGTCGGGGTAGCTCTCGGCGGTCACCAGGGGCACGTCGAGCTGATCCGAGAGGGCGCGCGCCACGTCGAGCTCGGCGACGAGCCCCAGGCGCACCAGCACTCGGCCCAGCAGGTCGCCCATCTCCTGCTGCGCGGCGAGCGCCCGCTCCAGGTCGCGGGGTGCGAGCCGGTCCGCGCGGACCAGGCGTTCGCCCAGCGGCAGGGCTTCGTCCGTCGAGCTCGCCACGGTCATCTGCGCGTCCCTCCCTCGCGGGACGCCACGACGCGTCACGGCGACGGCCGTCCCGTTCGATTATGGCAGGCGAACACGGGTGTCGCCGGTGTGTAACCGGGGTTACAGACGGTCAGGCTTGCCCTCGCCAAGATCTGCGGCGTCGACTGCCGACCGCCGCGTTGTCCGATATCCGGCTTGCGGTCGTTTCGGCCCAGGTGAAGGAGAGGAGACATGGTCGAGCGCGTAGTGGCCACCAAAGGCGCCCTGGCATTGCTGGCCCGGCTTCGCGAGAAGCACGGGCCGCTGGTGTTGCATCAGTCGGAAGGCTGGCGCGAAGGCGCCTCGCCCGCGTGCGTGCCGCGGGCGCGCTTCACTGCCGGCATCTCGGATCGGCTGCTGGGCGAGATCGGCGACTGCCCGATCTACGTGAGCAGGAGTCACGAGGCGTACTGGCGCTACGCCCAGCTCATCATCGACGCGGCCGAGGACGGCGGCGAAGCGGCGGGCGGCATCTTCCGGGCCCGCTCGCGGCGCTTCGACACCGAGGAATGGGCGACGCTGGGGGGGTAGCGCTGCACTGGCCTCCTCGCCTGTCCTGTGCCGGCGGGACCTGAAAGGGATCCTCCGCCCGGTTCGCGATTGCCTATGCCGGATGCCTTGGCTAGACTCCGTCCCATTCCAACGACATGGCGACGGACATGCAGCTTGGGCAGGCCCTCATCGAGAACGTGGAGAAGGTCATCATCGGCAAGCGGCCGGTGATCGAGCTGGCGGTGGTGGCGCTGCTGTGCCGCGGCCATCTGCTGCTGGAGGACGTGCCGGGAACCGGCAAGACCATGCTCGCGCGGGCGCTGGCCCGCTCGCTCGCGCTGGAGTCGCGGCGCCTGCAATGCACGCCCGATCTGCTGCCCTCCGATGTGACCGGGGTGCCGGTGTTCAACCAGAAGACGGCGGAGTTCGAGTTCCGTCCGGGACCGGTGTTCACCAACGTGCTGCTGGCCGACGAGATCAACCGTGCCACCCCGCGGGCCCAGTCGGCACTGCTCGAATGCATGGAGGAGTTCCACGTCAGCGTGGACGGGCGCACCTACGAGCTTCCCGCGGTGTTCATGGTGCTGGCCACCCAGAACCCGATCGAGATGGCCGGGACCTACGTGCTCCCCGAGGCTCAGCTCGACCGCTTCTTCATGCGGCTTTCCGTCGGCTATCCGAGCCCGGAGGAGGAGGTGCGCATCCTCCAGGCGCAATCGGCGGGCCATCCGATCGAGCGGCTCGCGCCGGTGCTCACCGAGTCCGAATTCCTCGCCGCGCGCGACGCGGTGCGCGCCGTCCACGTCGAGCCCGCCGTGGCCGACTACGCCGCCCGCATCGTCGCGGCGACCCGCGAGCATCCCGATCTTCGCCTCGGCGCGAGCCCGCGCGGCACCCTGGCCCTGTACCGGGCGGCCCAGGGGCTCGCCTGGCTGCGGGGGCGCGACTTCGTGTCGCCCGATCTGGTCAAGGCGGCGGTGGCGCCGGTGCTCGCGCACCGCCTCATCCTCAAGCCCCAGGCCGCCGCCGCCGGGCGCGGCGCGAACCAGGTGCTCGCCGACGTGATGGGCCGGGTGCCGGTACCGGTGTGAGCGTGCTCCGGTGAATCCGCCGCCCGCCACCGCCACCCTGCCCGCGCCGACGGGCGAGGGCGTGGGCACGACCGCCTGGGTGCAGCGCCATGTGCGCCCGCTGGTGTTGGCCGCCCTGACCCTCACGGCCTACTTTGCGGCGATGAACCGCCATCAGCCGCTGCTGTGGGCCGTCGCGGCCTTGCTGCTCGCGACGCTCGTGGTCGGGCTCGCCTGGCCGCACTGGCTCGTGCGGCGCCTGTCGGTCGAGCGCAGCGGTCCGCTGCGGGCCCAGGAAGGCGAGACCATCCGGCTCACCGTGCGGGTGCGCAATCACGGGGTGCTGCCGCGCGCGATGATCGAGCTGGTCGATCGCCTGCCGTTCGTCGGCGCCGCCCGCGGGGAGGTCACGCCCTCCGTGGTGCTGGGTCAGGTCGCCTGGGTGCCGGCCGGGGCGGAGCGGGTGGTGCCGGTGGACGTGGCGGCCGAGAAGCGCGGGCTTTACCGGCTGGGGCCGGTGGGCCTCGCCTCGCGCTTTCCACTGGGGCTCGCCGAAGCGCGTCACGTGCGCGACACGGCTGCGGACACCCTCACCATCTATCCGGAGGTGTTTCCGATCGCGGCGCTTCCGTTGCGCGGTGCGCCCGCGCTCCTGCATCGCGGCAGCCTGCGGCTCACCGACGGAGCGGGCAGCAGCGAGTTCATCGGACTGCGCGAGTACCGCCCGGGCGACAGCCCGCGGCACATCCACTGGCCGAGCAGCGCGCGCAGCAACGAGCTGATGGTGCGCGAGCTCGAGCCGCAGGCGGCTGCCGCGCTCTGTCTCGTCCTCGACCAGCATCCCCTCGCCAACCTCGGACGCGGCCGCGAGTCGAGCTTCGAGGTGGCGGTGCGCATCGCCGCCTCGATGGCACGCTTCGCCCTCCTGAACGGCATGCCGGTGCGCCTGGTGGGGCGGGGCCGCGAGCCGCTGGAGATTCCGGCGGGCGGCGGCGACGCGCATTTCCAGCGCATCCTCGACGCGCTGGCCGTGGTCGCCGCGGACGGCTCCCGGCCTTACACCGAAGCTCTGGAGGAGGTCGCGCGCTCGGTGACGCGGGGCGAGACGGTGGTGAGCTTCCACAACGAGCTCGTGGCGCCGGGGCGAGCACCCGTGGCGCTCGGCGCGCTGGCGCTGCTCGCCGCGCGGGGCGCGCACCTCCTCGCGGTGCGCTTCGATCCCGACTCCTTCGCCGGGACGGCGGCGCGCACCGGTGGCGACCCCATCACGGCGGGGCTGCGCGAGCTCGGCGCCGAGGTGGTCACGGTGCGCCGCGGCGACGATCTCGCAGCCCTGTTCAACCCATGAAAGTGCAGGTCCCGCTCGCCCACGGCCCGGCCTACCTGGGGCTCTTCGCCTGCCTGATGCTGGGGGTGCTCGCCAACGCCTTTCTCGACATCGAGTACGGCAGCTTCGGCCTGGAGGCGGGATTCTGGGCCGTCGCCTTCGGCCTCACCCTGCACCTCGGCTGGCGCCAGCAGGGGGAGGCGAGCGACGCGGGGCGGTCGTGGCAGCGGCGCGTCCTGGTCCTGATGCTGGTGCTCTTCTTCCTCGTCTTCCTGCCGACGTGGGGGATGCCGCGGGCGGGCATCTACCTGCTGTGCGGTCTGCAGGCGGCGCAGAACTGCGTCACCACCACGCGCCGGCAGTTCCAGTACGGGCTGGTCGTCTCGGTGGTGCTGGTGCTGTTCGCCTCGTCCCACGGGCGGGCCGACTGGACGCTGCTCTTCTACGTGCTGCCCTACGTGGTGGCGGTGGTGGTGACGCTGGTGGCGGAGCAGGTCGGCTACCGCAGCCGCCAGATCGAGGCCGAAAGCCTCGCCATGGCGCGCGTGCCCGGCCAGGGACTCGCCGTGCTGGCGGCCTCCCTGGTCATCCTGAGCCTTGCCGGACTCCTCTACGCGGTGACACCGCAGGCGAGCTGGTCGTCCCTGTCGTGGCGCCACGGCCTGC
The DNA here is from genome assembly GCA_020725025.1 of Azoarcus sp. Lineage (GTDB taxonomy): Bacteria > Pseudomonadota > Gammaproteobacteria > Burkholderiales > Rhodocyclaceae > Aromatoleum. The sequence continues at coordinate 59,626 of DYFV01000010.1, forward strand.
CCGGCGGCGTGACGGTGGGCCCGGGAGAGGCGGCGTCCGTCGAGCCGGGAGGCGCGGGCGCAGGCGGCGGCGCGGGAGGTGCCGCGGAAGGTGGGGCCGGGGGCGCCCGGCGTTCCGACTGGCCGACCCCGGCCGAGATGCGCGAGGCCGCGCGACGACCCGGCATGCCGGGCTGGCAGGCGGCGACCATCGAGGCGATGGCCGACGGGCTGGAGTGGCTGGAGCAGGCGACCGCCCCCATGCGCGAGAAGCTGCGCGACCTGCTGGACGCCCTGCGGCAGTGGCTCGACGCGCACCGCGCCGAGCTCGCGATGGCGGCCCTGGCGCTCCTGATCCTCGCGCTGCTCGCCGCCGCCGCCTTCCTGTTGCGCGAGACGCGGCCGATCGCCTGGGCCCGTACCCGCGCCGACTACGTCCTCGTGGCCCTGCTCGGCCTGCACGGCGAGGGCCACGCCGCGGTCCGCCGCATTCATGCCGCGAGCGAGCGCTTCTTCGATTTCCTCGGCGAAGGGCGCCCGGCCGCGATGGACCTGAGTACTTATCTGCACCGCCTCGACGGGCGCTTCCATGGAGCGCACGAGGACCTGGTGCAACTCGTCGGCATCGTCGAACGGGTCCGCTATGGCGGGGCGCTGCCCGATCCGGAGGAGGTCGCGACGATGCGGGCGAGCTACCGCCGCCTGTTCCGGCGGCTCCGGGACCAGGGGCTCACTTCAACAGCCGCCGCCGCGTGAGGGCGAGCGCCACCCAGAACGCGACCACCCCGTAGGCCGCCAGCACGGCCACGTGCAGCGCGATCGCCTGCGGCACCGCGCCCATCAGGAGCGGGCGGGCGAGCGCCACCGCGTGGGTGAGCGGCAGCAGGTCCGTCACCGCGCGCAGCGCGGGGGGCAACTGCTCGACCGGGAAGAATACCCCCGACACCAGGGTCATCGGCGTGACGAAGAGGGTGAAGTAGTACATGAAGAAGTCGTAGCTCGGGGCGAGGGCGGTCATGACCAGCCCGAGGGCGGCGAAGACGAGGCCGATGAGGAAGACGAGCGGCAGCAGCCACAGGGCGTAGCGTGTCTCCACCAGGCCGAAGAGCACCACCACCAGCAGGATCGCCGCGCCCGACAGCAGCGCCTTGGAGGCGGCCCACACCAGCTCGGCCAGGACCACGTCGTCGAGGTCGATGGGGGCGTTCATGATCGCCTCCCAGGTCTTCTGCACGTGCATGCGCGAGAAGCCCGAGTAGAGCACCTCGAAGGACGCGCTGTTCATGGTCGAGTAGCACACCATGCCGGCGGCCAGGAAGCTGATGTAGGGCACGCCCGCCACCTCGCCCACCAGCATGCCGATGCCGAAGCCCAGGCCGAAGAGATAGATCACCGGGTCGGCCAGGTTGCCGAGCACCGAGGGCAGGGCGAGTTTGCGCCACACCAGGAAGTTGCGCTGCCACACCGGCACGAAACGCAGCGAGAAGCGCGGGGCGCGCCAGGGTGAGCCGGCGATCGAGCGCTCCATGCCTCAGTCCCTCAGCTCGCGCCCGGTGAGCTTGAGGAACACGTCCTCCAGGTTGGCCGGGCGATGCAGGTAGCGCAGGTCGGGCTGCCCGGCCAGGTGGGCGATGAGGGGGGCGGCGTCGTCCACGTAGCAGAAGGCGGTCTCGCCGCTCACCTCGAAGCGGCGGGCAAGTCCCGCGGCGTGAGCGGCGGCCCAGGCGGCGGCGCCACCGCCGTTCCATTCACCGAAGACCTCCACCACCTGCGGCTCGATGTGGGCGGCGATGACCTCGCGGGGGCTGCCCTGGGTGAGGATGCGCCCGGCGTCCAGGATGGCCAGCCGATCGGCGAGGCGCTCGGCCTCGTCCATGAAGTGGGTGGTGAGAAGCACCGTGGTGCCGCTGCGGATCAGTTGCTTGAGCCGGTCCCAGATGAGGTGGCGGGCCTGGGGGTCGAGGCCGGTGGTGGGCTCGTCCAGCACCAGCAGCTCGGGGTCGTTCACCAGCGCGCGGGCGAGGGTGAGGCGGCGCTTCATGCCCCCCGAGAGCGACTGGATGCGCGCGTCGCGCTTGCCCTCCAGGCCGGCGAAGGCCAGCAGCCGCGGGATGCGCTCGGCGATGACCGCCTCCGGGATGCCGAAGTAGCGGCCGTAGACCACCAGGTTCTCGGCGCAGGTGAAGTCCGGATCCAGGCTGTCCTGCTGGGGGACGATCCCGACCCGCATGCGCGCCTCGCGCGCACGGGCGGGCACCGGCAGGCCGCACAGGCCGAGCTCGCCGGCCGAGGGGGCGGACAGCCCCAGCGCGCAGCGCAAGGTCGTGGTCTTGCCCGCGCCGTTGGGGCCCAGCAGGGTGAAGCATTCGCCGGCGGCGAGGGTGAGGTCGATGCCCGCCACCACCTCGTTGTCGCCATAGCGCTTCCTCAGCCCGCGCACGGTGAGCGGGGAGGGGCGCAGCCCCTCCGCAGCCCGGCGTTCAGCGGCGGCGCTCAGCATGGGCTCAGCCCATCGGCGGGACCGTGCTCGCGAAGCTCTCGCGCGCGAAGAGCCGCTCGGCGAGCTGCGCGAGGGACGGGTAGCGGGTACGCCAGCCGTGGTCGGGGAAGCGCAGGTCGAGATAGGCGAGGGCGACGCCCACCGCGATGTCGCCGAGGGTGAGGCTGTCGCCGTGCATCCAGGTGCGGCCGGTGGCGCGCCGCTCCAGCTCGGCCAGGCCGCGGTCGATCTTCTCCTTCTGGCGCCCGATCTCGCGGTCGCTGCGCTCGCCGTCGGGGCGGCGCGATTCGAGCAACGCGGCGACCGCCGCGTCGGTGACGCCGTCGGCCAGCGCCTCGACCTGGCGTACCCGCACGCGCTCCAGGGGGTCGCCCGGCAGCATGTGCGGCGCGACGTTGAGCGCCTCGAGGTAGCCCGCCACCACCGGCGAGTCGAAGAAGACTTCGCCGCCTTCGGTGACGAGGGCGGGGACCTTGCCGAGGGGGTTCACCTCGGGCACGCGGGTGTTCACCTCCCATGGCGAGTCCACCACGAGCTCGAAGGGCAGGGCCTTCTCGGCGAGCAGGATGCGGATCTTGCGGGCGTAAGGGCTGGTGAGCGAGGCGAAGAGCTTCATTGCGTCTCCTTGTCCTGGATATGGCCGGGTTGCGGGCGCCGCGTCAAACCGGCGCGAAGGTTCGCGCGATGAGATCGCGGATCACGTGGAGCTTGCCGTGGAAGAAGTGGTCGGCACCGGGCACCAGCACCACCGGCAGATCCTGCGGGCGTGCCCATTCGAGCACGTTGGCGAGCGGAACGTTCTCGTCGAGCTCGCCGTGAATCACCAGCGTGTGGTTCGGAACCGGCTCGGTGGTATAGCTGCGCGCGCCCTTCACATGGCCCGCGGCGGTACCCACCAGCACGATGCGCTGGGGCGGCGTCATGCCGCCGGCGAGCCGCTGTGCGACCCGGGTCTGCACGAACGCACCGAAGGAGAAGCCGCCCAGGGCGATCGGCAGGAAGCCCCAGCGCGACTGCGCCCACGCGATCACCGCGAGCATGTCCTCGGTCTCCGCATCGCCGTGGTCGTGCGTCCCCTCGCTCTTGCCCACCCCGCGGAAGTTCGGTCGCACCGCGGCGTAACCCAGGTCGCGGAAGCTGCGCGCCAGGGTGTGGGCGACCTTGTTGGTGTTGGCGCCCGAGAAGAGCGGGTGGGGATGGCACACCAGGGCGATCCCGCGCACCGTCTCCGGGGCGTCGATGAGCACCTCGATGTCGCCGTCCGGGCCCCGCAGCAGGGCGTGCTCGGTCGGAAGCGGCCGGCTCATGGCTGGTCCGGCAGCTGCAGGCGGGCGACGACCCGGCCGTTCACCAGGTGCTCGTCGATGATCTCGTCGATGTCTTCCTTGTCCAGGTAGGTGTACCAGACGTTGTCGGGGTACACCACCAGCACCGGTCCTTCGTCGCAGCGGTCCAGGCAGCCCGCCTTGTTGATGCGCACCTTGCCGCGTCCCTTGAGGCCGAGCGCGCCGATGCGGTCCTTGGCATAGGTCTGCATCTCGGTTGCCTTGTGGTTGTTGCAGCAGGTGTCGCCGGGCTGGCGCTGGTTGCAGCAGAAGAACACGTGATGCTTGAAATAGCTCATCGGGAACTCTCCGTGGGACGGTCTCGGCCGCCCGGGTTCTGGGACCGATCGATTATACGGGCGCTCGCCGCAATTACCGTTCCGTGAGGTGCTCGCCGCGCCACAGGCCGAGCGCCGCGAGGTAGCCGAGCGCGAGGAAGGGCCAGGCGGTGGCCACCAGCCCGGTGAGCCCGTGGAAGTTGAGGAAGCTGCCCTGGCGCATCGGCCCCTGGTCGAACAGCAGGTAGGGGTCGTGGGGCAGGATGTTGGTGAGGACGGTGGCGGCGAGCAGCGCCACGCCGGCCAGCGCGTGCTGCTGCAGGCGCGGCAGGAAGAGCGCGACGGCCAGCAGCGGCGCGCCCCACATCAGGCCGCGCCGGGCGCCCTGGGTGAGCCAGGGCATGGCATCGGCGGCCGGAACGAAGAGGGTCACCGCGAGCGCCTTGGCACCCAGGCCGAGGGCGAGCACGAACAGGATGAGCCAGGGACTCGCCCGGCGGGTGATGCAGCGCGTGAACAGGCCAACGCCCACCAGCGCCAGCGCGACCAGGGCCGCCTCCAGCCCGATGAAGCGCTCGGGATCGAAGTGCAGCGGGGTGGCGAGGCCCAGGGCCTGGCGCAGATCGCCGCTGCCGAAGAGGAAGTTGCCAGGGATGAGCTGGGTGAGGAGCCACAGGCCGAGCAGCACCAATCCCATGTCCCCGACGTGCCCGGCCACGATCCGCTCCGAACGCCAGCGGTGCAGCCAGCCGCGTTCGTCGAAGAGCGCATGGCCCCAGCACAGGCCCAGCAGCGCGCCCAGGAGCCCGCCGGCCGTGTTGCATGCGAGGTCCACGTTGGACGAGACGCGCGAGGGCAGGAAGTTCTGCAGCGTCTCCAGGCCCAGGCTCAACGCCGCCGCGATCAGGGTGGCGACGAGGACGACGCCCGCGCGTCCCAGGCGGCCCGGTATCGCGGGCACCAGGACGAAGCCGAAAGGTACGTAGCCCAGCACGTTGAGGACGAGGTCGACCCCGCGGTAATACTTCGGCCACGGCGCCGTAAGGTAATCGAACAGCGGCAGTCCGGTGAGCTTCCAGCCGGTCAGCGGATGCAGGCAGGCATAGGCGACGAGCAGCGCATAGGCGAGGGCGAGGTTGCGCGGCAAGGTCGGCGCGGTGCGCGCGGCAGACATCGGGCGGATCCGGGGGCGGAGGATGGATGGACCGATTCTAGCCGGGCGCTGCGGCCGGCGCCGAGCGATCCGCGTAGGCCGGATGGAGCGCAGCGGAATCCGGGGGCGACGGTGAGGCGCTGGCCGCCATCCCAGGATTCCGGCCCGCGGCCTGCATCCGGGCCACGAAGTCCGCGGATCAGCCGGCGAAAGGCAGGCGGCGCGCCGTCTCGCGGCCGCGGGACGGCGGCCGCAGCCGGCTCAGCACCGCTGCCGGGCCGTAGCGCGTCTGCAGCGCCTCCCAGTCCACCGCGTCGAGGGTGTTCTTGACCAGCAGGCCGAGGTCGGTGTCGCCTTCCATGCGCAGGCGCCGTCCGAAGAAGAGCGTGTCCGCGTCCTCTTCCCTCAGTGCGAGCGCCAGGTAGTCGCGCACGTTGGCGCTCAGGGTGAGATCGGGCGTGGTGCCGCCGGCGTGCGGGCGGAAGGCGCCGCGGGCGAGGGTGAAGTCGAGGGTGAGGCCGGCATCGTCCACCTTCAGGCGCAGGTGCCGTCCTTCCAGCGGAGCGAGGTCGTCCCGCGGCAGGATGCGGCCGAGGGCGAGGTTCAGCCCCAGGGTGAGCGCGAGCGTGGGCGGGCGCTGCGGCAGGCGCGCGGCGAGCCGGGCGAGCAGGGTGAAGGCGGGTATGCGCAGGGCGGTCATGAAGGCGGCTCCGGGAGCGGATTCAGGATGCGATGTACTGTTCGACGCCGGGGCGGCCGTACCAGAAGCCGTTGCACGGCCCCTCGTCCATGCACGCGGCGCTGCGGTCGAAGGCCTCGCGCGAGGCGAGCTGTCCGTCCAGCACGGCGCGGAAGAGCGCGATCACCTCGGCGGTGTGCTCGCCCTGGGGGCTCACCCGCAGCACGTCGGCGTGCTCGGTCACGGCGGGCAGCTCGGCGAGCAGGTTGTGGGTGCGCGCCGACTGGGTCTGCACGCCGTTCAGGGTCAGGAAGGGCTCGCCCTCGCGGGTGCGGAGCAGGAGGCCGTCGGTGATCCCCAGGCAGCGGAACTCGCAGGTGTCCTTCTGCAGGTTGTAGTGGCGGGCGGTGAAGCAGCGGGCCGAATGGGCGAGCGGGAGCCGGCCCCAGGCGAGCACCTCGGTCTCGATGGGCAGGGTCGCGGCCGCCAGGAGCTCGCCCAGCACCGCGCCGGACATCTCCGGCGGAGCCACCCAGCGGGTCGCGCCGTCCGCGGCCAGGATGCCCAGCGTTTCCGGATTGAAGACGTTGAGCGTCGGCCCGGCCACCCAGTCGCGGCGCCCGGCCGCGGCGAGCACCCGCGTCGCCGACATGTCGTTGGCCTCGACCCGGAAGCTCTCCTGGCCGGCCATGCGGCGCAGGGCCTTGAGGTCGGACTCGGACTCGATGAGCGCCTGGGAGGAGAGCACGACCTCCTTGCCGGCGGCGGCCAGGACGCCGGCCACGTCGAGCCAGTCGTCGAGCCGCAGCTCGTGACGGCGCGAGCACACCGTCTCGCCGAGATAGACGATGTCCACCGGCGTCTCCGCCATGTCGGCATAGAAGTCGAGGACGGACTGGCGCGGCCAGTAGTAGAGCAGGGGCCCGAGGGCGAGTTTCGTATCGTTCATTTCCATGGCCGGTAGTACGCCCCGAGGGTGTGGCTGCGCCCCTCGGAGACCTTGTCGAGCTCGGCCATCCAGGCCTTCTGTACGGTGAAGTTGTCGGCGCCGCGCATCACGCGGTCCAGCGCTTCGCGCCACACCCGGGTGACCTGGGCGACGTAGGCGGGGCTCCTCTGGCGGCCTTCGATCTTGATCGCGCGCACGCCGGCCCGCGCCAGGTCGGGCAACAGCTCCAGGGTGTTGAGGCTGGTGGGTTCCTCGATGGCGTAGTAGGTCTCGCCGTCCACGTCGAAGCGGCCCTTGCAGAGCGTCGGGTAACCGGCGCGCTCGCCGTCGGCGAAGCGGTCGATGAGGATGCCGTTCAGGCGCGTCTCCATCCCCTTCGGGGTCTGCTCCCAGCGCACGTGCTTGCCCGGCGAGCAGGCGCCGTTGCAGTTGGGCGACTCGCCGGTGGCGTAGGCCGAGAGCGCGCAGCGCCCCTCGACCATCACGCACAGCCCGCCGAAACCGAAGACCTCGATCTCCACCGGGGTGTTGGCGATCACCTGCTCGACCTGGGCGAGCGACAGCACCCGCGGCAGCACCGCGCGCTGGATGCCGAAGCGCTCGTGGTAGAAGTTGATCGCCTCGTAGCTGGTGGCCGAGCCCTGCACCGACAGATGCAGGCGCAGCTGCGGGTGGGTCTTGGCGGCGTAGGCCATGAGGCCCGGATCGGCCAGGATCACGGCGTCGATGCCGAGCTCGGCGGCGCGGTCCACCGCGGCCGTCCAGCTCGACCAGTTGCCGGCCTGCGGGTAGGTGTTGAGCGCGAGCAGCACCTTGCGCCGGCGGTCGTGGGCGTAGCGCACGCCCTCGCGCATCGACTGCGGGTCGAAATTGAGCCCGGTGAAGTTGCGCGCGTTGGTCGCGTCCTTGAAGCCGAGATAGACGCAGTCGGCGCCGTGATCGACGGCGGTCTTCAGCGCCGGCAGGCTGCCGGCGGGGCAGACGAGTTCAATGCGGGCAGTGGTCATGGAAATGGCGGGCAAAAAAATGCCCCGCAACCTTAGTGCCAGTTGCGCCGGACTGCGTTGACCGGGGTCAAGGGGCAGTCCGGTTCCCGGGTACCCGCCTCAGCGTGCGAGGTGGTGCGTCGCGGCGGCCGCGTGATGGTGGCCGGCGTGAGGGCGGTGGTGGGTCCGCGGGCCGACGAAGCCGCCCACCACCATGCCGACGGCGCTTGCCGCCAGGCCGAAGAGCTGCGGCTCGATGTCGCCTTCGGGGACGAAGAGCTCGAGGAAGAGCCAGGTCCCCAGGCCGAGCACGATGGCGAGCGTCGCGCCCAGGTTGTTGGCCCGCGACCAGAACAGCCCCGCCGCCAGCGGCACGAAGGCGCCGGCCAGCGTGATGCGGTAGGCGCTCTCCACCATATGGTGGATGGTGGCCTCGGTGCTGACCGCGTAGAAGGTGACGAGCGCGGTGAAGGCCACCACCGTGATGCGCGTGGTCAGCAGCAGCTGGCGGTCGCTCATGTTGGGGAAGAAGCCCTTCACCACGTTCTCGGAGAAGGTCACCGAGGGCGCGAGCAGTGTGCCGGAGGCCGTACTCATGATCACCGACAGCAGGGCCCCGAAGAACACGACCTGAGCGACGAAGGGCATGTGGCCGAGGATGAGGTTGGGCAGGATGAGCTGCGAGTCCTCCTCCATGTAGCGCGCCACCATCTGGGGGTCGATGATGTTGGCGGTGTAAGCGAGAAAGAGCGGGATCGCCGCGAAGAAGAAGTAGGAGACGCCGCCCAGGGTGGTACCCCACACCGCCACGCGCTCGTTGCGGGACGAGTTGACCCGCTGGAACACGTCCTGTTGCGGAATCGAGCCCAGCGCCATGGTGAGCAGGGCGGCGATCCAGGCGAGCATGTCCACCGCATCGAGCGTCGGCAGGAACTCGAACTTGCCCTCGGCTGCCGCCTTGCTCACCACGTTGGTGAAGCCGCCGGCCATGTCGCCCGCGAGCCAGGTGACGTAGAGCAGGCCCAGAACGATGACGATCATCTGCACGAAGGTGGTGAGCGCGACCGACCACATGCCGCCGAACAGGGTATAGACCAGCACCACCGCGGCGCCGATGAAGATGCCCTGGTTCATCGTCACCGCATCGCCGGAGAGCACGTTGAACACCAGTCCGAGCGCGGTCATCTGCGCGCTCACCCAGCCGAGGTAGGAGACGACGATGCAGATCGACAGCACCAGCTCGGTCGGGCGGTTGTAGCGCACGCGGAAAAAGTCCCCCAGCGTGAGCAGGTTCATGCGGTAGAGCGGGCGGGCGAAGACGAGGCCGAACAGCACCAGGCACAGCGAGGCGCCGAGCGGATCGGAGATCAGCCCGCGGAAGCCCTCCTCCAGGAAGGTGGCGGAGATGCCGAGCACGGTTTCCGCGCCGAACCACGTGGCGAACACCATGGCGAGCACGATGTAGAACGGCAGGTTGCGGCCGGCCACGATGTAGTCGCGTGCGTTATGCACGCGCATGGCGGCATACAGGCCGATTCCGATGGAAACGAGCAGGTAAGCGATCACGAGCCAGAGCAGCATGGGCGGGCCTTTCCGGGAGAGCGATTTGAGGGAGATGGAGCGGCCCGCAGTGTATCAACGAATGGCCGCCCGTGGGGCGCATAAGCCCCGGTTTCCGCGCACTTTTCTGCCGTTTCTTAGCGCTTTGGATGCACCGGAATGGTGCTCATCCGGTCGTGGAGGCGGTTTCGGCGAGCCGCGGCGGTGCCATGGCGAGCGTCTCGATGATCACGTCGGCGGCATGATCGAGCACCTCCGCTTCGATGGTGAGCGGCGGCGCGAAGCGCAGGACGGTGTGATGGGTGTCCTTGGTGGCGATGCCGTGGGCGAGCAGCAGCTCGGCCCCCAGCGTGGCGGACAGGCACGCGGGATCGAGTTCGACGCCGATGAGCAGCCCCCGCCCGCGCACCTCGCGCACGCAGGGCAGGCGCGCCTCGGCGAGCCGTGCCATGAGGCGCTCGCCCAGGCGTGCGGCGCGCTCCCACGGACGCGTCTCCATGAGCAGGTCGAGCACTTCCAGGGCGACCGCCGCGCCGAGCGGATTGCCGCCGAAGGTCGAGCCGTGGTCGCCCGGCTCGAAGACGTCCATCACCGCGTCGTCGGCGAGGAAGGCCGACACCGGCATCAGGCCGCCGCCGAGCGCCTTGCCGAGGATGACGCCGTCCGGGCGCACCCCATCGTGGTCGCAGGCGAGCAGCCGCCCGGTTCGGCCGAGCCCGGTCTGGATCTCGTCGACGACGAGGAGCACGTCGTGCCGGCGGCAGATCTCCGCGCAGCGGGCGAGGTAGCCCGCCGGGGGCACGACGATGCCGCCCTCGCCCTGAAGCGCCTCCACGAGGAAGGCCGCGGTGTTGGGCGTGATCGCCGCTTCCAGGGCCTCGGCGTCGCCGTAGGGCACGCGCTTGAAGCCCGGCGCGAACGGCCCGAAGCCGTCCCGGTACTGGGGCTCGGAGGAGAAACCCACGATGGTGATGGAGCGGCCGTGGAAGTTTCCCTCGCAGGTGATGATCTCGGCCTGGTCGTTCGGAACGCCCTTCACCTTGTAGGCCCACTTGCGCACCGCCTTCAGGGCGGTCTCCACCGCCTCCAGGCCGGTGTTCACCGGCAGCGCCCGGTCGTAGCCGAAGATCGCGCACAGCCGCTCCAGGAGCAGCGGCAGGCGGTCGTTGGAGTAGGCCCGCGAGGTGAGGGCGAGGCGGCCGGCCTGCTCGGTGAGGGCGTGCACCAGGCGCGGGTTGGAATGCCCGAAGCTCACCGCGGAGTAGGCGCTCATCATGTCCAGATAGCGCCGCCCCTCCACGTCCCACAGCCACACGCCCTCGCCCCGGTGGAACACCGCCGGCAGCGGCGCGTAGTTGTGCGCACCGAACTGGCGCTCCTTGGCGCGCAGCGCGTAGGTGCCGGGGCCGAGCGCGGCGCCGGCGAGCTCGGCCACCCAGGTCGCACCCTCTCCGGTGACGTCCAGCGCCGGCACGTACTCCACGATCTCGAGGGCGGCGAAGTCGCCGCAGGCGCGTAGCGCGAGCAGCGCGTTGGAGAGCTCGGCGGGCGCGATCCCGTCGCGCTCGGGGCAGGTCACCGCCGGCAGCGCGTTCGGATCGAGCGCATCCAGGTCGATGCTCACGCCGAAGGCCGCGGTGCCGCTGCGCGCCACGGAGAGGGCGTCGCAGAAGACGGCCGACATTCCGCGCTCGCGCACGTCGGTCATGTCGAAGATCCTCACGCCCAGGCGGCGCAGGTGGGCGAGCTCCTCCTCTTCCCATGTGCGCGCGCCGATGACGCATACCTTGGACGGATCGAGCCGGGGGCCGCTCACCCCTGTGATGACCGGATTCCCCTCCCCGAGCAGGGCCGCCAGCGGCATGCCGTGGATGTTGCCCGAGTGGGTGGTGGCGTCGGTGTGGCTGTCCAGGTGGGCGTCGATCCAGATCAGCCCCAGCGCGCCCCGCGGCGCGACCCGGCGTGCCATGCCGCGCCAGGTGCCGATCGCCACCGCGTGGTCGCCGCCGATCACCAGCGGGAGGCTGTCCACCGGCAGGGCCGCGACCTGATCCGAGAGGCGCTGCGCGAGCTCCGCCACCGCCTCGAGGCGCTCGGCCATCGGCGCGGTGCTGTTGGGCGCGGGCGAGCGCGGGCGCAGGGTGGCCTCCCAGGTGGTGGCCAGCCCGAACCGCGCGAGGTGCTCCGCGAGGCCACCCACCTGGAGCGCGTCGGGCGCCGCCTCGGTGCCGAGATGGCCCGCACCGAGCGCGGAAGCGGCGCCGACGATGCGTACCGTGCTGCGGACGGCGGCCTGGGACGAGACCTGGAGCGGTGCGGAATGGGTCATGGCGATCCTCCAAGTCCGCGCGAATCGCGGACACATAAGCGAAGCGCGTACATTGGTTCGACGGGGAGGGCGGCGATTTGTTCAGCGGGGGCGGCCGCAGGAACGGCAGGCGCCGTCGAGGCCGTCGGCGTAGCCCGGATGGAGGAACGGAATCCGGGCCGTCAGACCAGGCGGCGGTAAAGCTCCAGCGTCACCAGCGCGACCACGATGATGCTCGCGATCACCAGCACCCGCCCCTGGCGGCGCAGGGTGTTGTTCATGCGGTCGAGCTCGTCCCGCTGGGCGCGGTAGGCGCGCGCCGATTCGGTGAGCGACTGGTGCGCGAGCCGCGGCAGCTGCGGCAGCATGCCGGCCCAGGCGGGGGCTTCGTCGCGCACGCCGCGCAGCAGCGCCCGCCAGCCCATGCGCTCGTTCATCCAGCGCTCGAGGAAGGGCTTGGCCGTCTTCCACAGATCGAGCTCGGGGTCGAGCTGGCGCCCGAGTCCCTCGATGTTGAGCAGGGTCTTCTGCAGAAGCACCAGCTGGGGCTGCACCTCCATCTCGAAGCGGCGCGCGGTCTGGAAGAGACGCAGCAGCGTCTTGCCGAAGGAGATGTCCTTCAGCGGCTTGTCGAAGATGGGCTCGCACACGGTGCGGATGGCCGCCTCGAACTCGTCCACCCGTGTCTTGGCCGGCACCCAGCCCGCCTCGATGTGGGCGAGCGCCACGCGCCGGTAATCGCGCTTGAAGAAGGCGAGGAAGTTCTGCGCGAGGTAGTTCTTGTCCTCCTCGTTGAGCGTCCCCATGATGCCGAAGTCCAGCGCGATGTAGCGCCCGTCGCGATGCACGAAGATGTTGCCCGGGTGCATGTCGGCGTGGAAGAAGCCGTCGCGGAAGACCTGGGTGAAGAAGATCTCCACCCCCGCGCGCGAGAGCAGCGACAGATCCGTGCCCTGGGCGCGCAGCGCCTCGATCTGCGAGATGGGCACACCGCGCATGCGCTCCATCACCATCACCGAGGAGCCGCACCAGTCCCAGTACACCTCGGGCACCAGCAGCAGCGACGAGTCCTTGAAGTTGCGCCGCAGCTGCGAGCAGTTGGCCGCCTCGCGCATGAGGTCGAGCTCGTCGCGCAGGTACTTGCTGAACTCGGCCACCACCTCGATGGGCTTCAGGCGCCGCGCCTCCGGCCACACCCGGTCGAGCAGGATGGCGGCGGTCTCGAGCAGTGCCATGTCGTGGGCGATCACCCGCTCGATCCCCGGACGCAGGATCTTCACCGCCACCTCGGTGCCGTTCGGGAGCTCGGCGAAGTGCACCTGCGCCACCGAGGCCGACGCTACCGGCGTGCGCTCGAAGTTGATGAACACCGCGTCCACCGGGCGCCCGTAGAAGTCCTCCAGCACCTTCAGGGCCTGCTCGGTGGGGAAGGGCGGCACCCGGTCCTGCAGCAGCGCGAGTTCGTCGGCGATGTCCGGCGGCAACAGGTCGCGCCGGGTGGAAAGCATCTGCCCGAACTTGACGAAGATCGGGCCCAGCGACTCGAGCGCGCGGCGCAGCCGCACCGCCCGCGGCTCCGCGAAGCGGCGCCAGAAAAACAGGACGTGCCACAGCCGCAGCAGGCGCCCGCTCGGGTCGGCTTCGAGCACGACCTGATCGAGGCCGAAGCGCAGGCCTACGGTGATGATCCTGGCAAGTCGGAAAAGGCGCACGGAATGGGGGGCGGAAGGGCAAAACGCGGACTTTAGCGGGAAAGCGGGGGGCGGCCAAGCAGCAGGTATGCGAGCGATGCACTCGGCATCGTGCGACGGGAGTGTTCCGGCGTGGCGCCGAGGGACTCTCCACGCTGCACGACTACACCGGCGCAGTCGCCCTCCCCCTCACGTCGATCGGCTGCGAGCTCGCCCGCGACGAGGTCTTCGACGGCGTCCGAGACGCTGAGTCGGCATGTGCAGCGGCGGAAGCCGCGAATCCAGGTATCTCCCTGACAACCCCGAGGACGGGAGGGGCGCCGGCGATCGGCTATAATTCAGCCCTTTTTACGCATCTCCGAGTGCCATGAGCGCTGATCCCAAGCTTCACCTCGCCGAGCTGCTGCGCGCCGCGCTGAAGAGCGTCGCCCCGCAGCTGGCCGACACCCCGATCCATCTCGAGCGGCCCAAGCAGGCGGGGCACGGCGACTTCGCGACCAACCTCGCGCTGCAGCTCGCCAAGCCGCTGAAGAAGAACCCGCGCGAGGTGGCGGCGCAGCTCGTGGCCGAGCTGCCGTCGTCGCCCCTGGTGGCCGGGCGCGAGGTGGCAGGTGCCGGCTTCATCAACTTCACGCTGGCCGCCGGCGCCAAGACCGCGGTGGTGGGCGAGGTGCTCGCGCGTGGGGCGGACTACGGGCGCGGCAAGCGCGGCGGCCCCAAGGTGCTGGTGGAGTTCGTCTCGGCCAACCCGACCGGGCCCCTGCACGTGGGCCACGGCCGGGGTGCCGCCTACGGGGCGTCCCTGGCCGCGGTGCTCGACTTCGCCGGCTTCGAGGTGACCCGCGAATACTACGTGAACGACGCCGGCCGGCAGATGGACATCCTGGCGCTGTCCACCTGGCTGCGCTACCTGGCGCTCTTCGACATCGTCGTGCCCTTCCCGCCCAATGCCTACCAGGGCGACTACGTGATCGGCATGGCGCGCGAGATGCAGGCGGGCCACGGCGACCGCTTCGCCAAGGTCACCCGCGAGCAGGTCCTTCAAGGCGCGCCGGACCTGCCGGTGGCCGATCGCAAGGACGAGGAGGCCAAGGCCCAGCGCGAGACCCACCTGGACGTGCTGATCGCCAACGCCAAGCGCCTGCTGGGCGAGGACTACCACTGGGTGCACGGCTTCGCCCTGAACGAGCAGCTCGGCGACGGGCGCGAGGACCTCGAGGAGTTCGGCGTGCACTTCGACCGCTGGTTCTCCGAGAAGAGCCTCTTCGACACGGGGCTCGTCGATCGCGCCGTGGCCGAACTGGAGCGCCGTGGCCATGTCTATGTGCAGGACGGTGCCAAGTGGTTCCGCTCCTCGGCCTTCGGTGACGAGAAGGACAGGGTGGTGCAGCGCGAGAACGGGCTCTACACCTACTTCGCCTCCGACATCGCCTACCACTTCAACAAGTACGAGCGCGGCTACGACCGCATCATCGACATCTGGGGCGCGGACCACCACGGCTACATTCCCCGCGTGCGCGGTGCCATGGTGGCGCTGGGCCTGCCGCCCGAGCGGCTGGAGGTGGCGCTGGTGCAGTTCGCAGTGCTCTATCGCAACGGACAGAAGGCTTCCATGTCGACCCGCTCGGGCGAATTCGTGACCCTGCGCGAGCTGCGCCGCGAGGTGGGCAACGATGCCTGCCGCTTCTTCTACGTATTGAGGAAGAGCGACCAGCATCTGGACTTCGACCTCGATCTGGCCAAGAGCCAGAGCAACGAGAACCCCGTCTACTACGTGCAGTACGCCCACGCGCGCATCTGCTCGGTGCTCGCCCAGTGGGGCGGCGAGGAGAAGGAGCTGGCCGCGGCCGATGTCGCGCGGCTCGGCAACGAGCGCGAGCTCGCCCTGTGCGCGCGCCTCGCGGCCTTCCCCGAGCTCGTGCAGAACGCCGCGGCCGACTACGCGCCGCACCAGATCGCCTTCTATCTGAAGGATCTGGCCGGCGAGTTCCACAGCTGGTACAACGCCGAGCGCATGCTGGTGGACGACGAGGCGGTGAAGCTCGCCCGCCTCGCGCTGGCCGCCGCCGTGCGCCGGGTGCTGGCCTCGGGCCTCGCGCTGCTCGGCGTGTCGGCCCCGCAATCGATGTAACCGGAGAACGAACCCGTGAGCCGAAACGCCAAGCCCCGATCGAAGACCGCCCGCCCGGCGGCGAAGAGCCGTGGCGGCATCCTCGTCGGCATCTTCATCGGGCTGGTGCTGGGCGCGCTGTTCGCCGCCGCGGCGGCGTGGTATTTCACGCGCTCGGCGCCTTTCCAGACGCCGCCCACGGTCTCGCCGCGCGCGCCGACCGCCGACCAGCCGCCGCTCGCGCTGCCCGGCAAGCCGGGCGACCGGCCGGTGGCCAAGCAGGATTTCCAGTTCTACAAGATCCTGCCGCAGGGGGAGAGCGCGCCGACCGATCCGGTGCCGCCGCAGCCGCAGGCGGCCGAGAGCGCCGATCGCCTCTACCTTCAGATCGGCGCCTTCGAGGATCCGGGCGAGGCCGACAACCTCAAGGCCATGCTGGCATTGAACGGAATCGAGGCGAGCGCGCAGCGCGCCCAGATCGCCGACGGCCGCATCGTGCATCGCGTGCGCATCGGCCCCTTCGCCAAGCCCGAGGACATGAATCCGGTGCGCGCCCGCCTGGCGCAGGCCGGCTTCACCGCCGCCGTGGTCAAGGCAAACCCGTAATCCGGCCGGGGTCCTGAAGACCCTGCGCCATCAGGAACAACCGGCGCGAAGCGCCGTCAGACGTGCTGTCATCAAAACAGGAGCATCGAATGGATCGTCGTCACGTCCTCAAGCAGCTCGCCGCACTCGCGGCGCTTTCCACCGTCGGCGCCGCGAGCTACGCGCAGCGCTCGGGCGGACCGGCGTTCCAGACGCTGCCGACGAAGGTGCCGACCGACTCGCCGGGCAAGGTCGAGGTGATCGAGTTCTTCTCCTACGGCTGCCCGCACTGCCACGATTTCGAGCCGCTCCTGCACGACTGGGCGAAGAAGCTTCCCTCCGACGTGAGCCTGGTGAAGGTGCCCATCACCTTCAACCGCGAGCAGTGGACCGTGCTCGCGCGCCTCTACTACACCATCCAGGCGCTGGGCGATGCCGACAAGCTTCACGCTGCGGCCTTCGACGCGCTCCACAACCGGCGCATCCCGCTGTTCCGCGAGGACGCGCTCTTCGACTGGGCGGCGAGCCAGGGTGTCGACCGCAAGCGCTTCATCGACGCCTACAAGTCCTTCGGCGTGCAGTCGCGCATGCAGCGCGCCAACCAGATCGCCGCCGCCTACCGGGTGAACGGCGTGCCGCTGATGGCGGTGGACGGCCGTTACCTGGTCTCGGCCAGCACCGCCGGCGGCTACGATGCCATGCTCAAGACGGTGGACGAGCTCATCGCCCGTTCCCGCAGCGGCAAGGGCGGCAGCTGAGCCTTCGCGCCGCCTGACCGCGGCATGCCTCCCTACACCCCGAGTCCGGCTGCGGCCGGACTTCGTGTTTTCCTGACCGGCGCCTCGAGCGGGCTGGGGCAGGCCTTCGCCCGCCACTACGCGGCGCGCGGCGCGCGCCTGGGGCTGGTGGCGCGCCGCGAGGCCGCGCTGGCCGAGCTCGCCGCCTCGCTCCCCGGGGAGCATCTCGCCCTGGCGGCGGACGTGGGCGATGGGGCCGCGCTCGCCTGCGCGGCCCGACGCTACCTGGATGAGGTCGGCGTGCCCGACATCGTCATCGCCAACGCGGGCGTCTCGGTCGGTACCCTCACCGAGTACGCCGAGGATCTCGACGCCTTCGAGCGGGTGCTCCGCACCAACGTGAACGGCATGGTGGCCTCCTTCCAGCCCTTCGTCGCGCCGATGCGCGCCCGCGGCAGCGGCCGGCTCGTGGGCATCGCCTCGGTGGCCGGCATCCGCGGGCTGCCGGGGGCGGGCGCCTACAGCGCCTCCAAGGCCGCCGCCATCGCCTACCTGGAGAGCCTGCGGGTGGAACTGCGCGGCAGCGGAGTGCGGGTGGTGACCCTGGCGCCCGGCTACATCGCCACCCCGATGACGGCGGTCAATCCCTATCCCATGCCTTTCCTCCTGCCCGCCGACGAGGCGGCCCGGCGCATGGCGCGGGTCATCGACGCCGGCCGCGCCTACGCGGTGGTGCCGTGGCAGATGGGCATCGTGGCGGGTCTGCTGCGGGCGCTGCCCAACGGCGTGTTCGACGCGCTCTTCGCCCGCGCCGGCCGCAAGCCGCGCGGCCTGCCCCTGTAGGAGCGGCTGCCGCTCCTACAAGGGGATGTCTCCGTTATATGATGCGGTCCTTTCGACAATAACCGGAGCCGAGGCCATGTCCGATTCCACCGAACGCCGCCGCCGCCAGCGCTTCCTCGCCCTGCGCCGCGGCGAAACCTGCTTCTGGGCGCAGATCGACGGCAGGCGCACGCCGCTGCTCGACCTCTCGCTGGAAGGCTTCGGCATCCCGGACGACGCAGTGCTCCCTGCGGACGGCGGCTTCGAGGTGGTGTTGCACCGCGCGGGTGTGCCCGACGAGATCCGTGCCCGCGCCCACGTGGTGAACCGTGTCGCCCATCCGAGCGGCGGACAGGTCGGCTGCCTTTTCGACACGTTGGAAGGCGACGGCCGGGAGCGGCTGGAGGAGTGGCTCACGGTCCACGTGCTCGCCAATGCCTCGGTGCCGATCACCGAGAAGGACGCGGTCGCCATCGTCTCGGGGCCCTCGCTGGTCTGAGCGCCCCCCGCTTCCGGTAAGGGAAAACGCCCCTTCCGGGATGCGGCCGATGCGGGTAGGGTATGGCGGAAAAACGCGCCCCGGCGGGGGCGCTCTTCGGGAGTACAGCCATGCTCGCACCCCACCAGGAGGCCGTCAGCGCCCCCTTCGACGCGGTCCTGGAACTCATCGAGACCAAGCTGCCCGCCGACCAGGCAGCCCTCGTCGTCCCGTTCGCCCGCAAGTATTTCAGCCAGGTCGATCCAGAGGACGTGCTCGACCGTCCGGTCGCCGACCTCTACGGCGCGGTCCTGTCCCACTGGCAGTTCATGCGCCGCCATCCGGCCGGCACACGGCTGCGTGCCTACAATCCTCGCCTCGAGGAGCACGGCTGGGAATCGACCCACACGGTCATCGAGATCGTCAATGACGACATGCCCTTCCTGGTCGATTCCATCACCATGGAGGTCAACCGCCAGGGCCTCACCCTGCACCTGATCGTCCACCCGGTGATGCGTGTGGTGCGCGACGCGGCGGGCAATTACCTGGGTCTTGCCGGCGAGGGCGAGGCGGAGAAGGGCCGCTACGAGTCCATCATCCACGTGGAAGTGGATCGGCGCACCGAGCCCGCCGACCTCGAGGCGCTGCAGGCCGGTCTCACCCGCGTGCTGGACGACGTGCGTGCGGCCGTCGCCGACTGGCCGGCGATGCGCGAGCGGCTCGCCGACATCGTCGCCGAAGTGGAAAGCCGGCCCCCTCCGGTCGAGGACGACCGGGACGAGGTGCTCGCCTTCCTGAAGTGGATCGGCGACGGAAACTTCGTTCTGCTCGGCTGCCGCGACTACGACCTGGTCACCACCGGGGGCGAGAACGAGCTGCGCATCCGGCCCGGGAGCGGCCAGGGTCTGCTGCGCGAGAGCGGGGAGGAGAAACTGTCGCGCGCCTTCGCCGCCCTGCCGCCGCAGCTCAAGGCCCAAGCGCATCTGCCGCGGCTCCTCACCCTCACCAAGACCAACAGCCGCTCCACGGTGCACCGCCCCGGCTACCTCGACTACATCGGCATCAAGGTGTTCGACGCCGAGGGGCGGGTGGTCGGCGAGCGGCGGGTGATCGGGCTGCTCGCCTCGACCGCCTACAGCACCCGCCCGATCTACATCCCCCTCCTGCGGCGCAAGGTCGCCGCAGTGATCGAGCGCGCCGGGCTGATGCCGGGCAGCCACGCGGCCAAGGCGCTGCTCACCATCCTCGAGCGCTACCCGCGGGACGAGCTCTTCCAGATCGAGGTGGACGAGCTCTACGCCCACGCCGTCGCCATCCTGCGGCTGGGCGAGCGCCAGCGCACGCGGCTGCTGGTGCGCTGCGACCCGTTCGCGCGCTTTGTCTCGTGCCTGGTCTACGTGCCGCGGGAGCACTACAACACCGAGCAGCGCCGCCGCATGCAGGCGGTGCTGATGGAGGCCTTCAACGGCGCGAGCTCCGAGTTCGACGTGCACTTCTCCGAGTCGGCCCTGGCACGCATCCAGATCGTGGTGCGCACCCGCGAGTCGGTGATCCCGCCCTTCGACGTGCGCGAGCTCGAGCAGCGGCTCGCCCGTGCCGCACGGCGCTGGGAAGACGACCTGCAGCAGGCGCTCGTCGTCCACTGCGGCGAGGAGCGCGGCATGGCGCTCTTCGCCCGCTACTGCAACGCCTTTCCGGCCGGCTACCGCGAGCACTACCCGGCGCGCGTGGCGGTGTTCGACGTGGAGCAGATGGAGAGCCTCACCGGCGACGACGGCCTGGCGATGAGTCTCTACGTGCCCCTCGAAGCGCCGCCCGGGCGGCTCAACTTCAAGCTCTACCGTGCGGGCGCGCCGGTTGCCCTGTCGACGAGCCTCCCCATGCTCGAGCACATGGGCGTGCAGGTGATCGACGAGCGTCCCGCCGAGATCGACCGCCAGGACGGGCGCCGCATCTGGATCCACGACTTCGGGCTCGCCCACGCCGGCAGCGGCGAGCTCGACGTGGACCGCCTGCGCCCGCTGTTCCAGGATGCCTTCCTGCGCGTGTGGCGCAGCGAGATCGAGAACGACGACTTCAACCGCCTCACGCTGCTCGCCGGCCTGGGCTGGCGAGAGGTGAGCGTGCTGCGCGCCTACGCCAAGTACATGCGCCAGGCGGGCTTCACCTTCAGTCAGAGCTACATGGAGCAGACGCTCGCCGCCTACCCGGCGCTCGCGCGCGAGCTCTTCGCCCTCTTCGCGGCACGCTTCGACCCGGCCCACGAGCGCAACCGCGAGAGCCAGTGCGTGCGCCTGGTGGTGCACATCGAGGAGGCGCTGAACAAGGTCGCCAACCTGGACGAGGACCGCATCCTGCGCCAGTTCCTGGCCATGATCGAGGCGACCCTGCGCACCAACTACTTCCAGCCCGGCGCAGACGGGCGGCCCAAGCCCTGGATCTCCTTCAAGTTCGACCCGGGGCGCATCCCCAACCTGCCGCATCCGCGGCCGATGTTCGAGATCTTCGTGTACTCGCCGCGGGTGGAGGGCGTACACCTGCGCGGCGGCAAGGTGGCCCGCGGCGGGCTGCGCTGGTCCGACCGGATGGAGGACTTCCGCACCGAGATCCTGGGGCTGGTGAAGGCGCAGATCGTGAAGAACGCGGTGATCGTGCCGGTGGGCTCCAAGGGCGGCTTCGTGCTCAAGGCGCCGCCGCCGGCCGGCGACCGCGAGGCGCTCATGGCCGAGGGCGTGGCGTGCTACCGCACCTACCTGCGGGGCCTCCTCGACATCACCGACAACCTGCGCCTGGGCAAGGTGCTGCCGCCGCCCCGCGTGGTGCGCCACGACGAGGACGATCCCTATCTGGTGGTGGCCGCCGACAAGGGCACCGCGACCTTCTCCGACTACGCCAACGCGGTGGCGGCCGAGTACGGCTTCTGGCTGGGCGACGCCTTCGCCTCGGGCGGCTCGGTGGGCTACGACCACAAGAAGATGGGCATCACCGCGCGCGGCGCCTGGGAGTCGGCCAAGCGCCACTTCCGCGAGCTGGGGACGAACATCCAGGAGCAGCCCTTCAGCGTCGTCGGCATCGGCGACATGTCGGGCGACGTGTTCGGCAACGGCATGCTGCTGTCGAAGTGCATCCGCCTGGTCGCGGCCTTCGACCACCGCCACATCTTCCTCGACCCGGATCCGGACCCGGCCGCCACCTGGGAGGAGCGCGCGCGCCTGTTCGGCCTGCCGCGCTCGTCCTGGGACGACTACGACCGCTCGCGCATCTCGGAAGGCGGCGGCGTGTGGCCGCGCAGCGCCAAGTCCATCCCGCTCTCGCCCCAGGTGCGCGCCGCGCTCGGCACCGAGGCCGAAGCCCTCACGCCGGCCGAGCTCATCCGCTGCATCCTGCGCGCGCCGGTAGACCTCCTCTACAACGGCGGCATCGGCACCTACGTGAAGGCCGCGAGCGAGACCGACGCCGCGGTGGGCGACCGCGCCAACGACGCGCTGCGGGTCAATGGCGCGGAGCTGCGCTGCCGGGTGGTGGTCGAGGGCGGAAACCTCGGCGTTACCCAGCTCGGCCGCATCGAGTACGCCTTGAAGGGCGGCAAGATCAACACCGACGCCATCGACAATTCGGGCGGCGTGGATTGCTCCGACCACGAGGTGAACATCAAGATCCTGCTCGACCGGGTGGTGGCCGAGGGCGAGCTCACCGAGAAGCAGCGCAACAAGCTGTTGGCGGACATGACCGAGGAGGTCGCCGGCCTGGTGCTGCGCGACAACTACGGGCAGACCCAGATCCTCTCGGTCATGCGCGCGCGCGGGGCGGCGCTGCTCGGCGAGCAGGGCGACTTCATCCGCCGCCTTGCCCACTCGGGACGGCTCAACCGCAAGCTCGAGTTCCTGCCCATGGACGAGGAGCTCGCCGAACGCTCCGCCAGCCGCACCGGGCTGGTCACCCCCGAGCTCGCGGTGCTGCTCGCCTACTGCAAGATCGAGCTCTTCGAGCTGGTGCTCGCCTCGGACGTGCCCGAAGACCCCTACATCTCCACCGCGCTCCTGCGCTACTTCCCGGTGCCGCTGCGCGAGCGCTATCCGGCGCAGATCGCCGAGCACCCCCTGCGGCGCGAGATCATCGCCACCCACGTGGTGAACAGCATGGTGAACCGGGTCGGGCTCACCTTCGTGAACCGGCTGCAAGGGGAGGTCGGCGCGACGCCGGCCGAGATCGTGCGCGCCTACATGGCCACCCGGGAGGTCTTCGCCCTGGTGCCGGTATGGCGCGGCATCGAGGCCCTCGACAACCTGGTCGAGTACGCGGTGCAGACGGCGATGATCCTCGACACCGGCCGGCTCATCCAGCGCGGCACCCTATGGTTCCTGCGCCATCGGGAGTGGCTCGCCGACCTCGGGGCGACGGTGGAGCACTTCGCCCCCGGCGTGGCGCGGCTCGCCGAGGGCCTGCACGAGCTGGTCACGCCCGACTACCGCGCCGAGCTCGATGCGGCCGCCGCGCGGCTGGTCGAGAAGGGCGCGCCGGAGCCGCTGGCGCGGCGCATCGCCTCCCTCGACGAGCTCTATTCGGCGCTGGACCTGGTGGAGGTGGCGGCCGAGACGGCGCGCCCGGAGGCACTGGTGGCGCAGGTCTACTTCACCCTGGGTGGCCATCTGGAGCTGCACTGGCTGGCACGGCACATCATCGCGCTCCCGGCCGACACCCGCTGGCAGTCTCTCGCACGCAGCGCCTTGCGTGTGGATCTCTCCAACCAGGCGCGTCTGCTCGCCGCCGATGCGCTGCGCCAGTCGCCGGACGCGGACGACGCCGAGCTGGTCATACGGGCCTGGGAGGGCCGCCACTTCGCCCGGATGGAGCGCTACCGCCACCTCCTGGCGGAAGTGAAATCGGCCACCGCGGTGGAGATGCCGATGCTCTCGGTGCTGCTGCGCGAGCTGCGCGGCATGGTCTGAACCCGCCCCCCGGATTCCGTTCCTCCATCCGGGCTGCAGAGGACCGCGCGGCGTCCGCGTAGCCCGGATGAAGCCCCAGCGGAATCCGGGAACGGCGGCCGGCGCCCCGATGCCTCAGGTCGCCGGCCGCGGGTGCGGCGCCGCACCGGTGCGTGCCCGGCGCAACTGCAGCATCACCACCACCGCGAGCACGAGCAGTGTCGGCAGGTACATCCACTCCTTCCGCGGACGATCGGTGGGCAGCTCGATGCGGCTCACCGTGAAGCCCTGCTCCAGCCCCAGCCGTTCGGCCGGGCTGCCGAAGCGCACCGCGGCGACCTGCACCTGGTCGCCCAGCTGCATCACCGTGAGGCCCATCGCGCCCAGGCGCTCGCGGGCCGAGGGGGCGGGATCGCCCAGCGGCAGCAGCACGCCCTTGGATACGTCGTCGCCCTCCAGGCTGATGCCTTCCACCCACACGCGCAGCCGGGCGTCGGCGGGCGCCGCCTGCACCAGCTCCGTGAAGCGGCTCGCCGGAACCGCCTCGTAGGGCGGATACAGCATGTCCATCCAGAAGCCGGGCCGGAACAGGCTGAAGGTCACGAGCAGCAGCACCGCCGTCTCCCAGCTGCGGTTGCGGGTAAGGAACCAGCCCTGGGTGGCGGCGGCGAACATCAGGTTGGCCAGGATCGCGGTGGACACGGTGAGGAAGAAGATCCACCACGAGTCGATGCCGATCATCAGCAACTGGGTGTTGAAGATGAACATGAAGGGCAGGATCGCCGTGCGGATCGAGTACAGGAAGGCCTGGGCGCCGACCGCGATCGGGTCGTAGCGGGCAATCCCTGCCGCCGCGTAGGAGGCGAGCCCCACCGGCGGGGTGACGTCGGCCATCAGCCCGAAGTAGAAGACGAACATGTGCACCGCGATGAGCGGTACCAGCAGCCCGCTCTGTGAGCCGAGCTCGACCACCACCGGGGCCATCAGGGTCGACACCACGATGTAGTTGGCGGTGGTGGGCAGCCCCATGCCGAGGATGAGGCAGATCACCGCCACCATGAAGAGCATCACCATCAGGTTGCCGCCCGAGACGAGTTCGACGAACTCGGTGAGCACCAGCCCGATCCCGGTGAGCGTCACCGTGCCTACCACGATGCCGGCGGCCGCGGTGGCGATGCCGATGCCGATCATGTTGCGCGCGCCGGTCTCCAGCCCCAGGTAAAGGTCGGCGAACCCCTGTTTGAAGTCGCGCCCGACCGTGTCGTGGCCGCGGAAGAGGGCGAGGATGGGGCGCTGGGTGACCAGGATGAAGATCATGAAGGTCGTCGCCCAGAAGGCGGACAGCCCCGGCGAGAGCTCCTCGACCATCAGGTTCCACACCAGCGCCACCACCGGCAGCAGGAAGTGCAGGCCCGACTTCAGCGTCGGGCCCACCTCGGGCAGCACCGTGAGCTCGCTGTTCGGATCCTCCATGTGCAGCTCGGGCTGCTTCGCCGAGAACCGCAGCAACGCGAGGTAGGCGAAGAACATCAGCACCGAGATCACGATGAAGGAGGCCTCGCCCGCGACGACCTTGATCCACCCCAGCCCGTAGTACACCACCCCCGCCAGGACGAGCAGGCCGCTCACCGTGAATCCCACCGAAAGGAGCCGCGCCTGCCAGGGTTTCGTCGGAGCGCGCCGCGGCAGCCCGCGGATGTCGGCCTTCATCGCTTCCAGGTGCACAAGGTAGAACAGCGCGATGTAGGAGATCATCGCCGGCAGGAAGGCGTGCTTGAGCACCTCCACGTAGGGAATGCCCACGTACTCGACCATCAGGAAGGCCGCCGCGCCCATCACCGGCGGCATGATCTGGCCGTCTACCGAGGCGGCCACCTCCACCGCACCGGCCTTCTTCGGGTGGTAGCCCACCCGCTTCATGAGCGGGATGGTGAAGGTGCCGGTGGTCACCACGTTGGCGATCGAGGAGCCGGAGATCATCCCGGTCGAGGCCGAGGCCACGACCGCGGCCTTGGCCGGGCCGCCGCGGAAGTGCCCCAGCATGGACATGGCGCTCATGATGAAGTAGTTGCCGGCGCCCGCCGTCTCCAGCAGCGCGCCGAAGAGCACGAACAGGAAGATGAAGCTGGTGGACACCCCCAGCGCGACCCCGAACACGCCCTCGGTGGTGAGCCACAGGTGGCTCATGCCCTTGCCGAGGGAGGCGCCGCGGTGGGCGACGATGTCCGGCATGTAGGGGCCGAGGAAGATGTAGGCGATGAACAGGAGCGCCAGGATCACCATCGGCAGGCCGAGCACGCGCCGCGCGGCTTCGAGCAGCAGCGCCAGGCCCGCGACCGCCGCCACCAGGTCCAGGGTGGTGGGCAGGCCGGGGCGGGTGGCGAGCTCGGCGTAGAAGAGGTAGAGATAGCCGCCGCAGAAGGCGCCTGCGAGCGCGAATACCCAGTCCTGAAGGGGAACGTAATCGCGCGGCGAGCGCTTGAAGGCGGGATAGGCGAGGAAGGCGAGGAAGATCGCGAAGGCCAGGTGGATCGAGCGCGCCTCGGTGTCGTTGAGGATGAAGACCCCGAAGGTGAAGGGCAGCGGCGAGGCGAACCACAGCTGGAACAGCGACCACGCGAGCGCTGCCGCGATCACCACCCCCAGTACGATCCCTTTGGGCGTTCTACCCCCGGTATCGGCCTCGGCGACGATCTGCTTCAGCTCGTCGTCGCTCAGTACGTGGACTTCGCTCCTTTCCTGCTCGGCGTGCTTGCCGGATCTTTCGACCATCCCCATCTCCCACGCGCGGAATACTCGCGGGGCGCGGCGGGGTTTCGGTCCGCGCGTGCCCCGGGCTCAGGACGGCGGCCGGGCCGCCGTCCCGCGGGCGGTCAGAGCCAGCCCTTCTCCTTGTAGTACTTCATGGCGCCCGCGTGGATCGGGGCCGACAGGCCGTTCTTCACCATCTCCTCGGGCTTCAGGTGGGCGAAGGCCGGGTGCAGCTTCTTGAACTCGTCGAAGTTGTCGAACACCGCCTTGACCATGTTGTAGACCACCTCGTCCGAGGTCTTGGCCGAGGTCACGAAGGTCGCCGTCACGCCGTAGGTGGGCGTGGGGTCCGGGTTGTTGGCGTACAGCCCGCCCGGGATCTCGACCTTGGCGTAGTACGGGCGCTCGCTGACCAGCTTGTCGATCGCAGGGCCGGTGAGCGGCACGAGCTTGGCGCCGCAGGTGGTGGTCGGATCCTGGATGTTGGCCGAAGGGTGGCCCACGCCGTAGAAGAAGCCGTCGATCTTGTTGTCGCACAGCGCCGCGCCGTGCTCGTCGGCCTTCAGCTCGGAGGCGAGGGAGAAGTCGGACATGGTCCAGCCCATCGCCTTCAGCAGTTCCTCCATCGAGGCGCGCGTACCCGAGCCCGGGTTGCCCACGTTGAAGCGCTTGCCCTTCAGGTCCTCGAACTTGGTCGCGTTCAGTTCCTTGCGAGCGACCACGGTGAAGGGCTCGGGGTGGATCGAGAACACCGCGCGCAGATCCTTGTTGGCGCCCGCGTCCTTGAAGGTGCTGCTGCCGTTGTAGGCGTGGAACTGCCAGTCCGACTGCGCCACGCCGAAGTCGAGCTCGCCGCCGCGGATGGTGTTGAGGTTGTAGACGGAGCCGCCGGTGCTCTCCACCGAGCAGCGGATGCCGTGCTTGGCACGGTCCTTGTTCATGAGCCGGCAGATCGCGCCGCCGGCCGCGTAGTACACCCCGGTGACGCCGCCCGTGCCGATCGTGACGAACTTCTGCTGCGCATGCGCGGGGGTGGTGCCCAGCGAGGCGACAACCGCGAACGCGGCCGCCACAGCGGTCAGTTTCTTCATATCAGAGCTCCTTGTGAGTAAGCATGGTCAGGCAATGCGCAGCCCGCCACGCCATGGGGACGATGGTGCGGCGGACCGAAGGAAGGAACGCATCCGCAGCTTTGCATGGTTCGTGGGGCGCGTCACCTAGGGTTAGCCCGGATTCCCCCGGTCGGAGCGTCCCTGTTTACGCGGATCTCCGTCCGCCCGGGGCCGTGCCTGGCATAACGGCGGCTAGGGTGAACCCTGCGTGGGGCACGGCCGGCTCCCGGCCCGCAAGGCGGTCGGCGAGGACGCTGGCGCTGCCCAGCGCGAGGGTGAAACCGAGCGCGCCGTGCCCCACGTTGAGCCACAGATTGGGCAGGGCGCCGCGGTCGATGATGGGGCGTCCGCCCGGCGTGGCGGGGCGCAATCCCGCCCAGGGCGTGACGGTGGCGAGATCGACGCCGGCCCCGAAGACCTCGCGCGTCTCCCGCAGGAGGGTGGCGACCCGCCTCGGATCGATCCTCGCGTCGTGGCCAACGATGTCCGCCATGCCGGCCACCCGCAGCCGGCCACCCAGGCGTGCGTAAACGATCTTGCGCCTGAAGTCGGTAACGCTCGTGCGCGGTACGGCCGTCGCGTCGCGTACCGGCAGGTCGAGGCTGTAGCCCTTCACCGGGTAGATCGGGAGCGCCATGCCAAGCGGGCGGGCCAGGGCCGGCGCGTCCACGCCGTTTGCCAGCACGAAGGCATCGGCCGCAATGGATCCTCGGGCGGTACGCACGGCCGCGACGCGTCCGCCCGCCGTCTCCAGCGCGTCCACCGCCTCGCCGAGCACGAAGCGCACCGGGTTCTCGCCCGTGGTGAGCAGGTCGGCCAAGGCGAGACAAAGGGCCCGGCAGTCCCCGGCCTCCTCGCCGGGCGTATGGATCGCGCCGTGGATCCGGCCGCGCAAGGCAGCGAGTGCGGGCTCCACCTCCAGGCAGGCGTCGCCGTCGAGCGCGACCTGCTCCGCGGCGAGTGCCGGGTGCGCGGCGAGCAGCCGCCGCGCCGCCGCGTACTCGTCCTGATCGCGGTGGACCACCAGCTTGCCGCTCTTCACGTAGTCGAAGGCCAGCCCGTGGCCGTCTACGAGCTCGTGCACCAGGGCGCGGGAGAGCAGCGCCAGCGGCAGCAGGCTCGCCACCGTGCACGCCTTCTCGCGCCCGTTGCAGGCCTGCAGAAAGCCCATGATCCAGTGCCACTGGTCGGGATCGAAGCGGGGCCGGAAGCGCACCGGCGCGTCCCGGGCGAGCATCCAGCCGGGGATCTTGGCAAGCACGTCGGGGTCGGCCAGCGGCGCCACGTAGCGGTAGGAGAGCTGCCCACCGTTGGCGTGGCTCGCGCCGCCCGCGATCTCGCCGCGGTCGACCACCGTCACCCGGTGCCCGTCCCGGCGCAAGGCCCAGGCACTCGCCAGTCCCACGATTCCGGCACCCACCACCACGATGTCCATAGCCATTCCTCCCGATTCCGGCTTGCTTCGCGATCCCGCGAACACGAAGCCAGTATGGGGATTGCGCAAGGGCGGCGGGTTGCGGATGATGTGCATGGGTATGTCGTCAGGACATGGGCTGCCATGCGGCTGCGTCAGATCGAGGTCTTTCGCGCGGTGATGATCGCCGGCTCGGTGAGCGAGGCGGCGCGCATGCTCGCCGTGTCCCAGCCGGTCGTGTCGCGGGTGCTGGCCCACACGGAGAGCGCCCTCGGCTTCCCGCTCTTCGAGCGCAGCCGCGGGCGGCTGGCCGCCACCGCCGAGGCGCGCGCCCTCTTCGTGCAAGTGCAGCGCGCCTGGGGCGAGATCGAGCGCATCGAGGCGCTGGCCGCCAACCTGCGCCGCGGCGCGAGCGGCCTGCTGCGGGTGGCCGCCACGCCGTCCCTCGCCACCAGCCTCCTGCCCGAGGCCCTGGCCGCCCTGCGGGAGAGCCACCCGGGCGTGGCCTGCGACCTGTGGGCGACCCACACCCGCCAGATCGAGGAGCACCTGCTCGCCTTCGACATCGACGTCGGCTTCGCCATCGAGCCGGCGCCCCACGTGGCCCTCGAGGCCACGGCACTCGCCCGCGGCGAGATCGTGCTCGCCGCGCCGCGCGCCTGGCTCGCCGGCGTGCTGCGTCCCGGCGAGCGGGGCTGGCTCGAAGCGCGCCCCTTCATCGCGCTGGCCGAGGCCACCCCGCTGGGCGAGCGCCTGGCCGCGCGCCTGGCCGCCGGCAGCTGGCGGCCGGCCCAGATGCTGACGGTGCAGACCTACGCGCTCGCCGGCATGCTGGTCGCACAGGGGCTGGGCTACGCGTTGCTGGACGGCTATACCGGCGCGACCCTGGATCCGGAGCGCGTAGTGCTGCTGCGGCTCGATCCGCCGGCGCCCTTCGAGCTCTTCATGATGCGCAGCACCGCCGGCGCCGGCTCGCTGCTGGTCGGGCGGCTGGCCGCCTGCCTCGCGGCGGCGGCGCAGGCACACGCGCAGCGCCTGGCCGCGCGGGCGCTACCGGAGGCATTCGTGATGGGCTAGGGCGCCGCCCGCTCCACCCCCGTTCCCGGATTCCCTTCCTCCATCCGGGCCACAGGCCAGCCGATGCTCGTGCGGCGTATTCGTAGCCCGGATCCGCGACAGGCGTTCGCCGCCCCGCCGCGCGCCTACCGCCCCAGAAACTCCTCCGCCGCCCGGTACGCCAGCCCCAGCGCTTCGGCCACCCCCGGGTGGGTCACTGCCCCGTCGCACACATTGAGCCCGTTGCGCAGATGCCGGTCGTCCTGCAGCGCGCGGCGCCAGCCCTTGTTCGCCAGCGCCACCACGCAGGGCAGGGTGGCGGCGTTGAGCGCGTAGGTGGAGGTGCGCGGCACCGCGCCCGGCATGTTGGCCACGCAGTAGTGGACGACGCCGTCCACCACGTAGGTCGGATCGGCGTGGGTGGTCGGGTGCGAGGTCTCGGCGCAGCCGCCCTGGTCGATCGCCACGTCCACCAGCACGCTGCCGGTGCGCATGGCGCGGATCATGTCGCGGGTGACGAGCTTGGGCGCCGCCGCGCCGGGCACCAGCACGCTGCCGATCACCAGGTCGGCCGCCACCACGTGGGTCTCGATCGCGTCGCGGGTGGCGTGGAGCGTGGTGAGTTGCGGGCCGAAGCGCTCGGTGAGGTGGCGCAGGGTGGCCAGCGAGCGGTCGAGCACCGACACCCGCGCGCCCATGCCCAGCGCGATGAGCGCGGCGTTGCTGCCCACCACGCCGCCGCCCAGGATGACGACGTGCCCCGGCTCCACGCCCGGCACGCCGCCCAGCAGCAGGCCGCGCCCGCCGGTTTCCTTTTCGAGGCAGTGGGCGCCCGCCTGCACGCTCATGCGTCCGGCCACTTCCGACATGGGCGCGAGCAGCGGCAGCCCGCCCGCCGCCGAGGTGACCGTCTCGTAGGCGATGGCCACCGCGCCGCTCGCCATCAGCTCGCGGGTCTGGTCCGGATCGGGCGCGAGGTGGAGATAGGTGAACAGCACCTGGCCGGGGCGCAGCATGGCGCGCTCGCCCGCCTGCGGCTCTTTCACCTTGACCACCATCTCGGCCTCGGCGAACACCTGCGCCGCGTCGGCCGCGATCTGCGCGCCGGCGCGACGGTAGTCGTCGTCGCTCGCGCCGATGCCGGCGCCCGCGTCGTGCTCCACCAGCACCGCGTGGCCGTGGCTCGCCAACTCGCGCACGCTGGCCGGCGTGAGGCCGACCCTGAACTCGTTGTTCTTGATTTCCCTGGGTACGCCGATGCGCATGGTGATCCTCCTGTTTGCATGGATTGGAGTCCGGCGGCACCGGGAAAGGTTCTGCGTACGTGACCTACAATGCAGAACTATGGGTCGAACGCACGCCCCGGAGCCTTCGACCGGGAATTCCTCTGCGCCTGTTGGGAGTATCCGGTATGAAAGTATCCCCGATCTGCGCCGACTCGGTCGCGCTCGCCTTCTGCAAGCCCGCCTCCCGGCATGGCCGCCGCGCCATCGCCCGGTTTGGCTATCCCGTCGACGTGCATTCGCAACGCAGACGGGGGGATTGACGTGGCGCCGCGACAGCATGGATGGGACCTGACGCCCCGGGAGGCGGTCACGCTCCAGCGTGAGCTCGCAAGCGAGGTGGTGCGCGAGGACCGCATCGACACGGTGGAGCGCGTGGCGGGCATCGACGTCGGCTTCGAGGAGGGCGGCAAGGTCACGCGGGCGGCGGTGGCGGTGCTCGCCTGGCCGGAGCTCGCGGTCGTCGAGCAGGCGGTGGCGCGCCGGCCTACCTCCTTCCCCTACGTGCCGGGGCTGCTCTCCTTCCGCGAGGTGCCGGCGGTACTCGACGCCCTGGACAGGCTCGCGCACCCACCCGATCTCATCCTCTACGACGGGCAGGGCATCGCGCACCCGCGCCGCCTCGGCATCGCGAGCCACGTGGGTCTGCTCACCGAGATTCCTTCCATCGGCGTCGCCAAGACCCGGCTCGTCGGCACGCACGCCGAGCCGCCGCCGCTGCGTGGCGAGTGGGTACCGCTTCTCGACAAGGAGGAGGTGATCGGCGCGGTGCTGCGCACCCGGCCCGGCGTGCGGCCGCTCTACGTCTCCATCGGTTGGGGGGTGACCCTGAAGACCGCGCTCTACTGGACCATGGCCTGCGTGACCCACTACCGTCTGCCGGAAACGACCCGGGCGGCGCATCGGCTGGCGTCGGGACCCGGCCGGGGCGCCGACGCGTAGCCCGGATGGAGCCGAAGGCGGAATCCGGGACGTGCGGTGAGGGTGTCCATCGACGCTCCCGGATTCCGTTGCACTCCATGCGGGCTACGAGAACTGCGTCGCGCAGAACGCCTCCGGCGTCACGATCGCGAACTGCGGCTTCACCAGGCGGTGGCGATTGAGCTTGAGCAGCAGCTTGTCGCGGCTCAGGAGGTGGGTCGCCGTGCCGTCGCGGGCGATCTCGAGGAACTTCTGGTCGTCGGGGTCCCGGCATTCGGGCAGGGGAAGGGCGGCCGGATGGGCAGGCGCGGCCAGCGTGCAGCGGGCGGCGTAATCGGCGAGCAGCGCCGCCTGGCGGTCGGCGTCGGCGCCGAACTGGCGGTAGGCGAGCACCCGCCGCAGCTCTTCGAGTGCGTCCTCGCGGGCGACGAGCGGCCAGCGGCCGGCCTCGAGCGCGGCGCGCAGGCGTGCGAGGCCCGGGTCCTCGAAGAACCACAGGGCCATCACCGTATTGGTGTCGAGGACAAGACGCACGGACGATACGTGAACGAAAACGAGGGGGCCGGGCCCCCTCGTCGAAGCTGTAACCGTGCCGCTTACGCGACCTGGCGGGCGTCCAGGCGGACCTTCACGAAGCTGCCCGGCGCGTCCTCGATCGCCTTCAGCTTGCCCTTGGCCGGATCGCGCGGGGCGACCTCCTCGGTGTCGTGGGCGGTGACCCACGCCTGCCAGTCGGTCCACCACGAACCGGCCTGCTGCTGGGCGCCCTCGAACCACTTGTCGGCGGTCTCGGGCAGCTTTGCGGCCGGGTTCAGCCAGTAGCCGTACTTGTTCGCCACCGGCGGGTTCACGATGCCGGCGATGTGGCCGGAGCCGCCCAGGACGAAGCGCACCGGGCCGCCGAAGATCCGGGCGCCCATGTAGGTGCTCTTCCACGGCGCGATGTGGTCTTCGATCGTGGAGATGAAGTAGCAGGGCACCTTGATCTTCGAGAGATCGATCTTCACGCCGTCGATCTCGATCCCGCCCGGCTGCGCCAGCTTGTTCTGCATGTACATGTTGCGCAGGTAGAAGCTGTGCATCTTGGCCGGCATCCGGGTGGAGTCCGAGTTCCAGTACAGCAGGTCGAAGGGGAAGGGGTCCTTGCCCATCAGGTAGTTGTTCACCACGAACGACCAGATGAGGTCGTTGGCGCGCATCATGTTGAAGGTGCCCGCCATCTCCGAGCCTTCCAGATAGCCGCGCTCGAACATCTTCTTCTCGAGGCTGCTCACCTGCTGCTCGTCGATGAACACGCCCAGCTCGCCCGGCTCGGCGAAGTCGGTCATGGTGGTGAAGAAGGTCGCCGAGGCGATGCGCTTCTCCTTCTTCGCCGCCAGGTAGGCCAGCGTGGTGGCCAGCAGCGTTCCGCCCAGGCAGTAGCCCGCGGCGTTCACTTCCTTCTCGCCGGTCTGCTTCTCGATGGCGTCGAGGGCCGCGATCACGCCTTCCTTCACGTAGGAGTCGAAGCTCTTCTCGGCGAGGGTCTCGTCCGGGTTCACCCACGAGATCACGAACACCGTGTGGCCCTGGTCCACGCACCACTTGATGTAGGAGTTCTTCTCGCGCAGGTCGAGGATGTAGAACTTGTTGATCCACGGCGGCACGATCAGCAGCGGGCGCTTGAGCACCTTGTCGGTGCTCGGCGTGTACTGGATGAGCTGCATCATGTCGGTCTGGAACACGACCTTGCCCGGGGTGGTGGCGACGTTGCGCCCCAGCTCGAAGGCGCTGGTGTCGGTCATGCGCACGCGCAGCTGGCCGCCGCCGTCTTCCATGTCGCGCAGCAGGTTGTTCAGGCCCTTGATCAGGTTCTGGCCGTGGTTGCGCACCGTCTCGCGAAACACCTCGGGGTTGGTCACCGCGAAGTTCGACGGGCTCATCGCGTCGATGTACTGGCGCGTGTAGAAGTTGACCTTGCGCTGGGTCTGCTCGTCCAGGCCCTCCACGCAGCACACGGTGTCATGCACGTGGCGCGCAGTGATGAGGTAGGACTGCTTGATGAAGTCGAACAGGAAGTGCTCTTCCCATTCCTCGTCCTTGAAGCGCTTGTCGGTCTTCTCGGGCGTGGCCACGGGCGCGCCCTGCACGCCCATGAAGCGCAGCATCGAATGCTGCCACAGGGAGAAGTAGTCCCACACCAGGTTCATCTGCGACTGGGCGAGCTTGTAGGGGTTCGCGAGAAGCTTGGCCATCATGTCCATGAAGGCCTGCGCGATGCCGAGCTCGTCGCTGGGCGTGGCGACCCCCTTCTTCAGCTGGCGCTGGACGTGCTCGCTGATCAGGTGCGAGGCACGCTGCGCGACCTCCGAGTAGGTCTTGGCGACCTCCTTGGGGTCGGGCAGTTCGGGATGGGTCTTCTCGGTCTGGACTGCAGCCATGTTCGTAATTGCTCCTCTCTTCAAGCCGTTCGTTCGAATCGGATCGTGCCCTCGTTATCCACCCGCCTGTGCAGCGCCCCCCGCCGCACGAGGTAGTTGAGGTGGGCGATCGCCTCTCCCATCGCGAACATTACTTGATGCGTATCGAGCTCGCGCGCAAAAAGCGTCGCAAGCAGTTCACCCGCGCTGCGCGGCGCGCGGATCTCGTCAATAAGGGCCGCGCAGCGCTCGCGGTGGTGTGATTCCAGTTGCTCGACTCGCGCCCCGAGGCCGCGAAACGGTCGACCATGCGATGGTAGCACGAGCGTCTCTTCGGGCAAGCTTTTGATGCGCTGCAGCGACGAAAGGTAGTAACCGAGGGGATCGTCGTCCGGCGTGGCGGCGAACACGCTCACGTTGGTCGAGATTCGCGGTAGCAGCATGTCCCCCGAAACGAGGATGCCGAGCTTTTCGCAATAAAGGCTTGCGTGCTCGGGCGCATGCCCGTATCCGACGATGACGCGCCACTCCCGGCCCCCGATCGCGAGCACGTCGCCATCGAACAGGCGGTGGTAGCTGCGAGGCAGTTCCGGCACGCCGCGACGGTAGGCGTTTCCGCGCTGC
This sequence comes from Azoarcus sp., assembly GCA_020725025.1. Classification (GTDB taxonomy): domain Bacteria; phylum Pseudomonadota; class Gammaproteobacteria; order Burkholderiales; family Rhodocyclaceae; genus Aromatoleum. The sequence continues at coordinate 94,253 of DYFV01000010.1, forward strand.
AGCAAGGCGCCGAGGCGGCTCTCGTCGAGGCCGTTGGCACGAAATTGCGCCACCATGTCCTCGACCGAATACCCCGGCAGCTGGTGCCACAGGGCGTGGCCGCCGAGGAACTCGCCCTGGGTCATGTGGATGGGCGCGCCGTCGCGGGCGGCGAGCCAGGATGCGAGACCCAGGTGGTCGGGATGGCAGTGGGTGACCACGATGCGCGAGAGCGGACGCCCGTCGTCGGCGAGGATGCGCTCCCAGTGCTCCTTGACCTCCGGCAGGCCGAAGCCGGTGTCCACCGCCACCAGCGCATCATTGGCGTCGAGCAGCCACAGGTTGATGTGGTCGAGGGCGAAGGGCAGGGGCATGCGGATCCAGCGCACGCCGGGCGCAATCTCCAGCGCCTGGCCGCCGGCCGGCATCTCGGCGATGGGATAGCTGAGTTCGGTGGTATCGTTCATCGATCGGTCTCCGTCGGGGCGTTCATCGCGGGGCCGTTTGCCGAAACCCCGCATTTCTGATTAACTTTTCGGCCGCAACGACGCGATTTTCGCCGCAAACCTGGCCATGGCACGCGAACAAACCTACACCATCACCGAGCTCGCACGGGAGTTCGACATCACCCCGCGCGCGATCCGCTTCTACGAGGATCAGGGCCTGCTCACCCCGTCCCGTGCCGGCCGTGCCCGCGTCTACACCAAGGCCGACCGTACCCGCCTGAAGCTCACCCTGCGCGGCAAGCGCCTCGGGCTGTCCCTCGCCGAGATCAAGGAGCTGCTCGAGATGTACGACGGCGTGCACAACTCCGTGCCGCAGCTGCAGCACCTGGTGAAGGTCCTTGCCGAGCGCCGGGCCGCCCTCGAGCAGCAGCGCGAGGACATCGAGGCGGTGCTGGGCGAGATCGCCATGCTCGAGAAGCAGTGCTTCGATCTGCTCGGCCACGACGCCGCCGGCGCCGCCGCCGCGCGCAAGGAGCTCGCGAAGCGGGTGAAGAGCGTCGCTTGATTTTTTTCACGATTAGTTTACGTTGACGTAAACGTAAAAACAACCAGAATAAGCCCCCTGGAGGAGACCCGATGCGACGCGACGACACCATCTTCCAGCCGCGCGATCCCGGCTACGCCGAGCGCGTGCGCGCGAGCTTCGAGCTGCAGCAGGCGATGACCCTCGTCGGCGCCGAGCTCGCCGTGGTCGAGCCCGGATACACCGAGATCCACCTGCCGTTCAAGCCGGCGATCACCCAGCAGCACGGCTACATCCACGGCGGCATCGTCGGGATGATCGCCGACTCGGCCGCGGGTTACGCCGCCAATACCCTCACCGCCGCCGACGCTTCGGTGCTCACCGTCGAGTACAAGATCAACCTGCTGGCGCCGGCCGAAGGCGAGCGCCTCGTCGCCCGCGGCGAGGTGGTCCGTCCCGGGCGCACGCTGATCATCACGAAGGCCGACGTGTTCGCCATCCGCGACGAGAAATGGACCCTGTGCGCGGTCATGCAGCAGACCATCATGGTGATGCATGCGCGCAAGGAACGAACCGACTGAAGAATCGACCGACCAATTGATGTCGCCCCACGAGGGCGACCCGAATCCTAGCCTGACCGGAGAACCGCACTCATGACCGACCCGATCGTCATCGTTTCCGCCGCCCGCACCCCGATGGGCGGCTTCCAGGGCGACCTTTCCTCGCTGACCGGCCCGCAACTGGGCTCGGTCGCCATCAAGGCCGCCGTCGAGCGCGCCGGGCTCTCGCCCGAGCAGGTGCAGGAAGTGATCATGGGCTGCGTGCTGCCCGCCGGCACCGGCCAGGCGCCCGCCCGCCAGGCCGCCCTGGGCGCGGGCCTGCCCCTGTCGGCCGGCTGCACCACGGTGAACAAGGTGTGCGGCTCCGGCATGAAGGCCACCATGCTCGCCCACGATCTGCTGGCCGCGGGCACCAACGACATCATGGTCGCCGGCGGCATGGAGTCGATGACCAACGCCCCCTACCTGCTGCCCAAGGCGCGCAGCGGTTACCGCCTCGGCCACGGCCAGCTCCTCGACCACATGTTCCTGGACGGCCTGGAAGACAGCTACTCCAAGGAGAACAAGGGCCGTCTGATGGGCACCTTCGCCGAGGATTGCGCCGGCCACTTCGACTTCACCCGCGCCGCCCAGGACGAGTTCGCCATCGCCTCCACCCAGCGCGCCCAGGCCGCCATCCAGAGCGGCGCCTTCGCCTGGGAGGTCGCGCCGGTCACCGTCGCCGGCCGCAAGGGCGAGGTCGTGGTGGACAAGGACGAGCAGCCGCTCAAGGCCCAGCTCGACAAGATCGGCGGCCTGAAGCCCGCCTTCAAGAAGGACGGCACCGTCACCGCCGCGAACTCCTCCTCCATCTCCGACGGCGCCGCCGCGCTGGTGCTGATGAGGAAATCCACCGCGGAGAAGCTGGGGCTCGCTCCGCTCGCCACCATCGTCGGCCACACCACCCACGCCCAGGAGCCGCAGTGGTTCACCACCGCCCCGGTGGGCGCGATGCAGAAGCTCCTCGCCAAGACCGGCTGGAACGTCGCCGATGTGGACCTGTGGGAGATCAACGAAGCCTTCGCCGTGGTCACCATGGCCGCGATGAAGGAGATGAAGCTCGACCACGCCAAGGTGAACGTGAACGGCGGCGCCTGCGCCCTGGGCCACCCGATCGGCGCCTCGGGCGCACGCATCCTGGTCACCCTCATCGGCGCGCTGCGCGCCCGCGGCGGCAAGCGCGGCGTGGCGAGCCTGTGCATCGGCGGCGGCGAAGCCACCGCCATGGCCGTGGAGCTCGCCTGACATGGTGCTCACGCAAGAACAGGAGCTCATCCGCGACTCGATGCGCGCCTTCGCCCAGGAGCGGCTCGCGCCCTTCGCCGCGGAATGGGACCGCAACCACATCTTCCCCCGGGAGGCCCTGAAGGAGCTGGGCGAACTCGGCGCCCTGGGCATGGTGGTCCCCGAGGAGTGGGGCGGCGCCGGCATGGACTACATGAGCCTGGTGCTCACGCTGGAAGAGATCGCCGCCGGCGACGGCGCCACCTCCACCATCGTCAGCGTGCAGAACTCGCTCGCCTGCGGCATCACCAACCGCTACGGCACGGACGCCCAGAAGGAGCAGTGGCTGAAGCCCCTCGCCCGGGGCGAGAAGCTCGGCTGCTTCTGCCTCACCGAGCCCCACGTCGGCTCCGACGCCGCCGCGCTGAAGACCACCGCCGTCAAGGACGGCGACCACTGGGTCCTCAACGGGGTGAAGCAGTTCATCACCACCGGCCGCGAGGCGGACGTCGCCATCGTCTTCGCCGTCACCGACAAGGCCGCCGGAAAGAAGGGCATCTCCTGCTTCCTGGTGCCCACCGCCACTCCGGGCTACATCGTCGCCCGCATCGAGGAGAAGATGGGCCAGAAGGCCTCCGACACCGCGCAGATCCTCCTGGAGAACTGCCGCGTGCCGGCCGATGCGCTCCTCGGCGCGGAAGGCGAGGGCTACAAGATCGCGCTCTCCAACCTGGAAGCAGGCCGCATCGGCATCGCCTCCCAGTGCCTGGGCATGGCGCGCGCCGCGCTGGAAGCCGCGGTCAAGTACGCCCACGAGCGCGAGACCTTCGGCAAGCCGATCTTCGAGCACCAGGCGGTGAACTTCCGCCTCGCCGACATGGCGACCCGCCTCGAAGCCGCCCGCCAGCTGGTGTGGCACGCCGCGAGCCTCAAGGACGCCGGTCGACCCTGCCTCAAGGAAGCCTCGATGGCCAAGCTCTTCGCCTCCGAGATGGCCGAGCAGGTGTGCTCCGACGCCATCCAGATCCACGGCGGCTACGGCTACGTCACCGACTTTCCGGTGGAGCGCATCTACCGCGACGTGCGGGTGTGCCAGATCTACGAGGGCGCGAGCGACATCCAGCGGCTGGTCATCGGCCGCGCCCTGGCGCTCTGACCCGATGCGCCGCCGCCCGTGACGGATGGCGGCGCAACGATCACCGCCGCCCCCGATTCCGTTCCTCCGTCCGAGCGACGAGGGAACGGACGCTCCCGTTGTGCCCGCAGGATTCATTTGCTTGAATGCCATATGATCGCCCCCACGGAGCCCGGCCGATGAAAGACCCGATCGACTTCTACTTCGACTTCTCCTCGCCCTACGGCTACCTGATGAGCGAGAAGATCGACGCGCTGGCCGAACGCCACGGCCGCAAGGTGCGCTGGCGCCCCTTCCTGCTGGGCGCGGTGTACAAGCAGCTCGGCTCACAGCCGCTGCCCTCGATCCCGATGAAGGGTCCGTACTCCATCCGCGACTTCCAGCGCACCGCCCGCTTCCTGGAGCTGCCCCTGCAGATCCCCGAAGCCTTCCCCATCCCCACCCAGCACGCCGCCCGCGCCTACTACTGGATCCACGAGCGCGACTGCCCGCTGGCCCGCACCTTCGCCCACGCCGTGTTCCGCCGCTATTTCGTGGACGGCCAGGACATCTCGCAGCAGGAGCTGGTGCTCGACATCGCCAAGAGCGTCGGTGCCGATCGCACCGCCCTCGCCGACGCCATCGGCGGCGACGAGCTCAAGGCCCGCCTGCGCGAAGTCTGCGAGGAAGCGATCGCCCTCGGCGTCTTCGGCTCGCCCTACGTCATCGTCGACGGCGAGCCCTTCTGGGGCGTGGACCGCTTGCCGCAGATCGAGCGCTGGCTGGAGACGGGCGGGTTCTGATCGTCGACCTGTTTCTCGATCATCATCTGAGACCCGCCGGGCCCCGGAGTACGGACGATCTGCGCCAGGCCCTGCGCGTCGAGGTCTTACCAGTAGACCCCCATGGCGACGGTGGTCAGCGCGGCCTCGTCCCAATCACGGCGAATCCTGAAGTCGCTGCGCGAGCCGAGGGCCAGGCGGATCTCCGCGTGACCGAGACCGTACGACGGCCTCGGCACATCCACGGGAAAGCGGTGTTCGTAGGCCAGCCTGATGCCGAGCGCGGAGCTAGGCTTGAGGATGATGTCGGCAGACGCACGGACGAAGCTCGACCCTTCGTCGGCCCGGTTTTCCTGAAGGGCGCCGCCGGCATAGACGGCAGCGAACAGGCCTGCGCCCAATCGCCGCCCAATGCCTACGTCGCCCTGCAGTCGGGCAACCAGGCAGTCCGTACAGCTGGGTCGCGCGGGCTCGACACCGAAGCGAAGCTTCCATGCGTCTCCACGGTCGCCCGGCAGCCCCGTCACCCCTGGATTGACGCTCTCGATGGCCACCAGATCGAAGCGCTGCACTCGCACGCTTCCCGCCCTTATCCGAAATTGCAGGTCGCCCATGGAAAGCGCGGCGTTCGGCACGTGGCCGCTCCCGGTGTCGAGCGGGTCGTAGTACGCGGGCCTGATCCGGATCGACATCGAGGGTTCGACGTCGCTGCCATGCAGCCAGCCGATCTGAAACCAGCTGGGTGGGCGTCCGGTGTGAGGCGGCTCCTGAACTTGCTGTGCCACCGGGCGGCTCCCTGGAGCCAGACGATAGCGGGTCGTCAGCGCCTTGGCGTAGCCCGGATGGACTTTTCCGGTTGCCCGCTCTGTCGGGTCGGCGACGAACTGGTAGTAGTCGATCAGCGCATCGAGGACCGCGTGCTTGGAGTCTAGCGGCCGGTCTGCGAAGCGCTGTCCGTCCAGGTCTTCGTTTCCGCTCACTACGCGCTTCAGAAGACTAGCCTCGTCCTCGGAAAGGCTCCGGTAGGCCTCATAGAACCGGGTTTGCCGCGATGGGTGCCGCGTCACTTCCGCGACGAGCGGCCGGCCTTCGAACCGGCTGGCCGCGAGGCGCTGCAGCAGGGCTTGCGGAACGGTCCATGGCAGATCTTCCGGGATGAAGCCGAGCCCCGCCACGACCTGCACGACCTCGGCCATGCGGAAGGCGCAGTTTCTTCGGAAGAAGTAGTAGTCGTAGCGTTGTCCGAGCACCTCCCAGGCGTGGGCGACGATCAGCGCGACCGCCTCGGGTGGCAGATCCAGCCGGTACTCCCACAGATCGCGCAGCTCGTTCTCGCCGTAGTTGTGATTGTGGAAGTAGTACTGGATATCGCTGAACCCTCCCTCGTAGCCGCCGAAGACGCCCTTCAGGATGTACGTCGCCGGGTCGTCGTCGCCGGTGAGGATGGCGCCGTAGTTGAGGCTGGAGTCTTGCAAGCGGGTCCGCCCGTCGTCACGGGCGAAATTGTACTTGAGCAGGGTGTGGCCGTAATAGGAGGCCGGGTTGCCGAGATACCCCGTGGCAAAGACGATGCTGACCGATTCGACGGAGCCCGCCCGCGTCCAGCTCTCGTATTTGGGGCAGGGGCGAGCCGGGAACGAGTGCGCGCCCAGCCGCTCGGCAAGCCATCGGCGTCGGGCGGGGAAGCGGCACTGCGGATGGTCGTCGGGCGCGTCGGATGCGGGTTGCCCCATGGCATCCAAGGTTGCCATCAGCTCGGCCCGCGGGTCTGTGGTGCCGTCGCGGCCGGCAAGAAAGAACGATTCGCTGTGGATCGCGCTGCGCCAGCCACTCGGGCTCGATCGATCGCCTTCGTAGTGGACCAGCCGCAGCCAGTCCGGATCGGAAGCCAGATGTTCCCGGTCCGCAGTCGGTCCAGCGATGGCGGGCAAGGAAAGCGAGGCCGAGAGAAGGAGCAGCCCGGCGTACCTGCGAGGACTGGAGGTCAAGTTCGGAAAGGAAAAGGTGTCGCGAACCGGCTGCCGGCCGGACGACCGGCAGCCGGAGGGATCGGTCAGGCGGAGCAGCTCTTGCTGACGGCGGAATCGACGGCCTCGTAGAAGCGGGCGGCTTTCTGGGTGCGGTCCTGGGTGGCATACCCCGGATCGGCGACCAGCGCGCCCATGGCGCTGCGGGTGGCTTCGATGGCAAGGCCCTGGCGCGCCTCGCCGCACTCGAGGATGTTCAGCAGGGAGGTGAGGTGCTCTCCATCGCCGCGAGCGGTCTCCTCGACCAGCTTCTCGTACGTGTCGTTGATCAGCGTCGCGGCGGCAACCTGCTTCCCGTTGCAGGTCTGGGGGCTGGCGGTCGCGGAGGTGACGGCGGTGGTACCCACGTCCCAGATCACGTTCGAGGTGACGGCAGCCCACTTGGTCTCGGAAAACAGCGCGGCGCCGATGCCGCAGTCCGAGAACGGATTGGGGCCCGTACCCGGTGCCTTCGTGGTGTCCTGAGCGTGGGCGGAGAACTGCGTCATCGAGAGAAGCACGGAAAGGATGGCTGCCTTCTTGAGCGACATGATGATTGAGATCCTTGACAAAAAGTCTTGCAAAATATACCGACCCGTATGGGTGCTCTTGTGGTAATGCGCAGAGCACGATATCTGCATTAAAGGATGTCGGCAATATGACATTCGGAGTAGGACGTTCGAGTTGTGTGCGTCAAGTTGTGCAAAAGGGTTGATCAGGTATTCGGTTGATT
>DYFV01000090.1 GCA_020725025.1 Azoarcus sp.
GAAGGCCTGGCTGGTCTTGTCGTACCAGTCGGCGGCGCGCAGCTCGTCGATGAATATCGCGTCCGCGCGGCGCAGCAGATCGGCGTACTCCTTCTTCACCTCGCCGAGAATGCGCACGCCCAGGCCGGGTCCGGGGAAGGGATGGCGGTAGACCATGTCGTGGGGCAGGCCCAGCGCCACGCCCAGCTCGCGCACCTCGTCCTTGAAGAGCTCGCGCAGCGGCTCGAGCAGCTTGAGGTTGAGGGTCTCGGGGAGCCCGCCCACGTTGTGGTGGCTCTTGATGGTGTGCGCCTTCTTGGTCTTGCTGCCGGCCGACTCGATCACGTCCGGGTAGATCGTGCCCTGGGCGAGCCATTTCGCCCGCGGCAGCTTCTGCGCCTCGGCCTGGAACACTTCGACGAACTCGCGGCCGATGATCTTGCGCTTCTGCTCGGGGTCGGACACGCCGGCGAGGTGACCCATGAACTGCTCGGTGGCGTCCACGTGGATCACCTTCACGCCCAGGGAGCGGGCGAAGGTCTGCATCACCTGCTCCGCCTCGTTCAGGCGCAGCAGGCCGTTATCCACGAATACGCAGGTGAGCTGGTCTCCGATGGCGCGATGGATGAGCGCCGCAGCCACGGAGGAGTCGACACCGCCGGAAAGGCCCAGGATCACCTCCTCGTCGCCCACCTGCTCGCGGATCTTCGCCACCGCCTCCCCGATGTAGTCGGGCATGTTCCAGTCGCGCCCGCAGCCGCAGATCTCGTGCACGAAGCGGGCGAGCATCTCCTTGCCCTTGAGGGTGTGCGTCACCTCGGGGTGGAACTGCACCGCGTAGAAACCCCGCGTCTCGTCGGCCATGGCGGCGATGGGCGTGGACTCGTTGCTGCCGATCACCTTGAAGCCCGGCGGCAGCTCGGTGACCTTGTCGCCGTGGCTCATCCACACGTCGAGCAGGCCGTGGCCGAGCTCGTTGGTACGGTCCTGGATGCCCTCGAAGAGCTTGGAGTGGCCGCGCGCGCGCATCTCCGCATAGCCGAACTCGCGCTTGGTGGAGCTCTCCACCTTGCCCCCCAGCTGCTGCGCCATGGTCTGCATGCCGTAGCAGATCCCCAGCACCGGTACGCCGAGCTCGAACACGCACTGGGGTGCGTGCCAGTCGAGCGACTCGTACACCGAGTTCGGTCCCCCCGAGAGGATCACGCCCTGCGGGTCGAACTCGCGGATGAAGGACTCGGAGACGTCGAACGGATGCAGCTCGCAATACACCTGCTGCTCGCGAACCCGCCGGGCGATGAGCTGGGAGACCTGGGAGCCGAAATCGAGGATGAGGATTTTCTTGTGGGACATGGCACGGGCGCAAAAGAGAAAGGCGGCCGAAGCCGCCCCGGACACGTGGAGGACGACTCAATCCACGTGGTAATTGGGTGCTTCCTTGGTGATCTGCACGTCGTGGACGTGGGACTCGCGCACGCCCGACGAGGTGATCTCCACGAACTGGGCACGGTCGTGCATGGCCTCGATGCTCTCGCAGCCGAGGTAGCCCATGGAGGCGCGCAGGCCGCCGATGAGCTGGTGCACCACCGCCGCCATCGGTCCCTTGTACGGCACGCGGCCCTCGATGCCCTCGGGCACCAGCTTGTCGGCGTTGCCGTCGGACTCCTGGAAGTAGCGGTCGGCCGCCCCCTGCTGCATGGCCCCGAGGGAGCCCATGCCACGGTAGGATTTGTACGAGCGGCCCTGGTAGAGCACCGTCTCGCCCGGCGCCTCCTCGGTGCCGGCGAACAGTCCGCCCAGCATCACTGCGTTGGCACCGGCGGCGATCGCCTTGGCGATGTCGCCCGAGTAGCGAATGCCGCCGTCGGCGATGAGGGGCACGCCCGAGTTCTTGAGCGCGCTCGCCACGTTGTCGATCGCGGTGACCTGCGGCACGCCCACCCCGGCGATGATGCGGGTGGTGCAGATCGAGCCGGGACCGATGCCGACCTTGACCGCGTCGGCACCGTGGTCGACTAGCGCCCGCGCGGCGTCGCCGGTGGCGATGTTGCCGCCGATCACGTCCACATGGGGGAAGTTCTTCTTGACCCAGCGCACCCGGTCGAGCACGCCTTGGGAGTGGCCATGGGCGGTATCGACCACGACCACGTCCACACCCGCCTCGACGAGCGCCTCGGCGCGCGCCTCTGTGCCCTCGCCGACGCCGATGGCCGCGCCCACGCGCAGGCGGCCCAGCTCGTCCTTGGACGCCATCGGATGCTCGGTGGACTTCAGCATGTCCTTGACGGTGATGAGCCCGCGCAGCTCCGCCGCTTCGTTGAGCACCAGCACCCGTTCGAGGCGGTGCTTGTGCATCAGGCGGCGCGCCTCGTCCAGGCTGGCGCCCTCGCGAACGGTGACCAGACGCGAGAACGGCGTCATGATGGCCGAGACCGGCTGATCGAGATTGGTCTCGAAGCGCAGGTCGCGGTTGGTCACGATGCCGACCACGCGCTTGCCCTCCACCACCGGCAGCCCGGAGATCTTGTGCTGGCGGGTGAGCGCCACGACCTCGCGCACGCTCATCGTGGGCGGGATGGTGATTGGATCCTTGAGCACGCCGGATTCGAAGCGCTTGACCTTGGCCACCTTGGCCGCCTGCTGCTTGGCCGGCAGATTCTTGTGGATGATCCCGATGCCGCCTTCCTGGGCGAGGGCGATGGCGAGCCGCGACTCGGTCACCGTGTCCATCGCGGCGGATACCAGGGGGATATTGATCCGGATGTTGCGCGTCAGCTGCGCCCGGAGGCTCACGTCGCGCGGGAGAACGGTCGAGTGGGCGGGCAGTAGAAGGACGTCATCGAACGTCAGCGCCTTCTGTATCACTCGCATGGCTTCTATCCTTACGGCCAAATCCGTATTATACAGACGGCGCCCGCATGGTGTAAGCGCCGCCCATCCGATGGAGTGTGAACCGATGCGCCGTGTGTGCCTGCTTGTACTCGCCGCGATGACCGCCCTGCCCGCCTCTGCCCAGCTCTATCAGTGGCGCGATGCCGAAGGGCGCGTCCACTATTCCGATCGCCCGCCCGCCGACGTCGAGGCCACCGTGGTGCGCCCCGGCGGCGTGACCGCACCCGCGGCCCCGGCCGCGAGCGAAGCGCCCAAGCCGAAGACGATGGCCGAGAAGGAGCTCGAGTTCCGCGAGCGCCGCGCAGCAGCCGCCGAAGCGGAGGCCAAGGCCGCGAAGGAGCGCGAGCAGGCCGCCGAGCGCGAGCGCGTCTGCGAGGATGCGCGTGGCAAGCTCGCCGCCCTGAACTCGGGCCAGCGGCTCGTGCGCTTCAACAGCCAGGGCGAACGGGAGTACATCGACGACGCGACCCGCGCCGCCGAGGTCGAGCGCACGCAGAAGTTCCTGGATTCGACCTGCAAGTAGGCGTGCCTCGGCGCGCTCACTCCTCGCCGGCCGGGCCACCCCCCTTCTTCATCGCCTTTCCCTCCTCCGCGCGCTTCTTGCGCACGGCTTTCGGGTCGGCGATGAGGGGGCGGTAGATCTCCACACGGTCACGGTCGCGCAGTACGGTGTCGAGCCGCGCGAGCTTGGCATACACCCCCACCTTGTTCTTGCCTTCGAGGTCGATCTCGGGGTACTTGGCGAGCAGCCCGGAGGCCTCGATCGCCGCGCCAACCGTCGATTCGGCCGGCAGGGTGAGCTTCACCAGTTCCTGACGCTGAGGCAGCGCGTACGAGACTTCCACCTGGATCGTGTCGGCCATGGTCAGCCCTTCGGATAGATCTGTTCCGCCCGCTTCACGAAGGAATCGACGAAGGTGTTGGCGATGTGGTTGAAAACCGGCCCGAGCGCCTTCTCCAGCAGCCTGCTCGAGAACTGGTAGTGCAGATTGAATTCGATCTTGCACGCGGTGTCGCCCAGCGGCGTGAAGTGCCAGGTGCCGTCGAGGTGAGTGAACGGCCCTTCCCTCAAGCGGATGTGCATCTCGCGCGGCGGCAGCTTGCCGTTCTCGGTGCTGAAGTGGGCCTTGATGCCGTGGTAATTGATGTGAATGGTCGCGGAGGTCAGTGTTTCGGTGCGCTCATGCACCTCGGCGCCGCCGCACCACGGCAGGAACTGCGGATAGTCCTCGCAGCGGTCGACCAGCTCGAACATCTGCTCGGGCGTGAATTCGACCAGAACCAGCTTCTTGACATCGGCCATGACGGTAAGAGGTGTCGTTTCGTCGAGCTGCTATAAAATGCACGATTCTACCGCAAGCCGCCGCCCGGCACCCGCTACCGCCCATGAGCATCGTCGACAACCGCAAGGCCTTCCATGACTACTTCATCGAGGAGAAATACGAGGCGGGCCTCGTCCTCGAAGGCTGGGAGGTGAAGGCGATCCGAGCCGGCCGCGCCAACATCAAGGAAGCCTACGTCATCGTGAAGGGCGAGGAGCTCTTCATCCTCGGCATGCATATCACGCCGCTCGCCAGCGCCTCGACCCACGTGCGCGCCGACCCGGTGCGTACCCGCAAGCTGCTGCTGCACGCCGGCGAGATCGCCAAGCTGATCGGCAAGGTCGAGCGAGCCGGCTTCACCCTGGTGCCGCTCGACCTGCACTACAGCAAGGGGCGCATCAAGGCCACCGTCGGGCTCGCCAAGGGCAAGAAGGAATACGACAAGCGCGAGGACGAGAAGAAGCGCGACTGGGCGCGCGAGAAGGCGCGCCTGATGCGCGTGAAGGCCTGAGGCTCGCCCACCCCGGGTTTGACGCATCGTCGCGGCGGAAGCCGCGAACCCGACCGACCGAAGCCGCGCCCCCGGGGCGATGCGGAAATCGCAATCGGCCCGCGCTATAGTTGGGCCTCCCGCCCCGCTGGAGACTCCGCCATGAGCCTGCTGATCGTCGGCCTGCTTCTCTTTCTCGGCGCCCACTCGGTGCGCATCGTCGCCGAGGACTGGCGCGAGCGGCAGATTGCGCGTATCGGCGAGAGGGCTTGGAAGGGTCTCTACTCGGTCGCGGCGCTCGCCGGTCTCGCGCTCATCGTGTGGGGCTACGGCGCGGCCCGGGCGGATCCGGTGGTCCTGTGGCAGCCACCGTTCTGGACACGCCATCTCGCGGCGCTCCTCACCCTGCCCGCCTTCCTCCTGCTCGCCGCCGCCTACGCGCCGCGCAACCGGCTGCGCGCCGCAGTCGGCCATCCGATGGTCGTCGGGGTCAAGGTGTGGGCGATCGCCCACCTGCTGGCCAACGGCACGCTCGCCGACCTCGTCCTGTTCGGCAGCTTTCTCGTCTGGGCGATCCTCGATTACCGCTCCGCCCGCCGCCGCGACGCTGCCGCGGGCGTCACGCGCTCGCCGGGCAGCTTCGCCGGCGACGCCGTGACGATCCTGGCGGGCACCGTGGCCTGGGCGGCGTTCGCCTTCTACCTGCACGCCTGGCTGTTCGGCGTGCATCCCCTGTAGCCGTGGCGCGACTCAGGAACTGCAGGACAGCATCGAGCAGCCGGCGCGATGGCGCGCCCAATCGGGACGCTTAGCAGCGAACCGCTCGCGTCCCGCCTGTTCGGTGTAGGGGCGTCGCATCACGTCGAGGATCTCGTGGATGAGCCCCGGATCGCCCGCCTCGGCCGCATCGATCGCCTCCTGGGCGAGGTAGTTGCGCAGCACATAGCAGGGATTCACCGCGTCCATGCGCGCCCGGCGCTCGACCGCCGGAATCCCCTCCTCCCGCAGCCGTGCGGCATAGACGCCCAGCCACTCGCCGAGCGCCGCCTCGTGGGGCGCCGCCTTTTCCGCATCGTAGAAGGCCTCGCGCAGCGGCTCGAGCGACGGCGCATCCACATCGATGCCGGCGAGCCGCCGATAGAATATCGTCATGTCGACCTCGGCAGCGGCGAGCAGGCCGTGCAGCGCGTCGATGAGCGCCGCGTCTTCTTCGCGCCCGGAGGCGAGGCCGAGCTTGGCCCGGTGCATCCCGAGACTCTCCGCCTCGTACGCCTCGACGTAGCGGTTCAGCCCCTCCTGCAGCGGCTCCACGCCGGGGAAGGCCGGCGCGAGCGCGTTGGCGAGCTGCAGCAGGTTCCAGTGCGCGATGCGCGGCTGGTTGCCGAAGCGGTAGCGGCGCCCGCCCGCATCGGTGGTGTTGGGCGTCCAGCCCGGATCGAAGTCGTCGATCCAGCCGTAAGGGCCGTAGTCGATGGTGAGCCCTAGGATGGACATGTTGTCGGTGTTCATCACGCCGTGCACGAAGCCCACCCGCATCCAGTGCGCCACCGTGCGCGCGGTGCGTTCGCACACCTCCCGGAACCAGTCGCCGCGGCGGGTCTCGCCGCTTCCGGCGAGCTCCGGGAAGTCGCGCCCGATGGTGAAGTCGATGAGCCGTTCGAGCAGCGCCACGTCGCCACGGGAGGTGAAGATCTCGAAGTTGCCGAAGCGGATGAAGGACGGCGCCACGCGGCACACCACCGCCCCCGGCTCGGCACGCGGATGGCCGTCGTAGAACATGTCGCGGATGACCTCCTCGCCGGTGGCGACCAGGCACAGGGCACGGGTCGTGGGTACGCCCAGGTGGTGCATCGCCTCGCTGCACAGGAACTCGCGGATGGAGGAGCGCAGCACCGCCCGCCCGTCGGCACGCCTCGAGTAAGGCGTGGGGCCGGCACCCTTCAGCTGCAGCTCCCAGCGCTCGCCGCGATGGTTCAGCACCTCGCCCAGGGTGATCGCGCGCCCGTCGCCCAACTGCCCGGCCCAGTTGCCGAACTGATGGCCGCCATAGCAGGCGGCGTAGGGCTCCATGCCGGGCATCAGCGCGTTGCCGGCGAAGATCTCGGCGAACTCCGGCGCGCGTACGTCCGCCTCGTCGAGATCCAGCAAGGCCGCCACCTCCGGCGACCAGGCGAGCAGCTTCGGCGCGGAGACGGGTGTCGGCATCACGCGCGAATAGCAGGCGCCGTGCACCTGGCGCACGTGAGACGCAGGCTCCGGATCGGCGGGCAGCTCGCGGACGAAGCGGTTGTCGAAGTCGAGTGGTTTCATGGGAGACCGGCAATTGCCATGGAAGAACGTGATCGTACACACCTCAGCCGTCACACTCGACTCGCGCGCTTGCCACAAGTTCGATCCGGCCGTCGAACACCCTACCCGAGGCACCCGAGGCCCATCCCCGGCCCTGCCTAACTTGACCTCACGGACTCGGGCAGCTATCCAGACAGGAAGCGTCAGCGCAGACGCCCTGCGCGGGTGATCACCACGGGACGGCCTTCCACACTCCCGCCCGCGCATCGACCGGCCCAGCCCGCCCGGCTCGTCGCCGTCCCGCCCCTGCCCGTCCGCCGCCCACGCGGCGCGGCCTCGCAATCCGGAGGAGCAAGGATGGAGGAGCCCCACGCCCCCTCGACCCGCCAGGAAGAGTTCCGCACCTTCCTGTTTCTCGCAATCGTCATGGCGCCCGTGCTCGCCGTCGCCGTCGTCGGCGGATACGGCTTTCTGGTCTGGATGTACCAGGTGGTGACCGGGCAGTTGCCGACCGGCTAGACGGCGCGGCTCCGAATTGCATGGCCTCGCCGATGGCGCCCGAAATTCACATCGCCGGCGTGCTGGTTCTGGTCGCCCCGGGCCGCGGCCCGGCGGTGGCGGGCGCGCTCTCCCGCCTGCCGGGCGTCGAAGTGCGCGCCGTGACGCAGGCCGGAAAGCTGGTGGTGGTGTGCGAGTGCACCAGCGGCAAGGAAGTCCTCGGTCTGATCGGGCAGATGCGCGAGTTGGCGGGCGTGCTCGACGCCGCGCTGGTTTACCAGCACGCCGAGAGCAGCGCCGCGATGCAGGAGGAGATCGACGATGAAACTGACACGCCGGGAATTCATTAAGCATTCCGCGGCCGCAGCCACCGCCACCGCGGCCGGCATGCCGTCCGGCGCCCTCGGGGCCAACATCATCACCGATGCGGCGCGCACCCAGCTGCAGTGGTCCAAGGCCCCCTGCCGCTTCTGCGGCGTGGGCTGCGGGGTGAACGTGGCGGTGAAGGACGGCCGGGTGGTGGCCACCCACGGGGACATCAACGCGGAAGTGAACCGCGGCATCAACTGCGTGAAGGGCTACTTCCTCTCCAAGATCATGTACGGCGCGGACCGCCTCACCGAGCCGCTGCTGCGCCTGTCGAACGGACGCTACGACAAGGGCGGCCAGCTGCAGCCGGTGAGTTGGGAGCGCGCCTTCGACGTGATGGCGGACCAGTTCAAGAAGACCCTGCGCGAGAAGGGGCCGACCTCGGTAGGCATGTTCGGCTCGGGCCAATGGACGATCTGGGAAGGCTACGCCGCCGCGAAGCTTATGAAGGCCGGCTTCCGTTCCAACAACCTCGACCCGAACGCACGCCACTGCATGGCGTCGGCGGTGGCCGGCTTCATGCGCACCTTCGGGCTGGACGAGCCCATGGGCTGCTACGACGACATCGAGGCGGCCGACGCCTTCGTGCTGTGGGGCTCGAACATGGCGGAGATGCATCCCATCCTGTGGACCCGCGTCACCGACCGGCGCCTGTCCGCACCCCACGTCCAGGTCGCCGTGCTGTCGGTGTTCGAGCACCGCTGCTACGACCTCGCCGATCTCGCGATCACCTTCCGCCCTCAGACCGACCTGGCGATCCTCAACTACATCGCCAACCACATCATCCGCACGAATGGGGTGAACCGGGACTTCGTGAACCGCCACACGCGCTTCGTGCTCGGCAACACCGAGATCGGCTACGGCCTGCGACCCGAACACCCGCTGCAGACGGCCAAGAACGTGGCCGATCCGGGCGGCGCCAAGGCGATCGATTTCGAGGAGTACGCGCGCTTCGTAAGCCGCTACGACCTGGAGAGCGTCGCCCGCCTCACGCAGGTGCCCAAGGAACGGCTGCAGCGGCTCGCCGAGCTCTACGCCGACCCCAAGGTGAAGGTCACCTCCTTTTTCACCATGGGCTTCAACCAGCACACCCGCGGCACCTGGTGCAGCCACCTGCTCTACAACCTGCACCTGCTCACCGGCAAGATCTCCGAGCCCGGCAACAGCCCGTTCTCGCTCACCGGCCAGCCCTCGGCCTGCGGCACCGCCCGCGAGGTGGGCACCTTCTCGCACCGGCTGCCGGCCGACATGCTGGTGACGAATCCCAAGCACCGCGAGACCGCCGAGAAGATCTGGAAGCTGCCCGCCGGCACCATCCCGGACAAACCCGGATTCCACGCGGTGCTGCAGAACCGGATGCTGCGCGACGGCAAGCTGAACGCCTATTGGGTGATGTGCAACAACAACATGCAGGCGGCGCCCAACATCATGGAGGAGGCTTACCCGGGCTATCGCAACCCGGCCAACTTCGTCGTGGTGTCGGATGCCTACCCGACGGTGACCACCCTGGCCGCCGACCTGGTGCTGCCCGCGGCAATGTGGGTGGAGAAGGAAGGCGCCTACGGCAACGCCGAGCGGCGCACCCAGTTCTGGCACCAGCTGGTGCAGCCGCCGGGGTCGGCGCGCTCCGACCTGTGGCAACTGCTCGAGTTCGCCACGCGCTTCCGTATCGAGGAGGTATGGCCGCCCGAACTCCTGGCCAAGGCGCCCCAGTACCGGGGCAAGATGCTCCACGAGGTGCTCTTCCGCAACGGCGCGGTGGACGCCTATCCGGTCGGCGACGTCGATCCCGCCTACGCCAACGACGAGGCGAAAGCCTTCGGCTTCTACGTGCAGAAGGGGCTCTTCGAGGAGTATGCCGAGTTCGGCCGCGGCCACGGCCACGACCTGGCCCCCTTCGACGTCTACCATGAAGTGCGCGGGCTGCGCTGGCCGGTGGTGAACGGCAAGGAGACGCGCTGGCGCTACCGGGAAGGCTACGACCCCTACGTGAAGCCGGGCCAGGGCGTGAGCTTCTACGGCATGCCCGACGGCCGGGCGGCGATCTACGCCCTGCCCTACGAACCCGCCGCCGAGGAGCCCGACGAGGAATACCCCTTCTGGCTCTCCACCGGCCGGGTGCTGGAGCACTGGCATTCAGGCTCCATGACCCGGCGCGTGCCGGAGCTGCACCGGGCGGTGCCGAACGCCGTGTGCTACATGCACCCGGACGACGCGCGCAAGCTGGGGGTGCGCCGGGGCGACCAGATCGAGCTCGTCTCCAGGCGCGGCGCGATGCGCACCCGCGTGGAAACACGCGGGCGCAACAAGCCGCCGCCGGGGCTGGTGTTCGTGCCCTGGTTCGACGCGAGCCAGCTCATCAACAAGGTGACGCTCGACGCCACCTGCCCGATCTCGCTGCAGACGGACTTCAAGAAGTGCGCCGTCCGGATCCGCAAGGTCTAGGAGCCCAGCCATGCGCAAGCTCGTCGGCACAGCCCTGCTGCTCGGCCTAAGCCTGGCCGTGAACGCACAGTTGGTGGACGCCACGCGAGGCGAGGCACCGATACCCCAGGAGCCCGTCCCGCCCCCGCTCACCAACCCCGACAACAGTGACGTCCGGCGCCAGCGCAGCTACGCGATGCAGCCGCCGATCGTGCCCCACAAGATCGAGGGCTACCAGATCGACCGCAACGCCAACCGCTGCATGTTCTGCCATGCGCGCACGCGCACCGAGCAGAGCCAGGCGCCCATGATCAGCGTCACCCACTTCATGGACCGCGACGGCAACTTCCTCGCCGAGCTGTCGCCGCGGCGCTACTTCTGCCTGCAATGCCACGTGCCCCAGGCGGAGGTGAATCCGCTGGTGGAGAACCGCTTCACCGACGTGGAGGCGATCCTGCGCGGGAGCCCCGCGCCGCGGTCGCGCTGAGGGGAAGCGGACGATGAAGCGGCTCCTCAAGCGCTACTGGCTGGTTCTCGGCCGACCCAGCCAGTACTACAGCCTGGGCTTTCTCACCATCGGCGGCTTCATCGGCGGCGTGGCGTTCTGGGGCGCGTTCAACACCGCGCTCGAGCTCACCAACACCGAGCGCTTCTGCATCAGTTGCCACGAGATGTACGACAACGTTTACCGGGAGCTCCAGGACACCATCCACTTCACCAACCCCAGCGGCGTACGCGCGGGCTGCCCCGACTGCCACGTGCCCCACGAATGGACCTCCAAGATCGCGCGCAAGATGAAGGCCTCCAAGGAGGTGTGGGGCAAGGTCTTCGGCAGCATCGACACGCCGGAGAAGTTCGAGGAGGCCCGCCTGTCGCTCGCCATGAGCGAGTGGCGGCGGCTGCGCACCAACGACTCCCTGGAGTGCCGCAACTGCCACAAGTTCGAATACATGGACTTCACCCGCCAGAGCCCGCGTGCGACCCGGGCGCACTCGACCTCCCTCGCCGAGGGCGAGCGCACCTGCATCGACTGCCACGTGGGCATCGCCCACCGCCTGCCCGATCTGGCCAACGTCGAGGAGGTGGCCGAGCACTACGGCGGGCGCGAGGCGATTCCGGCGATCATCACCGGCGCCGACGTCGAAGGCACCACGTCGCCGCCCGACTGAATCGACTCAGGCCCGGCGCGGATCGAAGGCGTCGCGCACCACGTCGGCGAAGAGGTTCGCCGAGAGCACCAGCACGAACATGAATACGAAGGCGGCGAGCAGCGACCACCACACCATGGGCTCGCGGGCGAGCTCGGCGCGGGCGGCATTGATCATGGTGCCGAAGCTGATGGTGGTGGGATCCACGCCGATACCCACGTAGGAGAGCACCGCCTCGGCGAGCACCAGTCCGGAGAAATCCATCACCAGCGCGATCAGCACGATGTGCATCACGTTGGGCAGTATGTGGCGGCGCAGGATCGCGGGTGTGCGCACCCCGAAGGCGCGGGCCGCCTCCACGTAATCGAGCTCGCGCAGCTTGAGCGTCTCGCCGCGCAGCAGGCGGCACAGGCCGGTCCAGCTGGTGATGCCGAGGATGAGGCAGAGCGCGAGCAGCCGCGCATCAGCCCGCTCGGCGGCGGTGGCGAACCACTCCGGATGGGTGTCGATCACCACCTGCATCATGAGCACCGCCGCGGCGATGAGGAGCACGGCGGGGATGGCGTTCAGCACCGTGTAGACGTACTGGATGGCGTCGTCCACCCAGCCGCCGAGATAGCCGGCGAGTATCCCCAGGCCGATCGCGAAGGGCAGCATCACCAGGGTGGTGAGGGTGCCGATGACGAGCGCGGTGCGCACGCTCTTCAGGGCGAGGTAGAGGACGTCCTGGCCGACCTTGTCGGTGCCGAAGACGTGATAGGCCGGCGCCAGCGCGATCGCGCAACCCACCACGAGGAAGATCGCGCCGAGCGTCACCAGCGCCGCCCGCCACGCGAGAGTCGTCTCGCCGCGTACGATCGCGCCGACGGCCCGAAGCAGCCCCCCTCCGCTGCGCCCCGCCACGCCCGCCGCCACGCCCAGCACCGCCACCAGCCACGCCGGAACGGCGATCATCGCGCCGACGGCGAGCCGCTTGCCCACGTCGGCGGGACGCTGGGCCTCCGGATCGGCGAGGTGGGCGGCGCCGTGCTGCAGCCGTGGATAGATGCGCGCCTGACCGCCCTCGGGCAGCTCGACCGTCTCCCGAGCGTAGAGCTCGGCAGCGAAAGGCGCCGAATAGGTCTTTTCCACCCGGGTGCGCAAGGGCGCGAGCAGCGCGTCCAGGGCACTCAGCACCTCGGACGAGTACGCCGCCTGCGCCCCCTCGACCGGCGGCAGCTGGGGCCGGTAGTGCAGGCTGTCGAGCACGCCGACGACGAGGAAGGCGAGCAGGATCGTGGCCGAGGCCATGCCGGTGGCGCGGCGGCCCACCTTGCGCCAGGCGGCCGAGAGGGGCTCGCTGCGGCGCACGAAGAAGACGGTGACGGCCCCGATGACGAGCAGCAGGAAGAAGAGCGCGTCGGTCCACAGCAGGACGGGGAGGAAATCCATCGCCTACTCCAGCCTCACGCGGGGATCGACCAGCGTGTAGGAAATGTCCGTCATCAGCAGCCCGATGATGTAGAGGACCGAGCCGATGAAGACCATCGCCCGCACCACCGCGAAGTCCTGGGCGTTGATCGCGTCGATGGTGTAGCTCCCCAGCCCCGGGATGCCGAAGAAGGACTCCACCAGGAGGCTGCCCATGAAGAGCAGCGGGATCACCACCACCACGCCGGTGAGTATGGGGATCATCGCGTTCTTGAGCACGTGGCGGAAGAGCACCGCGAGCTCCGAGAGCCCCTTGGCGCGGGCGGTGCGGACGTAGTCGCGGGAGATCTCCTCCAGGAAGATGGTGCGGTACCAGCGGGCCGACGACCCGACGCCGGCCACCACGCTGATCAGCACCGGCAGGATGAGGAAGCGCGCCGCGTCGAGCCCCGGCGTGTACCCCGAGATCGGCACCAGGGCCCACACCTTGGACACCAGCCACTGCCCACCGATGATGTAGAACAGGCCGGAGATGGACATCATCGCCACGCACAGCACCACGCCCCAGAAGTCCAGGTAGGTGGCGCGGAAGAAGACCAGCAGCAGGGCGAAGGACACCGCCACGAAGAGCCCCAGGATGAAGGTCGGCACCGCGATCGCGAGGGAAGGTCCCATGCGGTCGCGGATCTCGCGCCCGATGTCGCGCCCGTCGTCGGCCTGCCCGAACTCGAAGGCGAACATCTTGAGCGACTTGTCGAAGAAGATCGTTTCCGTCAGCTTCTCCACGCCCGTCGCCTCCGCATTCACGAAGAGCGGTTTGTCGTAGCCCCGTTCGGCCTTCCAGCGCTCGATCGCCTCCGGGGTGACCCGTTTCACCCCCAGGTGCATGCGCGCGATGTCGTCGGGCGAGTTCACCACGAAGAACAGCGCGAAGGTGAGCAGATTCACCCCGATCAGGATGGGGATGGCGTAGAGCAGGCGTCGGACGATGTAGGCGAACATGTCAGTGCGCGGTCGCCCGCTCGCGGCGACGGTAGTGGATCACCGCGGGCGTCACCACCGCGGCGAGGAGGAGCCCGACGAACACCAGCGGCCACACCACCGGCCGGTTCCACTCGGCACGCAGCGCCTCGCGCTCACTCACATCGATGCGCTGGTACTTGAGGGTGTTCCTCACCATCGCGCCGGGCTTGCGGTTCTTCACCCAGCCGTGCTGCAGCGAATAGGCCTTGGGGTGGAAGCCGAAGTGCCAGGGTGCGTCGTGCTGCAGGATGGCCACCATGCGGTCGATCAGGTCCTGGCGCTCGGGCCCGTCGGCCATCGCCTTCATGCGCTCGAAGAGGCGGTCGTACTCGTCGTTCTGGTAGTTGGCGGCGTTCTGCCCGTCGTACTTCACCTTGCCCTGGGGGCCGTGGAGCAGGAAGAGCATGTTCTCCGGATCCGGATAGTCCGCGTTCCAGCCGAAGAAGAAGAGCTGCGCGTTGCCGTCGCGGATCTTGTCCTGAAAGCGGTTGTAGTCGGTGGCGCGCACCACGAACTGCACGCCCAGCTCGCGAAAGCGCTTGGCGAGCCAGTCCGAGCGCGCCTTGTCCCCCAACCCGCCGGGAGTGGTGTCCAGGTACAGGATCAGCGGCGCGCCGGTCTTGGCGTCGCGCCCGTCCGGGTAGCCCGCCTCGGCCAACAGCCGGCGGGCGGAGCCCAGGTCGCGCCGCACCGGCCCGCCCTCGCGCCACTCGTACACCACCGGATTGATGCCCGCCTCGCCTTCGCGCGCGCCGAAGATACCCGGCGGGATCGGATGCATCGCCGGCACGCCGCGGCCGTTGAGGAAGATGGAGACGAACTCCTCCATGTCCAGGGCGATCGAGACCGCCTGGCGGAGCTTGCGCGCACGTTCGCGGCCCTCCGTGGTGTCCCCGCCGCCCACCACCGGGTCGAGCATGTTGAAGCCCAGGTAGAAGATGGAGGGCGAGACCGAGGTCAGGAGCCGGATGCCGCGGTCGGCCATGTCGTCCGAGAGGGTCACCTCCCCCTGGCTGGTCATGCTCACCGCCTGGTCGAAGTTGTCCGAGGACACGCCCGAGGCGTCGTAGTAGCCCTGGAGGAACTTGTTCCAGTAGGGGATGCCCTCCCGCTCGCGGGTGAACACCACCCGGTCGATGAAGGGCATGGACTTGCCGCAGTCGGCGAGCAGTCCGGCATCGGCATCGCCCGGCTCGCCTTCGCAGGGATAGGGCTCGCCGCGGAAGTTGGGATTGCGCTCGAGGACCATGCGTGCGTTCGGGTTGTTCTCGGCGAGCATGTAGGGGCCGGTGCCCACCGGCCACCAGTCGAGGGTGAGGTTGCGCTCGGCCATCCCCGGCTGGCCGAAGAAGCGGTCCGCCTCGGGCGGCACCGGGGCGAAGAAGGGCATGGCGAGCCAGTACAGGAACTGGGGATAGGCACCTTCCAGGGTCACCCGGTAGGTGTGGCGGTCGACGACCTCGACGCCGGGCAGCTCGAAGCGCGTGAGATCCAGCCAGCCAGGGTTCTTCGCCGCCTCCTCGGCGAGCGCCTGCTGCAGCGTCTTCAGGCCCGGCAGGTACTCGGCCATCAGCTCGAAGATGGGCGAATGCAGGCGCGGGTGGGCGAGCCGCTTCATCTGGTGCACGAAATCGGCCGCCTCCAGCTCGCGCGTACCGGTCTCGTCGAAGTCGCCGACGCCGCGCACGCCCTCCAGATCTTCCGATGAGAGATCGAGGTAGCGCGGGCTGCCGTCCGGGCGCCTGGCGAAGGCCGGATGCGGCTGGTAGAGGATGCCGGGGCGCACCCGGATCTCGTAGACGCTGCGCGCCACCTGCTCGGCCGGCGCATCCGGCGGCAGCTCGCGACCCGCCTCGTCGTAGCGGCGCTCCGTGGGCATCCCGGCGGCGCTGCCGGGGATCAGCACGTAGGGCCGCTTGAGGAAGTGGTACTGCAGCGGCGGCTCGTAGATCTGGTAGAGGAAGGTCGCCTCGTCCTCGCTGTAGGACTGCACCGGGTCGAGGTGCTTCGGCCGCTCGGTGAAGGCCGAGTAGAGGATGTTGCGCCCGCGCTCGGCGGCCGGATAGGGGTCGTTCCAGGCCGTCCCGCAGGCCGCGAGCAAGGTGCAAAGGAGGAGAACAGCGAATCGCTGCAATATCATGATCCGATTCTAACCGTAACGCGCCGCACGGTTCGCACCGGTCCCGCACCGCGCGGTCGACCGGCCGGACCCTTCGGCTATAATCCGCCGATCAATCAAGTGGAGCATTAACCAAGATGGGCTTTCTTGCCGGCAAACGCATCCTGATCACCGGACTGCTCAGCAACCGCTCGATTTCGTACGGCATCGCGAAGGCCATGCACCGCGAGGGCGCCGAACTGGCCTTCACCTATCAGAACGAACGCTTCCAGGAGCGCGTGGCCAAGATGGCCGCCGAGTTCGACAGCAATCTCGTCTTCTCGTGCGACGTCCAGAACGACGCCGAGATTGCCGCCCTGTTCGAGAACCTGGGGCAGCACTGGGACGGCCTGGACGGACTGGTGCATTCGATCGCCTTCGCCCCCAGCGATGCGCTGGAGGGTGACTTCCTGGACGGCTTCACGCGCGAAGCGTTCCGTATCTCGCAGGAGGTGAGCGCTGCGAGCTTCCCGCTGCTGGCCAAGGCCGCGCGGCCGATGATGAAGGGGCGCAACGGCTCGCTGCTGACCCTGTCCTACCTCGGCGCGGTGCGCACCATGCCCAACTACAACATCATGGGTCTGGCCAAGGCCAGCCTGGAGGCCGCAGTGCGCTACATGGCCGTATGCCTGGGCCCCGAGGGCACCCGGGTGAACGCGATCTCCGCCGGCCCGATCAAGACGCTGGCCGCATCGGGCATCGGCAGCTTCAGCAAGCTGCTCGCCTTCAACGAGCGCAACGCCCCGCTGCGCCGCAACGTCACCATCGAGGAAGTCGGCAACGCGGCGGCCTTCCTCTGTTCGGACCTCGCGAGCGGGATGACCGGCGAGATCATGTACGTGGATGGCGGCTTCAACACCACGGCGCTGGGGAATTCGGAGCAGCAGTGAGTCATTGCTCGCGGGTCGAGACGGAGCACCGACGCGCGACCTGAGACCTGGTCCCGAAAAGAAAACGCCCGGCAGCGCCGGGCGTTTTCTATTGCGTCGCGGGGAAGCTCGAGAGCGGCGCCCCCCCCCGCTCTCTCGACTCGCCTCATTGCTGCTGCGCCTTGAGCGCCGCCGTATTGATCTGCACCTCGTAGCGGTCGCGCAGGGCCGTCAGGAAGGCATTGAAGTCGCGCTCGGCCAACAGCCCCTCGTACTGCTCGGTGATCGCCTTCACGCGCGGATCGTCGGCGGCGAGCTCGGGGCGATTGACCGCATCGATGCGGAACACCGAGTAGCCGGCGCCGGGCATGGAGGCACCCGCGTAAGCTGGCAGCTTGGCGGCGGACGCGCCGAACACCGCATCCATGGCGGCCGGCGGCAGGCTGGGATTGCCACGCTGAACCTTGCGCACCGCACTCCACTCGCCGTCGACCGATTCTCCGCGGCCGAGGGCTGCCAGCGCCGCTTCGCCGCGCTCGCGCGCGAGGCGGGCGGCCTCCTCGGCGCGCAGCTGCTCTTCGATGATCGGGCGCACTGTATCGAACGGCAGTCGCTGGGCAGGCTCGTGCTCCAGGACGCGGGCCGACACCAGGGTCCCGCGCTCGACTTCCACCGCCTCCACGTTGCGGCCGTGCTTCACGGCGTCGTCGGAGAAGAGCGCGCTCACCAGCTTCTCGCTCTGGAACGGGCCGATCGCCTCGCTGCCGCGCTCGATCCAGTCGGTCTCCTTGACCTCGAGCTTCAGCAGCTCGGCCGCCGGCTGCAGGCTGTCGGCCTGCTCGTAGACGGTGTTGGAGAACTGATCGGCGAGCTCAGCGAAGCGGCGCCCCGCCTCCTGGCGCTTGAGCTCCTCGACGATCTCGTCGCGCACCGCCTCGAACGGGCGCACCGAGGCCGGCCGGACTTCGGTGACCTGAATGACGTGGAAGCCGAACTCGGAGCGCACCGGATCGCTCACCTGCCCCTTCTCGAGAGAAAAGGCGGCGTCCTCGAACGCCTTCACCATCGCGCCGCGGCCGAAGAAGCCGAGGTCGCCGCCGCGCTCGGCCGAGCCCGGATCCTTGGACTCGGCCTTGGCCAGGGCCTCGAAGCGCGACGGGTCGGCGCGCAGGGCAGCCGCCAGCTCGGCGGCCTTCTCTTTCGCACGCGCCTCCTCTTCCGCCGAGTCGCCGGCGGGGATCAGGATGTGGCGGGCACGGCGCTCCTCGGGCGTTCCGAAACGGTCGGGATTGGCCTCGTAGAAGCGGCGCGCCTCCTCTTCGGACACCTCGACCTGGCCGAGCAGCGCGTTCTCGTCGAAGACGACGTACTGCGCGCGCACGCGGGCCGGACGCTCGAAGCGCTCCGGATTCGCCTCGTAGTAGCGCTGAGCGGCATCCTCGGCGAGCTTCACCTCGCCCATGAGCTCGGCGGGCGCGAAGCGCAGCTCGCGCACCTCGCGCTCTTCGAGCTGGGCGGCCAGGAAGCGCCGGGCGGAAGCCTTCGCGACGAAGGCCGACTCGCCCACCGCCTGTGCGAGCTGCTGGATCCGCAGATCCTGAGCCAGACGGGCTTCGAACATGGCCGGGGACATGCCCTGGGAACGCAGCACGCGATCGTAGAGCTCCATCGAGAACTCCCCGTCGCTCTGGAACGCCGGCAGCGAGGCGATCGTTTCCTGCAACTGCTGGGGCGCCACGACCAGCCGGTTCTCGGCCGCGTAAAGCGCCAGCACGCGCTGGTTGATCAGGTTCTCCACCACTGCGCGACGCAGCTCCTCGGATTCGAGCAGGCTGCGGTCGAACTGCTCGCCCATGGCCTCGCGCAGCCGATCCTGTTGCTCGCGCAGCGCGCGATCGAACTCGATGGCGGTGATCTTCGAGCCGCCCACCGAGGCGACCTCACCGCCGCCGGGCGCGTCGCTGAACCAGGCGTCCATGCCGAAGAAGGCGAAGGGGATGATGATGATCGCCAGGATGATCTGGGCGATGCGCTTGTTTCTGCGGACTGCTTCGAGCATCGTTGAATCCGTGAGAACCGGGAAAAAGTGCATGCCGCGCATGCGAGTGGCGGATTATGGCACTGCCGGGGCAGGCAGGCCACCTCCGTGCGACCCGGCGGCGCACGGCGGGGTCGAGCCGCGTGGGGGGCGCGCGGGCGCCCCCCAGGCGCGGCTTACGCCTTGGCGAAGGTGATCCGCCCCTCGCTGACGTCGACCCGGATTCGGTCGCCGGCAGCGAACTGCCCCTCCAGGATGGCCTTGGCGAGCGGGTTCTCGATACGTTCCTGGACCGCGCGCTTGAGCGGTCGGGCGCCGAACACGGGGTCGAAGCCGGCCGTGGCGAGCTCGGCGAGCGCCGCCTCCGAAACCTCGATCGACATCTCGAGCCGCGCGAGGCGACGCTCCAGGTGCTGCAGCTGGATACGCGCGATGCGGGCGATGTGCTGCTCGTCGAGGGCGTGGAACACCACCACCTCGTCGATCCGGTTGATGAACTCGGGCCGGAAGAAGGTCTTCACCTCCGCCATCACCGCGAGCTTGATCACCTGGTAGTCGTCGCCGGCCATCTGCTGGATCATCTGGCTGCCCAGGTTGGAGGTCATCACGATCACCGTGTTCTTGAAGTCCACCGTGCGCCCCTGCCCGTCGGTCATCCGGCCGTCGTCGAGCACCTGCAGCAGGACGTTGAACACGTCCGGATGGGCTTTTTCGACCTCGTCGAGCAGGATGACGCTGTAGGGCTTGCGGCGCACCTGCTCGGTGAGATAGCCGCCCTCCTCGTAGCCGACATAGCCCGGCGGCGCGCCGATCAGCCGAGCCACCGAATGCTTCTCCATGAACTCGCTCATGTCGATGCGGACGAGGTGCTCCTCCGAATCGAACAGGAACTCGGCCAACGTCTTGCAGAGCTCCGTCTTGCCCACGCCGGTGGGGCCGAGGAAGAGGAAGGAACCGTAGGGCCGGTTCTCCTCCGAAAGGCCCGCACGCGAGCGGCGGATCGCGTCGGACACCAGCCGCACCGCCTCGTCCTGGCCCACCACGCGCTGGTGCAGGCGCTCTTCCATCTTGAGGAGCTTGTCGCGCTCGCCCTGCATCATCTTGGCGACAGGGATGCCGGTGGCGCGGGAGACCACCTCGGCGATCTCCTCGGCACCCACCTTGTTGCGCAGCAGCTTGAACTGGCGCTCGCCGGTGCCGGCCGACTCTGCCGCCTTGAGCTGCGCCTCGAGCTGCGGCAGCTTGCCGTACTGCAGCTCGGCGAGCTTGTCGTACTGGCCCTTGCGCTGCATCTCGGCCATCTGCGCGCGCAGCCTGTCGATCTCTTCCTTGATGTGCTGGCTGCCCTCCACGCTCGCCTTCTCGGCGCGCCAGATCTCCTCGAGGTTGGCATACTCCCGCTCGAGCTTGTCGATCTCGTCGTGGATGAGGTGCAGACGCTTCTGCGAGGCCTCGTCGGTCTCCTTCTTCACCGCCTCCTGCTCGATCTTCAGCTGGATGAGACGGCGCTCGAGCTTGTCCATCGCCTCGGGCTTGGAGTCGATCTCCATCTTGATGCGCGCCGCGGCCTCGTCGATGAGGTCGATCGCCTTGTCCGGCAGGAAGCGGTCGGTGATGTAGCGGTGGGAGAGCTCCGCCGCAG
The DNA here is from genome assembly GCA_020725025.1 of Azoarcus sp. GTDB lineage: Bacteria > Pseudomonadota > Gammaproteobacteria > Burkholderiales > Rhodocyclaceae > Aromatoleum. Next base: position 20,552 of record DYFV01000090.1, read on the forward strand.
CGACGATGGCCGGGTCGGTGATGTCGACGCCATGGTGCAGCTCGTATTTCTCCTGCAGGCCCCGCAGGATGGCGATGGTGGCCTCGACCGAAGGCTCGTCCACCAGCACCTTCTGGAAGCGGCGCTCCAGCGCGGCGTCCTTCTCGATGTACTTGC
>DYFV01000091.1 GCA_020725025.1 Azoarcus sp.
CTCGTTAATTCGGCCTCGGCGCGCGGCATCCCGCAGGACGGGCGCGAGGCCGGCGTACAAGGAGCCCCATGGCGCTGGACCGCAGGGAATTTCTCGTTCGCACGGGCTGCGTGCTCGCCGCCGCGGCGGTGGGCACCGGTTGCGGGCGCGAGCGTGCGGACGGGCACGCGACCGTCGCCACCACACCGGCGGGCGACCCGGAGTGGGAAGCGGTGCGCGAGCAGTTCGCGCTCTCCGACGACTACATCCACATGAGCGCGCTCTACGTCGCCTCTCATCCGCAACCGGTGCGCGAGGCGATCGAGCGCTACCGGCGCGAGCTCGACGCCAACCCGGTGGTGTATCTGAACGCCAACAACCGCCGCCTCGTGGGCGAGTCGCTGGCGGCCGCGGCACGCTACCTGGGCGTCGACGGCGACCGCGATATCGCGATCACCGACAGCACCACCATGGGCATCGGGCTGGTCTACAACGGGCTGCGCCTCGAGCCCGGCGACGAGGTGCTGACCACCGAGCACGACTACTACGCCACCCACGAGGCCTTGCGGCTCGCTTCGGAGCGAAAGGGCGTGCGGGTGCGCCACGCGGTACTCTTCGAGGACAGCCGCAGCGTGAGCGAGGATCAGCTGGTCGACCGGCTCATGGAATCGGTCGGGCCGCGGACCCGCGTCATGGCGCTCACCTGGGTGCATTCGAGCACCGGCCTGAAAATACCGGTGGGGCGCATCGGGGAAGCCCTGCGCCGCGTCAACGACGGCCGCGCCGAGGACGAGCGCATCCTTCTGGGCCTGGATGCGGTGCACGGATTCGGCGTCGAGGACGTGACGGTGCCGGAACTGGGCTGCGACTTCTTCATGGCGGGCTGCCACAAGTGGCTGTTCGGACCGCGCGGCACCGGCATCGTATGGGGAAGCCCGGCCGGCTGGCGGCGCTGCCTGGCGACCGTGCCGAGCTTTCTCGACGACGGAACGCACGAGGCCTGGCTCGCGGGCGACGAGGTGAGCGGCCGTACCGACGGCGCGCGCATGTCGCCGGGCGGCTTCAAGCCCTTCGAGCACCAGTGGGCGCTCGCCGAGGCCTTCCGCTTCTGCGAGGACATCGGCAGGGCGCGCATCGCCGAGCGCACCCACGCGCTCGCCCGCCAGCTCAAGGAAGGCCTCGCGGCGATGCCGCACGTGCGCCTGCATACGCCGATGCAGGCGTCGCTCTCGTCCGGGATCGTGTGCTTCGAGGTGCAGGGGATGGGGCCGTGGGAGACGGTCGATCGCCTGCGCGAGAAGCACATCGTCGCCACCGTGACCCCGTACGCCACGCGCTACGTGCGGCTGGCGCCGAGCATCCGCAACACCGCCGGCGAGGTCGACACGGTGCTCGCCGAGATCCACGCGCTGGGCTGAGGCCGGCCCGGCGGCAGAAGGTGCAGGCACCGTGAAAATTCTTCCTATGGCGCGCGCGCGGTCGAGGCGCGTGTGGACGAAAAAGGGCGGCTCGCGCCGCCCCGAAACCCTTCCCCCCGATGCTGCCGGGCGGGAAGCGAAGAGACCTCCGTCAGGCCGTGGCCGGGCGCTCGTCACGCGCGCTCACCACGCGCTCCTCACCCTTGATGAAGAAGCTCACCACATAGGTCACCAGGCCGATCGCGAAGCCCACGCCCGCCCACTGGCGCATCCAGTAGAAGAGGGCGACCTGGTCCTGCACCATCATGAACGACATCGGCGTGTCGGAGACGCGCTGCAGCCACACCTGCAGGATGCCGGCGGCGGTGAGGAAGAGGGTGATGAAGACCATCGAGATGGTCATCAGCCAGAAGCTCCACATCTCGACCACCTGGGCCTTGGCGGGGTTGGCGGCACGTCCGCGCAGGATCGGCATGGCGTAGCTGATGATGGTGATGACCACCATCACGTAGGCGCCGTAGAAGGCCATGTGGCCGTGGGCGGCGGTGATCTGCGAGCCGTGGGTGAAGTAGTTCACCGGGGCCAGGGTGTGCAGGAAGCCCCACACGCCCGCGCCGAGGAAGGCCATCACGCCGGTGCCCAGCGCCCACAGCACGGCCGCCTTGTTCGGGTGCTCGCGGCGGCGGCGGTTCACCATGTTGAAGGCGAACACGGTCATGGCGAAGAAGGGGATGGGCTCAAGGGCCGAGAAGATCGAGCCCAGCCACTGCCAGTACTCCGGCGTGCCGATCCAGAAGTAGTGGTGGCCGGTGCCGATGATGCCGGTCACGAGCGCCAGGGTGATGATCACGTACAGCCACTTCTCGATCACCTCGCGGTCGACGCCGGTCACCTTGATCAGCACGAACGCGAGCAGCGCCGCCATGATCAGTTCCCACACGCCTTCCACCCACAGGTGCACCACCCACCACCAGTAGAACTTGTCCTTCACCAGGTTGCCCGGGTTGTAGAAGGAGAACAGGAAGAACACCGCCAGGCCCCACAGGCCCAGGAGCAGCACGATGCTGATCACGGTCTTGCGGCCCTTCAGCATCGTCATGCTGATGTTGAAGAGGAAGGCGAGGGCGACCACCACGATGCCGATCTTGGTCAGCAATGGCTGCTCCAGGAACTCTCGCCCCATCGTTGCGAGGATGTTGTTCCCCGTCATGTCGGCGAGCGTGGAGTAGGGCACCAGCAGGTAGCCCAGGATGGTCGCGGCGCCGGCCACGAGGAAGACCCAGAACAGCGCCAGGGCGAGCTTCGGGCTGTAGAGCTCGGTCTCGGTCTCTTCCGGCACCAGGTAGTAGGCCGCGCCCATGAAGCCGAACAGCAGCCACACGATGAGGAGGTTGGTGTGGACCATGCGGGCCACGTTGAAGGGAATTTCCGGGAAGAGGAAATCACCCACCACGTACTGCAGGCCCATGATGAGGCCGAACACGATCTGGCCGACGAAGAGCCCGATCGCCGCTATGAAGTAGGGCAGCGCGACGGCTTGCGACTTGTATTTCATGGCTGGTTTCCTTGAAGTTTTCGATGTGCCTCTTCGAGATCAGCCCTCGATGTTGGGCGGCCAGTTCTGGGTGTTGATGCCGTTGGTGTACTTGAGGAATTCGACGAGGTCGTCGAGCTCCTTGTCGGTCAGGTGGAAGTTGGGCATCTGGCGGCGGCCGGGGGCGCCGGTAGGCTGCGACTGCATCCAGGCCTTGATGAACTCGGGCCCGCGGCGCTCGTACACGTTGCCCAGCTCGGGCGCGAAGTAGGCGCCTTCGCCGAGGAGCGTGTGACAGCCGAGGCAGTTGCGCGTCTCCCAGATGTGCTTGCCGGCGAGGACTGCGGGCGTCAGGTTCTCGCGGTTGTCGGTCTTGGGCAGCGCCTTCATCGTGTCGAAGGTGAGCGCCAGGAAGAGCAGGAAGAAGAAGACGCTCCCGCCGTAGAAGATGTTGCGGGCCATCGCCTTGGTGAAGGTGCCGCTCATGGTTTACCTCTCAGTTGTTTGTCATGCGTTCGCCGCCGGGGTTGGGACCCGAAGGTTGGGCGCATTCTCGTTATCGAGAGGGGGTGCTCACCATGATCTTCATCAATTCCGCGGAAAGGGGGCGGCGTGCCGGCAGGCCACGGCGATGCGCGCTGCAGGGCAACTGCAGGAGCGGCGCAAGCCGCGAATCGGCCGGTCGGAGCCGCCGTCGTACGCGGCTGCTGCCGTTCCTGCAGGGCTAGTAACGGTGGTTGAGGAGGAGCCCGCCGCCCCAGTCGGGGCTCGCGTCCGAAAAGCCCTTGATGAGGTAGAACTGTGTCCCCCAGTGCTCGCCGAACCGCTGGTTCAGGAAGAGCGTCGCCTCGCGGATGCCGTCCCCGCGCGCGCTCACCTTCTCGCGCCAGTCGTAGGCGAGGCCAAGGCTGGTCGGCGGGGCGAGCTTGAACGCGCCGCCGAGGGTGGCGTACCACGGGTCGCGGAAGTTGCGCCCGGAAGGATCGCCGAATCTGCGCCACCCGAGGGTGCCGAAGCCGGTCACGCTGCCGAAGCCCTTCGCCAGGTCGACCTGCAGCGCGTAGTCCGTCTTGCCGGTCCCCAGGCAGCGGTCCTCGTCGGCGGTGGGGAACTTCACCTTGCCCACCACGTCCAGCAGCACGCCGCCGCGGGAGCCGTCGAGCAGCGCGTAGCCCGCGCTGGCGGTGATGTCGCCCAGGCCGCTCTCGGTGCTGCCGCAACTGGCGACGATCGGCTCGCCGTCCGGGCCGACGTTGCCGGCGTCGGAGATCTTCACCCAGGGGATGGTGGCCTTGAGGGTGAGCGGCCCGGTCTCGTACTTGCCGATCACCGGTACGAACCAGATCTCGGTCGTGGTGCTCGCCCCGTACTTCCCGGTGGAGTAGTCGAACCCCACCGAGGCGCTGAGGCCGTCGGCCGAGGCCGGCAGGGCGACGGCGGCAAGCGCGGCGGCGCCGGCACGCAGGCGACAGGCTTGGTATTCCATGGCGGCCCCCCTTGGGCAAGTACTGCGTTGTTGCGTCGATGCGTCCCTTCAGTCCTTCTCGAGGCGTTCGATCCGTTCGACCCGTTCGACCCGTTCGACCTTCTCCGGCCGCTCGACCTTGTCGAGCCGTTCCACCTTGTCCACTCGATCCGGCCGCTGCGGCCGCTCGGCCCGTTCGACGCGCTCTTCGCGTTCCAGGCGATCGTCGGGTCCGCGCCGCTCGCCGTGCCCGTCGCGCCGGCCGCTGCGATCGTCCGCACCGGTCTCGGCGCTTAGTGCACGCTCGCCTTCGGAACGGCCGCCTCCTTGCCCGCGCTCCCGGTCGGGTCGCGCGTCGGCGTCGATGCGAACGAGCTCCACGCGGTCCGCCCTCACCTCGCGCGCGCCGGTGAACTCGCCGCTCACGCGTACGCGCCGGCCGGTGCCGAGCGTGTCCGAGCCGCCGCCGTCGAAACGGGTGCCGGACTCGAGCGTCACCGTGAAACCGCCCAGCGTGATGCGTCCGGCCTCGCGCGCATGTACCAGCCCCTCCACCACGGCGCGGCGCACGCGGCCGGCGAAGGGGACGGTGGGGTCGGTCTCGATGCGCTCGACCTGCAGCGCGTCGCCGCTCCACCGGCCGCGCACCAGGACTTCCTTGCCGGGACCGAGGGCCGCTCCGCGCAGGGCGAGGCCCTGGAGGTCGCCGGCGGGCGTGACTGCGCCGATGGCGCTCGCCTCGGCCAGCCCCGGGGCGCGGTCGATCCGGGTCGCCACCACCTCGCCGTCGGCGTTGCGCAGGCCACTTACGCGCACCGGCTCGCCCGGCTGCAGATCGGCTGCGACGCGCGCGTCCGGTGCGAGACGGACCGGCTGCCCCATCACGCGCATCGGGATGTCGCTCTGCGCCAGCGCGGAGAGCGGGCCCTCGTAGGCATGCAGGATGGCGATGCGACGGGCCTCCAGGCCGCGTGCCGAGCTGCGCGCCTCGACCGCCACCACCTGGCCGACCGCGAGCCGGGCGGCGCCGGCACCGGCGCCGTTTTCGGTGACCGGCACGTCGGGCTCGTAATGCACCTCCACCCCGTTCACGCAGATCGAGGCGAAACCGGTGATCGTGCCCACGATACCGGTGCCGTCCTCGGCGATGGGCGCGCCGGTTCCGCCGACACCTCCCTCGGCCGGCCGCCCGGTGCCGCCCATGCCGCCGGGCTGCCGGGCCTGGGGGGCGCCGGTGCCGCCTATGCCGCCGTTACGGGCGGGCGCCCCTGTGCCGCCCACACCCCCGTCGGCTGCGGGGGCGCCCGTTCCGCCAAGGGCGCCGTGCTCCACGCAGGCGGGCGCGGCCCGAGCCGCCCAGGGAGCGCCCAGAGCGAGCGCCGCGCAAAGGGCGAGGGCGCGCGGTGTCATGGGTCCCTCCGGTCCGGTGGGCTGGGCTCGGAATAGAAATAGAGGCCCACGGTGATGCGCTGCTTGGGCGCCTCGTCCTTGCGGTCGCGCTTTTCGAGCCGGTTCGCCAGCGTGTTGAACGCCACCAGGGTGTGCATGCCGTCGCGCCCCACCGCCTCCCGCAGCGCCTCCACGCCGGCCGGGGAGAGGGCGTCGTAATGGACGCTGCGCTCGAAGAAGGGCCAGCCCTCGGTGGTGAGGTTATGCACCGCGGCGCAGGCATGGTCATGCACGTTGTGGCCGAAGTAGGCGACCTTCTCGTCGAAGCCCTTCTGCGGCACGAAGGCGTCGGTCTGCAGGTGGACGCGGTCGTCTTCGTCGATGCGCGCGATGCCCAGGCGCAGCCATTCGTCGAGCACCACCCGTGCGCGGATGTCCTTGCTCACGTGCGCGACGAGGGCATCGAAGGACATCTCCGCGCCGGCGCTCGCCAGGCGGGGCAGGGGGACAGGGCGGCCCGTCGGGGTGCAGAAAGGCGGGGTGCCCGTCCAGGTGCTGACGAGTTGGGCGCCGAACGACACGGCTTCCGGGAGCGCCTCGGCGGCGTCCTCCGCCGTCTCGCGCAGGCGCCGCACGTCCTTGCGATGCACGCCGGTGATGAGGCTCACGCGGCTGTCGGTGGGCGGCTTGCCGTCGAGGCCGAATTCATGCGCCGCGACCTCGACGAAGACGCCTTTGAGCATGTCGGCGAAGTAGGTGTAGGTGACGCCGTGGTGCAGCATGAGGCGCACGATCGGCCGCATCACGTGCCGCAAGGCGTGGAGGAGCGAGGACGGCGGGGTGGGCGCTCTCATCCGGAGGCACTCGCGGGCGGGGAGACGAGTCCATTCTAGCCACGCGTGGGAAAACCTTCCATGCCGTTCCCCGCCCGGCGGCGCCCGCTCCGCTCAGCGAAGGATCTGCCCTTCGCGGTCGAGGACGGTGATGTCCACGTAGTTCAGGCCCGCGTGGCTCTTCGGCGAGAAGCTCGCGTCCAAGCCCCCCAGGTCGTGGTCGCGGAGGCTCTCCATGGCCTCGCGCAGCCTGTCGCGGGTGGGATTGGGGCCCGCACGCCTGAGGCCCTCCACCAGCAGTTTCGCGCCGATGTAGCCCTGCAGCAGCGTGTGATTGAGCTCCACGTCCTTCGGCGCCGCGGCCCGGTAGGCATCCTGCAGCTCGCGCACCACGAGGAGCGAGCGGTCGCGGGGGTCGGGAACGACCTGGGCGATGCCCAGCCCGCGTGCCGTTTCCTTGCCGATGGTGCGCACGACCTGCGGACCGTCGGTGGTGGAAAGCGCGATCAGCATCCCGTCACCTCCCCGCGCCCGGTATGCCTTCACGAACGCGGCGCTCGCGGCGGTGTTGGACACCATGATCACCCCCTGCGGATTCGCCTTCGCGATCGCCTCGGCGGCGGGCTCGACCTTGGTGGTGTTCTTCTCGTAACCCGCCTTCACCGTCAGCTCGATACCCCAGCGCGGTGCCGCGGTCTCGGCCGCGCTCCGCCCGTCCATGCCGAACGGATCGTCCTGGTAGAAAACGCCCACCCGCTTCACGCCCATGGTGGACAGCTGCTGGAGCATCTTCTCGACTTCCGTCGCGTAGCTAGACCGTCCGATGAAGAGCCAGGGGTGGGGCGGCTCGATGAGGGAGGTGGCGCCAGTGCGGATGCCGATCGCGGGGATGCCCTCCTTGTCGAGGATCTTCTCCCGCACGAGCGCCGAGACGTTGCCGGTGCCGACGTAGCCGAACAGCGCGAGGGGCTTCGATTGCTGCAGGAGGCGCCGGGTCTGTGCCACGGTCTCGGGGACCTTGTAGCCGTCGTCCTGGGAGACCAGGCGGATGGTCGCGCCGTGCACGCCGCCGGCGGCGTTGACCCGGTCGAAGTAGAGCTGCGCGCCGGCACGCATGTGGGTGCCCGTCGGGGCGAGGGGGCCGCTGAACGGTGCGACCTGGGCGATGACGAGCTCGGCGGCGAGGGCCGTGGCGGCCCACAGGCTGGCGACGGACGCCGTCGCCACGCGAACGAGGATGCTCCGCATGTCGTGTCTCCTTGGTGTGCGCGGGGCAGTGCCGTTTCTTTGCCGGCATCCGCGGGCCCATGCCATATGGAACCACGCTACCCGCTTTTGTCATGTCGAGATGGATGCTTCTCCTGGTCCGATCGGCGGACGGCGCATTCTAACGGTATGAAATTGTCAGGATTTCGGAATGCCGCGGGTTTTCCGTCGGAAGGTCCGGATCGGCCTCCGAACGGTTCGCGAGCGGGGGGTATCAAATGAAGCGGGCCGCATTTGCGGCCCGCTCGTCACGACTGGCTTACACCCTCTCAGGCGGTGGCGACGGGGATCTTGCCGATCTTCGCCTGCCATTCCTTCGGGCCGGTCTGGTGCACGCTGGTGCCGGTCGAATCCACCGCCACCGTCACGGGCATGTCCTGCACCTCGAACTCGTAGATCGCCTCCATGCCGAGGTCCTCGAAGCCCACCACCTTCGCCGCCTTGATCGCCTTGGCGACGAGGTAGGCGGCGCCGCCCACCGCCATCAGGTAGGCCGACTTGTTGTCGCGGATCGCCTCGATGGCGGCGGGGCCGCGCTCGGCCTTGCCCACCATGGAGATGAGGCCGGTCTGCTCCAGCATCATGCGGGTGAACTTGTCCATGCGGGTGGCGGTGGTGGGGCCGGCCGGGCCGACCACCTCGTCACGCACCGGGTCCACCGGGCCGACGTAGTAGATGACGCGGTTGGTGAAGTCCACCGGCAGCTTCTCGCCCTTGGCCAGCATGTCCTGGATGCGCTTGTGCGCAGCGTCCCGGCCGGTGAGCATCTTGCCGTTGAGCAGCAGCACCTGGCCCGGCTTCCACGAAGCGACCTCTTCCTTGGTGAGCGTATCGAGGTTCACCCGGGTGGCGACCTTGGTGTCGGCCTGCCAGGTGACGTCCGGCCAGTCCTCCAGCCTGGGCGTCTCGAGCTTGGCCGGGCCCGAGCCGTCGAGCTCGAAGTGCACATGGCGGGTGGCGGCGCAGTTGGGGATCATCGCCACCGGCAGGCTCGCGGCGTGGGTCGGGTAGTCGAGGATCTTCACGTCGAGCACGGTGGTGAGGCCGCCGAGGCCCTGGGCGCCGATACCGAGCGCGTTCACCTTCTCCATGAGCTCGAGGCGCAGTTCCTCCACGCGGGTGAGGGTGGCGCCGCTGGCGGCCTTGGCCTTCAGCTCGTGGATGTCCACCGGCGCCATCAGCGATTCCTTGGCGAGCAGCATCGCCTTCTCGGGCGTGCCGCCGATGCCGATGCCGAGGATGCCCGGCGGGCACCAGCCGGCACCCATGGTGGGCAGGGTCTTGAGCACCCAGTCGACGATGGAGTCCGACGGGTTCAGGGCGTAGAACTTGGACTTGTTCTCCGAGCCGCCGCCCTTGGCCGCACAGGTGACTTCCACGTGGTCGCCCGGGACGATCTCGTAGTGCACCACGGCAGGGGTGTTGTCCCTGGAGTTCTTGCGGGCGCCCGCCGGGTCGAGCAGGACCGAGGCGCGCAGCTTGTTGTCGGGGTGCATATAGGCGCGGCGCACGCCCTCGTTTACCATCTCCTGCACGCTCATGGTGGCGCCGTCCCAGCGGACGTTCATGCCGACCTTGAGGAAGACCACGGCGATGCCGGTGTCCTGGCAGATGGGGCGGTGGCCTTCGGCGCACATGCGAGAGTTGGTGAGGATCTGCGCGATGGCGTCCTTGGCCGCCGGGTTTTCCTCGCGCTCCCATGCTTCGCCCAGCGCCTTGATGTAGTCGAGCGGATGGTAGTAGCTGATGTACTGGAAGGCATCCGCGACGGACTGGATGAGGTCTTCCTGGCGAATCACGGTCATGGGAATCTCCATTCGATGGCGGGGCAAACGGGCCGCAATTCTAGCAGGCGGAGTGCTGCGCCGCAGCGCGCAATGTGCCGTACAGCTTCGTGTAAGTCGTGTGTAAGATACATATTCTTTAATGCGCGGCAGATTGCAGAACAGCGCGAATCACAACACAGGCCGGAACCAACCGGCCCCCCGATACGGGGCGGCTTCAACCTATTTGGAACAGTTGAGGAGAGGCGAGTATGTCCAACGAACAGCAAACCCAAGCCCGCGTCTATTACCCTTCCGAAGAAATCGTGAAGAATGCTGCGGTTTCCGGGATGGACGCCTACCGGGCCTTGTGCCAGGAGGCGGAGCGCGACTACGAGGGTTTCTGGGCACGCCATGCGCGTGAGCAGGTGGAGTGGAAGAAGCCCTTCACCCAGGTGCTCGACGAGAGCAACGCCCCCTTCTTCAAGTGGTTCGCCGACGGCGAGCTGAACGTCTCGTACAACTGCCTCGACCGCAACGTCAATAACGGCCTCGGCGACAAGGTCGCGATGATCTTCGAAGCCGACAACGGCGAGATCACCAGGGTCACCTACAAGGATCTGCTGGCCCGCGTCTGCAAGTTCTCCAACGCGCTGCGCGGCATGGGCGTGAAGAAGGGCGATCGCGTCGTCATCTACCTGCCCATGTCCATCGAAGGCGTGGTGGCCATGCAGGCCTGCGCCCGGATCGGCGCGACCCACTCGGTGGTGTTCGGCGGCTTCTCGGCCCAGGCGCTGCGTGACCGCATCAACGACGCCGGCGCGGTGGCGCTCATCACCTCGGACGGTCAGTTCCGCGGCGGCAAGGCGCTGCCCCTGAAGCCGATCGCCGACGAGGCCCTGGGTCTGGGCGGCTGCGAGTCGATCCGGAACGTGGTCGTGGTCAAGCGCACCGGCGCCGCCTGCAACATGGTCGAGGGCCGCGACAAGTGGTACCACGACCTGGTCGCCGACCAGGCCGAGACCTGCGAGCCGGAGTGGGTCGATGCCGAGCATCCGCTCTTCCTGCTCTACACCTCGGGCTCCACCGGCAAGCCGAAGGGCGTCCAGCACTCCACCGGCGGCTACCTGCTGCACGCGATCCTCACCATGAAGTACACGTTCGACATCAAGCCGGACGACATCTTCTGGTGCACCGCCGACATCGGCTGGGTCACGGGCCACACCTACATCGCCTACGGCCCGCTCGCCTGCGGCGCCACCGAGATCGTGTTCGAGGGCGTGCCGACCTATCCGGACGCCGGCCGCTTCTGGAAGATGATCCAGGACCACAAGGTCACCGTCTTCTACACCGCGCCGACCGCGATCCGCTCGCTCATCAAGGCCGCCGACAACAACCCGACGGTGCATCCGAAGCAGTACAACCTGTCGTCGCTGCGCATCCTGGGCTCCGTCGGCGAGCCGATCAACCCGGCCGCCTGGGAGTGGTACTACGAGAACGTCGGCGGCAGCCGCTGCCCGATCGTGGACACCTTCTGGCAGACCGAGACCGGCGGCCACATGATCACCCCGCTGCCGGGCGCCACCCCGCTGGTGCCGGGCTCCTGCACGCTGCCCTTCCCGGGCATCATGGCGGCGGTGGTCGACGAGACCGGCACCGAGGTCCCCAACGGCCAGGGCGGCATTCTGGTGGTGAAGCGTCCGTGGCCCTCCATGATTCGCACCATCTGGGGCGATCCGGAGCGCTTCAAGAAGTCCTACTACCCGGACGACTTCAAGGGCAAGCTGTATCTCGCCGGCGACGGCGCGATCCGCGATCGCGAGACCGGCTACTTCACCATCACCGGCCGTATCGACGACGTGCTGAACGTCTCCGGCCACCGCATGGGCACCATGGAGATCGAATCCGCCCTGGTGGCCCACGAGAAGGTGGCCGAGGCCGCGGTGGTGGGCCGTCCCGACGACGTCACCGGCGAGGCGATCGTGGCCTTCGTGGTGCTCAAGGGGCCGCGCCCGACCGGGGAAGAGGCCAAGGCGGTGGTCAAGGAGTTGCAGAACTGGGTGGGCAAGGAAATCGGGCCCATCGCCAAGCCGAAGGACATCCGTTTCGGCGAAAACCTGCCCAAGACCCGCTCGGGCAAGATCATGCGCCGGCTGCTGCGTCAGCTGGCGAAGGGTGAGGAGATCACCCAGGATACGTCGACCCTCGAGAATCCGGCGATCCTGGAGCAGCTCAAGCATTCGGTGAGCTGAGGGCCTGTGAAGAAATCGTAGCGAGCAGGGTCGAGTGCAAGGTTCGAACGAGCGAACGACGAGACATACCGGATTGGTAGGCGAGGAGTGAGCGAGTGAGCAACGCAGCAATCGGCCCGCGCAGCAGATTGATTCACGGGCTCTGACGCCCTTTCGGGGACGGGGACGTAGAGCCCCGCCCCGATCAGTAGTAGCAAAGGAGGAGGCCGCCCGGGGGGGCGGAAACAAAGGGGAGGCGAGAGGCGCGCGCAAGCGCGCCTCTTTTCTTGGAACCGCACTGCGCCCGGTCGGGCGCAGTGCGGGCGTTCCGCACGGCTATAATCGGCCGGCCATCGTCATCATGAGGAGACCATGATGCGCAGGGGTCTTGCCGGGCAGCGGCTCATCGGCGTGTTCATCGCCGGGACGCTGCTTTTCAACTATCCGTTGCTCTCGCTCTTCGACCGGCCCGAGCCTTTCGCCGGCATGCCGGCCGTGTTCGTGTACATGTTCGCGCTGTGGGCCGCCCTGATCGCGCTCATGGCCTGGATCGTCGAGCGCGGCCAGCGCTGAAGGGACGCCGATGCTGCCGGGGAGCCTGGTCGTCGCGGTCTCGTTCGCCTACCTGCTGATCCTGTTCGCGGTGGCCTATTTCGGCGACAGGCGTGCGGAGCAGGGGCGCTCGATCATCGCCAATCCCTGGACCTACGCGCTGTCCATGGCGGTCTATTGCACCGCGTGGACCTATTTCGGCAGCGTCGGGCGCGCGGCGTCGGGCGGGGTGTGGTTCCTGCCGATCTATCTCGGTCCGACCCTGGCGATGGCGCTGTCCTGGATGGTGCTGCTCAAGATGATCCGCATCGCCAAGACCTACCGGATCACCTCCATCGCCGACTTCATCGCCAGCCGCTACGGCAAGAGCCACCTCCTGGGCGGGCTCGTCACCATCATCGCGGTGGTGGGGATGGTGCCCTACATCGCGCTGCAGCTGAAGGCGATCTCGGTCGGCTACGCGGTACTCACCGGGGGGCGGCCGGCGGAGCTCGACCCCACCCAGATCATGAGCTGGCTCCACGACAGCACGCTCTACGTGGCGCTCATCCTGGCGGTCTTCACCGTGCTCTTCGGGGCGCGGCATCTCGACGCGACGGAGCGCCACGAGGGCATGGTGGCGGCCATCGCCTTCGAGTCGGTGGTGAAGCTCCTCGCTTTCCTCGCGGTGGGTGTCTTCGTCACCTACGGTGCCTACGACGGCTTCGGGGATCTCTTCGCACGCGCCTACGCGGACCCGGACCTGGCCGGCCTGCTCGCGGTGGGCAGCGCCAGCGGCGCGGGCTATGGGGGATGGTTCGCGCTCACGCTCCTCGCGCTGCTGTCGGTGATCTTCCTGCCACGCCAGTTTCAGGTCACGGTGGTGGAGAATGTGAACGAGCAGCACCTGCGGCGCGCCACCTGGCTGTTCCCCGCTTATCTGCTGGCCATCAACATCTTTGTGATGCCCATCGCGCTCGGCGGGTTGCTCCACTTCGGCCGGGGCACGATCGATCCGGACACCTTCGTGCTGTCGCTGCCGCTCGCCCTGGGCGAGCGGTCACTCGCCCTGCTCGCCTTCGTGGGCGGCCTGTCGGCCGCCACCGGGATGGTGATCGTGGAGACCATCGCCGTATCGACCATGGTGTGCAACGACCTGGTGATGCCGCTGCTCTTGCGCAGCCGTCGCTTCAACCGCACGGCGCATCCCGATCTGACCGGGCTGCTGCTCGGGATCCGGCGCGGTGCCATCCTGGTGGTGGTGCTGCTGGGCTATCTCTACTTCCGGCTCGCCGGGGAGGCCTACGCGCTGGTGAGCATCGGGCTCATCAGCTTCGCCGCGGTCGCCCAGTTCGCGCCCGCCATGCTCGGCGGCATGTACTGGCGCGGCGGCACGCGCGAGGGGGCGCTGGCGGGGCTGTCCGCCGGTTTTGCGGTGTGGGCCTATACGCTGATGCTGCCTTCCTTCGCCAAGTCGGGCTGGCTCGATCCCTCTTTCCTGCAGGAGGGGCTCTTCGGCGTGAGCCTCCTCAGGCCCGAGCAGCTCTTCGGCCTCGCCGGCCTCGACAACATCAGCCACGCCCTGTTCTGGAGTCTTGCGGCGAACATCGGCTGCTACATGGTGGTGTCCCTCGCGCGGGCGCCCACCGGCCAGGAGGCGACCCAGGCGACCCTCTTCGTCGACGTGTTCCGGCGCGGGCAGGGGCCGGCCGCCTTCTGGCGCGGCAGCGCCGAGGTCCAGGACCTGCTGGGGCTGGTTTCGCGCTTCCTGGGACCGGCGCGGGCGCGCAGCGCCTTCGCGCGCTATGCCCGGGAGCGAGGGGTGGACGGCATCGACCGCCTCAAGGCCGACGCCGGGCTCGTGCAGTTCGCCGAGACGCAGCTCGCGGGCGCCATCGGCAGCGCGTCGGCGCGGGTGATGGTGGCCTCGGTGGCCCAGGAGGAGCCGCTCGGGCTCGACGAGGTGATGAACATCCTCGACGAGGCCTCCCAGGTGCGGGCCTATTCGCATCAGCTCGAGGAGAAGTCGCGGGCGCTCGAGGCGGCCACCGCGGAGCTGCGTGCGGCCAACGAGCGCCTGAAGGAGCTGGACCGCCTCAAGGACGACTTCATGTCCTCGGTGACCCACGAGCTGCGCACGCCGCTCACCTCGATCCGGGCCTTCTCGGAGATGCTGCACGAGGATCCGAAGATCGACCTGGCCGAGCGGAGCCGTTTCCTCGGCATCATCGTGTCCGAGACCGAGCGGCTCACGCGGCTGGTGAACCAGGTGCTGGACCTGGCCAAGATCGAGTCGGGTCACGCCGAATGGCACAATACCGACATCGACATGCGCGCCCTGGTCGAGCACGCGGCGGCCACCACCGCCCAGCTCTTCCGCGACCGCGGGGCCACGTTGGAGCTCCATCTGCCGAACGAGGCGCCGCATCTGCGTGCCGACCGCGACCGGCTGGTCCAGGTGATGCTGAATCTCCTGTCCAACGCCGCCAAATTCGTGCCGGACGAGGGCGGCCGCGCGGTGGTCACGCTGACCGCCGACGAGGGCCAGCTGCGGGTCGACGTCGCCGACAACGGCCCCGGCATCGCGCCGGAGTTCATGCCCTACGTGTTCGAGAAGTTCCGCCAGGGCGGCGACCAGCGCTCGCGCCCGCAGGGCACGGGCCTGGGGCTGCCGATCAGCCGCCAGATCGTGGAACATTTCGGCGGCAGACTATGGGTGAGCTCCGCGCCGGGAGAGGGCGCGACTTTTTCCTTCGTGCTGCCGCTCGTCCAGGCCCAGCCGGCTGCAGCGGCGACCGCGCAATGACATAGAATAGGGACCGAGGGGGGAGTTTATGACCAAAAAGATACTGATCGCAGACGATGAGCAGAATATCGTCATTTCGCTGGAATTTCTCATGAAGCGGGAAGGCTTCGAGGTTTCCATCGCCAACGACGGCGAGGAGGCGGCGAACATGATCCGCGCCGAGCGTCCCGATCTCGTGCTGCTCGACGTGATGATGCCCAAGAAGAGCGGATTCGAAGTCTGCCAGGAGATCAAGGCAGATCCCGAGCTGCAGTCGGTGCGCATCCTGATGCTCACCGCCAAGGGCCGCGACACCGAGGTCGCCAAGGGACTCGCGCTGGGGGCGGACGCCTACATGACCAAGCCCTTCTCGACCAAGGAGCTGGTGGAGCGCGTGCGGGCCATGCTGGCGCTCGGGTGAGGGATGAACGCTCGCACCCGATTCGTCCTGGCGATCGTCGTCCTGGGCCTGCTGATGACGGGCCCCTTCTTCATCACCGCCGCCCTCGTCTGGGTGGAGACCGAGCCCGCCAACCGCAACGTGCTGGTCGAGGTGATCGGGCCGCACCTGCCTCTGGGCGCCTTCATGACCGTCCTGGGCTTCGCCGTCGGGGTGGGCGTGGTGCGCAATCTCTTCAGGCAGTACGTGCAGGGGCTCCTGCGCATGGCCGAGAACCTGCAGCTCATGCTGGCCGCGAACCGGGACTTCCGCGTGGTCGAGGACGGCCCGCCGGAGGTGCAGGCGCTCGCCCGCAACGCCAACGCGCTCGCCCAGCAGCGCGACGAGCTCCTGCGTGACGTGGAGGCGCAGATCGAGCGCGCCAAGCACTCGGTCGAGGAGGAGAAGAACCGCCTCGCGGCGCTCATGTCCGAGCTCACCCAGAGCGTCGTGGTATGCAACCTCGACGGGCGGATCCTGCTCTACAACAACCGCGCGCGGCTCCAGTTCCGGGCGCTCTCCGAAGCACCCGGGGTCGCCGGCGGGGGCGAGCTCATCGGGCTCGGCCGCTCGATCTACGGGGTGTTCGAGCGCAACCTCATCACCCATGCGCTGGAGACCATCCAGCAGGGCCTCAAGCGCAGCAACGCGCAGGCGGTGGCGAACTTCGTCACCACCACCCGGGCGGGGCAACTGCTGCGGGTGCAGATGGCGCCGGTGCTGGCCGTGGGTCAGGAACAGGAGAGCGAGCGCGCCATCAGCGGCTTCATCCTGATGCTCGACAACATCACCCGGAGCTTCGAGACCGAGTCGCGCCGCGACCAGATGCTGCACACCCTCACGGAAGGCAACCGGGCGTCCCTGGGCAATGTGCGCGCTGCCGCCGAGATGCTCGAGTACCCCGACCTGCAGGACGAGCTGCGCGAGCGCTTCCGCAAGGTGATCCGCGACGAGGTGCAGGCCATGAGCAAGCGCCTGGACGAGACCGCCACCGAGTTCGCCGACTCGCTCAAGGCTCGCTGGCCGCTCGAGGAGATGCTGGGCGCGGACCTCATCGCCGCCGCCCAGCGCCGCATCGAGAACCGCCTGCAGCTGCCCACCAAGCTGGAGGAGGTGGACGAGTCCCTGTGGGTGAAGGTGGACAGCTTCTCGCTGCTGCAGGCGCTCACCTACCTCGCGAGCCGGCTCTCGGACGAGTTCGAGGTGCGCGAGGTGCGCTTCCGGCTGACCGGCGCGGGGCGGCTGGTGCATCTGGACCTCATCTGGTCCGGTCAGGCGATGAGCACCGAGACGGTGATGAGCTGGGAGCTTGAGCCCATGCGCTTCGCCGGCGAGGTGAGCCCGCTCACCGTGCGCGACGTGATCGAGCGCCACGACGGCGAGATGTGGCTCGAGCGCGAGAAGGTGCGCTACCGCGCCTTCTTCCGCATCCTGCTGCCGGCCGCCATGCCCCAGGAGCAGATCGAGGCCGCCGCCTTCCTCAAGGGGGAGAGCCGTCCCGAATACTACGACTTCGACCTCTTCAACTGGTCGGAACGGTCGCGCGCGATCGAGGATCGCCTGCTCACCGAGCTCACCTACACCGTCTTCGACACCGAGACGACGGGGCTCAACCCCTCCCAGGGCGACGAGATCATCCAGATCGGCGCCACCCGCATCGTCAACGGCAAGCTGCTGCGCCAGGAGTCCTTCGAGCAGCTGGTCGATCCTCAGCGCCCGCTCTCGCCCGAGTCCATCCCCATCCATGGCATCACCCCGGCGATGCTGGTGGACCAGCCCACCATCGACAGGGTGCTGCCGGCCTTCCACGCCTTCGCCGCGGACACGGTGCTGATCGCGCACAACGCCGCCTTCGACATGCGCTTCCTGCAGCTCAAGGAGGAGGCCACCGGGCTCGTCTTCGACCAGCCGGTGCTCGACACCCTGCTGCTTTCGGCGGTAGTCCATCCCAACCAGGAGTCGCACCGCCTGGAGGCCATCGCGGAGCGGCTGAACCTCACCATCATCGGGCGGCACACGGCCCTGGGCGACGCGATCGTCACCGCGGAGGTCTTCCTCAAGCTCATCCCGCTGCTGGCGGAGAAGGGCATCCGCACCCTGCGCGAAGCCCGCGAGGCGGCCGAGAAGTCCTACTACGCGAGGATCCGGTATTGAGTCCCGGCGCGGCGCGCCGCCGTCTCCCGCCTGATCCGAAAGGGGGCGCCTGATGCCCCAGGTCGCCTTCGCGCGTCAGCTGCGCCGCTACTACGGGTGGTACACCGGCAGCTTCATCGCCTTCGTGGGGCTGCTCGCGGTGGCCGAGCAGTTCGGGCTGTCGCCGTCGGCGATCGGGCATGTCTTCCTCTTCGCCACCATCGCCATCTACGCCGGGATCGGCGTGATGAGCCGCACCTCGGACGTCTCCGAGTACTACGTGGCAGGCCGGCGCGTGCCGGCGGTGTTCAACGGCATGGCGACCGCCGCCGACTGGATGAGCGCGGCCTCCTTCATCGGCCTCGCCGGCACCCTCTACTTCGCCGGCTTCGAGGGGCTCGCCTTCGTCACCGGCTGGACCGGCGGCTTCGTGCTGGTGGCGCTCCTGCTCGCGCCCTACCTGCGCAAGTTCGGCCAGTACACCATCCCCGACTTCCTCGGTGCGCGCTACGAGGGCAACTTCGCGCGGCTCGTGGGGCTCGCCGCCACGGTGCTCGCGAGCTTCGTCTACCTGGTGGCGCAGATCTACGGCGTGGGGCTGATCACCAGCCGCTTCGTGAGCGTGGAGTTCGAGATCGGGCTCTTCGTGGGGCTGGCGGGCATCCTGGTGTGCTCCTTCCTGGGCGGCATGCGGGCGGTGACGTGGACCCAGGTCGCGCAGTACGTCATCCTCATCATCGCCTACCTGGTGCCGGTGGTGATCCTCTCCTACAAGGTCACCGGCATTCCGATTCCGCAGGCGGTCTACGGCAGCGTGCTCAGCCAGCTCTCGGAGAAGGAGGAGGAGCTCCTCAACGATCCGGAGGAAGAGGCGGTGCGCCGCCAGTTCCGCTACCGCGCCGAGGCCTACGCGGCCAAGATCGCGCACCTGCCCGAGTCCCTCGCCATCGAGCGGCGGGCGCTCGTGGAGCGGCTGAACGAGCTGCGCCTGCACGACGCGTCGGCCCGCGAGATCGCGCTCACCGAGCGCGCCCTGGGCGATTTGCCGCGCACGCCCGAGGAGGCGCGCGTGGCGTGGGAGCGCGAGCGCGCCGCGGCGCTCGAGCGCTCGCGCGCGCCGCCGCGCCACGCCCAGGCCCACCCGGGCAATACACCGGAAGAGCGGAACATCGCGCGCACCAACTTCCTCGCCCTGGTGTTCGTGCTCATGGTGGGCACCGCAGCCCTGCCGCACATCCTGATGCGCTACTACACCACGCCGGGCGTGGTGGCCGCGCGCAAGTCGGTGTTCTGGTCGCTCTTCTTCATCTTCCTGCTCTACGTGACGGCACCCGCCTACGCGGTGTTCGCCAAATGGGAGGTCTACAACGGCCTCATCGGCTCGAGCATCGCCGACCTGCCGGCCTGGATCGCCTCCTGGGGCAAGGTCGGCATGGTGAAGATCGAGGACATCAACGGCGACGGCATCCTGCAACTGGCCGAGCTCATCCTCAACACCGACGTGATCGTGCTCGCCACGCCGGAGATCGCGGGCCTGCCCTACGTCGTGTCCGGCCTCGTAGCCGCGGGCGGGCTCGCCGCCGCGTTGTCCACCGCCGACGGGCTGCTGCTCACCATCTCGAACGCGCTGTCGCACGACTTCTACTACAAGGTGGTAAACCCGCGCGCCTCCACCCAGCGCCGGCTGGTGATCTCCAAGTCGCAGCTCCTGGTGGTGGCGGTCGTGGCCGCGTGGGTGGCCTCGCTGCGTCCGGACAACATCCTCTTCATGGTGGGGCTGGCCTTCTCCATCGCCGCGGCGGCCTTCTTCCCGGCGCTCGTGCTCGGCATCTTCTGGAAGCGCGCCAACCGCGCGGGCGCGGTGACGGGCATGCTCGTCGGCCTCGGGGTCACGCTCTACTACGTGGTGCGCACCCACCCCTTCTTCGGCGGCTCCATGGCCAACGCCTGGTTCGAGATCAACCCGATCTCGAGCGGCGTCTTCGGCGTTCCCCTTGGCTTCGTGACCATCGCGGTGGTGAGCCTGCTCACCCGCCCGCCGGCCCAGGAGATCCAGGACCTGGTGGACTACGTGCGCTATCCGATGCTGCCGGCGGACGAGCTCGTCTCGGACCCGGCCCCCGAGGGGGGCGCTGCCCCCGCCACCGGTCCTGCCGGGAAGCTGCCCTCGGGGTGACGACGGGGCTTACGTCGGAGAGGCTTTCTGCTACAATGCGCGCCTTCCACGGAGAGGTGGATGAGTGGTTTAAGTCGCACGCCTGGAAAGCGTGTTCAGGGTAATACCCTGACGCGGGTTCGAATCCCGCCCTCTCCGCCAGATTTCTACTGATGCGTTTTTGTTCGTAAAAACAAAGACGTACAGATTGCAGGCAAAGCGTATGTTGCACATCCATGTTGCACATCGCTCGTCTAGACCACCGTTCAATTTTTCGTAGAAGAACGTCGGTCGCGCCCTGTAGCTGCGCAAACCTCCCCTCTAAGCGTTCCCCCTACCAAGGAAGCGCCCTTCAGGGCTCTTTGCAGCCTTGTAGCTGAATCTGGGCGTTCGTAACCTTCGCCTTCGTAAGCCACTTTATCGCGCCCGTGATGCGTTTGAAGTCACGGGTTTGGCCTCGTTTGGCTTGCAGCACGGCGGGCACTACTGCTTCGCTTTGATTGCTCCGTAGGTCGAACTGGATCACCCAGTGCCCCGAATCTGCAAGCTGTAGCAACTCAATGTTTGTTGCATTCCCACTAGAAATCAACGCGATGGCCTCTCTCTCGGCAACGCCATGTCGCCACAACATCATCGTTTTCCCC
>DYFV01000092.1 GCA_020725025.1 Azoarcus sp.
TGCGACCTTCGGGTTATGAGCCCGACGAGCTGCCAGACTGCTCCACCCCGCGTCGGAGAAACAAAACTATAGTCGAAGGGCGCTACCGGGTCAAGGCTTCGTACCCATTTTTCTCTAGCGAGCGCGCAGCGCGCTGGTGCCGACAGTCTGACTCGAACAGACGACCTACCGCTTACAAGGCGGTTGCTCTACCAACTGAGCTATGCCGGCGCGCGCCGGATTATAGCGCAAGCGCGCTGGGCCGGCCGGTCGTGGGGCGGGCTGCAGGGGGGGCGAGTCTCGTGTGCAGGGAGACCACCGAGCCGACCATGATCAGCGCCGGGGACTTGATGCCCGCCGCCTTCACCGCCTCGGCGAGCCCGCCGACGGTGCTGGTCACGGTGACCTGGCGCGCGGTGGTGCCGGCATGTACGACGGCGGCCGGTGTGCCGGCGGGCAGGCCGTGGGCGACGAGCTCGCGGCAGATGGTGGGAAGGGCGCCCAGGCCCATGTAGATCACCACGGTCTGGCTTGGTCGGGCCAGCGCGGGCCAGTCGAGGTTCACCGTGCCGTCCTTGAGGTGCCCGGTGGTGAAGATCACCGAGCGGGCGTGGTCGCGGTGGGTGAGCGGCATGCCGGTACAGGCGGCGATGCCCGAGGCGGCGGTGATGCCTGGAACGACCTCGCACTCGATGCCGTGCGCGACGAGCTCCTCGGCCTCCTCGCCGCCGCGCCCGAAGATGTACGGGTCGCCGCCCTTGAGGCGCACCACGGTCAGGCCTTCGCCGGCGAGCTCCACCAGCAGGCGGTTGATCTCTTCCTGCGGCAGGGAGTGGTTGCCGGCCTCCTTGCCGACGTAGACGCGACAGGCGGCGGGATTGGCGAGCTCCAGGATGCCGTCGCCCACGAGATGGTCGAAGACCACTGCCTGGGCCTGCGCCAGCAGGCGCGCCGCCTTCACCGTGAGCAGATCCGGATCGCCGGGCCCGGCGCCGACCAGAAACACCTTGCCGCGCCGTGCGGTGGGATCGGGGCCGATGGACTCGGTCATGACTGTGTTCTCCGAAGAGGAATGGCTGCGGGATGCCGATGCGATGCGCCGCCACTCTATCCCCTACGGGCTTCCGGGAAATTAATTCACATCAAGGTGGCCCGGCCGGGCCGCGCCGGATACTCGGCGTCGCCATCCACCACGACCGAGGCGGGGAAAAGTGTCCGGCATCAGGCTTCCATTCGTCATCGCAATGTTGTGTGCGGGCACTCTCGCGCAGTCCGCGGCGGCCGAGCCGCCGCGGTCCGCACGGGATCTGGTGCACCTGGTGCGGCAGGACTGCGGCTCCTGTCACGGGCTCACGCTGCAAGGCGGCCTGGGCCCGGCGCTCACGCCCGAGGCGCTGCGCGAGCGTCCGAGAGAAGGACTGCTCGCCACCATCCTCGGCGGCCGGCCGGGCACCCCGATGCCACCTTTCGGCAGCCTGCTCCGCGAGGAGGAGGCGGCGTGGATCGTCGACCAGTTGCTGCGCGGATTCCCGGAGAACGGCGCGCTGCCCCGGACCAAGTCCGCGCTGCCCTGAATGAAGGATGCCTCCCCATGAGCCTTATTGATCCGATCCGCCGCTTCGCCCGCCTCGCACCCCTCGTCCTTCTCGCCGCCTGCGCCACCCAGCCGGGCGTCGCGCTGCGGGGTACGGGCGATCTCGGCGTGGTGGTGGAGCGCGCCACCGGGCAACTGCGCATCGTCGAGAGCACCGGCAAGCGCGCGCTCGCGCAGGTGTCGGGGCTGGGCGACCTGTCCCACGCCTCGGTGGTGTTTTCCCGCGACTCGCGCTACGCCTACGTGTTCGGGCGCGACGGCGGGCTGACCAAGGTGGATCTGCTCACCGCGCGCATCGTGAAGCGGGTGCTGCAGGCGGGCAACGCCATCGGCGGAGCGATCTCCCAGGACGGGCGCATCGTGGTGGCCCAGAACTACACGCCGGGCGGCATCAAGGCCTTCGATGCGGAGACGCTGGAGCTGGTCGCCGACGTGCCGGCCACCTACGGCGCGGACGGCGCGCGGTCCAAGGTGGTGGGGCTCGCCGACCTGCCCGGCAATCGCTTCGTCTATGCGCTCTTCGACGCGGGAGAGATCCGGGTGACGGACCTCTCCGACCCGGCCAACCCGCGCACCGACCGCTACCCGGCCGGCAAGCAACCCTACGACGGCCTGGTCACCCCCGACGGGCGCTACTACATCGCGGGCCTGTTCGGCGAGGATGGCCTGTCCATGCTCGACCTGTGGCGGCCGGAAGCGGGCGTGCGCACCATCCTGCCGGGCTACGGACGCGGCGAGCAGCCGCTGCCGGTTTACAAGATGCCCCACCTGCGCGGCTGGGCGATCGCGGGTGGGCGCGCCTATCTGCCGGCGATCGGGCGCCACGAGGTGCTGGTGGTCGAGCTCGGCAGCTGGCGCGAGGTGGCGCGCATTCCGGTGAAGAGCCAGCCGGTCTTCGTCATGGCGCGCCCGGACGGGCGCCAGGTGTGGGTGAACTTCGCCTTCCCGGACAACGCCTGGATGCAGGTGATCGACACCGTCGATCAGCAGGTGGTGGATACCTTCCAGCCCGGCCGCGCCGTCCTGCACATGGAATTCACGCCCAAGGGCGAGGCGGTGTGGGTCTCGGCGCGCGACGACAACAAGGTGGTCGTGTACGACACCGCGCGTCGCGTGCCACTGATCGAGCTCCCCGCGGCGAGCCCGAGCGGCATCTTCTTCACCAGCCGCGCCTTCCGCACGGGGTTCTGAATGCTCGCCGCCGCCCGCGAGCTGTCCGACGCCATCGTCGACGGGGTGCCGCCTCCGAGCTCGGGCGCGTTCCGCCTTCTCAACGATTACCAGCACGACTTCCCGCTGCTGCCCCGGCCCTTCGCGGCCATCGCCGCCGAGGTGGGCTACGACGAGGCCGTGGTGATCGGCGCCTACCAGCGATGGCAGCATGCAGGCGTGGTGAGCCGGGTGGGGCCGGTGTTCGCACCGCAGCGGATCGGCGCGAGCGCGCTGGCGGCACTTTCCGCTCCGCCCGAGGCGCTCCAGGCGATCGCGCAACGGGTCAGCGCGGTGGCCGAGGTCAATCACAACTACGAGCGCGAGCACGCCTTCAACCTCTGGTTCGTCATCACCGCGCCCAGCATTGTGCGGCGCGCGGCCATCGTCGCCGGCATCGAGCGCGACACCGGCTGCCCGGTGATCGTGCTGCCGATGGTGGAGTCCTTCCACATCGATCTCGGCTTCGACCTGGGTGGGGCTGGACGGTCGAGTCCGCACTCGCCGGATGCCTGGCTGGCCCGGCGGCTGGCGCCCGTGTCGGCCCTGTCCGCCCTCGAGCGGCGTTTGCTCGCCGCCCTGCAGGACGGGCTGCCGCTCGAGTCGGCGCCTTTCAACGTGCTCGGCCGGCGGGTCGGCATGAGCGAGCCGGCAGTGATCGACGCGGTGCGCGGCTGGCTCGCGGACGGCCTGCTGAAGCGCTTCGGGGTCGTGGTGCGCCACCACGAGCTCGGCTTCCGTGCCAACGCCATGTGCGTCTGGGACGTTCCCGACGGGCTGGTGGGCGCCGTCGGCCGCGCGCTCGCCGCCGAGCCCGCGGTCACCCTGTGCTACCGGCGCGAGCGCGCACTGCCGCACTGGCGCCACAACCTCTTCTGCATGATCCACGGTCGCACCCGCGAGTCCGTGCTCGCCACGCGCGAGGCGATCGTCGCGCGCCTCGGGCTGGGGCACCTTCCGGGCGAGGTGCTCTTCAGCCTGCGCCGCTTCAAGCAGCAGGGGGCCCGCTATCTGCCCGCCTGCGACGACGAGGTCCTGCATGAATGACGTTGCGGCCGCCTGGCCTGCGCTCGACGAGATCGACCGCGCCCTGATCAACGCGCTCCAGGGCGACTTCCCGCTCTCTCCACGCCCGTACGCGCGGATGGCCGAACAGCTCGGATTGGGCGAGCAGGCGCTGCTCGCGCGCCTCGAGCGCCTGCTCGCCGAGCGCGTGCTCACCCGCTTCGGGCCGATGTTCCAGGTGGAGCGCATGGGCGGCGCCTTCTGCCTCGCCGCGATGCGGGTGCCCGAGGAGGACTTCCCGCGAGTGGCGGGTCTCGTGAACGCCCTGCCGGAGGTGGCGCACAACTACCGCCGCGAGCACGCCTTCAACATGTGGTTCGTGCTCGCGACCGAGCGGCCGGGAGAGGTGGCGGAGGCGGCGCGCCGCATCGAGGCAGCGAGCGGCCTGCCGGTGTTCCTCTTCCCGAAGGAGCGCGAGTACTTCGTCGAGATGAAGCTGGAGGCATGATGGAGGCGGGATTCGACGAGACCGACCGCGCGCTGGTGGTGGCGACCCAGGGGGGATTGCCGCTGGTGTCGGAGCCTTACGCGGCGCTCGCCGCGCAGCTCGGCATCGCCCAGGAGGAGGTCGTGGCGCGGCTGCACGCGATGCTGGTCCAGGGCGTCATCCGCCGCATCGGCGCGGTGCCCAATCACTACGCCATCGGTTACACCGCCAACGGCATGAGCGTGTGGGACGTGGACGACGCCGTGGTCGATGCGGCAGGCGAGTTCGTCGGCGCCCTCGACTTCGTCACCCACTGCTATCGCCGCCCGCGCCGGTTGCCGGAGTGGCCCTACAACCTCTTCGCCATGGTGCACGGGAGGAGCCGCACCGGGGTCGTCGAGCGCATCGAGGACATGGCGGCCCTGATCGAGCGCGAGTTCCCCGGCGCCTGCCGCCGGCGCGAGGTGCTGTTCTCCTCGGCCATCCTCAAGAAGACGGGGCTGCGGATCGGGGCCTGACTACAGGTGATACGGCGCCACCGCGTTCCGGAAGCGGTCGTGGATCGCCGTCGCCTCCGCGCGGTTGGCGAGCAGCACCTCGACCGTGGGGCGGTATAGCTTGTCGCCGGCCATCCTCGCGATCTCGTCGAAGGCGTCGTCCAGGGTCCACGCCGGCTTGTAGCTGCGGGCGCAGGCCAGCGCGTCGAACACGTCGGCGGTGGCCACGATGCGCGCCTCGAGGGGAATGGCCTCGCCCGCGAGGCCATAGGGGTAGCCGCTGCCGTCCATGCGCTCGTGGTGGGCGACGACGATGTTGCGCAGCATGTCGACGCTGGCGAGGCTCGCCAGCCCGAAATCGCCGATGAGGCGCTCGGCCATCTCCAGGCCGAGGGTGACGTGGCGCTGCATGATCTCGCGCTCGTCGTCGTCGAGCCGGCCGGGCTTGAGCAGGATGCGGTCGGGCACGCCCACCTTGCCCACGTCGTGCAGCGGCGAGAACAGGAAGATCGCCTCGACGTACTCCTCGCCGAGCCCGTGCGAAGGCGCGATCTCGCGGGCGATGAGCCGGGCATAGCGGGCCATGCGCTCGAGGTGCGCGCCGGTCTCCAGGTCACGCAGGTGGGCGAACTGGCTCGCCAGCCGCAGGCCGCCCACCAGCATCTGCACCGAGGCGAGCTCCTGCGCGACGATCATGCCGAGCAGATGTCCGAAGAGCTGCAGGCTCGCCACCGCGCTCCTGCCGAAGGCATTGCGCACCCGGGCGTCGAAGAACAGGAAGCCGAGGAGATGGTCGTTGCGCCGGATCGGCAGGGTAAGGCTGGAGAGATAGCCTTCCTGCCGCAGCCAGCGCGAGTGCGGCGTGTCGTGCAGGGGCTCGGCCGAGAGATCCTGGATCACGCGCGGCTTGCCGCTTTCGGCCACCGCCAGCAAGGAGGGCACTTCCGCCAGCGGGCACTCGTAGCCCATCTGCGCGCCACCGCGGTCGGTGCTGGTGGCGACGGTCTTCAGGTGCCCGGTGTCCGGATCGTAGAGCGCCACCGCGATCCGCTCGATGGCGGGATGACGCTCCCGTATGCGTGCGTGCAGGCCGTGCAGCTTGTCGCTCACCGAGGCCAGGTGCAGCTTGCCCGCCTGGCGGGAGGCGGCGGCGGCGAACTCCTGCCAGCTCTGCGTTTCTTCCATCCCTTCTCGCTCCGTACCCGTTCCCCGGGATTATTGGTTACCTGTCCCGGTGTGGCCAGGACTTTGTGCGCGTGGGCGATCACTTCCGGACGGGCGGCGCCGCTTGACGGCCATCAATGTCATGCCGACGGCAAGGCGATGAAATGGCGTCGTTCAACCAGCGCGGGGATCCGCCGACGTGTTTCGAATTTCCCGGTTCATGCGCGAGCTCGACCAGCCGACTCCGGTCGGTCCGCGCCGCAATCCGCCCGGTCCGGTAGTGATCTGGAATCTGATCCGGCGCTGCAACCTCACCTGCAAGCACTGCTACTCCATCTCGGCCGATTCGGACTTCGCCGGGGAACTCACTACGGACGAGGTGTACCGGGTGATGGAGGATCTCAAGGCGTTCCGGGTGCCGGTGCTGATCCTGTCGGGCGGCGAGCCCCTCCTGCGGCCGGACATCTTCGACGTCGCCCGCCGCGCCAAGGCGATGGGTTTCTATGTGGGCCTCTCGTCCAACGGCACCTTGATCGACCGCGGCAACATCGATGCGATCGCCGAGGTGGGCTTCGACTACGTGGGCGTGAGCCTGGACGGCATCGGCGCGACCCACGACGCCTTCCGGCGTCGCGACGGCGCTTTCGCCGCCTCCCTGGACGGCATCCGGCTGTGCGCGGGGCGCGGCATCAAGGTGGGCGTGCGCTACACCATGACCGAGGACAACGCCCACGACCTGCCGGCGCTGCTGCAGCTCATCGAGGACGAGGGGATCGACAAGTTCTACTTCTCGCACCTCAACTACGCCGGGCGCGGCAACCGCAACCGCCGCACCGACGCCCATCATCGCACCACCCGCGAGGCGATGGATCTCCTCTTCGAGACCTGTCTCGCCGCCCGGCGGCGCGGGCGGGAGAAGGAGTTCGTCACCGGCAACAACGATGCCGACGGCGTCTACCTCCTGCACTGGGTGCGCGAGCACTTTCCCGACAAGGCCGCGCACATCGAGGGGAAGCTCGAGGAGTGGGGCGGCAACGCGAGCGGTGTGAACGTCGCCAACATCGACAACCTGGGCGTGGTCCATCCCGACACCATGTGGTGGCACGTGCCGCTGGGCAACGTCCGGGAGCGGCCGTTCTCGGAGATCTGGCGAGACGTGTCGAACCCGCTCATGGCCGGGCTGAAGCGCCACCCGCGGGCGCTGGGCGGGCGCTGCGGTGCCTGCCGCTACCTCGCCCTGTGCAACGGCAGCTCGCGGGTGCGCGCTCAGCAGATCACCGGTGACGCCTGGGCCGAGGACCCGGCCTGCTATCTCGACGACGACGAGATCGGCGTCACTCCGGCCGACTACGGCAGCGCGCGCGTACAAGTGAAACCCTTCGTCCCCGTGCGCCGCGCGCCGTGAATTCCGTCCTCCAAGAGGCTCACACCATGTCCTCCAAACGCTCCGCCCGCGCCGTGCTCGCCCTCGGCGCCGCGGTACTCGCCGCCATTGCCGTCGACGGCCGCGCCGCCGACACGAAGACGCCCGCACAGCTCTATGCGCAGCACTGCGCCGCCTGCCACGGCACCGACCGCCTCGGCGGCATGGGTCCGGCGCTGCTCCCCGAGAACCTCTCCCGGCTGAAGAAGGCCGAGGCGATCGAGGTGGTGCGCGGCGGACGCCCCGCCACCCAGATGCCCGCCTTCGGCGCGGTGCTCGCGGCCGGCGACATCGCCGCGCTCGCCGACTGGGTCTACACCCCGGTGGTGCCGGCGCCCACCTGGAGCGAGGAGGCGATCCGCGCCTCGCGCATCCGGCACGTGGATCCGGCGACGCTCTCCGACAAGCCGGTGTTCGAGGCCGACCCGCTCAACCTCTTCCTGGTGGTGGAGGCGGGCGACCACCATGTGTCGGTGCTCGACGGCGACCGTCTCGAGCCCATCCACCGCTTCCCCAGCCGCCACGCGCTGCACGGGGGGCCCAAGTTCGCCGCCGGCGGGCGCTACGTCTTCTTCGGCTCGCGCGACGGATGGGTGACCAAGTACGACCTGTGGAACCTCAAGGTGGTGGCCGAGATCCGCGCGGGCATCAACACCCGCAACGTGGCGGTGTCGCCCGACGGCAGCCACGTGGCGGTGGCCAACTACCTGCCGCACACCCTGGTGCTGCTCGACGGCGACCTGAACCTCCTGAAGTCCATCCCCGTCACCGACCGCGACGGCAAGGCGAGCTCGCGGGTCTCGGCGGTCTACGACGCCACCCCGCGGCAGTCCTTCGTGGCGGCCCTGAAGGACGTGCCCGAGCTGTGGGAGGTGAGCTACACCCGCGCGGCGGAGGACATCCCGGTCGGCAAGATCCACGACTTCCAGTACCGCGAGGGCGCCTTCATCCCCGCCTACCTGAATCCGCGCCGCACCCTGCTCGCCGAGGTCCTCGACGACTTCTTCTTCACCCAGGACTACTCGCAGCTCATGGGCGCCTCGCGGGAAGGGGTGGGGCAGGTGGTGAGCCTCGACTCGCGCAAGAAGATCGCCGACCTGCCGCTGGACGGCATGCCGCACCTCGGATCGGGCATCACCTGGACCCACGAGGGGCGCACGCTCATGGCGAGCACCAACCTCAAGACCGCCGAGGTGACCGTGATCGACCTCGCCGACTGGCGCGTGGTGAAGCGCATTCCCACCCGCGGGCCGGGCTTCTTCCTGCGCAGCCACGCGGAGAGCCGCTACGCCTTCGTCGACTCCATGATGAGCCGCAGCGGCAAGGACACCCTGCAGGTGATCGACAAGGAGCGGCTCGAGGTGGTGAAGGAGCTCGTCGCCGCCCCGGGCAAGACCCTCGCCCATGTGGAGTTCACCCGGGACGGCCGCTACGCGCTTGCGAGCCTGTGGGAGATGGACGGCGCGCTCGTCGTCTACGACGCCCACACCCTTGAGGAAGTGAAGCGCCTGCCGATGAAGAAGCCGGTGGGCAAGTACAACGTGTGGAACAAGATCACGCGGGACGAGGGGACGAGTCACTGAGGCCGGCCGATCCCGCCGCCGCTCCCGGATTCCGCTGGGGCTCCATCCGGGCTACGGGGTTAGCCTGATCTCCCCTTCGAAGCTCACCTCCAGCTTCAACCCGGGGACCTCCAGCCGCATGCGGGCCGGGAACGTCGCCTGATCGCCCACCGCCCCTTCGGCGACGGCCCGCGCCACCGCCTGCTCGATCTCCCGCTGCGAGTTCACGCCTACCGTCTTCAGGAATTTGCGGATGCTCTGATTGAGGGCGTCTTCATCCATTTCGGTCTCCTGGTTTCGTCGTGTGTGCTACATCCTTGAGAATGGCGTCCGGCCGCCGCGGTTCGGTACGGGACGATGGACCGCGCGGGCCCGAAAGACTCCAACAACGAAGCTGCACCCGAGGAGACCGGCGCAATGGACGAAATCGTCGCCACCGTCAACAGCTACGTATGGAGCTCGGCCCTGGTGTATCTGTGCCTCGGCGCGGGCCTGTACTTCTCGATCCGCACCCGCTTCATGCAGGTGCGCCACTTCAACGAGATGATCCGCCTCATGTTCCAGGGCAAGAGCTCGGAAGCGGGGGTGTCGTCCTTCCAGGCGCTGGCGATGGCGCTGTCCGGCCGCGTCGGTACGGGCAACATCGCCGGGGTGGCCACCGCCATCACCTTCGGCGGCCCCGGCGCGATCTTCTGGATGTGGATGGTGGCTTTCCTGGGCGCCTCCACCGCCTACATCGAGTCGACCCTCGCGCAGATCTACAAGGAGACCGACGACAACGGCCAGTACCGCGGCGGTCCCGCCTACTACATCGAGAAGGCGATGGGGCAGAGGTGGTACGCCTGGATCTTCGCGCTGGCCACCACCATCGCGATGGGGCTGCTGCTGCCCGGGGTGCAGGCCAACAGCATCGCCGCGGGGCTCGAGAACGCCTGGGGCATCGCGCCTGCGGCGAGCGCCGCCGGCATCGTCGTCGTGCTGGGCTTCATCATCTTCGGGGGCGTGAAACGCATCGCGCACTTCGCCGAACTCGTGGTGCCCTTCATGGCGCTCGCCTACATGCTGGTGGCCTTCGTCATCGTGCTCCTGAACATCGAGCGGGTGCCGGAGATGCTCAGGCTCATCTTCGCCAGCGCCTTCGGCATGGAGGCCGGCTTCGGCGCGATGCTCGGCCTCGCGGTCCAGTGGGGCGTGAAGCGCGGCGTGTACTCCAACGAGGCGGGGCAGGGCTCGGGTCCGCATCCGGCGGCCGCGGCGGAGGTGACCCATCCGGCCAA
Organism: Azoarcus sp.; assembly: GCA_020725025.1. Lineage (GTDB taxonomy): Bacteria > Pseudomonadota > Gammaproteobacteria > Burkholderiales > Rhodocyclaceae > Aromatoleum. The sequence continues at coordinate 10,198 of DYFV01000092.1, forward strand.
GCAGGGCTACGTCCAGGCCTTCTCGGTCTATATCGACACCCTGCTGGTGTGCTCGGCGACCGCCTTCATGCTGCTCTCCACCGGCAGCTACAACGTGCAGGGGGCGGACGGCACGATGATCGTGGAAAACCTGCCCGACGTGGCCGCCGGTCCGGGCTACACTCAGGCGGCGGTCGAAGCCGTGCTGCCCGGTTTCGGCAGCGTCTTCGTGGCGCTGGCGCTCATGTTCTTCGCCTTCACCACCATCGTCGCCTACTACTACATGGCCGAGACCAACCTCGCCTACATCAACCGCAAGGTGCATCGGCCCTGGCTCGTCCTCGCCCTGCGCCTCCTGATGATGGCGGCCGTCACTTACGGCTCGGTGCGCAGCGCCGGCGTGGCCTGGGACCTGGGCGACGTGGGCGTGGGCGTCATGGCCTGGCTCAACATCATCGCCATCCTCATCCTGCAGAAGCCCGCGCTCCTCGCCCTGCGCGACTACGAGGAGCAGCGCAGGGCGGGCAAGGATCCGGTGTTCGATCCCGTGCGCCTGGGCATCCGCAACGCGGAGTTCTGGGCGAAGCGGCGCTCCTGACGGGCCGCGGCCCGGCGCCGGCACACCTCATCCCGATCGCAGGAAGTCCGCGATCGCCGCGATCACCTCGTGCTGATGGCCGACCCACAGGTGGCCGCCGCTCGGGTACCCGGCGAAGCGGGCGCCGGGGATGTGCGCGGCGGAATAGCGGGCCGCGTCGTCGGTGCCGAACAGGTCGTCGTCGGCAGCGATCGTCAAAGTGGGCACCGCGATCCGCTCCAGATCGTAGCGGGGGAGGGTGGAAGTCACCGCCGCGTCCTGGAGCAGCCCCTTTCGGCGCGCGCTCACCGGCAGGATCTCGGCGAGGATCTCGCCGATGCGTGCCCGCTCGCCGGCGTCCGCGCGTTCCACCACGGCCGGTGGCGTGGCGAGAATGCCGCGGATCACGGCGGCACGAGAGAGCCGCGTGGCGGCCCAGTAAAGCAGATTCGACTGGAGGGCGGTCGCGAACAGGAGTCGCGTCGCGGCCGGCGCGTGCAGCGGCGGGGTGCCGCCGGGCCGTGGGACGTAGGCCGCGGGCGTGAGCAGGACCAGGGCGCGGCAGCGCTCCCCGTGGCGCAGCGCGAACTGCATGGAGGAGGGCGCACCGGCGGAGATGCCGACCACCGCCACGCGCGGGAGCCCGAGCGCATCGAGGAGGCAGGCGTGCGCGTCGGCCTGCGCCGCAGGGGATGCGTCGGCCGGCAGGGGCGTGCGCAGATAGCCGAAGCGCGACATGGCGACGACGCGAAACCCCATGCCGGCCAACGGCCGGCCGAAGGTCAGCCCCTGGTCGAAGCCGCCGCCGGCGCCATGCACGACGAGCAGGGGTTCGCCCTCGCCGCTTTCCCCGTATTCGATCGCGCCACAGGGCGTGCGGACGACGCGGCTGCCGGTCGAGACCCGTTCCCGCGCCGCCCGGAGGTCGGCCCGATAGGCGAGCCAGGCACGCCCGCACAGCCCGGCGACGAGGGCCGCCGACGCCACGGCAAGCGCACCCGCACGGTGCGCCTCCGAGTGGCGAGGGGCGGGCGTGCGGATGCGCGGGGACAAGCTTCACTCCCGATACGGCTCGCCGGTCCGCGGCGCGTTCGGGGCCTGCTCATCGAGGGACTGGCGGTAGCGGATGCAGCCCTGCAGGAACTGGGGCCAGTCCGGCACGCGCGGCAGAGGATCGGTTCGCTCGGGAAGCAGCGACCAGAGCGCGGGATGGTGCCAGCAGAGCTCGTGGCCGGTGCTGTCGCGGTGGGCGCGGATGCCCTGCCGGAGGCGTTTGACCTCGGCCAGGAGCGCCTCGCGCGGCATCGTGTCGAGATCTTCGTCCATGGCGTGCTCCTTCTGCTGCGCCCCCGCATCCGCTTCGGCTCGGGGGGCACGGTCACGGGCACGATCGTCGCAAGCGGCGTTCCCGCCCTGAAGCGGCGCGCGGAAGCGGCCGTCGGCCCGCGCCCGTGACAAGGCACGGGAAGGAGAGCGCTACCCGATCGTAATACGGCGGTCGCGGATGGGTGCGGCATTGCACAACAAGAAGTGTTTGCACTTTACATAAGGGATTTCTAATATGTTGCCCACAAGCGCACGGACCGAGGTCGCAGCCGAGCTGTCTCGTTCGGGACATCGTTCCAGTCCCGTGCCCGGCGTCGTATCGGAGCGCCAATGTCCCGGCCGATAGCAGGCCGACCGGGCCGATCCGAGGCACCGCACCACTGTAGAGACGCGGGCCCGCACAACGAGGAGGAAGAGAGACAATGGCTCACATCGTCGTCATGGGCGCCGGCATCGGCGGCCTGTCAATGGCCTACGAGCTGCGCCAGTCGGTGCGCAGCGCCGACCGCATCACCGTGGTTTCGAAGGATCCGCGCTTCCATTTCGTGCCGTCCAATCCCTGGGTGGCGGTGGACTGGCGCAAGCGCCACGACATCGAGTTCGATCCCGCCGAGACGCTCGCGAAAAAGAAGATCGACTTCATCCCCGTCGGCGTGCGCCGGCTCGATCCGGCTCGCAACAGCATGGAGCTCGACGACGGCCGCATCCTCGATTACGACTACCTGGTGATCGCCACCGGGCCGAAGCTCGCGTTCGACGAAATCGAGGGCCTCGGCCCCCACGGCGGCCATACCCAGTCGGTGTGCCATGTGGACCATGCCGAGACGGCGCGGCAGAACTGGCTGGAATTCGTGAAGGCGCCCGGGCCGATCGTGGTGGGCGCGGTGCAGGGCGCGTCCTGCTTCGGGCCGGCCTACGAGTTCGCGATGATCCTCGACGCCGACCTGAGGAAGCGCCGCATCCGTGACCAGGTCCCGATGACCTTCGTCACCTCCGAGCCCTACATCGGTCACCTGGGCCTCGGCGGCGTGGGCGATTCCAAGGGCCTGATGGAGTCCATCCTGCGGGAACGGCACATCAAGTGGATCTGCAACGCCAAGGTCACCAAGGTCGAGGCGGGCAGCATGCACGTGGCCGAGCACGACGAGGACGGCAAGCCGAAGCGCGAGCACGTGGTGCCCTTCGCCTATTCGATGATGCTGCCGGCCTTCAAGGGCGTGGATGCGGTGTTCGGCATCGAGGGCCTCACCAACCCGCGCGGCTTCATCCTCATCGATCAGCACCAGCGCAATCCGACCTATCGGAACGTCTTCGCCGTGGGGGTGTGCGTCGCCATCCCGCCGGTGGAGCAGACCCCGGTGCCGACGGGCACGCCCAAGACCGGCTACATGATCGAGTCCATGGTGACCGCCACCGCGCATAACGTCCGCGCGCTGCTCGACGGGCGGGAGCCGGACGAGAAGGCGACCTGGAACGCGGTCTGCCTCGCCGACTTCGGCGACAGCGGCGCGGCCTTCATCGCGCTGCCGCAGATTCCGCCGCGCAACGTGAACTGGTTCGGCCACGGCAAGTGGGTGCATCTCGCCAAGGTCGGTTTCGAGAAGTACTTCATCCGCAAGATGCGCAAGGGCACCACCGAGCCGGTCTACGAGAAGCTGGTGATGAACGCGCTGGGGATCGCGAAGCTGAAGCAGCGGGTGTAGCGGCGCGCGGTCGTCCCGGGGCACGCTCAGCCCGGGACGCGGCCGTGCTGCGGCTCGCGGGGCATGCCCCGCGGCTTCACCCCGCGCCGCAGCCTCCTGTTCCACCAGACGATGACGGGCGTCATGAGGATCGTCGGTGCCAGCCACAGCAGGACGGCGGGCTCCATCGTGAAGCTGGTGACGAGAAAGGCGGTGAGGGTCGCGATCGTGGCCGAGAGCATGCGGGTGAGGTGAGCGCCTATCCGCGGCTCGGAGCGGAGCGCTTCCTGCCGGGCAAAGCGCAGGTCCGCGATGGCGAGCGAGCCGCCGATGAGTCCGAATAGGGCCAGTGCGATGCCCTTGCCGTCTCCGCCCAGCATGATCGCCGCGCCGAAGAGGAGCATGGCGATCGCGACCGCGATCATGGCCACGGCGAGCGTCCGGTCCAGCGTGCCCGGCGCCCGGTGCCGCCGGGTTGCGTATCGCCACCCGCTCGAGGCGAGATAGGCGGTGAAGACGGCGATGAGAAGGAGAAAGACGTCGGACGCGGCGATCGCCAGTGGCAGCGCGGTGAGGACGACCAGGCCGACGTTCGGTAGGAAGACCCGCCCCGCGCGGATGTGCCAGCGGTGGGCGAGGTCCAGCGTCTTTGCGGCGAAGGCCGTGAAAGCCGCCGCCAGGGCGGCGAAGCCGGTGACGACGTGCAGGGCGAGGACGGCGTCGAGTAGGGCCACGAGATCCTCCTTGCGAAGTGGGAAGGTGGCAAAGTCGATCGTCCACTCGGCGCAGCAATCGATGCGCCCTGCGCCGAGATGCCTCGGGCGGGGAGCGAGCACGGGCGCTCCCGCGGGAGGCGGCGGAAGGTTTTGCGGTCGTTCCCGGCCGGAGGATCGATGCCGGGCAAACGAAGGAGGCTACGCCAGACTCGTCCGCAGGCGGGCGATGTCCGGGATGTGGATCGTTCTTCCCTCCACCTCGATGAGCCCCGCCTCGGTGAGCTCGTGCAGGATGCGCGAGAAATGCTCCTGGGTGAGGTTGAGCCGCGAGGCGATGGTGCCCTTGCTGGTGGGCAGGCGCACCGACACCCGGCCCGAGCGGGTCGGCGTGCCGTCCATTTCCTCCTCCCGCAGCAGATAGCCGATGATGCGCTCGCGCCCCGAGCGCAGGGAGTAGGTCTCCACGTCGGCGATCAGGTGGTGCAGCCGTTGCGCGAGGCCGGCGATGATCTTGCGGCAGAAGTTCGGCTCGCGGCTCATTTCGTCGAACACCACGCTCTTGGCGATGTGCAGCAGCGCGCAATCGGTCAGTGCCTGGGCCATGACCATGTAGGGCTTGTCCATGAACATCACCGCCTCGCCGAAGGTCTGGCCGGGGCGGATGATCTCGATGACCTTCTCGTGGCCGTCGGAGGAGGTGAAGGCGAGCTTGATCTGGCCCGAGAGCAGCAGGTGGAAGCCGTGGCAGGGGTCGCCCCGGTGGAACAGCACTTCGCCTTTCTCCGCCTTCTGCTCGCGCACCCCGCGGGCGAAGCGCGCCACCTCCGCGGGCGCCAGGCCGTTCAGCAACGGCACCGCCGCGAGCAGGCGGGCGAGGCGGTCGGCCTCCGGGCCGACCGGTTCGGCCGGCGCCGGGTCCCGTTTTCCATCGGCAAGGCAATCGAACTCGATCATGGCGTCACCGTGTCAGTTGGGCGTAGAAGAGGGGCAGGCGCGCGGGCAACTCCGCGGGTTTTCGGATCACCGCGAAGCCGGCCGGGCCGAAGAGGTGGGGCAGGTAGCTCGCGCCTTCGCGGTCGATGGTCACGCAGAAGGGCGTGAGCCCTTGGCGGCGCGCCTCGGCGATCGCCACGCGGGTGTCCTCGATGCCGTAGCGGCCTTCGTAGAGGTCCAGGTCGTTGGGCTTGCCGTCGGAGAGGATGAGCAGGATGCGCCGGGCGGCCGGCTGCGCGGCCAGGAGCTGGCTCGCGCGGCGGATGGCCGCGCCCAGCCGCGTGTAGTAGCCCGGCTTGATCGCGGTGATGCGGCCGCGGATGCGGTCGTCGAAGCGGTCGCCGAAGTCCTTGAGGCGATGGAAGCGCACCTTGTTGCGCTTGATCGAGGAGAAGCCGGCCAGCGCGAAGCGGTCGCCGGTGGCGCCCAGCGCTTCGCCGAAGAGCAGCAGCGCGTCGCGGATCACGTCGATCACCCGGGCCTCGCTCGAGACCCAGCTGTCGGTGGACAGGGACAGGTCGGCGAGCACCAGGCAGGCCAGGTCGCGCTCGCGCTTCTCCAGCGACAGGTAGAGCTGCTCGGACGGATGGCGGCCGGTGGCGCGATCGGTCTGGGCGCGCACCACCGCGTCCACGTCGAGCTCGGTGCCTTCTGGGCGCGCCTTGAGCCAGCGCCGGCCCGGCTGCAGGGCGGCGAACTGCTGGTGCAGGCGCCTGGCGGTGCGGCGCAGGTGCTCGGGGAGCGGGCAGGGCGGGGCGTCGCGGGCCTCGAGCTCGGTGAGGCGGACGTGGTCGTCAAGGAGCAGCCCCTTGCGGTAGTCCCACTCCGGCAGCGGGATGCCGTCGCCCAGCACCACGTCGTCCTCGGCGGCCGAGGGCAGGTCCAGATCGAAGCGCACCTTGGAGGCGACCCGGTCCTTGTCCTGGGCCAGGGAGAGCTGGTCGAGATCCCGGGCGGCGTCGGCCGCGTTCGGGTCCGGGTCGTCGTCGGTGGGCCGGTTGATGCGCAGGAACTCGGCCACCGCCAGCAGGCTCTCGGCGCGGAAGAAGATCATCAGCCCGTTCTTCTCCTTGGGCATGTCGACCTGCTCGGCACGGTGGGCGCGGCGCTCGGTTTCCTGGAAGGTCGGCGGGCCGCCGTCCACCGTCTGCTCCGGGTCGGCGCCGGTGGCGCGGGGCGCGGCCGCCGGGGCCAGCGAGCCGGTGAGCCACAGGAGCACCGGCTGCGGCGGCGGCGCGTCGGCCGGCACGGAGGGCAAGGCGAACACGGTGCCGGGGGATTCGATCGCCTGGCGGATGGCGCGCTCGCGCTCGGCCTCGGCCGGCGGCAGTTTCTCCGGCCGCGGCCGGGTGGGGAGATAGGCGGCGACCAGCCGCCGGTAGCGCGGCGCGAGGCCCGGCCAGGCCTGGAGCGCGGCGCAGGTGGCGAGCTGGTTGCGCCGCACCTCGTCGTCGGCCTCGTCGATGCCGCAGGCGGCTATGCCCCGGTGGGCCGCGGCGAGCGCGGCGAGCCACAGGTAGAGCTCGCGGTTCAACGCCCGCTCGGGGAAGGCGTCGATCTCGGGGGGCAGGCGCAGGGTGGCAGGGTCCATGCGCGCCCGTGCGGCGCGCTCGCCGGCTCCGGCGATCCGCTTCAGCAGGCTGCGCCGTGCGCCGTGCAGGTCGTCGGTGGCGGCCGCGACGCGCAGCCCGGGGTCGCCGCCCAGGGCGCGGAAGAAGACCCCCGCGGTGCGTTCCACTTCCTTGAGCTTCACCGCCGCCTCGGGGTGGTTGCCGAGGGCGGCGCGGGTGATCCAGCGGTCCCAGATCTTGCCGACGAATTCTTCCATTTCAGAACCTCACAACTCCCGGCCGTGGCGGAACCCGGCCTCGTTCTGGCGCGCCGCCTCGCCCGCGACCCATCGCAGGAGCGGCCCCTGCGGGTTGTCCCGCTGGCTCTGCTCGCAGGCCTCCAGGCACTGTCCGCACTGGGTGCAGGTGAACATGTGACGCTTGATGTTGCGCGGCGTGAGCCGCATCGGGCACACCGCGTCGCAGGCGGCGCGCCTGTCGGGCAGGCAGGTGGCGCAGTCGGCGGCGCGGCGGCGCTTGAAGCCCACCACCATGGCGTCCCGGTTGCTCATCCAGGCGAGGCTCTGGAAGAAACCCACCGCGCAGGCGTAGCGGCAGAAGAGGTGGCGCGCGAAGAGGAACTCGAGGGAGAGCACCGCGGTGGCCGCACCGATGAAGAGCGCCTGGTTGCGGGTGAGTGCGGCGTCGAACAGGTTGCCGTAGATCTCGGCGGGCGGCAGCAGGTAGGTGAGCAGCACCACCGCCCACACGAAGGCGAAGAACACCGCGCCCGGCACCACCAGCGCCCACCAGCGGGCATCCGCCTTCCACGGCGTGCCGTCGGCCTTCCACGGCGGGAGCTTCTTCTTCTCCCACACGCTGGGTTTGCCCGAGGCGCGCCGCATCAGGCCGTTGATGGTCTCCACCACCGAAAAATGCGGGCACAGCCAGCCGCAGTAGAGCCGGCCCCACTTCCACGCGACCCACAGGAAGGCGCCGGCGCCGGCGAAGATGGGCAGGAAGAGGCGCAGCAGCACGTTCGCGCCCGCTTCCAGGGCGCCGATGCGTCCCGCGAGGAAATCGTCCAGACCCAGCCGCCATTCCACTCCTAGGATCCAGGCGTGACCCGCGTAAAGGTCGTAGCGGAAGAGGTCGAAAACCGGCGCCAGGATGAACAGCGCGAAGAAGCCGGCCTGGAAGGCGAAGCGCTTCACCTGGGTGCGGCTTCTCGGGGCGGGGGCGGCCTGCGCGATCGGGATGATGCGCCGCGTGGGGCGGGACATGGTGGCGGAGGTGCTTGGCGGGGGAGACATCACGAATCGAGCGGCGGCCCGAAGACCGGATAGCGCCAGGGCTTCGCGAGAATGGCGTGGTTGAGGCCGATCACCCCGAAGACGATGAGCAGCGCGTGGAAGCACACGAAGTAGAGCACCCCCAGCACCCACGACCACGGGTTGTCCAGGCCGCCCAGGAGGAAGACCGCCGCGCTCATGCCGAACAGCGCCCCGCCGCCCCACAGGCTCGCGACGACCGTCTGGGTGAGGTGGTTCTTGGCGACCGAGGGGGCGTCGCGGCGATGGCGCCACCACAGGGCGACCAGCACGAGGAAGGCGAGCCCCGGTGCGACCATCAGATTGGCCAGGAAGAGCGCCTCCGCGGCGATCGCCAGCGGCGGGCCGGGGATGTTCTCCTTGAGGAGGTCGGGCTCGGGGGCGGGCATGGATCGCGCCGTCCGGTCAGCGGCCGAAGGTGGCCGAGACCACCTCCATCAGGGCGTCGGCCACTTCCGGGTCGTCGGTGAGAGTCTCGACGATGGCGGCGCGGCAGGCGGTGACCGGATCCATGCCGTCGCGCACGAGGAGTGCGGCGTAGACGAGGAGCCGGGTGCTCGCCGCCTCCTCCAGGTCCTGGTCCTTCAGCGTGCGCAGGGCGTGGGCGATGCTCACCAGGCGGCGCGCCAGATCCGGCTCGCAGCGGGACTCGCCGATGAGGATGGCCTCCTCGCGCTGGGCGCCCGGGAAGTCGAAGCGCAGGCTCACGAAGCGCTGCCGGGTCGAGGGCTTCATGCCCTTCAGGAGATTCTGGTAGCCGGGGTTGTAGGAGACCACCAGCATGAAGGAGGGCGGGGCCGCGAGGAGCTCGCCGGTGCGGTCGATGGGCAGGATGCGGCGGTCGTCGGCCAGGGGGTGCAGCACCACGGTGGTGTCCTTGCGCGCCTCGACCACCTCGTCGAGATAGCAGATGCCGCCTTCGCGCACCGCCCGGGTGAGCGGGCCGTCGCACCACACGGTCTCGCCGTCGCCGATGAGATGGCGGCCCACCAGGTCGGCGGCGGTGAGGTCGTCGTGGCAGGCTACGGTGTAGAGGGGCAGCCCGAGGCGCGCGGCCATGTGCGCCACGAAGCGCGTCTTGCCGCAGCCGGTGGGGCCCTTGATGAGCAGCGGCAGCCGGTTCTTCCAGGCGTGCTCGAAGACTTCCACCTCGTCGCCGGACGGCTGGTAGAAGGGGATGTCGAGGTTGGGAGTGTCGAGGTTCATGGGGCAATTCCTTTCCAGTAGGCGAGTCCGATGAGCGCGCACACCAGGGTGAGCCACCCCAGGGTGATGCCCCGCCATAACAGCGGGGCCCGGCGCAGGGCCATGTATTCCAGGACGATGAGTGCGCCCTTGACGAAAGCGAGTGCGAAGAGGAAGGCGACGACCAGCGGGCCCGCGGCGGCGCCTTCGCCCGTGAACCACGCCAGCACGGTCGCGCCGACGAGGAAGAGCCACACGGCGAGCGCCTGCGGGGGCGTGCCGTGGGTCGTATCGGAGTGCTTGTCGGGGCTCGTCATGGCCGTCAGCGCATCAGATAGACCAGGGGGAAGAGCACCAGCCACACCAGATCGACCATGTGCCAGTAGGCGGCGCCGCTTTCCATGCCGTTCAGGCGTCCCGGCCCGTAGCGGCCGGTGCGCGCGCCGTTCCACAGGGCGGCCAGGATCACCAGGCCGAGCAGCACGTGCATGAAGTGGAAGCCGGTGAGCAGCAGGTAGAACATGTCGAAGGTGGACGACGACAGGCTCATGCCGGCAGCGAACTTGTCCGCGTACTCGGCGAGCTTCACCGCCACGAAGCCGGCGCCGCAGGCGAAGGCCGCGGCGAGCCACGGCGCGGCGGCCCGGGCGCGGTCCGCGGCGGCGCATTGCACGGCGCGCACGACGAAGAAGCTCGAGGTGAGCAGCAGCAGCGTGTTCACCGCTCCGGCGTCGCGGTCGAGGCCGAGCTGGCCCGCGTCGAAGTGGGCCACGTCGTGGGCGCGGGCGAAGGCGTAGGCGACGAGGAACACGCCGAAGGCGAGCAGCTCGGCGAGGATGAAGAACCAGACCGCCAGGTCGCCCGGCAGGCGCCCCGGCGCCGCGGCAGCGGGTGCGCCGCTTGCAAGGGAGAAGGTATCGCAATGGGTCGGCATGGGAGGCAGTGTAGGAATCGCGAACAGGCCCGGCCTTGACCCTCGTTAA
>DYFV01000093.1 GCA_020725025.1 Azoarcus sp.
AGAACATCGAGCGCGCGATCATGAACCAGTCGCGCACCATCCGCCTGCCGGTGCACGTGGTGAAGGAGCTCAACCAGGTGCTGCGCACCCAGCGCAGCCTGGAAGCGTCAGGCAACGGGGAATTCACCCTGGACGACGTGGCGAGCCGGCTGGACAAGTCGGTAGGCGAGGTGCGCGCCATCCTGGCGCTCTCCGAGCACACCGCCTCCCTCGACGCGCCGCTCGACATCGATCCCACCCTCTCCATCGGCGAGTCGCTCGCCGACGACCAGGCCGAGCCGCCCGACTCCTACATTCACGACGCCGAGGTCGAGCGCCTGATCCGCGAGTGGATCGGGATGCTCAACGACAAGCAGCGGCTGGTGATCCGCCACCGCTACGGGCTGGACGAGTGCGAGGTGATGACCCTCGAGGAGCTCGCCTCGCGGCTGAGCCTCACCCGCGAGCGGGTGCGCCAGATCCAGCTCGAGGCCCTGGGCCAGCTGCGCCGCACCGTCAAGCGGCGCGGGATCTCCCGCGACGAACTGCTCTGACTCCCGGAAGGCGTCGCGCCTGAGCACGACGGCGCCTGTTGCGCAGCCCTCCATCCGGCCTGCACGGCTGCGACGACGCGCCCTGCCGGCGGGATGGGTGGAAGTGCTTGCCTCAGTGATTCCCTGCCAGCGGCTCGCCGCGCTGCTCCCGCAGCGCGCGCGCCAGCTCGTACACCGCCATCGCGTAGAAGCTGCTCTTGTTGTAGCGGGTGATGACGTAGAAGTTGCGGTATCCCAGCCAGTACTCCGTGTCGGCGTCCGGCGTCTCCAGGTCCACCAGCGTCGCCGGGGCGGGGTAGGGATCGCCCCGTAGCGGAGCGACGCCGGCTGCGGCGAGCTGCTCAGGGGTGAGTGCCGGTTCGATGCCGGCCGCGACGAGCGGCACCGGGTCGGTGCCCGGCTCCAGGCGCGCCCGCGCCGCGACCGGCTCGCCGCGCAGCCAGCCGTGCGCTGCGAGGTAGTTGCCGATGCTGCCGATGGCGTCGATCGGCTCGGCGTCCAGCGCGATGCTCCCGTTCCCGTTGAAGTCGACCGCATAGTGACGGATGCTGCTCGGCAGGAACTGTGGGTAGCCGAGGGCGCCGGCATAGGAGCCCTGGTAGCTGAAGGGGTCGCGACCCTGCTCGCGGGCGAGCAGGAACAGGTTCTCCAGCTCGCGCAGGAAGAGCGGCGCGCGGGGCGGATAGTCGAAGGCCAGGGTGGCCAGCGCCGACATCGTCTCGAAGCGCCCGGTATTGCGACCGTAGAGCGTCTCCACGCCGATGATGGCCACGATGATCTCGGCCGGCACCCCGAAGCGTTCCTGGGCTGCGGCGAGTGCCGTCTCGTGCTCCTGCCAGAACGCGAGGCCGCCGTCGATGCGCGTCGTGTCGAGGAACTGCGCCCGGTAGCGTTGCCAGGAGCGTGCCCCACGCGTCGCCGGCGGCGTGATCAGGCGGATGACGCGCTCGTCGTAGCGGGCGCGTCCGAGGGCGGCGATCAGCTCCGTGTCGTCGAAACCGTGGCGCTGGGCCATGTCGCGGGCGAAGGCCTGCGCCTCCTCGCGCTCGGCATAGGAGGCCGCGGACAGGCCCGGTGCGGCGAGCAGGGCGGAGGCGATCAGGGCGAGGGGAAGGCGGCGGGTCATTCGAGTCTCAGTCTCCGGATGCGTTGCGCCAGCGCCTTGACCGCGGCGCGCTCGGCGGGCAGTCCGTAGCGCAGGCGCGCGTAAGTCAGGGCGATGTCGCGCAGCTCGCCGGCATGCCGCGGATGCGCGGCGGCGAGCCGGCGGGCGTAGTCGACCGGGCCCTCCCAGAGGGCGCGGGGGCTGCCGCGGCGCTCGAGCTTGCGACAGAAGTCCGCCCATGCCCGATCGAGAGGGTCGCCCAGGCGACGCTGGTGCAAGGCCCAGGCGAGGAGCAGAAGCATCAGGGTGCCGACGGTGGCCGCCAGTGCCAGGCCGAGCGAGCGCCAGTCGGGTCGGGGCATCCCCAGCCGCTGCAGAAGCTCCCGTTGTCGCTCCGCATTGTAGCCAAGAACCCACTGGTTCCATACGTTCGCGACCGCCTCCCACTGATGGCGGAGCTGGCGTACCCACGACAGCGCGGGGCGCATCATGAAGGGCAGCGGCTCGCCTTCGGGGAGGGCGGCGGCAAGACCCGCCTCGATGCGCTCCGGAGCAGCCAGCGCCGTCGGGTCGACGCGTACCCAGCCCCGGCCCGCGAGCCACACCTCCGCCCAGGCATGGGCGTCCGACTGCCGCACCACGAGGCTGCGGTCCACCGGATTGATCTCGCCGCCCTGGTAACCGGTGACCACGCGGGCCGGGACGCCGGCGGCGCGCATCAGGAAGACGAAAGCCGACGAGAAGTGCTCGCAGAAGCCGCGCCGGGTGTCGAACAGGAACTCGTCGACCGGATCGGCACCCAGTAGCGGCGGCCGCAGGGTGTAGACGAGACCGCTCGCGCGCAGCTCGTCCAGGACGCGGGCGAGCACCTCTTCGTCCGATCCCGCTCCCTCGGCGAGGCGCCGGGCCAGGTCGGCGGCGCGTGGATTCGACCCCTGCGGCAGCCGGCGCGCTGCGCGCAGGGTCGCCGCGTCCTCGTCGAGGCCCACCGGCGTATCGGGGTAGGCGCGCAGCGCCAGGCGGATGCGCTCCCGCACCGGCCGTTCGGCAAGCAGGCGATAGTCGTTCGCGTAGCGCGTGCCCGGCGGCGCACCGGCGGGAAAGTCGAGGGCGAGCAGCCAGGGGCGGTTGTGGGGCTCGAGGGTGAGCTCATAGTCGTAGTACTCGCCGCGCGGCACGTAGGCAGGCTGCGGCGACGACGGCGTTGGCGGGGCCTGCCAGGTCCTTCCGTCGAATCGGGTGAGCACCGGGCCGCGCCAGTAGCGCTGCGCCGGGGCAGGCGGGGGGCCGGCGAACTGCGCCCGAAAGGCGATCGCCTCCGACAGGCCGAGCTGGCTGATGGAGCCGGGCGACATGGAGTCGGACAGGCCGGTGAGTCCGCTCCACGCGTCGGCGGGCAGTCCCCACAGCGGTCCGGGTACCCTCGGGAAGAGCACGAAAAGGGCGAGCATGAAAGGCAGGCCCTGGGCGAGCAGGAGTCCGCCCAGGCGCAGTTGCGCGAGGGGTGCGGCGCGCGCGTCCTCGAGCGCGAGCAGCGTGACCACCGCCAGCAGGGTTCCGGTGAGCGCCGCGGCGGCCACCGGCAGGCTCTGGTCCTCGAAGAAGACCGCGAGCTGGAGGAAGAAGGCGAGCAGCACGGCCGCGCGCGCGTCGCGGCTGCCGCGCAGTTCGAGGAGCTTCAGGCACAGGAGCACGGCCAGCAGCGCCACGCCGGGGTCCTTGCCGAAGAAATGGCCGAACTCGACCCTGACCCCCACACCGGCCGTGAGCGCGACGAGCAATACGAGCAGCCGGTGCGGCGCGGGCGTACCCTGCCGCAGCATCCAGACGCGCCCCAGCACGAGAAGCGCGCACAGGCCCGTGAGCCAGACCGGGAGTTGCAGGGCGTGCGGCGCCAGCGTGATCGCCACGCAGGCGAGGAGCCAACGCAAGGCTGCGGACGGGAGAGTGCCGGCGTCAGCCATGGCGTTCGTCGGGGAGGCCGAAGAGGGCCAGCCGCCGCAGGCAGGCCTGCACATGGGGCGCCCCCGAGTCCGGCGCCAGGTTGCCGTCGGGCAGGTGCAGGGCGAATCGCACTCCCGCCGCTTCCGCCGCCAGCACCCACGCCGCGAGCCGGCGCAGACGCTGCTCCACATCGAGATGGCCGGGCAGGGCATCCCAGTCGAGGCTGATCTGACTGCCGTCGAGACCGGAGAACTGCTTGGTGAGGAGCGGCCCTCCGCGCGCCACGACCTTCCACGCCACGTGACGCGGCGAGTCGGCGAACTGGTGGGCACGGAAGCCGGCGAAGTCGTCGTTGCCGCTGCGCCCCTTGCCCCGCTCGCCGGTCGGCGAAGCGCCCTCCGGAAGCGGCGGCACGTCGGGCTCGGGCGCCGGATAGACGAGGCATTCGGCCTGGGGTACGACCACGCTCCACGCCCGGATGAGTCCGAGGGGGAAGGTGGTCTCGACGACGACGCGGCCCAGCGGGAAGCGGCCGCGCCGGTGGGTCGGCAGGGCCAGGCTCACCTCGCCGGTCTCCCCGGGTGCGAGCTCGAACGTCTGCACGGCGTCCTTGGCCTTGCAGCGCAGCGCGGGCCGCCGCGCCTCGCGCGGGTTCGCAACGAGGAGCGGAAAGCGCGCCGGATCACCGGCGAACACCGGATCGATCCGCCCTGGCCGCAGCGAGAGGTGGAGCAGGTTGCGAAAGGCGTGGACGATGCTCGCGACGCCCACCCCGGCGAGCAGGAACACCAGGCCGTAGCCGAGACTGAGGTTGTAGTTGATGGCGGCGAGCAGCATCACCACCAGCCCTGCGCCGTAGGCGAGCCCGGCGAGCGTGGGCAGCACGAAGACGCGGCGCTGCACGAGCACGATGGGCGCGGGCTCCGGCGGGCCGACACGGAAGAGCCAGCGCACGAGGCGCTCGCGCAGCGGCGTGAAGGCACGCCGGTCCATCAGGCCACGGCCACCGTACGCACGATGCGCTCGATCGCCTCGGGCGGCGCGTTGCGGCCGTCGCCGGCCAGGTGCAGGCGATGGCCGGCGACGTGCGGGAACACGGCCTGGACGTCCTCGGGCAGGACGTGGTCGCGTCCGTCGGTGAGGGCCCACGCGCGCGCCGCGGCGAGCAGCGCGAGCCCCGCCCGCGGGCTCAGGCCGCCGGCGAGCTCGGCGCTGCTGCGGGTGGTCGCCAACAGCGCCTGGACGTAATCGATCAGGCGCTCGGCCACGGTGACCGCCTGCGCCGCACGCTGCAGCTCCAGAAGGTCCTGCGGGCGGATCACCGGCGGCTGGCGATCCAGGAGCTGACGCCGGTCCTCGCCCATGAGGAGTGCCCGCTCGGCGACACGGTCGGGAAAGCCGAGCCGGATGCGCATCAGGAAGCGGTCCAGCTGGCTCTCGGGGAGTGGAAAGGTGCCGATCTGGTGGGAGGGGTTCTGCGTGGCGATCACGAAGAAGGGCTCGGGCAGGGCGAAGGTCTCGCCGTCCGAGGTCACCTGGCGCTCCTCCATCGCCTCGAGCAGCGCGCTCTGGGTCTTCGGGGTGGCGCGGTTGATCTCGTCGGCAAGGATGAGCTGGGCGAACACCGGCCCCGGGTGGAAGCGGAAGGCGCCGGTGTCGCGGTCGTACACCGAGCCGCCGATGATGTCGGCCGGGAGCAGGTCGCTGGTGAACTGGATACGCTGGAACTGCAGCCCGATGAGCCGCGCCACCGCGTGCGCCAGCGTGGTCTTGCCCACGCCCGGAACGTCCTCGATGAGGAGATGGCCCCGCGCGATCAGGCACGCCAGGGCAAGCCGCAGCTCCTGCTCCTTGCCGAGAATGATCCGATTGGCGGCCTCGAGCAGGCGGATGGCATGGTGGTGGGGCATTTTGGGGCGTGCTGGGAAATTGGACGGGAAGCGGTGATAATAGACGCCAAAGATCATCCGGCCGTGCGTATCGGCAAGAGCCGGGCGACGGCCGGGGCAAAGTTTGCCCTATTCGGGGAGAGAGGGGGGGTATGACGACGACTGCGTTCATCACGCACCGCGAATGCTGGCTGCACGACATGGGTACTTTCCACCCGGAGTGCCCGGACCGGCTCTCCGCGATCAACGACCGGTTGATCGCTGCAGGACTCGACCTGTATCTGTCCTTCTACGACGCGCCCCAGGTCACCGCGGAGCAGATCGCCCGCGCCCACGCCGCCGGCTACCTGGAAGAGCTTCTCGCCAACGTTCCCGAGCACGGCATCCGGCACCTCGATCCGGATACCGCGATGTGCCCGAACACCATGAAGGCCGCCCTGCGTTCGGCCGGCGCCGGGGTGCTGGCGACCGATCTCATCATGAAGGGGGAGATCGAGAACGCCTTCTGCGCGGTGCGTCCGCCCGGTCATCACGCCGAGCGCGGCAAGGCGATGGGCTTCTGCTTCCTGAACAACGTCGCCATCGCCGCCTGCCATGCGATGGCGGCGCACGGCCTCGAGCGGGTCGCCATCGTCGACTTCGACGTACACCACGGAAACGGCACCGAGGACATCTTCCGCGACGATCCGCGGGTGATGATGGCGAGCATCTTCCAGCATCCGTTCTATCCGTATTGCGGCACGGACGGCCCGCCCGCCCACATGGTGAACGTGCCCGTGCCGGCGGGCACGCGCGGCGACACCTTCCGCCAGATCGTGAGCGACATGTGGGTGCCCGCACTGCGCAACCACAATCCGCAGATGATCTTCATCTCGGCCGGATTCGACGCGCACTACGAGGACGACATGGGCTCCCTGGGGCTCGTCGAGTCCGACTATGTGTGGGCCACATCCCAGGTCAAGGCGGTGGCGGAGGAATGCGGGCACAAGCGCGTCGTCTCCATCCTCGAGGGCGGCTACAGCCTGTCGTCGCTCGCCCGCTCGGTCGTCGCGCACATCAAGGAGCTCGCGGACCTGTGAGGGCCGCACCGCGCGGGTGCGCGGTGCACTGGCCGTGCGGCGTCGATCGGGTAGAATCCTGATTTTCTTCTTTCGGCCATTGCCATGATTACCGGATCGATTGTCGCCATCGTCACGCCGATGCACGAGGATGGCAGCCTCGACTATGCGCGCCTGCGCGATCTGATCGACTTCCACGTCGCGGAAGGGACCGACGGCATCGTTATCGTCGGCACCACGGGCGAGTCGCCCACCGTCAACGTCGAGGAGCACTGCGAGCTCATCCGCGTGGCGGTCGAGCATGCCGCCGGGCGCGTCCCGGTCATCGCGGGCACCGGCGGCAACTCGACGGCGGAGGCCATCGAGCTCGCCCGCTTCGCCGCCAGGACCGGCGCTGATGCCCACCTGTCGGTGGTGCCGTACTACAACAAGCCCACCCAGGAAGGGCTCTATCGCCACTTCCGGGCGATCGCCGAAGCGGTGGAGCTGCCGCTCATCCTCTACAACGTGCCGGGGCGCACCGTCGCCGATCTCTCCAACGACACCGCGCTGCGGCTGGCCGAGTTGCCCAACGTGGCGGGGATCAAGGACGCCACCGGCAGCCTCGACCGCGCCTGCGATCTCATCGAGCGCGCGCCGAAGGGCTTCGCGCTATACACCGGCGACGACATGACCACCATGGCCTTCGTCCTGCTCGGTGGTCACGGGACCATCTCGGTCACCGCCAACGTCGCCCCTCGCGCCATGCACGACATGTGCGCCGCGGCCCTCGAGGGCGACGCTGCGCGGGCGCGCGAGATCAACGCCCGCCTCACCGGCCTGCATCGCGACCTCTTCTGCGAGGCGAACCCCATCCCCGTGAAGTGGGCGCTCGCCCGGATGGGCCGTATCGGACCGGGCATCCGCCTGCCGCTCACGCCCCTCTCCGAAGGCATGCACGATCGCGTGCTGCGCGCCATGCGCAAGGCCGGCATCGCCGTTTGATCGACTTGTGGACTCCTCCAAACTCATGAATCGTACCGTGCGTACCTCGGTTTCCCTCATCGCGCTCGCCGTCGCCCTGGCGGGTTGCTCCGGTTCCCTCCTGGAGTCGAAAAAGATCGACTACAAGAGCGCTCGCAAGGTGCAGCCGCTCGAGATCCCGCCCGACCTTACCGCGCCCACGCGCGACGATCGCTACGCGGTGCCCGACGTGGCGCCGCGCGGCGTCGCCACCTACTCCGCCTATGCCAACGACCGCGCCGGCCAGCCGCAGGTGAGCTCCTCCGCTGCGGAGGTGCTGCCGGCCGTGTCCGGGATGCGTGTCGAGCGTGCCGGCACCCAGCGCTGGCTGGTGGTGCCCGGAACGACCGAGCAGATGTGGGACCAGATCAAGGACTTCTGGCTCGAGCTCGGCTTCGTGCTCAACGTCGAGCGTCCCGAGGTCGGGGTGATGGAGACCGACTGGGCGGAAGACCGCGCCAAGATTCCCCAGGATTTCGTGCGCGCCACCCTCGGCAAGGTGGTCGACGGGCTGTTCTCCACGCCCGAGCGCGACAAGTTCCGCACCCGACTGGAGGCGGGCAAGGAGCCCGGAACCGTGGAGATCTACATCAGCCACCGCGGCATGATGGAGATCTACCCGAACGAGGCGCGCGACACCACCGTGTGGCAGCCGCGTCCGGCCGATCCCGAGCTCGAGGCCGAGATGCTGCGCCGTCTGATGGTGCGCCTGGGGGCCGACGAGAAGCGCGCCGCGGCGCAGCTCGCGGCGGCGCCGGAGCCGGAACGCGCCGCCCTCCAGACCGCCGCCGGCGGGCAGGTCAACCTCGCGCTCGACGAATCCTTCGACCGCGCCTGGCGGCGCGTGGGGCTCGCGCTCGACCGGGTGGGCTTCACGGTGGAAGACCGCGACCGCTCGAAGGGGCTGTACTTCGTGCGCTACGTCGATCCGCAGGCCGACGTGAAGACCAAGCGCTCGGAAGGGTTCCTGTCCAAGCTCGCCTTCTGGCGCAGCAAGGACGAGAAGGCCGCCGCTTCGGGCAGCGAGTATCGCCTGCAGGTGAAGGGCGAGGGCGATCGTTCCGTGGTGAACGTGCTGACCCGCGAAGGCGGCGTCGACACTTCCGAAACCGCCCGTCGCATGCTCGGGCTGCTGCACGAGCAGTTGCGCTGAATCCGGCGCCCCGAGGGCGCGATCGCCGACCGCAATCTGTTGCGGCCGGAAACAAAAAAGCCGGCTCGAGAGCCGGCTTTTTTTGCGCCTTGCAGCCTGCGCTTACTTGGACTCGGCAGCCGGAGCGGCAGCAGCGTCGGCGGCGGGCGCGGCAGCCGGGGCGGCAGCGGCGTCGGCGGCGGGGGCGGCAGCGGCGTCAGCGGCCGGAGCGGCAGCGGCGTCGGCAGCCGGGGCGGCGGCGGTATCGGCGACCGGAGCGGCAGCCGGGGCGGCCTGTTCGGTCTGGGCGGGCGCGGCCACCGGAGCGGCGGCTTCTTCGGTCTTGCCGCAGGCGGTAACGGCGAGCGCCAGCAGGGCGGCGACGAGCAGCGATTGCTTCATGGTTTATTCCTTATCGATAGGGGAGGACAGCAGTCGACCGATGTCATCCGCAAGCGGGTTGGTCGCGGGCGGGCATCGAATCGGCGGCGATTCTAGCACGCGGAATTGTGCTGAAACCAGCCCGGCTGTTGCGCCGCCGCAAACTGTCGGATGGGGCTAGATCCCAAGCGGCGCGCAGGATGGGCCCGGTTGGGCACTTACCCACATTGTTTCAAATTGTGCAAATCTAATTGCTGCCGAAGGACCGTCGTCGAGGCAGATCTTGCCCCGCGCGGCATCCTGGTGGAAGCGCGTCACGAGATGCATCCGGTCGACCACCAGGAAGGGCTGCGTCCAGCTTCGAAAGGCGGCGGTGGTGACGCGGATGCGGGCCCGGTGCTCGAAGCGCAGCAGGAGCTCGAGCAGTCGCGGACACTCGCGTTCGGCGAAGTCGGGGGAGTGAATCAGAAGGCGGGCACTGTCTTCCGCGGTCGCCTCCCCGAGAAAGCGCTCGAGGGCGGCGATCCCCGCGGAGGATTCGAGCCTGGTGGCGCGCAGATCCGGATCGAACAGCACGAGGGTGCGGCTGGCGAGGGCGAGCCCTTCGAGCAGCGCCGAGCGGTAGGCGGCGTAGGTGTCGAAGAAGCGCGACGTGGCAGTCATCGGATGCTCCCGTTTGCCCGAATGGAGGTATGCACCGAGGCCGTCCCGAGACTGCGTCCGGGGCGAACGGCCGATACGCGTCGCACCGAATTATAGTCGCCGGTATCGGGAAGCCGGGTGAGACCGGTAGAATTCGCGTCTTTTCGGCGGTAGTTCCATGCCCATCGCAGTTATCGAATCCCTGGATCACGAAGGCCGCGGCATCACCCACGTCGACGGCAAGGTGGTCTTCGTCGAGGGCGCGCTGCCGGGGGAGGAGGTGGAGTACGCCGTCCATCGCAGCCGCCCGAGCTACGAGGTCGGTGAGGCGAGCCGCATCCTGCGGGCCAGCGCGCAGCGGGTGGTCCCGCGCTGCGCTCACTACGGCGTGTGCGGCGGCTGCTCGGTGCAGCATCTCGATTCCGTGGCCCAGGCGGCCGTCAAGCAGCGTGTGCTCGAAGACGCCCTGTGGCACATCGGCAAGGTGAGCCCGGAGATCATCTATCCGGCCATCCACGGGCCCGCCTGGGGTTACCGCTACCGCGCGCGGCTCAGCGTGCGGCTCGTGCCGAGCAAGGGGGGCGTGCTGATCGGCTTCCACGAGAAGAAGAGCAGCTACATTGCCGACATCGCAAGCTGCGCAGTCCTGCCGTCCCACGTATCCGAGCTGCTGCCGGCGCTGCACGAGCTCGTCGGCGCGCTGTCGATTCCGGATCGCCTGCCCCAGATCGAGGTGGCGGTGAGCGACGACGCCACGGTGCTGGTCTTCCGCCACCTGCTGCCGCTCAATGGTCGCGACAAGGCGCGGCTCGTAGCCTTCGCCGACGCCCACGGCGTGCAGGCGTGGCTGCAGCCCGGCGGGCCGGTCACGGCGCATCGGCTGCATCCGGAGGAGGCGCCTGGCCTCGCGTACTCCCTGCCCGAGTACGGCGTCACCATGGATTTCCTGCCCACCGACTTCACCCAGGTGAACGTCCAGATCAACCGTCTGCTGATCCGCCGCGCGATGCAGCTCCTCGATCCGCGTCCGGGCGAGCGGATCGCCGACCTCTTCTGCGGACTGGGCAACTTCAGCCTGCCGATCGCACGCCTGGGCGCCACCATGGTGGGCGTGGAGGGCAGCGATGCGCTGGTGGCGCGCGCGCTCGACAACGCGCGCCGCAACGGCCTCGCGGAGCGAACCGAGTTCCACGCCGCCAACCTCTTCGAGGCCACCGAGGACAGCCTCGCGGCGCTGGGCAGCCTGGACAAGATGCTGATCGACCCGCCGCGCGAGGGCGCCGTCGCGGTGGTGAAGGCGCTGAGCCCGGCCCAGTCGCCGGGGCGCATCGTCTACGTGTCCTGCAATCCGGCCACCCTCGCGCGCGACGCGGCAGTGCTGATTCACGAGAAGGGCTACGTGCTGCGCGGGGCGGGGATCGCCAACATGTTCCCGCAGACCTCCCACGTGGAGTCGATCGCGCTCTTCGAGCGCGCCTGAAGGCCCGCGGCGTGGTGGTATACTGCGCCGCTTCCGGAGGTGTGGCAGAGCGGTTGAATGCACCGGTCTTGAAAACCGGCAGGGGTTCGCGCCCCTCGTGAGTTCGAATCTCACCGCCTCCGCCACCCGTCCGCGCCATGCCGCGTCTCATCCTCCTCAACAAGCCCTACGGCGTCCTGTGCCAGTTCTCCGGCGAGCCGGGGCGCGCCACGCTCAAGGACTTCGTGCCCGTGCCCGGCGTCTATCCGGCGGGGCGCCTGGATACCGACAGCGAGGGGCTCCTGCTGCTCACCGACGACGGGGCGCTTCAGCACCGCATCGCCGACCCGCGCCACAAGCTGCCCAAGACCTATTTCGTGCAGGTGGAGGGCGAGCCGGACGAGGCGGCGCTCGAGCGCCTGCGTGCCGGGCTCGACCTGGGCGACTTCACGACGCGACCGTGCGAGGCGCGCCGCATCGAGGCGCCCGACTGGCTGTGGCCGCGGGATCCGCCGATCCGTTTCCGCAAGAGCGTGCCCACCGCCTGGCTGGAGATCGTGCTGCGCGAGGGCAAGAACCGGCAGGTGCGGCGCATGACGGCCAAGGTCGGCTTTCCCACCCTGCGGCTTATTCGGGTGGCGATCGGCCCGTGGTCGCTCGCCGGGCTCGCGCCCGGGCAATGGCGGGACACGACGCCCGCGTTGCCGGCACCGCTCGCGCCGGAACGCGGGCCCTCCGGCCCGCGGCGCGGCGAGGTTAGAATCTCGCGTGCCCGTTCTTCCGGATTTCGCCGATCATGACGTCCGTCCGCTCGTTCGCCCGCTTCCTCGCGCTGCTCGCCGCGCTCGGCTTCGGTGCAGTGCCGACCGCACGCGCCGACCTGCCGCTGGTGGAGCTCGGGGCAGGGATGTACCGCATCGAGGCGGAACTCGCGCACACCGACCAGGCGCGCCAGACCGGGCTCATGAACCGGCGCAGCATGCCGGCGCAGCACGGCATGATCTTCGTGTTCACCCAGGACGCCCGCCACTGCATGTGGATGAAGAACACGCTGATCCCGTTGTCGGTGGCGTTTCTTGACGGGGAAGGGCGCATCCTCAACATCGCCGACATGCAGCCGCAGACGCTCGACAGCCACTGCGCCGCGGGCCCCGCACGCTACGCGCTGGAGATGAACCTGGGGTGGTTCGCAGAGCGAGGGCTGACCCCGGGCGCGAAGATCCGGGGCGTGGAGCGCTTGCCGGCGGGGCGCTGACAAGCGTCTTCGCCCATCTTCAACCTCCCGAATTGGCCCCCTTTCCCCGCTTTAATCCCCCGGCGGTTCTTGCCATCCCCCGGCCATAATTGCCGCATGTCGCCGTTCGTCCGCGCTGATCGTGCCGGGGACGGCTCAACGCACGCAGGGAGTCGGCAGTGGCCGAGGACAGCGATCTCGAGAAAACGGAACAGCCATCGGCACGACGGCTGGAGCAGGCCCGCGAGGAAGGGCAGGTTCCCCAGTCGCGCGAGCTGTCGACCTTCCTCGTGCTGATCGCCGGCGTGGCGGGGCTGTGGCTGCTGGGCGAGTGGATGGCCGACCGGATCCTGGGCGTGCTGCGGCGCGGGTTCTCCTTCGAGCGCGCGACCGCTTTCGACAGCAAGCTGATGCTTCAGGGCTTCGGCGAGGCTTCCTCCGACGCGCTCCTGACCCTGATGCCGCTCTTCCTGGTCCTGACGGTGGCCGCGATCACGGCGCCGATCCTGATGGGCGGCTTCGTCTTCGCGCCCAAGGTGCTGGGGATCAAGCTCGAGCGCATGGACCCGATCAAGGGCATGGGCCGGATGTTCTCGGTGCACGGCCTGGTGGAGCTGGTGAAGTCGTTGCTCAAGGCGGCAGTGGTGGGCAGCGTCGGCGCCTTCGCCGTGTGGCGCGAGCACGAGCACATCTTCAGCCTCATGACCCAGTCGATCGAGCGCAGCGTCCCGGACTTCCTCGAGACCGTGCTGCTCGCGACGCTCCTGATCGTCCTCGGGCTCGCGATCGTTGCGCTCATCGACGTGCCCTTCCAGCTGTGGCAGTACCAGAAGCGATTGCGCATGAGCAAGGAAGAGGTCAAGCGCGAGCACAAGGAGCAGGAGGGCGATCCCCACGTGAAGGGGCGCATCCGTGCGCTGCAGCGCGAGATGGCGCGCCGCCGCATGATGACCGCGGTGCCCAAGGCCGACGTGGTGGTGACCAACCCGACACACTTCTCGGTCGCGCTCAGGTACGACGCGGCGAAGATGGGCGCGCCGGTGGTGGTCGCCAAGGGGCGCGGCGAGCTGGCGCTGAAGATCCGCGAGATCGCGCGCGAGCACAAGGTGCCGCTGCTCGAAGCGCCGCCCCTCGCTCGCGCGCTCTACGCCCATTGCGAGCTGGAGCAGGCGGTGCCGGCCGCGCTCTACACCGCGGTGGCCGAGGTCATGGCTTACGTGTACCAGCTCAACCAGTGGATGGCGAAGGGCGGACTGCCGCCCGCCGCGCCCGGCAAGCTCGCCGTCCCCGACGGCATGGATCCCGGCGCGCCCGACTGAGGCGGCGTGCCCGAACGAGAACGAGGTAGAGGTCGGCGATGGATGCCCTGAACCTGCGAGCCCTGATGACGCCCACCAACCTGCGGCTGCTGGGGGCGCCCATCTTCATCATGATGGTCCTGTCGATGATGGTGCTGCCGCTGCCGGCGTTCCTCCTCGACCTCTTCTTCACCTTCAACATCGCGCTGGCGGTGATGGTGCTGCTGGTGTCCATGTACACCCGCAAGGTGCTCGACTTCTCGGTCTTCCCGACCGTGCTGCTGGTGACGACGCTGCTGCGTCTCGCACTCAACGTCGCCTCGACCCGCATCGTGCTGCTCGAGGGGCACACCGGCCCGGACGCCGCCGGCAAGGTGATCGAAGCCTTCGGCCACTTCCTGGTGGGCGGCAACACCGCCATCGGCCTGGTGGTCTTCGTCATCCTCACCCTGATCAACTTCGTGGTGATCACCAAGGGCGCCGGGCGCATCGCCGAGGTGAGCGCCCGCTTCACCCTGGATGCGATGCCCGGCAAGCAGATGGCGATCGACGCCGATCTCAACGCCGGTCTCATCGACGAGGCAGAGGCCAAGCGCCGGCGCAAGGAGGTGTCGCAGGAGTCCGACTTCTTCGGGGCGATGGACGGTGCCTCCAAGTTCGTGCGCGGCGACGCGGTGGCGGGCATCCTGATCCTCATCATCAACATCATCGGCGGGCTGCTCGTCGGCATGATCCAGCACGGCATGTCGGCCGGTGCTGCCTCCGAAACCTACGTCATCCTCACCATCGGCGATGGTCTGGTGGCCCAGATTCCCGCGCTCATCATCTCGGTGGCGGCCGGTCTGGTCGTCTCCCGGGTGGGCGACGAGGGCGACATGGGCGGCCAGGTGGTGGCCCAGGTCTTTTCCAACCCGCGGGTGCTCATGCTCACGGCCGGCATCATCGGCGTGCTGGGCCTCATCCCGGGCATGCCCAACCTCGTCTTCATCCTCATTGCGGCGGCGCTCGGCGGGCTCGCCTGGTACAAGATTCAGACGGAGCGGAGCGCCGCGGCTGCGGTGCCGGCCGAGGCGGTGGCGGCGCAGCCCCCGCCCGAGTCGCTCGAGGCGAGCTGGAACGACGTGGCGCCGGTGGACGTGCTGGGCCTGGAGGTGGGTTACCGCCTGATCCCGATGGTCGACAAGTCCCAGGACGGCGAGCTCCTCAAGCGCATCCGCGGCCTGCGCAAGAAATTCGCCCAGGAGGTGGGCTTCCTCGCCGCGCCGGTGCACATCCGCGACAACCTGGAGCTGCGCCCCAACGCCTATCGCATCGCGCTGAAAGGCGTGGAGATCGGCAGCGGCGAGGCCTACCCGGGCCAGTTCCTGGCGATCAACCCGGGCCGTGTCACCGGTCCGCTCGCCGGGCGCGAGACCCGCGATCCGGCCTTCGACCTGCCCGCCTACTGGATCGACGCGAGCCAGCGCGAACAGGCCCATGCGCTGGGCTATACCGTGGTCGACGCGAGCACGGTGGTGGCGACCCACCTCAACCATCTCATCCTCAACCACGCCGCGGAGCTTCTCGGCCGCCAGGAAACCCAGGCGCTGCTCGACCACATCGGCAAGGACGCGCCCAAGCTCGTCGAGGACCTGGTGCCGGCGCAGCTGTCGGTGTCCACGGTGCAGCGCGTGCTGCAGAGCCTGCTCGAAGAGGGCGTGAACATCCGCGACATGCGCACCATCATCGAGACGCTGGCCGAGCACGCGCCGCGGCTGCAGGACCCGATCGAGCTCACCGCCCGGGTGCGCCAGGCCCTCGGCCGCTCCATCATGCAGAGCCTGTTCCCGGGCAATGCCGAGATCCAGGTCATGGCCCTGGATCCGACCCTCGAGCGCATCCTGATGCAGGCGGTGGCGAGCGGTGGCGGGGAGGGTGCGGTCATCGAGCCCGGCCTCGCCGACGGGCTGCTGCGCCACGCGGCCCAGATCGCGCAGCGCCAGGAGGACATCGGCCTGCCGCCGGTGCTGCTCGTGCCGCCTCAGCTGCGCTGGCTGCTATCGCGCTTCCTGCGCCGCTCGGTGCCCTCGCTCAAGGTCGTGGCCAACTCCGAAGTGCCCGAAAACCGCACCATCCGCGTCACCGCCATGGTGGGCAGCGCGGCGGGCTGACGCCGGCGCCGTGCCGCGCCGAGCGGTCCGCCGGGCGGGAATAGCGGGGCAAACCCCGTTTTATTCCACCCAATAGCGAGCGCTGTCGGACGGCATACTCTGAGCCATGGTGCGCAGGGAGCGCGCTGGAGAAGTCGGAGAGCAAGAACATGAACGTCAAGCGCTATTTCGCTCAAACCGCCCGGGAGGCGCTGCGTGCGCTCAAGGCGGACCTCGGGGCCGACGCGATCGTCCTGTCCAATCGCGCCGTCGACGGTGGCGTCGAGATCCTCGCGCTGCCGGCCGATGCGGTGGGCAGCCTCTCCGGTGCTGCGCGTCCGGCGGCGCCCGCGCCCGCCCCGGCCCGCGCGTCCCAGCCCGAACCGTCCATGGCGGCCCGCCTGCTGCGCGAAGACGATGACGATTTCCACGTGAGCCTCTCCGGCCGCCCGGCTACGGCGGCGCGGCCCGCCGCGGCCCCGGCACCGCGCAAGCCCGCTCCGGAGATCCGCCCCTTCGAGCCCCCGCGCATGGAAACGCCCGACTACGTGGTGCGCACCCGCGACGCCGCGATCGCCGCCAAGGCGCAGCGCGAGGCCGAGCCGCCGGTCCGTCCGGCGCCCGCCGCCGCCGTGCGCGAGGAGGCCCCGCGTCCGGCCGCGCGCCCGCTCGACGACGAGCGCCTGACGAGCCTGCAGCAGGACAACGCGCGGCTCGCCGCCGAGCTCGCAACCATCCGCAACATGATCGAACGCCAGCTCGCCGGCTTCGCCTGGGGCGAGGACCGGCGCAAGGCCCCGGCGCGCGCCGACACCGTCGGGGAGCTCCTGGAGGCGGGTTTCTCCGCCGTGCTCGCGCGGCGGCTCGCCGCGGTGGTGGACCCCGACGATGGCCCGAAGGAGGCCCGCGCCGCGGTCCGCGAGGCGCTCGCCCGCGAGCTGCGCGCCATGGCTTCCGACGCCGATCTCATCGACGAGGGCGGGGTGTATGCGCTGGTCGGGCCGACCGGGGTGGGCAAGACCACCACCACCGCCAAGCTCGCCGCGCGCTGCGTGGTGCGCCACGGCGCGGACAAGCTCGCGCTGATCACCACCGACGGCTACCGGATCGGTGCCCAGGAGCAGCTGCGCATCTACGGCCGCATCCTGGGCGTGCCGGTGTTCTCGGTGCGCGACGCGGCCGACCTGCGCCAGACGCTGGCCGAGCTGCGCAACAAGCACATGGTGCTCATCGATACCATGGGCATGAGCCAGCGCGACCGCATGGTGGCCGAGCAGGCGGCCATGCTGATGGGCGCCGGCAACGTGCGCCGGCTCCTGCTGCTGAACGCCACCTGCCGCGGCGATACCCTGGAGGACGTGGTGCGCGCCTACCGCGGCCCGGATCTCGCCGGCTGCATCCTCACCAAGGTCGACGAGGCCGCCTCGCTCGCCCCGGCCATCGGCACCGCGGTCATGAACGAGCTGGAGGTGTGCTACGTGACCAACGGGCAGCGCGTGCCCGAGGATCTGCATCTTCCCAACCGCGCCTACCTGCTGCACCGCGCGCTGCGCGAGCAGTCCGAGGATTCGCCGTGGAAGCTGCAGGGCGACGAGGCCGCCATGATGATGGCGGCAGCCGTCGCGGGAGCCTGACATGCTCGACCCGGCCGAAGACCAGGCGGCAGGACTGCGCCGGCTTTTCCGGCGCGCTCCGCCCACCGTGGTGGCGCTGTATGCCACCGGGCGGCAGCGCGCGCACCTCGCCGTCGAGACCGCGCACCGCATCGCCGGTCGTGCCGAACGGGTGCTGCTGCTCGACGAAGCGCCGGGCGAGGAGGGCTTGTCCGAGGTGCTGGGGCTGCCCCCCGGTGCCGATCTGCTCGGCGTGCTCGGCGGCCGCGTCGGGCCGGGTGCGCTGCTGCAACGGGTGCCCGGCCTGCTCGGCCGCGTGCCGGCGAGCGCCGCCGCGCTCGCCCTGCCGCTGCTCGACGACGATCGCCGGGAGTGCCTGGTGGACGCCCTGCGCAGCCTCCTGCGCCACGCCGGATTCGTTCTGATTCACGCGGCGCGCGGCTCGGCCGAGGATCCCTCGCCCTTCGTGTACGCCGCGCCGCGCCGTCTGGTGGTCGCCGAGGCGAGCCGCAGCGGTGCGACCGAGGCCTATCAGGCGATCAAGCAACTCGCCGCGGCGGGCGCCGGCTCGCTGCACGTCACGGTCGCGCGCGCCCACAGCCGCGCCGAGGCGCGCGACTTCTTCCACTCGCTCGAGGAGCTCGTCGCCCGCCACGTGGGCGTGCCGCTCGCCTGGCTGGGCGAGCTTGAGCGCGACGATCTCGCGGGCGGGCTCGCGGAGAGCGCGGCGGAGGCCTCGCCGCGCCACACCGAGCTGGCCTTCCTGCGCCGGCTCGCCGCCCTGGGGCGCGCCAGGCCGCGTCAGCACGCGGAGCGGCGGCCGTGATGGCACACGGCTATCCGGCTGGCCAAGGCGGTGGCGCTGCGGGACAATGGCGCACCGCCGCGGCACCGCCCGGTTCGGGGCGCAGAACGATACAGGCAAAGTGGATGTACGACGCTGAAGGAAACGTGGACAAGAGCGGACTGGTGGAGGCCTACGCCCCGCTCGTCAAGCGTATCGCCTATCACCTCATGGCGAAGCTGCCGGCCAGCGTGCAGGTGGACGACATCATCCAGAACGGCATGCTTGGGCTGCTCGACGCGATCAACCGCTACGAAGACGGCATGGGTGCGCAGTTCGAGACCTACGCCGTGCAGCGCGTGCGCGGCGCCATGCTCGACGGCCTGCGCGACAACGACTGGCTGCCGCGCAGCCTGCGCCGCGACATGCGCCGCATCGAGCAGGCCGTCCACTGCCTGGAACAGCAGTACGGCCGCCAGCCCACCGAGACCGAGCTCGCCGCCTCGCTCGACATGTCGCTCGCCGACTACCAGCACATGCTGCAGGAGGCGCGCGGCCACCAGCTGGTGTACTTCGAGGACTTCACCGACGGGGAGGGCGAGGACTACCTCGAGCGCCATCTCGGCGAACACGAATCGAACCCGCTCGAGCTCATCGAGGACGCAGACATGCGCGCCACCCTGGTGCGCGCCATCGAGGAGCTTCCCGAGCGCGAGAAGCTGGTGATGGCTCTTTATTACGACGAGGAGCTCAACCTGCGCGAGATCGGCGAGGTGCTCGGCGTCTCCGAGTCGCGCGTGTGCCAGCTCCACAGCCAGGCGGTCGCGCGCCTGCGCGGACGCATGCTGGGCGGAACCCCTCCGGCCGGCACGGGTGCGCGGCGCGGCCGTCCACCCAAGAAGCCGCCTACTGACGCCTGACCGATCCGCATATGGACAAGATCAGCCTCATCGGTCTCACCGTCGGCATCGCCGCCATCCTGGTGGGGCAGGTGCTCGAGGGCGGGCACATCTCCTCGCTGGTCCAGCCGACCGCCTTCCTCATCGTGATCGGCGGCACCCTCGGCGCGGTGATGCTGCAAAGCCCCCTGCGCGTGTTCCTCGACGGCGTGCGCATGACCCGCTGGGTCTTCGTCCCGCCCACCACGAGCCACGCCGCGCTCATCGAGCAGACCACCGCGTGGAGCCAGGTCGCCCGCAAGGAGGGGCTGCTTGCCCTCGAGGCGCAGATCGGGACGCTGCCCGATCCCTTCATGCGCAAGGGTCTGCAGCTGCTGGTGGACGGCGTCGAGCCGGAGCGCCTGCGCGAGGTGCTGGAGGTCGAAATCGACGCCTGGGGCGGCCAGATGCGGCAGAGCGCCAAGGTGTGGGAGGCGGCCGGCGGCTACGCGCCCACCATCGGGATTCTCGGCGCGGTGATGGGTCTCATCCACGTCATGGAAAACCTCTCCGACCCGTCCAAGCTAGGCTCCGGCATCGCGGTCGCCTTCGTCGCCACCATCTACGGCGTGGGTTCCGCCAACCTGATCTTCCTGCCCGTCTCCAAGAAGCTGCTGGCCCACATCGGCAATGTCATCTCGCAACGGGAGATGCTGGTGGACGGGCTGGTGGGCATCGCCAACGGAGACAACCCCCGCATCATCGAGAACCGGATGCGGGGGTACGTGGTGTGAACGCGTCGCGCGGCCCGGTGGGCCGCTGATCGACCGCTATGCCGTCCGCCCATCCTCCTCCCGACCGGGAGTCTCCGCTTCGCTCCGCCGCTCAGCCGGCGCGAAGCGGTGCTTCGCGAAACCCCGGCTTCGCCCCCCTTGAAGGGGGAGGAGCCAATCACCGGCCCTTCGGGCCGCAGCTCTCATAGCCTGAAACTCCCGATCGACGCCTTCAGGTCGTCCGCCAGCCGGTGCAGCGCGTCGGCGGTTTCCGTCATGCGTCCCAGCGCGGCATGGCTGGCTTCCACCATCTGGGCGATGTCTTCCACGTGCCGCGCGATCTGGGTGCTGGCCGAGCTCTGCTCGCGCACCGCGAGGCTGATCTGGGCCACTTCCGTGGTGGTGCGGTTCGCCGACTGGCTGGCCGAGCCGACGGCCTCCGAGGTCGCGCTCATGTTCGAGCGGCTGGAGTCGAGCGCCGCGAGCCCCTGGCCCAGCTCACGGTCGAGCGCTTGCGCCTGATCGGCGAGCGAGGAAGTGATCGCGTCGATCTCGCTCGCCGACTGCCCGGACTTCTCGGCGAGCTTGCGCACCTCGTCGGCGACGACCGCGAAGCCCCGGCCCTGCTCGCCGGCGCGCGCCGCCTCGATGGCGGCGTTGA
>DYFV01000094.1 GCA_020725025.1 Azoarcus sp.
CAATTCCTTGATTTACGCTAAGGCAATCCCCGTAGTACTGTCCGTCGGAGACGGGCGGTCGAGGGGGCGACAGACGCTCGGGCGGTGGCCGATCGACGGCTCCTGCGAAATTGACCTGCATCAAGATGGGCGGCCGGGCGTCTGTCGATAATCGCATGGGCGAACGCGCGTCGCCCACGCAGCCGCCGTGGGCGCCAACAAATTCAAAAGGCAGAACGGATGCAACTTCTGGCGTGGAGCGACGCGCTCAAGACTCACATCGACGTCATCGACCGGCAGCATCGCGGCCTGGTCGATCTGGTCAATGCCACCGCGGCGAAGCTGGCGGACGAGGCGCTGAGCGCCGAGGAGGTCCGCCTGCTGCTGGGCTATCTCAAGGAATACGCGGAAATACACTTCGGCACCGAGGAAGCGCTGATGGCGCTGTGCGGCCTGCCGCCCGGGTACGCCAATCGCCACCACCAGAATCACGCGCGTTTCCTCGCCCACGTCGGCGACATGCTGGACGGCCTGGGCGACGATCCGGTGGTGGACGGCCGGCAGCTCCTGGCCTTCCTCGGCGACTGGCTGATCCGCCACATCCAGGGCGAGGACCGCGGGCTCGCGCAGCGCCTGCATGCGGCACGCCTGGAGGCCGCGTCCGCGCTCGGCGCGGGCCAGCCGGTCGGCGACGTGCCTGCCGTTTCCGGCCCGGAGTATTCCTTTGCGGATGCACTTGCGCTGGGCAGCGCCGCGCTCCATGAAAGCGAGGCCCAGGTTCTCGCGCTGGTGGAGGAGAACGAGCACGCGGCGCTGGTGATCTCCCTCGAGAGCTCGCTGATGCCTGCCAAGGTCCTGCACGCCAATGCCGCAGCCGCGGCCCTGCTCGGACGGGATGTGGAGGGCTTGATCGGTGCGCCGGCGGCGACGCTGCTCGGGGCCGGACAGTCCGGCCGCTTCCCGGTGCTCATGAGCGAAGTGCTGGTGAGCGGCCAGTTCGAGGGGCTGCTGGACTATGCGGGCCCGGGCGGCAAGCTGCGAAAGATCGGCGCCCGCGTAACCTATATGGGCCTGCACGGGCAGATGGTGATCCTGGTCGTGTTCGACTCGCCGGTCGGAGAGGAGGGCGCGGCCGAGTCCGCGCCGGAACCGGCTCTGGCCGCCCGCGCCGGCCTCGGGGTGGCCTCGCTCGGCCCCGGCAGGACGGTGCTCTCGCGGCATCCGCTGTTCGTCGAGCTCACCCGCAGCGAGCTCGCCGGGGTGGAGCGGGCGTCGGGTCTGATCCGCCTGGGCAAGGGGGACATCCTGTACCGCAAGGGCGAGCACGCCACCGATCTTTTCATGGTGATCAGCGGCCAGATGGCCCTGGCCGCGTCGAACGACCGGGGGGCGGAGAAGATCCTCGACATCGTCGATCCGCAGCAGGTGTTCGGGGAGGTCGAGGTGCTGACCGGCGGCGCGTACCGCACCACCGCGCGCAGCCTTACCCAGACGGTGCTCCTGTCGATTCCGGCCGCCGCCGTGCGCAAGCTGCAGGCCTCGAGCCTGCGCTTCGCCCGCGCGGCGGTGGAGCACATCGGCAAGCGGCTGCTCGAGGTCAAGGGCGAGATCGAGGCATTGACCCTGCACACCGCGATGGAGCGCATCATCGACCACCTGCTCGAGCACGCCACGGTGAACGGCCACGGCATCCTGGAGGC
Source organism: Azoarcus sp. (assembly GCA_020725025.1). Lineage (GTDB taxonomy): Bacteria > Pseudomonadota > Gammaproteobacteria > Burkholderiales > Rhodocyclaceae > Aromatoleum. Next base: position 1,680 of record DYFV01000094.1, read on the forward strand.
GATGCTGCCGGCCCAGAAACAGGTCATCGCGTCCTACCTCAATCTCAGCCCGCCCACGCTTTCCCGGGCCTTCCAGCAGCTCGGCGACGCGGGACTGATCACGGTGAGCCGGCGCTACGTCACCATCCCCGACCGGGAACGGCTGCTTCGCTTCCGCGCCCAGGAGGCCGCGGGCTGATCGCGGCAGCGCCGTAGCCCGGATGCAGGCCGCAGGCCGGAATCCGGGATGGCGCTGCGGCAGGGTCGAGCGCGGCGTCCCGGATCCGCTGCGCTCCGTCCGGGCTGCGGAGGGATCGGCGGCCCGGACGGTGATCGCAGGCCGGTGCGACTTGACCTGCCTCATGCAAATTGCCCGAGCGAATCGCTAGGGTATGACGCGTCGTCACAACACGAGCGCGTCATGAGCCTTCAAGCATTCTTCGACCGGGTTCCACGTATCGTCCTGCATGACCCCCTGGCGGACTTCCTGGGGGCCGCCCGGGACGGCCGCATCGAGTACGGCTACTCCGACGCCGTGCGTTTCGCCGGCCACTCCTGCCCGACGGTGGCCATGGCGTATGCGCTGACCGTGAAGGGGCTGCAGGCGCTGTTCCCCGACACCTTGCCGGAGCGCGGCGCGGTGCGGGCGAGCTTTCCGCAGGCGGCGGCCGACGGAGTGACCGGGGTCGTGAGCGGAGTGGTGGGCTTTCTCACCGGGGCGACCGAGCACACCGGCTTCAAGGGGCTCGCCGGGCGCTTCGTGCGCCACGGGCTGGTGGACTACGCAGCGCCGGGGGAGGGCGCCTTCCGACTGACACGGGTCGGCGGCGGCGAGGTTGCGCTCGCTGCGCGGCTCGACCGGGTGCCGGCGCCGGTCCACACCCGCGAGCTCCTGGCGCGCTGCCTGGCCGGCGAGGCCTCGCCCGCCGAACGGGAGGAGTTCAAGACCCTGTGGCAGGGGCGGGTGCGGCGGCTCCTGATCGACCATTGGGACGACGCCGAGGTGTGGGAGGTGAGCGCGCGATGAAACGCCATCCTGCTCTCGTCGCGCTCTCGCGCGAACACCACACGGCGCTCTCGCTCGCCAACCGCGTCCGCAAGGCGGCCGCCACGGGCGATGCCGAGCTGCTCGAGGCCGCCCGCGCCGAAGTCGTGGCGCGCTTCGAGACGGAGCTGGAACCGCACTTCGCGGCGGAGGAGCTTTCCCTGCTGCCCGAGCTGGCAAGCGCCGGCGAGATCGTGCTGGTCGAGCGCACGCTGGACGAGCACCGCGAGCTGCGCGCGCTGGTGCATGCGCTCGCGAGCCGCGAGGCCGCGCCCGAGCCGGCGCAATGCCTCGGCGACTTCGGCGCCTTGCTCGCCGCCCACGTGCGCTTCGAGGAGCGCGAGCTCTTCGAGCGCGCGCAGCTCCTCGACCCGGACCACGCAGGCATGCCGGAGTCACCCGCCGTCCCTTCCTGACTTCGCAAGGCCCGCCGCGCATCCCGCGGCGGGTATGCGCCTGCCCGAACGGCCGCCCGATTTCTTTCGGATAGATCAAAAATCCGCACGCCGGCGCGAGATTCATGATTCTCGCCGGTAGCGCCTCATGGTCGCCGCGACGCGCGAATCATCGTCTGCGCGACGGCCGCTGCGCCCTTCGGCGGCACCATGGTCCTGCGGATCGGCCTTCGGGCCGGCCCGCGTTTCTTCCCACCTACGAATGGAGATCGACCATGGAGTGGATTGACCCGGCCTACTGCGACATTCGTCTCGGCTTCGAAGTGACGGCCTACGTGTACGTGCGCTGACGCCACGGGGCGGGGCGTCCCCGCCCCGTCCGAGGAGACCCGAACATGAACGAAGTGAGCATGCCGGCGGCCGCCGACCGCTTCGCCATCCACCCGATGTATCTCTTCCGCTGGGAGGAGACGCAGCAGTCCTACGTGCTGCTCTACCCGGAGGGGATCGTGAAGCTCAACCGGACCGCGGGCGAGATCATCAAGCGCTGCGACGGCGCGCACCGCGTCGACCAGCTGGTGGCCGAGCTGCAGGCGCTCTTTCCCTCCGATCCGGAGCGGGTGAGGGAAGGCGTATACAACTTCCTGGAGGTATTCCATGCCAAAGGATGGATCCGTCGTCAGGCTTGACGGCGAGGGCAAGCCGCTGTGGCTGGTGCTCGAGCTCACCTACCGCTGCCCCCTGAAGTGCCCCTGGTGCAGCAACCCGGTGGACTACGAGCGCTGCCATCCGAGCGAGCTCTCCACCGAGGAGTGGAAGCGCGTGCTGCGCGAGGGCCGCGAGCTGGGCGCGCTGCAGCTGGGCTTCACCGGCGGCGAGCCGATGCTGCGCGACGACCTGGAAGAGCTGGTGGGCGAGGCGCACGCGCTGGGCTACTACACCAACCTCATCACCTCGGGCGTGGGGCTCACCGAGGAGCGCCTGGTCGCGCTCGAGGCCGCCGGCCTGAACCAGATCCAGCTCTCGATCCAGTCGAGCGACCGGTCGCTCACCGACGCGCTGGTGGGCGCGAAGGTCTTCGACCTGAAGCTGGAGGTCGCGCGCCGGATCAAGGCCCACGGCTTTCCGATGGTGCTCAACGTCCCCGTCTTCCGGCACAACGCCGACCAGGTCGAGGAGATCCTCGCCATGGCGGAGGACATCGGCGTCGACTACCTCGAGTTCGCCAACATCCAGTACTACAACTGGGCGATGGTCAATCGCGACGAGCTCCTGCCCACCCGCGACCAGCTGGAGCGGGCGGAAGCCGCGGTGCAGCGGGCGCGCGAGCGCCTCGGCCAGCGCATGACGATCTACTTCGTCATCCCCGACTATTTCGAGGAGCGGCCCAAGGCCTGCATGAACGGCTGGGGGGCTATCCATCTGACCGTCGCGCCCGACGGCGCCGCGCTGCCCTGCCAGGAGTCGCGCCTCATCGAGGGCCTGGAATTCCCGACGGTGCGCGAGCACAGCCTCGCCTGGCTGTGGAACGAATCGCCCACCTTCCGCAAGTTCCGCGGCCAGGAGTGGATGCGCGAGCCGTGCCGCTCCTGTGACGAGAAGGAGCGCGACTTCGGCGGCTGCCGCTGCCAGGCCTTCCTGCTCACCGGCGATGCATGCAACACCGACCCGGCCTGTGCCAAGTCACCCCACCACCACCTGATCGCGCGGGCGGTGGAGCAGGCCCATGCGCCCGGGCGCCGGGTGGTGCCGCTGGTCATGCGCAGCGAGCGCAGCGCGCGCGAACTGACGGAGGCGTGCGGCGATGCTTAAGATCTTCGATTCCGCGCGGGTGACGGTGCTCCTGGGGGTCGGGCTGACCGCTCTGCTCGCGGCGCTGCTGCGGCTGGCCGGTTGAGGAGGGCGGGATGGACGCGACCCTGCTCGAAGTCCTCGCGCGCTGGGCGCATTACGTCGGCGCGCTGGTGTGGATCGGCCACAACTACGCCACGGCGGTGAACCGGCCGCGCTACGTGCCGCTCGCCGCAGCCGACCTCGCCGATCCGGACAGCCCGCGCCAGCGGGCGCTCCTGCAGCGCGAGCACGGCATCTTCCGCTACGCGTCGCTCGTCACCTGGGGAAGCGGGGCCTTCATCCTGTGGCAGCGGGGCTGGCTGGAAGGCGCGCTCAGCCTGCAGGGGGCGCTCGCCCCGATCGGCGTGGGAATGTGGCTCGCGATCTTCATGGTGCTCAACCTGTGGTTCGTGCTGTGGCCCCACCAGAAGCGCGTGCTCGGCTTCGTTCCGGCGCCGCTCGAGGAGCGGCTCGCGGCTTCGCGCGTGACCTTCCTCTCCGCGCGGGTGAACACCATGCTGTCGATTCCCGTGCTCTTCTTCATGGCGGCCGGCGCTCATGGTCCAGCCCTGTTCGGTTGAAGGTCTGTGCGCGACGCACGCCGCCTGCCCGGGCGGCTGGAGCTTCTCCGCCGCCGCGGGCCCGCTGCCCGCCGAGGTGGCCGACGAGGTGGCCGAGGCCTGCCGGGCGTGGCGTGGCGGCGGCTCGATCCTCTCGTTGCCGTTCACTGCGGCGGCCTATCGGGAGTTGCAGGAGGAGACGGAAAGCTGCCTGCGCCGGCTGCTCGAGGTGCCCGGGCATTTCCGTGTCCTCTTCCTGCACGGCGGCGCGACCACCCAGTTCGCCGCGGTACCCCTCAACCTGCTCGGTGCCCGCCGTGGCGCGAGCTACGTGGATTCCGGTCACTGGTCGCGGCGCGCCATCCGCGAGGCGTGGCGCTACGGTGACGTGCGCATCGCCGCGAGCGCCTTGGAGCGGGTGCCCGATCCGGCCGGCTGGCACATTCCCGCACGCGCCGCCTACTGCCACATCACCACCAACGAGACGGCCGACGGGCTGCAGTTCGCCGAGTTGCCCCGGCTGGCGGTGCCGCTCGCGGCGGACATGACCTCCGATCTGCTCACCAGGCGGCTCGACTTCTCACGGCTGGCGCTGGGCTACGCCGCCACCCAGAAGGTGATCGGCGTGCCGGGGCTCACCGTGGTGATCGTGCGCGAGGACCTGCTCGGGCGGGCACGGCCGGGCACGCCGCGGACGTTCGACTTCTCCGCCCAGGCCGAGGCCGCGTCGCGGCTCGCCACGCCCCCGGTGTTTCCGGTCTTCGTCGCGCACCGCATGCTGCACCGGATCGAGCGCGAGGGCGGGGTGGCGGCCATGGCCGCGGCGGCGGCACGACGCAGCGCCGCGGTGTACCGGGTGATCGACGGGAGTGGCGGCTTCTACCGGACGGCGGCGGCGCCCGGATTCCGCTCACGGGTGACGCCCTGCTTCCGCCTCGCCGACGAGGCGCTCACGGCGCGCTTCATGGAGGAGGCCGAGGCCGCCGGGCTGCGCGATCTGCGCGGGCATCCGCAAGTCGGGGGGATCCGGGCCGGTCTCTACCCCGGCCTGCCGGACGTGGCGGTGGAGGCGCTGGTGTCCTTCCTGGACGACTTTCTTCGAAGGCGGGGTTGAGCGCGATGCATGGCCCGCCGCCGCTCACCCCGCGTGCGCTGCGTACCCGTGGCGCGCTGGCGCGGCTGACGAGCGCTCGGGCCGATCGCCGGCCGGCTGCGCCGATGCGGGCGATGGGGCTCGAGTTTCCGGGGCACGTCGGTCTTGCTGCCGGCTTCGACCGGCACGGTCGGCTGAGGGAGAAGGCGCTCGCGCTGGGCTTCGCGGCAGTCGAGCTCGGCACGTGGACCGTCGGCGCGCGGCGTGCCCTGCTGCCATCCCCTGTGTCCCGACTCGTCCCCTGCGGCGTGAGCCTCGGCAGGCGGCCGGCCACCCCCTGGAGCCGAGCCGAGGAGGACTATGCCGCGGCGATGCATGCCTTTCACGGGGAGGCGGACTACCTCACGCTGAACCCCGGCCGCGATCGACCGCCTCCCGAGCGCTTCGTCGGGGTGGCAGGCGAGATGGCGCGGCTGCGCGACGGGCTCGCTCTGCGCCGCGGCCGTGCGCTGCCCCTGGTTGTGAAGCTGCCCTCGGCCTGGCTCGCGGGGGACGACCGGGTTCGCGTCGCGGCACGCTTCGTGGAAGCCGGCGCGGACGGACTGCTCGTGTCGGCCGAGGGGGCCGCCTCGTCGGCCGCCGCCTGCATGGTGCTCGCGGAGCTCTCGAAGGCCCTGGGGCGCGATGTGTGCATGATGAGCGTCGGGGGCATCGCCTCGGTGCGCGAGGCGCTCGCGCGGGTGCGGGCAGGGGCGCAACTCGTTCAGCTGCATCGGGCTGCCGGTACGCGAGACAGCGGGCTGGTGGCGCGCATCGACCGGGCCGTGGCGATGGCCTGAGGCCGATTCGCCCTGACCGGCCGGGCTACGGGGGCAGTGTTCGTAGCCCGGATGGAGCCCCAGCGGAGTCCGGGAGCTGCCGTGCGAGAGACGCGGCCTGTCGTCGATCGCGCCTCGGACTACCCGACGCCCAGCTCCACCGCCAGCACCGCCGCCTGTACCCGACTGGTGAGATTGAGCTTGCGCAGCAGGTTCTGCACGTGGATCTTGACCGTGCTCTCGGCTACGTCGAGCTCGCGGGCGATCTCCTTGTTGCTCTTGCCGCGGGCGATGAAGGCGAGGATCTCGCGCTCGCGGGGGGAGAGCTTGTCCAGCTCGGAGGCGCTTGCCGCGGACGCGGCCGGCGTACTCGCCCGGGGCTCGCTGCGCACGCCTTGCAGGAGCTTGCCCATCATCTGCGGCGAGACCACAGATTCCCCCTGGGCGGCGGCGCGGATGGCGGCCACCAGGGTCTCCGCCTCGATGTTCTTGAGCAGGTAGCCGCTGGCCCCCGCACGCAGGGTATCGATGAGGTCGTCGCCGTCCTCGGACACGGTGAGCATCAGCACGTGCGTGCCCGGCGCCTCCTCGGCGATGAGGCGTGCCGCCTCGCGCCCCGACAGCCCCGGCATGTGCAGGTCGAGCAGCACCACGTCGGGCTCGAGCTGGGCGGCGCGCTTCACGCCCTCCATGCCGTCGCCCGCTTCGCCCACGATCTCGAACTCGGGGTGGCGCTGCAGGAGCGAGCGGATGCCGCTGCGGAAGAGGGCGTGGTCGTCCACCAGCAGGACGCGAATCGGATCGGACATCAGGCGGTCTCCTTGTTTCTCCGGGGGAGCTCCAGGCGGATCTCGGTTCCCTTGCCACGCGAGGAGCGTACCGCGAACTGGCCGCCGATGCGCATCGCGCGCTCGCGCATGATCTGCAGGCCGATGTGGGCTTCGCCGCTCCCCGTGCCGGGTTGGGTCTCGTCGAAGCCGACGCCGTCGTCGCGCACGGCCACGCTCAGGCCTTCCATCCCGCGCCGCACCGACACCTGGACGCTGCGCGCCAGGGCGTGCTTGCGCACGTTCGAGAGCGCCTCCTGCACGATGTAGAGGACCTGGGTCTCCGCCTCGGGGTCGAGGGGCGGGCCGTCGCCCTGCACGTCGAGGTCGGTAGACACGCCCGTCTGCTCGGCGAGCCGGCGCAGCGCCGCGGTGATCGCCGCGTCCAGGTCCTGCTGCTCGACGCGGGTGCGGAAGTGCACCAGCAGCTCGCGCACGTCGTCGTAGCTCTCCTGCACGCCGTGGCGGATCATCGCCAGCACGTCGCGGGCTTCGTCCGTGCGGCCGCCGGCGAGCGCCTGGTCGAGCATCTGTACCTGCAGGTTGAGGAAGGCGAGCCCCTGCGCAATCGAGTCGTGCAGCTCGCGGGCGAGCAGGTTGCGCTCCTCGGAGACGGCCAGCTCGCGCTCGCGCGCGTGCAGGCGATGGTTCTCGATGGCGGTGCCGAGCTGCTGGCCCAGGGTTTCGAGGAGCTTGCGATCCGAGTCGGTGAGGGGCTGGCCGTCGCTGAAATAGAGATTGAACACGCCCAGCACCCGCTTGTTGGCCGTGATGGTGGTGGCGGAAACCGTCTTGAACCCGGCCTGGCGGCATCCGTCCAGGGTGAGCGGGATCACCGGGCCGTCCACGTCGGCGACGAAGGAGCCGCAGCGCTTGACGGCCTCGCCGCAAAGGCACTGATCGCACGCGAGCACCGCCTCGCTGTCGAGGAAGTCGTCGTCCAGGCCCTCGTGCACCGTGAGGCAGAGGTTCTGCGAGCCCAGGTCCAGGAGGCGAGCCGAACTCGCCGACGCGCCCAGGGTCGCCTGCACCCGCTGCAGGAAGCCGTGGCACAGGCCGTCCACGTCGTTGGGCTCCCGCAGGAACGCGCTGATGGCGTGGAGGATCTCGAGCTCGCGGTTCTTCGCCGCCAGGGTGCGGGTCTTGGCCGCGACGCGCTCCTCCAGGGTGCCGTAGAGGTTCTGGAGGTGTTCGGCCATGCGGTTGAAGCCTTCGGAGAGGTCGCCGAACTCGTCCTGGGCGAGCACCGGCACGCGGGCGTGGAAGTCCTCCTCCTCGACGCGCTTCATGCCGTCCTGGAGCTCGGCTACGGGCCGGATCACGGTCACGAAGAAGAAGCGGGTGAGGATGACCGTTCCGATGACGGCCAGCACGATCAGCAGCACCTGCGAGGCGCGCAGGATGTTGGTGTTGCGCGCGTAGCTGTGCTCCATCTTGAGCACGACTTCGTGGATGCCCGCCACGAATTCTTCCACGGTCCGGTCGAAGGGGGGCGCATGCAGCCGCAGCCGCGCGGGGCTGGGGTCGTCGATCAATACGTCCAGTACGGGGCGGATCCGCATCCCCCAGAACACCTTGAGTGCCGCGACGTCGCTGCGGATGTCGGTGTCCCTCGGAATGAAGAGGGGGCGCTGCGGGTCGCCGCGGTCGAGCCCGGCCAGCACCTCCTCGAACTCGTCCCGCTCGGCAGCGACCGCCGCCGAAAAGCTCCTCGCGTCCATGGCGCCGGCGTCGGCGTCCGAAAGGTGGTGGGCGAGGCGCCAGGCGCGCATCCGCAGGCTGCCCGCGTCGTTGATCGCTGCCGCCGCCCCCTCGAGCTGCCACGAGATGAACAGCGTGAGGCCGATCGCCATCAGCGCGACGAGGAAGAACCCCAGCAGGATGCCGGTGATCTTGGCGGAGAGCGTGGGCTTCAGCGAAAGCATGGAGTGGGTCGGGCGGCGGTGGCTACGAGGCTACGTGCATGCCGCCGTCCGTGCAAGCCGGGCGGCATCGCCGCCCGGCTTGCACACCGTCACGCCGAGGCGGCGACCTTTGCGCGCCGCTTGCTGCGCACGATCTGGTAGGCGCGGCCGACGTAGTTCACCGGGGCGGTCCACACGTGCACCAGGCGGGTGAAGGGGAAGAGCAGGAACACCGTCATCCCGAACACCATGTGCAGGCGGAACACCGGCTCGACGTTCTCCAGCAGCGCCGGATTGGGGTTCAGGGTAAGAATCGACTGCACCCAGCCCGACAGTGCCAGCATCACGCCCGGATCGCCGTGGTTCGCGTGACCGATCGACACCGGCAGGGTTGAGAGCCCGAGCACCAGGGTGAGCATCAGCCAGCTGAGGATGAACACGTCCATGGCCCGGCCGGCCGCGCGCACCCGCGGCTCGAACACCCGGCGCAGCCACAGCAGGGTGCCGCCGGCCAGACACATCAGGCCGAACACGCTGCCCGCCACGATCGCCAGCCACTGGTGGGCGAGGTCGGACACCCCGAGCGCGATCCAGAAGGCGTGGGGCAGGACCAGGCCGGCGAAGTGCCCCATGAAGATGGACAGGATGCCGATGTGGAAGAGGTTGCTCGCGAGCGCCATGTTGCGGCGGGAGAGGATCTGCGAGGAGTCGGTCTTCCACGAGTACTGGGCGTGGTCGTAGCGGATCCAGCTGCCGACGATGAAGACGGTGAGCGCGATGTAGGGATAGACCCCGAAGAGGAGGTTGTGCAGGTTCATGGATAGTCCTCAGGCGGCAAGGCGGGCGAGGCTGCCCTGGTTTTCGATGATGCGCACCAGCGGGGCGTAGGGACTGCCGGATTGCTCCAGGTTGTCGGCGAGCACCTTCAGCACCTTGGAGACGTCCGCCAGGAACACGCGGGCCTCGTCCAGGGAGAGGGTGGAGACGAACTCCAGGATCACCGGCAGGTAGTCGGGCAGCTCCTTCTCGTCGGCCTTCAGCCCATAGCTGCGGTAGAACTCTCCGAGGTCGATCAGCGCGGGCCCACGCGACTTCTCCTCGCCGAAGAGGTGGTGGGTGAGATGCAGGCTGTGCTCGGCGGTGAGGTCGAAGGCCTGCACGTACTCGGCCTGAACCTCGGTGCCCGGGCGGGCGAGGAGCGTGGCCATGAAGCCGGCGAGCTCGCGGGTCTCGATCTCGGAGAGCAGGCCCGCGGCGTCGGTGCCGGCGACGAAGCCCTGGGGGTCGTCGCCGGCCAGCGCGCGCAGCGCCTCGAGCACCCCGTCGCCGGGGTAGTCGAGCAGCACGGAAAGAAGCTTGAAGATTTTCACGACGGTCTCCTTCAGTCGCGCGGCTCGGCGAGCGGCGCCGGTTCGCGGGGTTCGGCCGATTGGGTGCGGCGCTCGGGGAAGAGGGAGAAGGTGCCGAAGCCGCGGGAGTCGTCCGAGCCGAAGGTGAAACCGTTCTGGCCCTGGAAGGCGTGGTAGTCGTCCAGGCGGATCTCCTCGTGGGCGGTCGGGATGACGAAGCGGTCTTCGTAGTTGGCGATGGCCAGGTAGCGGTACATCTCGCGGGCCATGTCCTCGGTCATGCCCACCGCCTCCAGGGCGCGGGTGTCGGCCTTGCCGTCCACGTGCACCGAGCGCTGGTAGGAGCGCATCGCGATCAGGCGCGAGAGCGCCGACACGATGTACTCGGTCTTGCCGGCGGTGAGGAGGTTGGCCAGATACTGAACCGGCAGGCGCATCGCCTCGGGCTTGGGGATCACGCCGTCCGGCCCGGTCGGGAGCGCCTTCTGGTCGATCTGCGACTGCACCGGCGAGAGCGGCGGCACGTACCAGATCATCGGCAGGGTGCGGAACTCGGGGTGGAGCGGGAAGGCGATCTTCCAGTCCACCGCCATCTTGTAGATGGGCGACTTCTGGGCGGCCTCGATCCAGCTCTGGGGTACGCCGTCCTTCTTCGCCTGCTCGATGATGGCCGGATCGTAGGGATCGACGAAGAGGTCCAGGTGGGCCTTGTAGAGGTCCTGCGGGTCGTCGGTGGACGCGGCGTCGAGCAGCTTGTCCGCGTCGTAGAGGATGATGCCGTTGTAGCGGATGCGGCCGACGCAGGACTCCGAACAGACTGTGGGCAGGCCCGATTCCACCCGCGGGTAGCAGCCGATGCACTTCTCGGCCTTGGACGATTCCCAGTTGAAGAACACCTTCTTGTAGGGGCAGCCGGAGATGCACATCCGCCAGCCGCGGCAGCGGTCCTGGTCGGCGAGCACGATGCCGTCTTCCTCGCGCTTGTACATGGCGCCCGAGGGGCAGGAGGCGACGCAGGCGGGGTTGATGCAGTGGTTGCAGACGCGCGGCAGATACAGGTGGAAGGTGTTCTGGAACTGCTTGTACATCTCCTTCTCCATCCTGGAGAAGTTGGCGTCCTTGGCCCGCGCGGCGAATTCGCCGGCGAGGTCATCCTCCCAGTTCGGCCCCCAGGTGATCTTGTCCATCTTCTCGCCGGTGATCTGCGAGACCGGGCGGGCGGTGGGGGCGGCCTCGGACAGCGGCGCGTTCTGCAGCCGCGCGTAGTCGTAGGTGAAGGGCTCGTAGTAGTCGTCGATCTGCGGCATGTTGGGGTTGGCGAAGATCTGCACCAGCTTCTTCACCTTGCCGCCGGCCTTCAGCTCCAGCTTGCCGTTGACCTTCTCCCAGCCGCCTTTCCACTTCTCCTGGTTCTCCCACTCCTTGGGAAAGCCGATGCCGGGCTTGGATTCGACGTTGTTGAACCAGGCATACTCGATGCCCTTGCGGTTGGACCAGACGTTCTTGCAGGTCACCGAGCAGGTGTGGCAACCGATGCACTTGTCCAGGTTGAACACCATCGCGAATTGCGCGCGAATTTTCATGTACTTCTCCTAGATCTCGATTCCCCTTCCGTAGAGGAAGAGACGGCATTTGTTAGCAGGTACCTTCCCCTTCAAGGGGAGGGAGAACACCCTCGCCTCCCTATCGCCTCACTTCGGCCCGACCCCCACCGGATTCCGCTGCGCCTCGCGCTCCGGCGTCAGCGGCCGCTCCAGCCAGTCGATGTCCTGGTCGGCCACCTTGTGCAGCACCACCACCTCGTCGCGCTGGCAGCCCACCGTGCCGTAGTAGTTGAAGCTGTAGGCGAGCTGGGCGTAGCCGCCGACCATGTTGGTGGGCTTGACGATGACCCGCGTCACGGAGTTGAGGATGCCGCCGCGTTTGCCGGTGGAAGGCGAGCCGGGCACGTTCACGTTCTTCTCCTGGGCGTGGTACATCAGGGCCATGCCGCGCGGCACCCGCTGGGAGACTACCGCCCGGGCCATGGTGGCGCCGTTGGCGTTGATCGCCTCCACCCAGTCGTTGTCCTTCAGGCCGATCGACTTGGCGTCGTCCTCGGAGACCCACACGTAGGGGCCGCCGCGGAACAGCGACAGCATCCGCAGGTTGTCCTGGTAGGACGAATGGATGCCCCACTTGGAGTGCGGGGTGATCCACGACAGGGTCAGGTGGGGCTTCCGGCGTACCGAGTCCGGGATCACCTTGTGGGCCTTCATGTCGATCGGCGGCTTGTAGGCGCAGAAGCCTTCGCCGAAGTCCAGGAACCACTCGTGGTCCTGGTAGAAGTGGGCGCGGCCGGTCAGCGTGCGGAACGGGATGTGCTCATGCACGTTGGTGTAGCCGGCTGTGTAGGAGACCGTCTCCGACTCGATCCCGGACCAGGTGGGCGCGGTGATGATCTTGCGCGGCTGGGCCTGGATGTCGCGGAACGTGATCTTGTCCTCGTGGCGGCCGGCGTACAGGTGGTGATGGTCGATGCCGGTCTTCTTCGAGAGCGCCGACCACGACTTGTGGGCCACCTCGCCGTTGGTCTCGGGGGCCATGCGCATCACCGCGTCGCACACCGCGATGTCTTCCTCCAGCGAGGGCATGCCCTGGGAGATGCCCGGCAGCTGCACCGTGTAGTTGCACTTCTTGAGCTCTTCGTACTCCTGCTCGGTGTTCCAGTCGAGGCCCTTGACGTTGTTGCCGAGCTTCGTCATCAGCGGGCCGAGGGCGATGAACTTCCGATAGGTGTTGGCGAAGTCGCGCTCGACCAGCTTCAGGAGCGGCATGGTCTTGCCCGGCACGGGCTCGCATTCGCCCTTCTTCCAGTCGCGCACCTGGCCCAGGGGCTGGGCGAGCTCGAAGGGCGAGTCGTGCTGCATGGGCAGCGCCACCACGTCCTTCATCACGCCCAGGTGCTTCTCGGCGAGCTCGGAGAACTTCTTGGCGATGGTCTTGAAGATCTGCCAGTCGCTCTTCGACTCCCACCCCGGGGTCACCGCCTCGGAGAGCGGGTGGATGAAGGGGTGCATGTCGGTGGTGTTGAGGTCGTTCTTCTCGTACCAGGTGGCCGTCGGCAGGATGATGTCCGAGTAGGCGCCGGTGGAGTTGAGGCGGAAGTTGATGTCCACCATCAGGTCGAGCTTGCCGGCGGGCGCCTCGTCGCGCCACTTCACCTCCTTGGTGCCCTTGCCGTCGCCGCCTTCCTGCAGCACGCCGTTCTGGGCGCCCAGGAGGTGCTTGAGGAAGTACTCGTGGCCCTTGGCCGAGGTGCCGATGAGGTTGGCGCGCCACACGAAGAGGTTGCGCGGCCAGTTCTCCTCGGCGTCCGGGTCGGCGAAGGCGACGTCGAGCTTGCCGGACTTGAGCTGCTCGACCATGTACCTGGCCACCCCGGCCTCGTCCCTGGCGCCGGCCTTCTCGGCCTCGGCCACGAGCTCGAGGGGGTTGCGGTTGAAGTGCGGGGCGGAGGGCAGCCAGCCCAGGCGGGTGGCGACCACGTTGTAGTCGGCCAGGCGATAACCCTTGTACTTGCCCTTGGCGGCGGGCTGGAGCAGGTCGTCGGCGTCGATGGTCTCGTAGCGCCACTGGTCGGTATGGAAGTACCAGTAGGAGGTGGAGTTCTGGTGGCGCGGCGGACGCTGCCAGTCGAGCGCGAAGGCGATCGGCGCCCAGCCGGCCTGGGGACGCAGCTTCTCCTGGCCCACGTAGTGCGCCCAGCCGCCGCCGGTCTGACCCACGCAGCCGCACATGTGCAGCAGGTTCATGATCGACCGGTACTGCATGTCGTTGTGGTACCAGTGGTTGATCGCCGCGCCCATGATGACCATGGACTTGCCGCGGGTCTTCGACGCGTTCTCGGCGAACTCGCGGCCGGTGCGCTCGATGTCGGCGGCCTTCACGCCGGTGATCTTCGACGCCCAGGCGGGGGTGTAGGCGACGCTGGCGTCGTCGTAGGACTTTGCGACGTTCTCGCCGCCGAGGCCGCGATCGATGCCGTACTGGGCGACCTGCAGGTCGAACACCGAGGTCACGAACACCGTTTCGCCCGAGGCCAGGGTGAGGCGGCGGGCCGGCACGTTGCGCTGCAGGAGGCCCGGCTCGCCCGGCTGGAAGTGCGGGAAGCCGACCGAGACGACGGCGTCGTGGTTCGCGATCGAGGAGAGCTCCGCCTCGATCTCGGCCTGGGTCGCGGCGTCCTTCGGCAGCAGGTTCCACTTGCCTTCCTCGCCCCAGCGGAAGCCGATCGAGCCGTTGGGCGCGACGTAGCTGCTCCGCTTGGCGTCGTAGACGATGGTCTTCCACTCGGGGTTGTTGGCTTCGCCCAGGTTGCCCTCGAAGTCGGACGCGCGCAGGTTGCGGTCGGGCACGAAGCCGTCGCCGTGGCGGCGCAGGATGACCTGCATCGGCAGGTCGGTGTACTTGCATGCGTATTCCTGGAAGTACGGGTCCTGGCGGTCGATGAAGTACTCCTTCAGCGCGACGTGTCCCATGGCCAGGAAGGCCGCGGCGTCGGTGCCCTGGCGCACCGGCATCCACAGGTCGGCGAACTTGACGTACTCGGCGTAGTCGGGCGCCATCGACACGACCTTGGCGCCCTTGTAGCGCACCTCGGTGGCGAAGTGGGCGTCCGGGGTGCGGGTCATCGGCAGGTTGGCGCCGGTGATGATGAGGTAGGTCGAGTTGTACCAGTCGGCCGCCTCCGGCACGTCGGTCTGCTCGCCCCAGGTCTGGGGGGAGGCCGCCGGGAGATCACAGTACCAGTCGTAGAAGGAGCCGCAGGCGCCGCCGATGAGCGAGAGGTAGCGGCTGCCGGCCGCGTAGGAGATCATCGACATCGCCGGGATGGGCGAGAAGCCGTAGATGCGATCCGGGCCCCACTTCTTGATGGTGTAGATGTTGGCCGCGGCGATGATCTCGTTCACCTCGTCCCAGCTGGTGCGCACGAAGCCGCCCAGGCCGCGAACCTTTACGTACTTGTCGCGCTTGGCGCTGTCGGCCTGGATCGCCTCCCAGGCTTCCACCGGATCCTTGCCGAGGCGGCGCTCGGCGCGGTAGACCTCGAGCAGCCGGCCGCGGATCATCGGGTGCTTGATGCGGTGCGGCGAGTACAGGTACCAGGAGAACGAGGCCCCGCGCTGGCAGCCGCGCGGCTCGTGGTTGGGCAGGTCCTCGCGGGTGCGCGGGTAGTCCGTCTGCTGCATCTCGAAGGAGACGAGCCCGTTCTTGACGAAGATCTTCCACGAACAGCCGCCGGTGCAGTTCACCCCGTGGGTGGAGCGGACCACCTTGTCGTGGCGCCAGCGGTTGCGGTAGGCGTCCTCCCAGCTGCGATCCTCGTTGGTGACGATGCCGTGGCCGTTCGAGAAGGTGTCCTGCACCTTGTCGAAGAAGCGCAGGCGGTCGAGAAGATGACTCATTGAATGCTCCTTGTTGCGGGTCTCGGGATGCGTTGCGTGCGGGGCTCAGGGGTTGCGGATGTAGGCGTTCTTGCGCAGGTAGAACCACCAGTTGATGACGAGGCACACGGCGTAGAAGACGGCGAAGCCGTACATGGCCATCTCGGGGGTGCCGGCCTTGATCTGGTCGCCGATCACCACCGGGGCGATGAAGGAGCCGTAGGCGGCCACCGCCGAGGTCCAGCCGAGCACCGGGCCGGCCTGGTCGCGGTCGAAGATCACGCCCACGCTGCGGAAGGTCGAGCCGTTGCCGATGCCGCTGGCGGCGAAGAGGACCACGAAGATGATCAGGAAGAGCGCGAAGTACTGCTCCGGCGTGGCCGACTGGTAGGCGAGATACATCACGTAGCCGGCCGCCGCCGAGCCCACCACCAGCACCGCCGAGATCCACTGGGTGACGATGGAGCCGCCCAGCTTGTCGGAGATCCAGCCCCCGATCGGCCGCGCGGCCGCGCCGACGAAGGGACCGATCCAGGCGTAGGTGAGCGCCGAGGGCGCGTTGGGGTTGAGGGTGTTGTGGGTCATTACGCCCGCGGCGTCGGGCAGGTGCTGGAAGCCGAAGATCACGGTGATCGACAGCGGCAGCGCCATGGAGAAGCCGATGAAGGAGCCGAAGGTCACTACGTAGAGCGCCGACATCGACCAGGTATGCACGTTGCCGAAGATGCGGAACTGCTTGGCGATGTTCTGCTTCATCTCGCCGAAGGCGGCGAGCTTCATGGTGAAGAGGGTGCCCACCATGATGAGCGGCAGCGCCGCCCACATGTTGAGGACGCCCAGGCCGCTGGGCGCGGGCAGGTACAGGTAGAGCCCCACGCCGGCGGGCACGAAGGCCAGGGTGTAGAGCCAGATGATCTTGAGGAAGGCCGCGATCGGGTGGCCGGCGTTGGGCGAGATGGTGCGCAGGTTGTTCATGCCGAACCAGCTCGCCGCGGCCAGGGGGACGAGCAGCAGCAGCCACACGAAGCCCGCGTTCTGGATGTAGGTCGGCGTGCCCGAGGCGATCTTGCCGAAGATCCAGCCGGAGTCCTTCACCAGCGTCATCGGGTCGCCGGCGAGGCTGCCGAAGATGCCGGCGGTCATCGCCAGCGGGATCAGGATCTGCATTCCGGTGACGCCGAAGTTGCCCAGGCCGGCGTTCAATCCGAGGGCGGTCCCCTGCAGGCGCTTCGGATAGAAGGTGGTGATGTTGCTCATGGAGCTGGCGAAATTGCCGCCGCCGACGCCGCACCACAGGGCGAGCAGCTGGAACACCCACAGGGGCGTGTCCTGGTACTGCAGCGCCAGGCCGGTGCCCACCGCCGGCGTGATGAGCATGGCGGTGGTGAGGAAGATGGTGTTGCGGCCGCCCGCGAGGCGCACCAGGAAGGACGCCGGGATGCGCATGGTCGCGCCGGCGAGCCCGGAGATCGCGGTGAGGGTGAAGAGCTCCTCCTTGGAGAAGGGGAAGCCGAGGTTGATCATCTGCACCGTGATCACGCCCCACATCAGCCATACGGCGAAGCCGCAGAAGAGGGCGGGGATGGAGATCCACAGGTTGCGGGTGGCCACGCGCCTGCCTTCGCGTGTCCAGAACTGCTCGTCCTCGGGCCGCCAGTCGACGATGTCGCGCGAGCCCGGGCGTCCGCCGCCGGCGGGCGAGCCTGGCAGCTCGCCGGCGGCGGACGCGCGGATCGCCTGCGCTTTGCCTGTATTCATGGGGAAAATGCTCCTTGTCGATGGAACGGATTCAGTCGGAGACCGAGGCCGCGGCGGTGCGCCCGCCGTGCATCACGTCGGTGCTGCGCACCTCGGTCCAGTACATCCAGATGAGGGAGACCCAGGTGACGCCGTAGAGCAGCATGAAGGCCGAGGAGCGCACGCCGGTGAGGTCCACCAGGGCGCCGAACATGATCGGCAGCAGGAAGCCGCCCAGCCCGCCCACGAGCCCGACGATGCCGGACACGGCGCCGATGTCCTTGGGGAATTCGTCCGAGATGTACTTGAACACCGAGGCCTTGCCGAAGGCCCAGGCCACCCCGACCACGAACATCAGGGCGGTGAAGACCCACACGTTGAGGTGGATGTCGAAAGTGCGCGGTCCGGAGACGGTGATGACGGTGAATTGGGTCTGGGGGTAGGAGAGGAAGAACAGGCAGATCCACGACACCCACATCACCCACCAGGTGACCTTGTGGGCGGTGTAGCGGTCGGAGAGCCAGCCGCCGACCGCCCGCAGCACGCCGCCGGGCAGAGAGAAACAGGCGGCGAGCAGCGCCGCGACCTTGATGTCGAAGCCGTACTCGGCGACGTAGTACTGCACCATCCACAGGGACAGGCCGACGTAGCCGCCGAACACGATGGAGTAGTACTGGCAGTACTTCCACACGCGCGGGTCCTTGAGCACGCGCAGCTGGGCGGCGAAGCTCACGCTCTTTCCCACGCGGTGGGTGGGGTCGTCCCAGGTGAGGAACCAGAAGGCGATGGCGGTCACCAGCATCGCCGCGGCGTAGACCTGAGGCACCACCTGCCAGCCGAAGGCCACCACGAGGGCCGGGGCGACGAACTTGGTCACTGCGGCGCCCGAGTTGCCGGCGCCGAACACGCCCATGGCGAAGCCCTGGTTCTTGCGGTCGAACCAGCGCGCGCAGTAGGCGATACCCACCGAGAAGGAGCCGCCGGCGAGCCCGACGAAGAGGCCGGCGACGAGGAAGTGCCAGTACTCGGTGGCGTGGGCGATGAGGTAGATCGGCGCCACGGTGGCGAGCATCAGCAGAAAGAACACGATGCGGCCGCCGAAGCGGTCGGTCCACATGCCGAGCGGCAGGCGCACCAGGGCGCCGGTGAGCACCGGCGTCGACGCCAGCAGGCCGAACTGGGTCTGGTTGAGCCCGAGTTCGGCCTTGATGGGGATGCCGATCACCGCGAACAGCATCCACGCTGCGAAGCACAGGGTGAATGCCAGGGTGCTCATGACGAGCACCGAGATCTGCTGTCGCTTACGGGAGACCATGTCCTTGCTTCCTGTCCTCCGGGACCGAAGTTGTGTGCGTCAAGTTGTGCAAAAGGGTTGATCAGGTATTCGGTTGATT
>DYFV01000095.1 GCA_020725025.1 Azoarcus sp.
TCGCCTCGTTGAGCGCGTCCTTGAGCGTCTTCGAGCCGGACTCGACCGGCACCACGGTCGCGCCCAGGAGCTTCATGCGATAGACGTTCGCCGCCTGGCGCCGGACGTCTTCCGAGCCCATGTACACCACGCACTCCATGCCGTAGCGGGCCGCGACGGTGGCCGATGCCACGCCGTGCTGGCCGGCGCCGGTCTCGGCGATCACGCGCGGCTTGCCCATGCGCCGGGCGAGCAGCGCCTGCCCGATGCAGTTGTTCACCTTGTGCGCGCCGGTGTGATTGAGATCTTCCCGCTTCAGGTAGATCTGCGCCCCGCCGAACGTCTCCGAGAGACGTCGGGCATGATAGATGGGGCTGGGGCGGCCCACGTAGTGCTTGAGCTCGTACTCGAACTCGGCGACGAAGGCGGGATCATTGCGGGCGGCGTCGTAGGCGGCACGCAGCTCGTCCAGAGCGGGAATCAGCGTCTCGGCGACGAACACCCCGCCATAGGGGCCGAAGTGCCCGCGCGCATCGGGGAATCGGTAGGCCCCGTCAGCCATCTGCATGTCGAACTCCAGCGATGAAGGCGGCGATCCGCGCCGCGTCCTTGATACCCTTGGCCGCCTCGACTCCGCTCGACACATCGACCGCCCACGGCCGCACACGGCGAACCGCCTCGACCACGTTGTCCGGGTCGAGCCCGCCGGAGAGCACGATGCGACGGTCCAGGCCGGCCGGAATCAGCGACCAGTCGAAGACCTTGCCGCCACCGCCGTAGCCTTCGACGAAGGCATCGAGGAGCAGCGCTCCGGCGGAAGGATGGCAAGCTGCGAATTCTACCAGATCGACCCCGGGGCGAACCCGCGCGGCCTTGATCCATTGCCGCCCGTAACGGGCGCAGTCGGCTTCGGTCTCGTCGCCATGGAACTGCAGGAGCTGCAGCGGCACCTGGGCGAGCGTCCGCTCCACCCATTGCGGCTCGGCGTTGACGAAGAGCCCCACGGTGGTCACGAAGGGCGGCACCAGGGCGGCCAGTTCCGCCGCCTGCTCGGGTGTCACATAGCGCGGACTCGGGGGATAGAAGACCAGGCCGATGGCGTCGGCGCCCGCCTCGACCGCCGCGACTATGTCTTCCGGACGAGTCAGGCCGCAGATCTTGATTCGCGTTCGGGACACTCAGACTACCGGAATACGAGGAAGCGCGATGATACGCCCTTCGTCCGGCAGCGGCCAGTGCGGCGGGTAGCCCACGCCGCACAGGTAAAGCCCGTCCGGAGCGAAGGTCGGCGCGGCGCGGCGGCGGTCGCCCGCGGCGAGCACGTCCGCAATCCATTCCGGCCGATAACGCCCCTTCCCGACGTACACCAGCGCGCCCACGAGGTTGCGCACCATGTGGTGAAGGAAGGCGTTGGCGTGGAAGTCGAAGTAGATGAAATCGCCCTCCCGGGTCACCCGGGCTTCGTGGAGGAAGCGCACCGGCGACTTGGCCTGGCAGCCGGCGGCGCGGAAAGCCGAGAAGTCGTGCCGTCCGACCAGTTGCGCCGCGGCGGCCGCCATCGCCGCCTCGTCAAGCGGCAGATGAAACCACCCGACCCTGCCGGCGAGCAGCGCCGGGCGCACCGGCGCGTTGTGCAGGATGTAGCGGTAGCGGCGGGATACGGCGCAGAAGCGGGCGTGAAAGTCGTCCGACACTTCGCGCGCCCAGCGGATGGCCACCGGGGCGTCGAGCAGGCTGTTCACCCCCCGTACCCAACCCGACAGCGGACGTTCGGCCGCGGCGTCGAAATGCGCCACCTGAGCCGTCGCATGCACGCCGGCGTCGGTCCGTCCGGCGCAGTGCAGCCGCACGACGTGACCGGCGATGCTCCCGATTGCCGCCTCGAGCCGATCCTGCACGGTGCGGCCGTGGGCCTGGCTCTGCCAGCCTTCGAAGCCGTCCCCGGCATACTCGATTCCGAGCGCGATTCTCATCTCAGGTACCTCCACATCGCGAACAGGGCCGCGACGAAAAGCAGCACGGCACCGAGATCGCGTACCCCGAAGCGCTCGCGCACCACCTCGATGGCCTCGCCCGGCTCGTCCTCGACGTCGTGCAGCCAGCCCTGCCAGCCCCGCGGCGCGCCGGCCTCCACCAGCCGAAGCACCAGGAGCAGACGCACGGAGACGCGTGTCGCCGGAAACCCCAGGGTCTCGAAGGGCCGCAACAGGGCGTGGATGGCACTCACCATGCGCCTCGCCGACAAGCGCTCCAGGAGCACTGCCACGCAGAGCACAACCGCCAGGATTCGCGCCGCATGCTCGAGGGCGAGCACCGCCCCCTCCCGGCTGGGGCCAAGCCGCGGCCAATCCACGAACAGCGCCTCTCCGGGCGTAAACCCGCCGAAGAGCACCACGATCGCGAGCAGCAGATAGCGCACGCGCTTGATGAGCTTCCAGGACCGGCGCGGGGCAAGCGCCAGCGCGGCGAGCGCAACCACGCCCACGACCACGAGCAGCGCATCGAGGGTGAGAAACTGCAGGAACGCGAGCCCTGCCATCCAGAGCAGAATCAACAGCCCCGAGTGCATTTCCAATGACACGCAGCCCCGGGGGTGCCGGGGCTGCCGAGAGTGGGACGAACGCGGCGGGTTGCCCCGCCTTCGATCAGGCGAGGCGTTCCAGCAGGCGCTCGGCCGCGCCGCGCTGCTCCGCGGTGCCTTCGCGCAGGACTTCCTCGATCAACTCGCGCGCACCTTCCTTGTCGCCCATCTCCTCGTAGGCGCGGGCGAGCTCCAGCTTGGTGTCGATCTCCTGCGCGGCCTCGGGGTTGTCTGCGGCCGCCTCGACCGGCGCCGGGGCCTCCTCTTCGGCGACCGCCGCAGCGCTTGCGACCTCTTCCGTGCCCGGCGTTTCCAGATTCAGGTCGATGCCGGACAGGTCGATGGCGGGTGCCTTGGCAGCCCCCTCCGGCGGTGCGGCTTCGAGATCGAAATCGAAGTCGAGCAGACTGCTGTCGAAGGTGGTCTTCTCGAGATCGGTGACCGTCTCGTCGTCCGCGCCGGCTTCCGCCTCTTCGGGTGGGCGGACCACCGTCGCGTCCATGTCGAAGGCAACCGGCGCGGCCTCGATCTCGGGCTCGGGCTCTGCCGAGTCGAACACTGCGGCAAGGTTCTCGTCGCCCAACCCGAGCTCGCGGCCGTCGCCGATGACCGTGGCGCTCGCCGGATCGACCTCGGCGGGCGCTTTCGGTGCGGCGGACAACGCGGCAGGCTCCTCACCGTCCATGTCGAGATCGAAGGTGAGCTCGCCCTCCTCTTCGACGGGCTCCGGAGTGCCGTCACCCAGGTCGAGGTCGAAATCGAGCGAGGACGCATCGATCTGCGGCAGCTCGGCAGCGACCTCCGTCTCGGGCGCGGCCGGCTCGCTCGCCTGCGGCGCCGCCTCGTCCGCAGCGGCCGTCACGTCGCTCAGGTCGCCCGGCATCGCCCAGGTCTCCTTCAACTGGGACGAGTCGGACTCCTCGGGCAGCTCGGCCTTGAACTCCGTCCCGGTCTTTCCGGGGAACGAGGTCGTGAAATCGAGCGCGGACAACTCGGCCGGCGGCGCCTCGTCCGTCTGCGGTTGCGCCTCGTCTGCAAGCGCCACGGCGGCCGCAGCGGCGACGCCGGCGGCTGCAGGAGCGGCCACGGCTGCGCCGGTGATCGGCTGCTCGGTACGCGGCGCGTTCGAGGCGCCGACCGACGACGCACCGTAGAGCGGATTTTCCGGATCGATGCCGCGCCCCATTTCGGCCGCCTTGGCCCAGTCCGCCCCCTCGCCGCCGGTGCGCGAATAGAGGTCGGTGGCGATGTTCTCGAACTGCTTCAAGCTCTTGCGCTGGGCGTAGATCTCGAGCAGCTTGAGGAACACGGCCGGACGCGAGGCGTCGGCCTTGAGCGCATCGAGGAGGATCTCCTCGGCCTGGGCGTCGCGGCCATAGGCCATGTACACGTCCGCCTCGGCCACCGGATCCACACCTTCGTCGGCATCGATGGCCGAGAGCCCCGACTGGCTGAAGTCGGTATGGATGACGCTGCTGCTGCTCGTATCCACGCTCTGCCCACCCGTACCGCCGAAGACGGAATTGGGCGCGGCCGGCACCTCGCTCAGGGGCGCCAGGGAATGAGCAGCCGCAGCGGTCTTCCGCCGCTGATGCACGCGATAGCCGCCGTAGCCCAGCAGCAGGGCCAGAATTGCGCCGCCACCCGCGAGCAGCATGGGATCGCCGAGCATGTCGTCCACCAGGCTCGGCTCCGGCAGCGGTTCCGGGGGAGGTGCTGCGGGTGCCGCGGGCTTGGGCGCCGGAGCGGCCGGTTGCGCCGCCTGTTGCGGTGCGCCGCCAGCCTGCTCCTGCATCTGAGCCAGGCTGCGATTGCGCAGCTCCAGCATCTCCTGGAGGTCGCGGATGTTCTTCTCGAGCTCGGCGAGGCGGCTGTTGGCCTCCTCGAGCGCCTTGTCACGGGCGACCAGTTCCTCCTCGAGCGACTGCAGCCGGGCCAGTCGTCCCGGCTCGTCCGCCCCGGCCGACGGGTCGGCCGGGGCGGACGAGACCTGCACGCGGTCACCGGTGTCCGTGGCGCGCGCCGGCTCCTCGACGCGCGGCACGATCGTGCCGGCACCGGCTTGGGAGGCGGGCTGCTCGGCGGCGGCGGGCGCCGCCGCGGCGGCACCGGCGAGGCGCGCACGGTAGGCCTCGAAATCCGCCGACTGCGCCAGCACTTCGCGGCGCGCGGCGGCGGGTTCGACCGCCTGCGCGGCCGCCTCGTCCGGCATCTTCAGAACGGCACCGGCACGCAGACGGTTCATGTTGCCTTCGTCGAAGGCCTTAGGATTGGCGCGGAAGAGCGCGACCAGCATCTGATCGAGGCTCACGCCATCCGGCCGATGACGGTCCGCGATGCGGTTCAGGGTATCTCCCCGGGCCACACGATAGCTCTCGGGCATCGGTGCGGCAGCGGGCCTGGCGGCAGGCGCCGCCGCTGCGGCCGCGCGGGGTGCAGCGGCAGCGGGCGTGGCCACCTGGGGCGCAGGCGCGTTGCCGATATCGACAGGATCGAGCAGGAAGGTGTATTCGCGGACCAGCCGGCCGGACGACCAGTTCACCTCGAGCAGCAGGTCGACGAACGGGTCGTTCACCGGACGGTCGCTCGACAGTCGTACCACCGAGCGCCCGCCGCGGGTCTCGACCGCCACGCGGATGTTGCTTAGCACCGGAGCGTACGGGACGTTGGCCTGCCGGAAGGCATCCACCGGGGCGAGGCGCGCGCTGATGGACTGCAGCTCCTGCTGCGTCGCCTTCAGCTCGATCTCCGCCCTCAGCGGCTGACCGAGCCCGCTATAGACATTGATCGCGCCGAGTCCGGCGGCATAAGACCCGAGAGGCAGAGTGGCGATCGCAGTGGCGATCAGGGTAGCTTTGAGCGAGGTTTTCATAGCTGTCATATGTCCTGCACCCCCGCGAGGGCACCAAACTGCATGGAACATGGCGTCGAGGACAGGGTCCCGCGCCAGCCGAGCGCTAACAATCTAGCATTTTCCTGAAGTTCACGCAGCAATTCTTTAATTGACAAAGCAATTTTGCCCGAGCCGCTTTTCCTGACGAATCCGTACCTTGTTACCGGACCGCGAGTGAGGCGATGCCCGGAGACGTGCAGGTGTCATCTCCGGGCTTCATCCATCAGCGCTCCAGCAGGATGCGCAGCATGCGTCGCAGCGGCTCGGCCGCGCCCCACAGGAGTTGGTCGCCCACGGTGAACGCGCCCAGGTAATCGGGGCCCATGGCGAGCTTGTGCAGCCGCCCGACCGGGATGGTCAGCGTGCCGGTCACCGCCGCCGGGGTAAGCTCGCGCTCGGTGATCTCGCGCTCGTTGGGCACGACCTTCACCCAGTCGTTGGCGGTGGCGATCATCTCGCTCAGCTCATCCAACGGCACATCCTTGCGCAACTTGATAGTGAGCCCCTGCGAATGGCAGCGCATGGCGCCGATGCGCACGCACAGCCCGTCGATCGGGATGCTGCCCTCGCTTCGGAACGCCGGACGGCCGAGGATCTTGTTGCACTCGGCACCACCCTTCCATTCCTCCTTGGACTGGCCATGCTCCACCGGCACGTCGATCCAGGGGATGAGGCTGCCGGCGAGGGGGGCGCCGCGAAAGTTCTTCACCGGAAAATCGGCCGAGCGCATGGTCTGGGCGACCTTGCGGTCGATGTCGAGGATGGCCGAGGCGGGATCGGCCAGCTCGGGGGCGACCGCCGCGTGGAGCGCGCCCATCTGCGCGAGCAGCTCGCGCATGTTCTGAGCGCCGGCGCCCGAGGCGGCCTGGTAGGTCATGGCGGAAACCCACTCCACCAGGTCGTGCTTGAAGAGCCCGCCCAGGCCCATGAGCATGAGCGACACGGTGCAGTTGCCGCCGATCCAGTTGCGGCCGCCCTTGTCGAGCGCGGTCTCGATGACGCCCCGGTTCACCGGATCGAGGATGATCACCGCGTCGTCGGCCATGCGCAGCGCGCTCGCCGCATCGATCCAGTGGCCATTCCAGCCGGTGGCGCGCAACTGCGGATAGACCGCCTTGGTGTAGTCGCCGCCCTGGCAGGTGATGATGATGTCCATCTGCTTGAGCGCGTCGATGTCGGTCGCGCTCTGCAACGGAACCCCCGCCTCCTTGCCGCCGAAGGCCGGCGCCTTGCCGCCCGCCGCCGAGGTCGAGAAATACACCGGCTCGATATGGGCGAAGTCGCCCTCTTCCACCATGCGCTGCATCAGCACGGATCCGACCATGCCACGCCAACCGACCAGACCTACCTTGTTCATTCGCTTAACCTCGAATTGCCAGAAATCGTCGTGTCCTGCTTACAGGGCCGCGAGCACCGCGTCGCCCATCTCGCGGGTGCCCACCTTCTTGGTGCCCGGCTCGTAGATGTCGCCGGTACGGTAGCCCTGGGCGAGCACCGCCTTCACCGCATTCTCCACCCGGCTCGCCGCTTCTTCCTTGCCGAAGGTGTAGCGCAGCATCATCGCCGCGGAGAGGATGGTGGCGAGCGGATTGGCCACGCCCTTGCCCGCGATGTCGGGTGCCGACCCGTGGGAGGGCTCGTACAGGCCCTTGTTGTTCTCGTCCAGCGAGGCCGACGGCAGCATGCCGATCGAGCCGGTGAGCATGGAGGCCTCGTCCGAGAGGATGTCGCCGAACATGTTGCCGGTGACCATCACGTCGAACTGCTTGGGCGCGCGCACGAGTTGCATCGCGGCGTTGTCGACCAGCATGTGGGAGAGCTCCACGTCCGGATATTCGGGCGCGAGCTCGGTCATCACGTCGCGCCACAGCTGGGTGGTCTCGAGCACGTTCATCTTGTCCACCGAGCACAGACGCTTGTTCCGCTTGCGGGCCGCCTCGAAAGCCACCCGACCGATGCGGCGGATCTCGCTCTCGGTGTAGTGCATGGTGTTGAAGCCGTAGCGCTGGCCGTCACGCACTTCGATGCCCCGCGGCTGGCCGAAGTAGATGTCGCCGGTGAGCTCCCGCACGATGAGGATGTCCAGCCCCGCCACCACTTCGGGTTTGAGGGTGGAGGCGTTGGCGAGCTCGGGGTAGAGGATCGCGGGCCGCAGGTTGGCGAAAAGCCCCAACTCCTTGCGGATGGCGAGCAGTCCGCGCTCCGGGCGCTGCTCGCGCGGCATCGCGTCCCACTTCGGGCCGCCCACCGCGCCCAGCAGCACCGCATCGGCCTCACGGGCGAGCTTCGAGGTCGCCTCGGGATAGGGCTTGCCGGTCGCATCCACGGCAGCGCCGCCCAGCAGCGCCTCCTCCATCTCGAACCCGAGGTCCAGCGCCTGGAGCACACGCACCGCCTCGGCCATGATCTCGGGGCCGATGCCGTCACCCGGCAACACGCAAATCTTCATCTGCAGTCCTTTCTTCGTTCTTGGTAGTGCCCGATCAGGCGAAATAGTAGGGATGTTCCGCGCGCCGCTGCGCCTCGAAGGCACGGATCCTGTCGGCATGGCGCAGGGTCAATCCGATGTCGTCCCACCCGTTGAGCAGACACTCCTTGCGGAATTGGTCCACATCGAAGGGGATCTTGACGCCGTCGGGCCGCCCGATGGTTTGTGCCGGCAGATCGACGGTGAGCCGATAGCCCTCGTTCGCCTCGCATTGGCGGAAGAGCTCGTCCACCTCGGCCGCCGGAAGCACGATGGGCAGGAGCCCGTTCTTGAAGCAGTTGTTGAAGAAGATGTCGGCGAAGCTCGGCCCGATCAGGACGCGGAAGCCGTAGTCCTCGAGCGCCCAGGGGGCGTGCTCGCGGGACGAGCCGCAGCCGAAGTTGTCGCGGGTGAGCAGAATCTGCGCGCCCTGGTAGCGCGGCTGGTTCAGGACGAAATCCGGGTTCCTGGGGCGGGAGCTGCAATCCTGACCCGGCTCGCCGCGGTCGAGATAGCGCCACTCGTCGAACAGATTCGGCCCGAAGCCGCTGCGCTTGATCGACTTCAGGAATTGCTTGGGGATGATCGCGTCGGTATCGACGTTGGCCCGGTCGAGGGGCGCCGCGAGGCCATCGAGTACGGTAAACGGTTTCATTCTCGGAATCTCCGGGTGGCCGTGCCACCCTCTGTTAACACGGTTACGAGACGCGGATTCAGAGCATCTCGCGCACGTCGACGAAGCGGCCGGTCACCGCGGCGGCGGCGGCCATCGCCGGACTCACCAGGTGGGTGCGTCCGCCGGCGCCCTGGCGCCCCTCGAAGTTGCGGTTCGAAG
Source organism: Azoarcus sp. (assembly GCA_020725025.1). Classification (GTDB taxonomy): domain Bacteria; phylum Pseudomonadota; class Gammaproteobacteria; order Burkholderiales; family Rhodocyclaceae; genus Aromatoleum. The sequence continues at coordinate 8,756 of DYFV01000095.1, forward strand.
TCGAAGCGCAGTGCTCGCCCGGCTCCAACCGGTCGGCGTTCATGGCGAGACACATGGAGCAGCCCGGCTCGCGCCATTCGAAGCCGGCGGCGAGAAAGATTTCGTGTAGACCCTCGGCCTCGGCCTGGCGCTTCACGAGGCCCGAACCGGGCACCACCAGCACGCGCTTCACCGTCTCGGCCTTCTTCCGGCCCTTCGCCACCTGGGCGGCCTCACGCAGGTCCTCGATGCGGGAGTTGGTGCACGAGCCGATGAAGACCTGGTCGACCGGGATCTCGCCGATCGGCGTGTTCGGGGCGAGCCCCATGTATTTCAGCGCCCGCTCGACGCCTTCGCGCTTGACGGGATCGGCGATCGCCGCCGGATCCGGGCAGCGGCCGGACACGGTGGTCACCATCTCGGGCGAGGTGCCCCAGGTGACCTGCGGCTCGATCGCGGTCGCGTCGAGCTCGACGACCTTGTCGAAGCTCGCGCCCTCGTCCGAGTGCAGCGTGCGCCAGTAGGCGACCGCCTGGTCCCACAGGGCGCCCTTGGGCGCGAAGGGCCGGTCGCGCAGGTAGTCGATGGTGTGCTCGTCACAGGCCACCAGACCCGCGCGCGCCCCCGCCTCGATCGCCATGTTGCAGAGCGTCATGCGGCCTTCCATCGACAGCGCACAAATGGCGCTGCCTCCGAACTCGATGGCATAGCCGGTACCGCCGGCCGTGCCGATCCTGCCGATCACGGCGAGCGCGATGTCCTTGGCGGAGACGCCGCGGCCGAGCTCGCCCTCGACCTTGACCAGCATGGTCCTGGAGCGCTTCTGCAGCAGGCACTGGGTGGCGAGCACGTGCTCGACCTCCGAGGTGCCGATGCCGTGCGCCAGACAGGCGAATGCGCCGTGGGTGGAGGTATGCGAGTCGCCGCACACCACCGTCATGCCGGGCAGGGTCGCGCCGTTCTCGGGACCGATCACGTGGACGATGCCCTGGCGCGCATCCTTGAACGGGAAATAGGCGAGCGCCCCGCTCTCGCGGATGTTGGCGTCCAGCGTCTCCACCTGCTGACGCGACACGGGATCCAGGATCCCGCGCTCCCAGTGGTCGGTGGGGGTGTTGTGGTCGGCGGTGGCGACGATCGAGCTCACCCGCCACGGCTTGCGACCGGCCAGTTTCAGGCCCTCGAAGGCCTGCGGACTGGTGACCTCGTGCACCAGGTGGCGGTCGATGTAGATGAGCGCGGTGCCGTCGGCCTCCTCGTGCACCACGTGACTGGACCAGAGTTTCTCGTACAGCGTCTGGGCTTTCATCCTGTGAATTCCGGCCAAAGCAAAGGGCTCGATTATTTCACAGGGGCGCTGCGCATGGATAGTTTGGGCCGGGCACGCCCGATGCCCGGCCGGACGCGCGACTTCAGCGGCGCGCAGCCTCGTAGAGCGGCATGACCCGGGCGGCATACTTGGCGATGTCGCGCTGGCGCTCGGCATGCCCCGGATGGGTGGACAGCAGCTTCGGCGGTGCACCATTGGCGCGGGCCGCCATCTTGTCCCACAGCGACACCGCCGCGCGCGGATCGTAGCCGGCGCGCGCCGCCAGCTCCACGCCGATACGGTCGGCCTCGGTCTCGTGCAGCCGCGAGTACGGCAGCTCGAAGGTCACCCTGGACACCATGGACATCAGATCCTGCCCCGCCGCGCCGACGCCGAGGATCGCCCCCGCCATCGAAATGCCCAGGCCGGCCGCCATCTGACGCGAGATCTGCTCGCGCGAGTGCTCGCGCAGCGCGTGGGCGATCTCGTGCCCGATCACCGCGGCGAGCTCCGCGTCGGTCAGATTCAGCTCCTCGATGAGCCCGGTGTAGACCGCGACTTTGCCGCCCGCCATCACCCAGGCATTGAGCTCCTTGGAGCTCAGCACGTTGACTTCCCAGTTCCATTTGGGCGCGTCGGGACGGAAGACGGCCGTATGCGGGATGATGTTCTGCGCGATGCGGCGCACCCGCGCCACCTGCTGCGGATCGCGGTTGAGCGCGTTCTGTTTGCGCGCGGCGGCGAGCACCTCCTGGTACTGCTTGGCAGAGGCCTGCTCCACCTGTTCCTGCGAGACCAGCATGGTCTGCCCGCGCTCGATGCCGACCGCGCCCGCCTGGGTGGTCTGCACCGTCTGGCACCCCGCCACGCCGAGTGCGAGCAGCGTGCCAATCAACAGTCTTCCCCCGAATTGCTTCATGTCGCCCCTCCTTCGCCCAAGGCAAGCCGTTCCGGACGCCAGCCGCGCACGAGCCACACCAGTCCCACCATTGCAAATGCCGATCCCAGCGTATAGGTCCACGCCGCCCCGATCGAATCCCAGGTGAACCCGCTCACCAGCCCCCCGAGCATACCGCCCGCGCCGAAGGACAAGCTGCCGTAGAGCGCCTGCCCCCGCGATTGGAGCTTGCCCGGAAACCAGAGGTTCACCGCCGCGATCGCCGCCGCATGCCAGGCGCCGAAGGTGGCGCCGTGCAGCAGCTGCGCGAAGGTGAGCACCGCCAGCGAATCGATGCCCCAGCCGATCAGCACGAAGCGCAGCACGGCGCAGGCGAAGGCGGCGACGAGGATCTCGCGCAGCGAGTAGCGACGCATGAGGCGCGGCATCAGCATGAAGACGCCGATCTCGGCCACCACGCCCAGCGTCCACATCCAGCCCACCAGCGACTTCTCGTAGCCGTGCTCGACCAGATAGATGGAGTAGAAGACGTAGAGTGCGCCGTGGGCGGCGGACATGAAGAAGCAGGCGCCGAGCAGCGCCCGCACCTCGGGCCGGCGCAGCGTCTCGCGCAGCCCCACGCTCGCCCGCTGCAGCGGATTCGCCTCGGCCTCGGGCAGCGCCAGCGCGCAGGCGGCGATGCCTGCGAGCACGAGGGCCGTCATCCACAGCACCGAATCGATGGGCAGGAAATCGAGCGCGTAGCCGATCAGCAGCACCGCCGCGATGAAGCCGACCGAGCCCCACACCCGGATGCTGCCGTAACGCGCCGGCTCGTGGCGCAGGTGCGAGAAGGTGAGGCTCTCCACCAGCGGCAGCGCCGCACTCCAGAAGAAGGCCATCAGGGCCATCGCCACGAAGAGCCCGTCGAAGCGCGTCGTGAAGAAGAAGAGGCAGAAGCCGCCGAGGCTCGCGACCGCGGAAAGGCGGATCACCGCGAGCCGCTTGCCGTAGCGCTCGACCAGCCAGCCCCAAAGGTTGGGCGCGAGGATGCGCATCACCTGCATCAGGGACATGAGAATGGCGATATCGGCCGCGGTGAGCGCGATCGACTGCAGGTAGAGCGTGAAATACGGCGAGAACGCCCCGACGAAGGCGAAGTAGAAGAAGTAGTACGCCGACAGGCGCCAGTACGGAAGCATATCGGGCGGATTCTACCGCGCGGCGCGGTGGCTCACCTCGCCGCGCGAGACCGGACCGCTCAGCGGCGCGGCTCGGGCACCGCTTGCTGGCCCCCGGGCGCAAGCCGGGCGATGCGCGGTGTCTCGGTCGCCACGTCGCCGCACTGGGCGCGATGGCGCAGCGCGTGATCCATGAGCACCAGGGCGAGCATCGCTTCGGCGATCGGGGTGGCGCGGATGCCCACGCAGGGGTCGTGACGCCCGTGAGTGTTCACGATCACCGCCTGGCCGGCCTTGTCGATGGAGCGGCGGTCGAGGCGGATGCTGGAGGTGGGCTTGATCGCCATGCTCACCAGGACGTCCTGCCCGGTGGAAATGCCGCCCAGCACGCCGCCGGCGTTGTTGGAAAGGAAGCCCTCGGGCGTCATCTCGTCCGAGTGCTCGGTGCCCCGCTGCGCGACGCTGGCGAAGCCGGCGCCGATCTCGACGCCCTTCACCGCGTTGATGCCCATCATGGCGTGGGCGATGTCGGCGTCCAGGCGGTCGTAGACCGGCTCGCCCCATCCGACCGGAACGCCGCTCGCCACCACGTTTATCCGCGCGCCCACCGAGTCCCCGGACTTGCGTAGCTCGTCCATGTAGGTCTCGAGCTCGGGCACGATGGCGGCGTTGGGAGCGAAGAAGGGATTGCGGTCGACCTCGGCCCAGTCGGCGAAGGGGATCTCGATCGGCCCCAGCTGCGCCATGTAGCCGCGGATCGTCACCCCGTAGCGCTCGACGAGCCACTTCCTGGCGATGGCGCCGGCCGCGACGCGCACCGCCGTCTCACGCGCCGACGAGCGCCCGCCCCCGCGGTGGTCGCGAATGCCGTACTTCTGCCAATAGGGGTAGTCGGCGTGACCCGGGCGGAAGGTCTCGGCGATGTTGCCGTAATCCTTGGAGCGCTGGTCCTGATTGCGGATGAGGAGCGCGATCGGGGTGCCGGTGGTGACGCCCTCGAACACCCCGGAAAGGATCTCCACCTCGTCGGGCTCGCGGCGCTGGGTGACGTGGCGCGAGGTGCCGGGCTTGCGCCGGTCGAGCTCGGCCTGGATGTCGGCGGCGGTGAGCGCGAGCCCCGGCGGGCAGCCGTCGACCACGCAGCCGATGGCCGGACCGTGCGATTCGCCGAAGGAGGTCACGCAGAACAGCTTGCCAGTGGTATTGCCGGACATCGGAGACTCTTTGCGAAAACGGGGCGGGAGAAGCCGGGAAGTTTAGCACAGCGCCCCAACCCGCCCCGGCGGACCGGTCAGTGGAAGAAATCCTCCAGCCGCTCGAACACCTCGTGGTCGGCGCCGTGGCGGCGCACCGACAGGACGTCCACCAGCTTCTCGAGCTGCAGCACCATCTGCTCGAGGCGCTGGTCTTCGTACACCAGCAGCCAGATGCGGCTCTTGCGCGCATCGCTCATCGGCATGCACAGGATGCCCTCCATGTTGAAGGCGCGCCGCGCAAAGAGATTGCAGATGTGGCTCATCACGCCGGGGTGGTTGTTCACCTCCAACTCCAGCACCACCTTGGCGAAGCCGGGCTGCGGCAGCGGTTCGGCAACGTGTTCCATCACTTTCAGCCTCCGATCATTTCGGTGTTGGCGCCGCCCGGGGGCACCATGGGGTAAACGAACTGTTCGCGGTCGATCGACGCGTGGATCAGGCAGGGCCCGGGCGCGGCGAGCGCCTGGGCGAGGGTCGCGCGCGGATTGGCCGCCTGGTCGAGATCGACCGCATCGATGCCGAAGCCCTCGGCGATCTTCACGAAGTCCGGCGCACCGCGGTACTTCGAGGCGAACACGCGCTTGCCGTAGAAGAGGTTCTGCTGCTGGTACACCAGCCCCAGGGAGTTGTTGTTCATGAGCACGATCTTGACGTTGAGCCCCTCCTCGGCCAGGGTCGCGAGCTCCTGGATGTTCATCTTGAAGCTGCCGTCCCCCGAGAAGCACACCACGGTGCGCTCCGGCGCAGCGAGGGCCGCGCCGATGGCGGCGGGCACGCCGAAGCCCATGGTGCCGAGGCCGCCCGAGGTGAGCCACTGCCGCGGCCGCCGGAAGGGATAGGCCTGAGCCACCCACATCTGGTGCTGGCCCACGTCGGTGGTGACGATGGCCTCGTCGTCGAGCGCGGTCGCCACCGCCTGGACCAGGCCGTAGTGGCTGCGCGGATCGTCGAGCCCCGGCATCTGCAGCGGGAAGCGCGTCTTGAGGCTTTCCACGTGGGAGAGCCAGCGCTTGCGCAGACACACCTTCACTCGCGGCAGCAGCGCCTCGAGCACCTGGGCCACGTCGCCGTTGATCGCCACGTGGGCAGTCTTGATCTTGTGCAGCTCGCTCGGATCGACGTCGATGTGCACGATCTTGGCGTTCGGGCAGAACTGCGCGGCGCGGCCGATGGCGCGGTCGTCGAAGCGCGCACCCACGCACACGAGCAGGTCGGCCTCCTCGAGGATGAAGTTGGTGTAGCGCGCCCCGTGCATCCCGAGCATGCCGATGGAGAGGGGATGATCGACCGGCATCGCCCCCAGGGCCATCAGCGTCATGGTGGTCGGCAGGCCCGCCTGCTCGGCGAGCGTCACCGCCTGCTGCGCGGCGCCGGAGTGGATGACGCCGCCGCCGAGGTAGAGCACCGGCTGCTCGGCCGCGTTGATCATGCGGGCCGCCTCGTCGATCGCCGCGAGATCGATCGCCGGCGCGGGATCGGGAACGGCCGGCGCGGGGTACTCGGGAAAGCTCACCAGCTGGTTCTGGACGTCCTTGGGCACGTCCACCAGCACCGGTCCCGGCCGGCCCGACATGGCGATGCGGAAGGCTGCGGGAATGACCTCGAGCAGCTCGGTCGCCGAGCGCACCAGGAAGTTGTGCTTGGTGATCGGCACGGTCATGCCGTAGATGTCCACTTCCTGGAAGGCGTCGGTGCCGATCATCGAAAGCGGCACCTGCCCGGTGATGGCCACCATCGGAATCGAGTCGAGGCGCGCGTCGGCGATGGCCGTGACCAGGTTGGTCGCGCCCGGGCCGCTGGAGGCGAAGCACACCTCGGGACGACCGGACACCCGGGCCATGCCCTGGGCCATGAAGCCCGCGCCCTGCTCGTGGCGGGCCAGCACGTGGTGGATCCGATCGCTCGCCGAGAGCGCGTCGTAGAGCGGCAGGATTGCGCCGCCGGGAATGCCGGCGACAGTGCGGATGCCCTGTCGTTCGAGCAGGCGCACGATCAGTTGGGCGCCGGTCATTTGCATCATGGTCGTCTCCTTGGAGTCGAGGTGGCGGCAAGACCGGCGGCGCAAAAAGCAAAACCCCCGCCGGGCTTGCGCGCCGGCGGGGGTTGGATTCGTTAGCCTGTGCTGAGGTGTCCTTGCCCGTTACGACGCGCGCGTGCCTACGCGTACTACTACGCGTACGGCTACTACTACGTCGATGAGGGAAAGGAAGCGCTTCATGACACCGCGAAACTGGCTGAGTGGCCCGATTCTACGCGCAGGGCCACGCGGAACACAAGCGCCGTGCGAGCGCCCTCACGCCTTGCCTTCCCGCAGCAGACGCCGCAGGACCTTGCCCACGTTGGTCTTGGGCAGCTCGTCGCGGAACTCGACCAGGTGCGGCACCTTGTAGCCCGTGAGGTTCTTGCGGCAGTGCGCGATGACGTCCTCCTTGGTGAGTGCCTTGTCCTTCTTCACCACGAACACCTTGACCGCCTCCCCGCTGCGCTCGTCGGGCACGCCCACCGCGGCCACCTCCAGCACACCCGGGTGGCTCGCCACCACATCCTCGACCTCGTTCGGGAAGACGTTGAAGCCCGACACCAGGATCATGTCCTTCTTGCGATCGACGATGCGCAGGAAACCCTGCTCGTCCATGGTCGCGACGTCGCCGGTGCGCAGGTAGCCGTCGGCGGTGAAGGCCTGGGCCGTGTCCTCGGGACGGTTCCAGTAGCCGCGCATCACCTGCGGTCCCTTCACGCACAGCTCGCCCGCCTGCCCGAGCGGCAATTCCTCTCCTTCGTCGCCGCGGATACTCACGTCGGTCGAGGGCACCGGCAACCCGATCGAGTGGTTGAACTCGGGAAGGTCGAGCGGGTTGATCGAGACCGCGGGCGAAGTCTCGGTGAGGCCGTAGGCTTCGATGAGCGGCTTGCCGGTGACCTCGCGCCACTTCTCCGCCACCGCCTGCTGCACCGCCATGCCTCCGCCCAGCGCGACGTGCAGGTGCGAGAAATCGAGCCTGGCGAAGTCCGGATTGTTGAGGAGCGCATTGAAGAGGGTGTTGACCCCGGTGATGGCGGTGAACTTGTGGTGCGAGAGCTCCTTCACGAAACCGGGGATGTCCCGCGGGTTGGTGATCAGCACGTTGGTCGCGCCGATCTTGAAGAAGGTCAGGCAGTTCGCGGTGAGCGAGAAGATGTGGTAGAGCGGCAGCGCGGTGATGATCACCTCGTCGCCCTCGTGCAGGAAGGGCCGGATCCAGGCATGCGCCTGCTGCAGGTTGGCGATGATGTTTCCGTGAGTGAGGATCGCGCCCTTGGCCACCCCCGTCGTGCCGCCGGTGTATTGCAGGTAGGCGATGTCCTCATGCCCGACCTCGACCGGTTCGAGCCGGTGCCCACGGCCGCGGGAAAGCGCATCGGAAAAGCTCACATGCCCGGGCAGGCGCCACGCCGGCACCATCTTCTTGACGTGGCGCACCACGAGATTCACCACCAGGCCCTTGGGAAAGCCCAGCATCTCGCCGAGGCTGGTGACGATCACGTTGGGCACCTTGAGCCGCGGCAGCACCTGCTCGAGAGTGTTGGCGAAGTTCTCGACGATGACGATGGTCTCGGCCCCGGAATCGCGCAACTGATGCTCGAGTTCGCGCGCCGTATACAGGGGATTCACGTTCACCACCGTGTAGCCCGCGCGCAGCACGCCGAACATGGCGATGGGATACTGCAGGAGATTGGGCATCATGAGCGCGACGCGCGCGCCCTTGGGCAGCTTCAATACGCCCTGCAGATACCCGGCGAAAGCCGCAGATTGGCGATCGAGCTCGGCGTAGGTGATGCCCTTGCCCATGTTGAGGTAGGCCGTACGCTCGGAAAACTTGCGTATGCCCTGCTCGAACAGGTCGCCGATCGATCTGAATTCGCCGAGATCGATTTCCGCTGGAATGCCGGGTGGGTAGCTTTTCAGCCAGACCTTTTCCATGGTGTCTCCTCCATGAGTTGGAAAATGCCCACCGGACGCACTGCGTCCGGCTACGCCCTCCCTAGGCGATAACGGTGGCAGCGAGCCGCCACCGGCTTCCAACCTCGCGCTCCCGCCGCGTGCTGCGGGGAAACGTCGTATTTCTTTTCACCCCCTGCCCGGCACCCCGTCGCGGCAGGTGGGAAGGAGTCTGCACCTCGGCCGCTATTTCTCGCTGTCGTCCTCGTCGGAGGCCGGCCAGTTGCGGATGTAATTCTTCAGCATGCGGTTCTCGAAGCTCTGCTCCTCGAGCACCGCCTTGGCGACGTCATGGAAGGAAACGACGCCCAGCAGCGTGTTGCCGTCCATCACCGGCAGATACCGCTGGTGGTGGGCGACCATGAGACGGCGCAGCTCGTCCATCTCCATGTTGGGCGCCGCCGACAGGGGACCGGAGAGCATCGCCTCCTCGACGGGCAGCTCGGCCCAGCGCGCCCCGGCCTTGTGCAAGGCCTTGAGCACTTCCCGGAAGGTGAGCATGCCCGTCATCTGCCCGTGGGAGAAGACCACCAGCGAACCCACGTCCTGCTCGGTCATGATCTCCACGGCTTCGCCCAGGGTCTTGCTGGGCGCGATCGTGTAGAGCACCTTGCCCTTGATCGCAAGAATCTCGCTCACCAGCATCTCGTTCCCCTCGCTTCATCCGTGTTTGTCAGGCTGCGCGCCATGTTAGTGCATTGTCGTGGGCGCGAAAAGGGCGCGCCCCGCCAAAACCCGCATCAACGCTCGAGTTCGTCCAGCTTGTCGGTACGCTTGGCCCACTCGTCGGCGTCCGGCAGCGGATCCTTGCGCTCGACGATAGGCTTCCACTGCTGCGCGAGCTCCGCGTTGAGCGCGATGAAATGACGCTGATTCTCCGGCACGTCGTCTTCCGCGTAGATGGCTTCCACCGGGCACTCGGCCACGCACAGCGTGCAGTCGATGCACTCCTGCGGGTCGATCACGAGGAAGTTCGGCCCTTCCCGGAAGCAGTCCACCGGGCAGACGTCGACGCAGTCGGTGTACTTGCAGCGGATACAGGCTTCGGTCACTACATAGGTCATTGCTTGGACTCTCCATGTTCGGGCGACCGCCCGAAACGGGTCATGACGGTCGTGCGCACAATATAGCCGAGCGCTTTGCCTTTTCGCCACGGGACTTGGGGTTGGACAGGGGCCCTACCCGAGAAATCCTTGACGCGGGGGCCGGCTTGGCATAACTTTTCCGGAAATTCTTCCAGCGAAGCGGCTTGCATGCACCCGCCGTTTCCAGCCGGGCCCCAGACCCGATCCCTTCTCCCGGTTTTCGAAGCACTACCGCTACCCCCTGATGCGAGGAATCATGAGCGAGCATATCCATTACGTGACCGACGGCAATTTCGAAGCCGAGGTGCTGCAGGCACAGATGCCTGTGCTGGTCGACTACTGGGCCGAGTGGTGTGGCCCGTGCAAGATGATCGCCCCGATTCTCGACGATGTGGCCAAGGAATACGCCGGCAAGCTCAAGGTCGCCAAGCTCAACATCGACGAGAACCAGGAAACCCCGGCCAAGTTCGGAATCCGCGGCATTCCGACGCTGATGCTCTTCAAGGGCGGCAACGTCGAAGCCACCAAGGTCGGCGCCCTTTCCAAGTCGCAACTCACCGCCTTCATTGACAGCAACCTCTAACCGGCACTAGAGTCCGGTTCACTCAGGCGGCGCCCCCGGCCTTCGCGGCCGGCTCCCCCCCGGCGCCGCACTTGCTTCTCTCTTCCGCCCCTCCACCCGCTTGATCCTACGCCTCGTCGCGTCTCGTCACCATGCATTTATCGGAGCTCAAGTCTCTCCACGTCAGCGAACTGCTGGAAATGGCCATCGCCAACGAGATCGATGGCGCCAACCGGCTACGCAAGCAGGAGCTCGTCTTCGCCCTGCTCAAGAACCGCGCGAAAAAGGGCGAGCCGATCTACGGTGACGGCGCGCTCGAAGTCCTGCCCGACGGGTTCGGCTTCCTGCGCTCGCCCGATACCTCGTATCTGGCAGGCACGGACGACATCTACGTGTCGCCCTCGCAGATCCGCCGCTTCAACCTCCACACCGGCGACACCATCGAGGGCGAGATCCGCACGCCCAAGGACGGCGAGCGCTACTTCGCGCTGGTGAAGCTCGACAAGATCAACGGCCAGCCGCCCGAGGCGTGCAAGCACAAGATCCTGTTCGAGAACCTCACCCCGCTGCATCCGAACGAGTGCCTCAAGCTCGAGCGCGACATGCGCGGCGAGGAGAACATCACCAGCCGCGTGATCGACATGATCGCGCCCATCGGCAAGGGCCAGCGCGGCCTGCTGGTGGCGCCGCCGAAGAGCGGCAAGACGGTGATGCTGCAGCACATCGCCCACGCCATCACCGCCAACCATCCGGACGTCACCCTCATCGTGCTCCTCATCGACGAGCGCCCCGAGGAAGTGACCGAGATGCAGCGCTCGGTGAAGGGCGAGGTCGTCGCCTCCACCTTCGACGAGCCGGCCTCGCGCCACGTGCAGGTCGCTGAGATGGTGATCGAGAAGGCCAAGCGCCTCACCGAGCACAAGATGGACGTGGTGATCCTGCTCGACTCGCTCACGCGTCTGGCTCGCGCCTACAACACCGTGGTGCCGGCCTCCGGCAAGGTGCTCACCGGCGGTGTCGACGCCAACGCCCTGCAGAAGCCCAAGC
>DYFV01000011.1 GCA_020725025.1 Azoarcus sp.
GCTGCGATTCGTGCCCCATCTGACCCTGAGTCGCAGGGACGTGGCGATCCGGTTCAAGGAATTTTCGCCGGCACGGAATCCGCGAAACCCGCCCGCTTGCGCACCCGCAATGCGTCGCGCCACGCGGAGCGGGTACAATGGCGCCCTTTCATGCACGGAAGGTCAGATGAAGACCACCTTTCTCGATTTCGAACAGCCCATCGCCGAGCTCGAAGCGAAGATCGAGCAGCTGCGTTTCGTGCAGGACGATTCCGCGGTGGACATCTCGGAAGAGATCGCGCGTCTCGAGCTGAAGAGCCAGTCCCTCACCAAGGATCTGTACGCCAAGCTCACGCCGTGGCAGATCGCCCAGGTGGCCCGCCACCCCCAGCGCCCCTACACGCTGGACTACGCGCAGCTCATCTTCACCGACTTCCAGGAGCTGCACGGCGACCGCGCCTTCGCGGACGACAAGGCCATCGTGGGCGGCCTCGCGCGTTTCAACGGCCAGAGCTGCGTGGTGATCGGGCACCAGAAGGGGCGCGACACCAAGGAGAAGATCCTGCGCAACTTCGGCATGCCGCGCCCCGAGGGCTACCGCAAGGCGCTGCGCCTGATGCGCACGGCCGAGAAGTTCGGCCTGCCGGTGTTCACCTTCGTCGATACGCCGGGCGCCTACCCGGGCATCGGCGCCGAGGAGCGCGGCCAGTCGGAGGCGATCGGCCACAACCTCTACGTCATGGCCGAGCTGAAGGTGCCCATCATCTCCACCGTCATCGGCGAAGGCGGCTCCGGCGGTGCGCTCGCCATCGCGGTGGGCGACCAGGTCATGATGCTGCAGTATTCCACCTATTCGGTGATTTCGCCCGAGGGCTGCGCCTCCATTCTGTGGAAGAGCGCCGACAAGGCGGCCGAGGCGGCCGAGACGATGGGCATCACGGCGGCGCGCCTGAAGTCGCTCGGTCTCATCGACAAGGTCGTCAACGAGCCGGTCGGCGGCGCGCACCGCGACCACCGGACCATGGCCCAGAACCTCAAGCGCGCGCTGCAGGATGCGCTGCGCCAGGTGGCCGATCTCTCTCCTGCCGAGCTGATCGAGAAGCGCTTCGAGCGCCTGATGGGCCATGGCAGGTTCAAGGAACAGAAAGTCGCCTGATTCCGGGCTGCCCGCCGCAGTGGCCGCTGTGCTGGCGGCGGCGGGCGTAGGGGCGGGGCAGCGGGTCTGCCTCGCGCTCTCCGGTGGGGTCGATTCCGCCGTTCTCCTCCACCTGCTGGCCGGACTGCGCGCGAGCGTCGGTTTCGAGCTCGCCGCCGCCCACGTCCACCACGGGCTGAGCCCCAACGCCGACGCCTGGGCGCGCGCGTGCGCTGCGATGTGCGCGGCGCACGCGGTGCCGCTGGAAACCTTCCGCGTCACCGTAGCGCGCGACGATCCGGCCGGCCTCGAGGCGGCGGCGCGCGCCGCGCGGCATGCGGCGCTGGCGCGCGTGGAGCGCGACTGGCTGGCGACCGCCCATCACCAGGACGACCAGGCCGAGACCCTGCTCTTCCGCCTGCTGCGCGGCTCGGGCGTGCGCGGGGCGGGAGCGATGGCGCCCGTCGAGCCCGGCCGGCTGCGGCCGCTCCTGAGCGTGCGGCGCGCCGATATCGTGGCCTATGCCCGAGGCGAAGGGCTTTGCTGGGTCGAGGACGAGAGCAACGCCGATCCGCGCCATGTGCGCAACTACCTGCGCCACGAGGTCTTTCCCCGCATCGAATGCGCCTTTCCCGGCGCCGTTCCGGCCCTCGCACGGGCGGCGGAGCACTTCCGCGAGGCGGGCGAGCTGCTGGACGCCCTGGCGGCCCAGGACGCGGCCGCGTGCGGCGGCGTGCCGTTCTCGCGGGAGGCGCTGCTGGCGCTTCCCGACTCGAGAGGCCGCAATCTGCTGCGGTGGGCGCTGCGCGCGCAGGGCGGCGAGGCGCCGTCGCGGGCGCGGCTGACCGAGGCGATCCGGCAGGTGCGCGAGGCGCCCGCGGAGCGGCCGCTGCGGCTGCCGCTCGGGGCGCTCGCCTGCTGCATCTATCGCGGCCGCGTATGGCTCGAGCCCGAGCTGCCGGCGCTGCCGCTGCCGGTCCCCTGGCATGGCGAGGACGTGCTCGCCTGGGGCGCGGGGCGGGTGCGCTTCGAGGCGAGCGCCGGCGCAGGACTCGCCCGCAAGGCGCTCGGGGACGCGGGCAGGATGGAGCTGGTGCCGCCCTGGCCGGGGCTCGCCATGCGTCTTGCGCCGAACCGGCCGCGGCGAAGCTTCAAGAACCTGTGTCAGGAGGCGGGCATCCCCGCCTGGCTGCGCCCGCGCCTGCCGGTGCTGCGGGTCGGCGGCGAGGCGGCCTGGATCGGGGAGATCGGCACGGCGGCCGAGCTCGCCTGCGGTCCGGGCGAGGAGGGGGTGTCGCCGGTGTGGGAGCGCTGAGGGGGCGTCTTTCAGCGTCCGGCGGGTCGCAGGCGCGGCGGCAGCCGAGAACGACGTGGTGCCCCTTCATCGGCCGATTCGCGGCTTCGGCTGTTCCCCCAGGGTGGTGCTCTTACCCCTTGCGGGAATCCCGCGTGAGGTTGATGAGCTGGGCGAGCTCCACCGCCGAGCGTACCGCCATCTTCTCGAACACCTTGGAGCGGTGCGCCTCCACCGTGCGCATGGAGATGTTGAGCTCGTCGGCGATCACCTTGTTGTACTTGCCGATGAGGATGAGCTCCATCACCTCGCGCTCGCGGGCGGTGAGGGTGGCGAGCCGCGTCTCGACGGTGTCGCGGCTCACCCGTGCGCGCTGACGCTCGGCGTCCGCCACCATCGCGCGCGTCACCACGTCCACCAGGTCGCTGTCGTTGAACGGCTTTTCGATGAAATCGAAGGCCCCTTTCTTGAGGGCGGACACCGCCATCGGCACGTCGCCGTGGCCGGTGATGAACACCACCGGCATCTCGAAACCGCGGGAGCGCATCGCCTCGAAGCACTCGAGGCCGCTCATGCCCTCCATGCGGATGTCGAGCACCGCGCAGCCGCGCCAGTCGGGCTCCGAGGCAGCGAGGAAGGGTTCGGCGCCGTCCCAGGTGGCGCAGGGCACGTCGCGCGTGCGGAACAGCCACTCCAGGGCGTCGCGGATGGCTTCGTCGTCGTCGATGATGTGGGCGCGCGCCTCGCTCATGAAAGCTCCACGGGTAAGGAGAGGATGAAGATGGTACCGCCCTCGGGGTTCGCTTCGAAACCGAGCCTGCCGCGATGCAGCTCGGCGATCGAGCGGCAGATGTTGAGCCCCATGCCCATGCCTTCGGACTTGGTGGTGAAGAAGGGCTCGAAGAGCCGGCGCGCCGTCTCGGGGGCGATGCCGCAGCCGAAGTCGGCGATACGCACGATCACGTGCCCGCCTTCCTCACGGGTGGAGATGCGCACCTTGCGCCGCTCCGCCGGCTGCTCGCGCATGGCGTCCATGCCGTTGCGCACCAGGTTCACGATGACCTGCTCGATCATCACCGGGTCGGCCGGGATGTCGGGCAGGTGGGCGGCGAGGTCGGTCTCGATGCGCATGCGCCGCTTGCGCGCGTCCGGCTCGATCAGGCCGACGGCGTCGCGGATGATCGTGTTCACGTCCAGCTCCTCGCGCTTGGGCTCGGAGCGGCGCACGAAGCCGTGCACCCGGCGGATGATCTCGCCGGCGCGGCGGGCCTGGCGGCCGAGCTTGGCATGGATCTCCTTGAGCTCCGGGCGGTCGATCGTCTCCGCCTCGAGGCGGTTCAGGCAGCCGGTGTTGTAGCTGGCGATCGCGGCCAGGGGCTGGTTGAGCTCGTGGGCGAGGGTGGAGGCCATCTCGCCCATGGTGATGAGGCGCGAAGTGGCCTGCAGCCGCTCGTCCTGCTGGCGCGCGAGCTCGCGCGCCCGCTTCTGCTCGGTGATGTCCAGCACCGAGCCCATCCAGCCGGTGTGCCGGCCGGATGCGTCGATGAGCGGCGCCTCGAAGATGAGCGCGTCGAGCCGCTCGCCGTTCTTGCGCCGCAGCCGCACCTCCACGCCTTCGTGGGGGGTGCCGCCGGCCATGATCTGGTCGTGGACTTCCTGGATGCGCTCGATGTGCTCGGGATCCCAGTAGGGCATGGGGGGCGTGCGGCCGATGAGCTCCTCGGCGCTGTATCCCACCATGCGGCAGAAGGCCGGATTGACGTAGGTGATGCGCCCTTCCAGGTCGCGGGCGCGCAGGCCGGTGAGCAGCGAGTCCTCCATCGCCTTGCGGAACACCGACTCGCTGCGCAGCGCCTGCTCCGCCGCCTGGCGCCGCGCGAGCTGGCGCCGCAGCTGCCAGGTGCTCCAGACGATGGCGCTGCTGAGCAGGATGATCGAAGCCATCAGCAGCATCGGGATCCAGCGCGTCTCGCCCCGGTAGGCGGTGATCTCGAGGGTCAGGCCGTGCCCGGGAGGGTCGAACGGCATGGTGTAGAGCCGATCGTTCGACAGCGGGGCGACCTTGGACTTGGCGGCGATCTCGTGTCCCTCGGCGTTGCGTACCGCAACCCGGTAGCGCTCCGAGAACCACCACGGCAGCTCGCGCACCACCAGATCCTGCAGGGAGTACACCCCCACCACCACCCCGAGGAAGGCGTCCCGGGAATAGACGGGGACGTGCACCTCGAACTGGTGGCCGCCGCCCGCGACCTCGTAGGTCGGACCGTAGACCCGGCGCCCGGTCGCACGCGCGAGCCGGAAGACCGACTCGGCCGGCACCGCGCCGCCCATCTCGTCGATGAATTGCGCGTCGGACAGCGGCGGCATGGCCCCCCGCCTGTTCCCCCGCGCGTCCAGCCAGACGACCTGGGCGAGACCGCTCTCGGTGCGCAGCATCTGGCGCAGGGCCGCGTCCGTCTGGGCCGAGGGGCCGTCGGCCGACAGCAGCTCGGTGCCGACCTGCTCGAGCAGCGAGACGTTGCGGTCGAGATGGAACTGGAGGTTCTGCTCCATCCACAGCACGTCGTTGATGAGGATCGCACGCTGCTCGTCCTCGTCGTGGCTGCGGGTGAGCCACACCAGCGCCACGACCACCGCGAGGAAGAGCGCGAGGGTGACGTAGGGCAGGCGCGCCAGCCAGGGGCCGGGGAGGCCGATTTCCGGTACGCGGACGTTCATCTGATCGCTGTGTGCGGCGCAACGTGTGGAATACCACAATAGCGCCAGCTTATGGGCGGAACTAGAGTAAGGACGCTTCCCGTGCCGGAGTCAGCCCCGCAGTCGCGGAGCGCCGGCAGGTGAGAGCCAAATACCACCACCGTCGTCCGGAGGAGAGAAGGTAATGAAAATTCGTGCACTCTTGGTCGGTCTGGTTGCCGTCGGACTGTCCGCCACGGCCGTCGCGGCCGATCCGATCGTGATCAAGTTCAGCCACGTCGTCGCCCAGGATACCCCGAAGGGCAAGGCCGCCGAGAAGTTCAAGCAGCTGGCCGAGAAATATACCAACGGCGCCGTGAAGGTCGAAGTCTACGCCAACAGCACGCTGTACAAGGACAAGGAAGAGATGGAAGCGCTGCAGCTGGGCGCCGTCCAGATGCTCGCCCCGTCGCTCGCCAAGTTCGGCCCGCTGGGCGTGCGCGACTTCGAGGCGTTCGATCTGCCCTACATCTTCGACGGCCGCGATGCCCTGCACAAGGTCACCAAGGGCCCGGTCGGCAAGCAGCTGCTGGCCAAGCTCGAGCCGCGCGGCATCAAGGGCCTTGCGTACTGGGACAACGGCTTCAAGCACCTCTCGCTGAACGCGCCGATCCGCACCCCGGATGATCTGAAAGGCAAGAAGATGCGCATCCAGTCGTCCAAGGTGCTCGAGGAGCAGATGCGGGCGCTGGGCGCGCTGCCGCAGGTGATGGCCTTCTCCGAGGTCTACCAGGCGCTGCAGACGGGCGTGGTCGACGGCACCGAGAACCCGCACTCCAACCTCTACACCCAGAAGATGCACGAGGTGCAGAGCCACATGGCGCTCACCGAGCACGGCTATCTCGGCTACGCGGTGATCACCAACAAGAAGTTCTGGGACGGCCTGCCGGCCGACGTCCGCAGCCAGCTCGACAAGGCGATGGCCGAGGCGACCGACTACGCCAACGAGATCTCCAAGGCCGAGAACGACAAGGCCCTCGAGGCGGTGCGCGCGTCGGGCAAGACCCAGATCCACACGCCCACCGAGGCCGAGAAGAACGCCTTCAAGAAGGCGCTCATCCCGGTGCACAAGAAGATGGAGTCGCGCATCGGCGCCGATACGATCAAGGCGATCTACCAGGCGACCGGTTTCGATCCCTCGAAGTTCTAAGTCAGTGCCAGGAAGCGCCCGCCGGGGAGGTTGCCCGGCGGGCGTTTTTGTCGGGAGGGCCCCAACATGTCCAAGATTATTGACCGCCTGGAGGAGATCATCATCTCCGTCCTGATTGCGGCGGCGACCGTGATCATCTTCGTGTCGGTCGTGCATCGCTATGCTTCCGGGATGAGCATTCCGGGCGTGCAGGACTGGCTGTTGTCGCTGCATTTCGGGTGGGCGCAGGAGCTGTGCATCATCCTCTTCGTGTGGATGGCCAAGTTCGGCGCCGCCTACGGCGTGCGTACCGGCATCCACGTCGGCGTCGACATTCTGATCAACAACGTGCCGGACAGGCAGCGCACAGTGCTGGTCCACCTCGGGCTGCTCGCGGGCGTCGTGTTCACCGCGCTCATCGGCCTGTTCGGTCTGTTCTTCGTATGGGAGAACGGGATGGCGTACGCCACGCTCACCACCCTGGGCATGGAGGTGGGGGAGTATTTCGAGGGGCCCACCACGCCCGATCTCGAATGGCCGACCTGGGCGGTCTATGCGGCCGTGCCGCTGGGCTCCTTCCTGATGTGCTTCCGCTTCCTCCAGGTGATGGTGGGCTTCGCCCGCACCGGCGAGCTGCCGCACCATGACCACGGCCATGTCGAGGGCGTCGAGGAGCCGGTCCTGATCGGCGAGACGATCGAGGAGGCCGAGGAGATCGAGCACGCGCACGCGGGCAAGAGCGACGCGGAATGGGAAAAGCTCCATCCGCACACCGGCCAGCCCAAGATGGGGAGATAAGCCATGACTACCGTAGCCATTTTCGGCCTGCTCGTCGTCCTCATGGCGATCGGCATGCCCATCGGGGTCGCGCTCGGTCTGACCGTGCTGACCTTCATGTTCGCCTTCACAACGGTGCCGCTCGAGTCGGTCGCGCTCAAGATGTTCACCGGCATCGAGAAGTTCGAGATCATGGCGATCCCGTTCTTCATCCTCGCCGGCAACTTCCTCACGCACGGCGGCGTGGCGCGGCGCATGATCAACTTCGCCACGGCGATGGTCGGCCACCTGCGCGGCGGTCTCGGCATGAGCGCGGTACTGGCGTGCGCCCTGTTCGCCGCGGTGTCGGGCTCTTCGCCCGCGACCGTGGTGGCGATCGGCTCGATCCTGATCCCCGCGATGCTCAAGCAGGGTTACCCGCTGCGCTTCGGCGCCGGCGTGGTGGCCTCGGCCGGCGGTCTCGGCATCCTGATCCCGCCCTCGATCGTGATGGTCATGTACGCGGTGACGACCAACACCTCGGTCGGCGCGCTCTTCATGGCGGGGGTGATCCCTGGGCTGCTGCTGGCCTTCATGCTGGGGCTGTGCACCTGGTACGTGGCGGTGAAGAACAACTATCCGACGCTGCCGGCGGCAAGCTGGAAGGAGCGCTTCCAGTCGTTCAGGAAGGCGTTCTGGGGGCTGATGCTGATCGTCGTCGTGATGGGCGGGATCTACTCCGGACTGTTCACGCCGACCGAGGCGGCGGCGATGAGCGCGGTCTACGCCTTCTTCATCGCGGTGTTCGTCTACAAGGATCTCAACCTTAAGCAGATCCCGCGGGTGCTTCTCGACTCGGCGAACATGAGCTCGATGCTGCTGTTCATCATCGCCAGCGCGGTGCTGTTCTCGTTCATCCTGACGAGCGAGCAGATCCCGCAGCGCATGGCCGATGCGATCGTCGCCAGCGGCATGGGCGCGATCGGCTTCCTGATCGTGGTGAACCTGCTGTTGCTGGTGGCCGGTGCGTTGATGGAGCCGTCGTCGATCATCCTGATCCTGGCGCCCATCCTGTTCCCGGTGGCCGTGGCCCTGGGCATCGACCCGATCCACTTCGGGGTGATGATCGTGGTGAACATGGAGATCGGCATGATCACGCCACCGGTGGGTCTCAACCTGTTCGTCGCCAGCGGGATCACGCGCGCGGGTCTCACCGAGATGAGCAAGGCGGTGATGCCGTGGCTGATCACGATGCTGGTGTACCTGATGATCATCACCTACATCCCGGAGATCTCGCTCGTCCTGCCTCGCGCACTGGGCATGATGTAAGCGCCCGAAGGCACGAAGCGGTACGCCGGGGGCCCGTCTCGCGAGAGGCGGGCCCTTTTTTCTCCAGGGCGGGCCCGCACCGCAAAAACTGCTAAAATCGCGCGTTACGCTTTTCAGCACCAACTGTTCAAACCGGAGTTTCGCCCCATGGCCATCGAACGTACCCTTTCCATCATCAAGCCCGACGCCGTCGCCAAGAACGTGATCGGCAAGATCTACCAGCGTTTCGAAGACGCGGGCCTCAAGATCGTCGCCTCGAAGATGGTGCACCTGTCCGAGCTCGAGGCCGGCCAGTTCTACGCCGTCCACAAGGAGCGCCCCTTCTTCAAGGATCTCGTGTCCTTCATGGTTTCGGGTCCGGTCATGATCCAGGTGCTGGAAGGGGAGAACGCCATCGCCAAGAACCGCGAGCTGATGGGCGCCACCGATCCGAAGAAGGCCGCGCCGGGGACCATCCGTGCCGACTTCGCCGAATCGATCGACGCCAACGCGGTGCATGGCTCCGATGCGCCCGAGACGGCCGCGGTGGAAGTGGCGTTCTTCTTCCCGGGAATGAACGTTTACAGCCGCTGATACTCTACGGGGACGCCCGGATCGGCCCGCGCATCTCCCGGCAGCCCGACGGGCTGCCAGATAGCGGGCCGATTGTATTTGGCGGCAACTTGGATTTCGGATGTCTGAACCGGTCAACCTGCTCGATTTCGACGTAAACGGACTCATCGCCTGGTTCGCCGAGCGCGGCGAGAAGCCGTTTCGCGCCCGGCAAGTGATGCGCTGGCTGCATCGCGAGGGCTGCGACGATTTCGAGCGCATGACCGACGTGGCGAAGAGCCTGCGGGCCAAGCTCGCCGCCGAGGCCTGCATCCGCGCGCCCGAGGCGATCCGCGACTCGGTCTCGTCCGACGGCACCCGCAAGTGGCTGCTCGACGTGGGCGGCGCGAACGCGGTGGAGGCGGTGTTCATTCCCGAGACCAGCCGCGGCACGCTGTGCATCTCCTCGCAGGCCGGCTGCGCGCTCGACTGCGCGTTCTGCTCCACGGGCAAGCAAGGCTTCAACCGCAACCTCTCGGCGGGCGAGATCATCGGCCAGCTGTGGCTCGCCAATCGCCTCCTCGGCGCCACCGGCAAGGCCGGCGGAAAGGACGAGGAGGGCGAGCCGCTCAACGGGCGCGTCATCAGCAACGTCGTGATGATGGGCATGGGCGAGCCGCTGGCGAACTTCGACAACGTCGTGACCGCGCTGTCCGTGATGCTGGACGATCACGCCTACGGCCTGTCGCGCCGGCGGGTGACCGTGTCGACCTCGGGCATCGTCCCGGCCATGGACCGCCTGCGCGAGGAGTGCCCGGTGGCGCTCGCGGTGTCGCTGCACGCCCCGGACGACGCGCTGCGCGACCGCCTCGTGCCGATCAACCGCAAGTATCCCCTGGCCGAGCTCATGGCCGCCTGCCGGCGCTACCTCGAGCGGGCGCCGCGCGACTTCATCACCTTCGAGTACGTCATGCTCGACGGCGTGAACGACAGCGACGCCCATGCGCGCGCGCTCGTCCGCCTGGTGCGCGACGTGCCCTGCAAATTCAACCTGATTCCGTTCAACCCGTTCCCGAACTCGGAGTTCCGCCGCTCGGCGCCGGAGCGCATCCGCCGTTTTGCCGGTATCCTCATCGATGCCGGCATCGTAACCACCACCCGCAAGACCCGCGGGGACGACGTGGATGCGGCCTGCGGTCAGCTCGCCGGACAGGTTCAGGACAAGACGCGGCGCACGGTGCGTCTCGCGCAATCGACGGAGGCTCGTTCATGACGCGTATCATCGCGACGCTCATCATTCCGCTCGCTGTGCTCGCAGGTTGTGCTACCACGCCGGGCGGGGGCGGTACGGCGAGCGCCGAACGGCCGGTCTCGGACCTGCCGCCGGCCAACGAAGCCGAGGCGCGTGCCAAGGTGCACGTCGATCTCGGACTCGCCTACGTCCAGATCGGCCGTTACGACGTGGCGCTGGACGAGGCCAGGACGGCGCTCGCCCTGAGCCCCGGTTATGCGCCGGCCTATCATCTGATGGGGCTGGTCTACATGTTCATCGACGACAGGCCGACCGCCCGCGCCAACTTCGAGCGCGCGCTGCAGCTTGCGCCCAACGATCCGGAGTTCAACAACAGCTACGGGTGGTTCCAATGCGCCACCGGTAACGAGAAGGACGGCCTGGAGCGGCTCGCCTCGGCCGCGCGCAATCCCTACTACCGTGCGCCGACGCGGCCCTACACGAACGCCGGGCTGTGCCACCTGCGGCTGAAGAACGATACCGCCGCCGCCGAGCAGTTCCAGTGGGCGGTGCAGCTCGATCCGGCCAACACGCAGGCCCTCTTCCACCTGGCGGCGATCGCCTATCGGCAGGGCGCCTACGAGCAGGCCCGCGGGCATCTGGTGCAGCTGCATCAGCAGAGCGAGCCGACCGCGGAGTCCGCGTGGCTCGGCCTGCGTACCGAGCGCAAGCTCGGCAATCGCGACGCAGAGGCGAGCTACGCCGCGCAGCTGCGCGGCCGCTTCAGCGACTCGTCCGAGTATCAGGCGATGATCCAGGGGCAGTACGAGTGAGCGAGAGCCCCATGCAACACGATCCGGCGAACGAAGCAGCGCGCGAACGTCCCGCCGTCGGCGAGATGCTGCGCCGCGCCCGCGAGGCGCGCGGCGAAAGCGTGGCCGATGTCGCCAATGCCTTGAAGCTGACCCAGCGCCAGGTCGAGGCGATGGAGACCGGGCACTTCGAGCGCTTGCCCGGCGCGGCCTTCGTGCGAGGATTCGTGCGCAACTACGGGCGCCACCTCGGCCTCGACCAGGAGGCGCTGATGGCGGGCCTTGACGAGGCGACGGCCGCACCCAAGGTCGAGCTGGCCCCAGTGTCCAATGCCGAGGGTGTCATGCCGACCGGCATCAGGGGGCGCCCGGCGCACCGGCCTCTGGCGGCGGTGGTGCTGCTCCTGGTGGCGGTGATCGTGGCGGGGTGGTACTTCGACTGGTTCAAGGCGCCGGACGGCGGCGAGCTGCCTCCGACCGCTGCGCCGGTTGCCGAGCCATCCGGAACCTTGCTCGCTCCGGCACCGCAGATCCTGGCCGACGGCACGGGCGCCGAGTCCGCGGGCGTGCCTGCCGAGCCGCCGGCGGGCGGCGAGAGCGCGACGGTCCCCGTGCCGGTGCCCGCCGTGCCCGTACCCGAGTCCTTGGCTCCGCCGGCTCCGGAAGCTCCTGCCGCTCCCAGCGCATCCGCCGAGCCTGCGCCCGGCGCCGGCCCCGAGCAGCTCATGTTCCGGCTCAAGGGCGAGTCGTGGATCGAGGTGCGCGACGCGACCGGCACCATCGTCTTCTCGGGCATCGCGCCGGCCGGCAGCACCCGGACCGTGCAGGGAAAGCCGCCCTTCGCCGTGGTGCTCGGCAACGCGCCCCAGGTGTCGATCGAGTATCGCGGGCAGCCCGTGGAGCTCGGCTCCCATACGCGCGTCGGAGTCGCCCGCCTGACGGTGCAGTGAGAGAGGAACCCCCCATGAATGCCCCTTCCGAGCGCCCCGCTTGCGCCCTGCCGCGCCACGCCACCCGCCAGGTGCGGGTCGGTCGCGTGCTGATCGGCTCCGAGGCGCCGGTGGTGGTGCAGTCGATGACCAACACCGACACCGCCGACGTGCTTGCCACCGCCATGCAGGTGGCCGAGCTCGCGCGCGCCGGCTCCGAGCTGGTGCGCATCACCGTCAACAACGACGCCGCGGCGCGTGCCGTCCCGCACATCCGCGACCGATTGCTGGCGCTGAACGTCGACGTCCCACTGGTGGGCGACTTCCACTACAACGGCCATCGGCTCCTCGCCGACTACCCGGCCTGCGCCGAGGCGCTCGCCAAGCTGCGCATCAACCCGGGCAATGTGGGCGCCGGCGCGAAGCGCGACCCGCAGTTCGCGGCCATCGTGGAGATGGCCTGCCGCTACGACAAGCCGGTGCGCATCGGCGTGAACTGGGGCAGTCTCGACCAGGCGGTGCTCGCGCGCATCATGGACGCGAACGGCAAGCGCGCGGTGCCGCTCGACGCCGGCGCCGTGATGCGCGAGGCGCTCGTCGTCTCTGCCCTGGAGTCGGCCGCGAAGGCCGAGGAGTACGGGCTCCCGGGCGACCGCATCATCCTCTCCGCCAAGGTCTCGAGCGTGCAGGACCTCATCGCCGTCTACCGCGAGCTCGCTCGGCGCAGCGATTATCCGCTGCACCTCGGGCTCACCGAGGCGGGCATGGGTTCGAAAGGCATCGTGGCCTCGACGGCGGCGCTCGCGGTGCTGCTTCAGGAAGGGATTGGCGATACCATACGCATATCGCTCACGCCGGAGCCGGGCGGCAGCCGTACCCAGGAGGTGGTGGTCGCGCAGGAGATCCTGCAGACGATGGGGCTGCGCGCGTTCACCCCGATGGTGACCGCCTGCCCGGGTTGCGGACGTACCACCAGCACCTTCTTCCAGGAGCTGGCGGGCGGCATCCAGTCCTACGTACGCGAGCAGATGCCGGTGTGGCGGGAGCAGTACGACGGCGTCGAGAACATGACGCTCGCGGTGATGGGCTGCGTAGTGAACGGGCCGGGCGAGAGCAAGCATGCCAACATCGGCATCTCCCTGCCCGGCACCGGCGAGACGCCTGCCGCTCCGGTGTTCGTGGACGGGGTCAAGACCGTGACCCTGCGCGGGGACAACATCGCCGCCGAGTTCAAGGCCATCGTGGATGACTACGTGGCGACGAAGTATACGAAGAAGACGAGCTGAAGCGTGCTCATGACAGAGAAGAAAACGACCATCCAGGCCCTCCAGGCGGTGCGCGGGATGAACGACATCCTGCCCGACGAAGCGGAGGTGTGGGAGCACTTCGAGGACATCGTTCGCGACTGGCTGAAGAGCTACGGCTACCGCCCGATCCGCATGCCCATCGTCGAGCCCACGCCGCTCTTCAAGCGCGCCATCGGCGAGGTCACCGACATCGTCGAGAAGGAGATGTATTCCTTCGAGGATGCCCTGAACGGCGAGCAGCTCACGCTGCGCCCGGAAGGTACCGCTTCGTGCGTGCGGGCGGTCATCCAGCACAAGCTGCTGCACGGCGGCGGCGGGCACCGCCTGTACTACCACGGCCCGATGTTCCGCCACGAGCGCCCTCAGAAAGGCCGTTATCGCCAGTTCCACCAGATCGGGGTCGAGGCGCTCGGCTTCGAGGGACCGGACATCGACGCCGAGCACATCCTCATGTGCGCGCGCCTTTGGGACGATCTCGGGCTGGAGGACGTGAGCCTCGAGCTCAACTCGCTGGGCTCCTCCGAGGAGCGCGCGCGGCACCGGGCCGAGCTCGTCGCCTACCTGCAGGCCCACGAGGCGCGCCTCGACGAGGACGGCAAGCGGCGCCTGCACACCAACCCGCTGCGCATCCTCGACACCAAGAATCCCGAGCTGCAGGACCTGGTCGAAGCCGCGCCGCGGCTCGTGGACTTCCTCGGCGAGGAGTCGCTCAAGCATTTCGAAGGGGTGCAGGCGCTGCTCAAGGACGCCGGCGTCCACTTCCGCATCAATCACCGCCTGGTGCGCGGCCTCGACTACTACAATCGCACGGTATTCGAATGGGTGACCACCCGTCTCGGCGCGCAGGGCACGGTGTGTGCCGGAGGGCGCTACGACGGCCTGGTCGAGCAGCTGGGCGGCAGGCCCGCGCCGGCCGCCGGTTTCGCCATGGGCGTGGAGCGCCTGCTGGCGTTGTGGCGTGAAAGCGGCGGGGGCGGCGAAACCGCGCAGCCCGACGTGTACGTGGTGCACCAGGGCGAGCAGGCGCTGCGGCTCGCCTTCCGCGCTGCGGAAGCCTTGCGCGGGCACGGCTTTGCCGTGCTGGCCCACTGCGGCGGGGGCAGCTTCAAGTCGCAGATGAAGAAAGCCGATGCCAGCGGCGCCCAACTGGCGGTAGTGATCGGCGAGGACGAGGCCGCTGCCGGCGAGGTGGGCCTGAAACCCCTGCGCGGACCGGGCGGCCAGCAGCGCGTCGCCCTGGAGGGCCTGGCCGACGCCGTGGCCGAATGCCTGTTTACAGAGGAAGAAGACGATGGCGGTGTATGACCTGGAAGAGCAGGAGCAGATATCCGAGCTCAAGGCGTGGTGGGAGCAGTACGGCAAGCTCGTGACCGCGATCGCGCTGGCCGCGGCGCTGGCCTCCGTGGGCTGGCAGGGGATGAAGTGGTACCAGAACAGGCAGGCCTCCGAGGCCAGCGCCCTGTACGCCACCGTCCAGGAAGCAGCCGAGCGGGGTGAAGCGCAGAAGGCGCGCGAGGCGGCCGGACGCATCATCGAGAACTACTCCGGCACGGCCTATGCCGAGATGGCCGCGCTCGTCTCCTCCGACGTGCAGTTCTCCGCCGGCGAGGCCCAGAACGCGCGCGCCCAGCTCGAATGGCTGGCCACCGAGGGGAGCGACCCGCTGCTGCGCGACCTCGCGCGGCTGCGCCTTGCGACGGTGCTCTTCGACGCCGGCGACCACGCCGCCGCCCTCGCGCAGCTCGGACCGGAGCCTGTCGCTTCGCTCAAGGCGCGCTTCGAGGATCTGCGCGGCGACCTGCAGGCGGCCGCGGGCCAGCCCCAGGCAGCGCGCGCCGCCTACCAGGCCGCGCTCGACGCGCTGGCCGGCGGCGACGGCCAGGGGGCGGACTCGCTGCGCGAGGTCGTGCGCGTGAAGATGCAGGCGCTGGAGGGTTGACGATGCGACGCATGCCTTCGATCCTGCTGGCCGCCGGCGCAATCGTGCTCGGCGCAGGTTGCTCCTCCCTCAACCCATTCGCGAGCTCCGGCCCCAAGCCGGCGGAGCTCGTGGCCATCCAGCCCGCGGCCGAGCTCGCCTCGCAGTGGCAGGCGCGCATCGGTGACGCCGGTCCTTACGTGTTCCGCCCGGCGGTGGTGGGCGAAGACGTCTTCGCCGCCGCCCATGACGGCAGCGTCGCCCGCTACCAGAGCGGGCGTGCGACGTGGACGACCGACCTGGATACGCGGCTCTCCGCAGGCGTCGGCAGCGACGGTCGCCTGGCGGTCGTGGTGGGCGCCGATGGCGAAGTCATCGCCCTCGATGCCGCCAGCGGCGCCGAGCGCTGGCGCGCCGCGTCCCGCGCCGAGGTCCTCGTGCCGCCGGCCGTGAGCGACACTGTGGTGGTCGTGCGCACTTCCGACAGCCGCCTCATCGCCTTCGATGCCAAGGACGGCTCTCAGCGCTGGGTCTACCAGCGCTCCACGCCGCCGCTGGCGCTGCGCAGCTTCTCCGGCATGACCCTGCAGGGCAACACGGTGGTGGCCGGCTACCCGGGTGGCAAGGTCGCGGCGGTGAACCTCGCCAACGGCGGCGCGGTATGGGAGCTCACCGTGGCCTCGCCACGCGGAGCGACCGAGCTCGAACGGGTGGCCGACGTCGCCGGCACGCCGGTGATCGGACGCCGCGACCTGTGCGCGGTGACCTATCAGGGGCGCGCTGCCTGCTTCGATGCGAGCAACGGCAACGCCATGTGGTCGCGCGAGTTCTCGAGCAGCGTGGGCATGGACCGCGACAGCCGCTTCGTCTTCATCACCGACGAGAACGACGCGGTACACGCCCTCGATGCCGCGACCGGGGCTTCGGTTTGGAAGCAGGACGCGCTCGCGCGGCGGGGTGTCTCGCGTCCGGCGGTGGTCGGCGACTTCGTCGCGGTGGGCGACAGCGAAGGCTACCTGCACCTGCTCGAGCGCGAGACGGGTGAATTCGCGGCGCGGACGCGCGTCGACAGCAGCGCGATCGCCGCCGATCCCGTGGCCCTCGGTGGGAGCACCGTGCTGGTCCAGTCGCGGGGGGGCACCGTGCAGGCCTTCGAGGCGAAAGGACTGAAGTGAACCCCACGATCGTCCTGGTCGGCCGGCCCAACGTCGGCAAGTCGACCCTGTTCAACCGGCTGACCAAGACCCGCGACGCGCTGGTCGCCGATCAGCCCGGGCTCACGCGCGACCGCCACTACGGCATCGGGCGGGTGGGCGAGCGCGACTATCTGGTGGTCGATACCGCCGGCTTCGACCCGGTGGCCAAGGAAGGCATCATGCACGAGATGGCGCGCCAGGCCGAACAGGCGATCGCCGAAGCCGACGTGCTGCTCTTCCTGGTGGACGGCCGCGCCGGCCTCACCCCGCACGACGAGCAGATCGCCGCGCGCCTGCGCCGCGCCGACCGCCCCGTGCTGGTGGTGGTGAACAAGGCCGAGGGCATGGACCGGGCGCTGGTCGCGGCCGAGTTCCATGCCCTCGGGCTGGGCACGCCGCTGCCGGTGTCGGCGGCCCACGGCGACGGGGTGCGACAGCTCGTGGAGCTCGCCCTCGCGCCCTTCCCGGTGGAGCCGGAGCCGCCCGAGGATGTGGAGAAGGGGCCGCGCATCGCCATCGTGGGGCGCCCCAACGTCGGGAAGTCGACCCTGATCAACAGCCTCCTCGGCGAGGAGCGGGTGATCGCCTTCGACATGCCGGGCACCACCCGTGATGCGATCTCGATTCCCTTCGAGCGTGACGGACGCCAGTACACGCTGATCGACACGGCCGGATTGCGGCGGCGCGGCAAGGTGTTCGAGGCGATCGAGAAGTTCTCGGTCATCAAGACCCTGCAAGCCATCGAGCAGGCGAATGTGGTGGTGCTGGTGCTCGATGCGGCACAGGACATTTCCGAGCAGGACGCGCACATCGCCGGCTTCATCCTCGACGCCGGGCGCGCCCTCGTGGTGGCGGTGAACAAGTGGGACGCGGTCGACGACTACCGCCGCGAGCGGGTGAAGGTCGATATCGCGCGGAAATTGAACTTTCTGTCCTTTGCCCGCTTCCATTACATTTCCGCGCTCAAGGGCGCCGGAGTGGCTACCGTCATGAAGTCGGTCGATGCCGCGTACGCGGCGGCGATGGTGAATCTCGCCACGCCGCGGCTCACCCGCACCCTGCAGGCGGCGCTCGCCAAGCAGGCGCCGCCGCGGCACGGCATCTTCCGGCCCAAGATGCGCTATGCCCACCAGGGAGGGAGCAATCCACCGGTGGTGGTGATTCACGGCACGGGGCTGGAGCACGTGCCGGCCGCCTACGTGCGCTTTCTCGAGCGGACCTTCATGGAAGCGTTCAAACTGCAGGGCACGCCGTTGCGCATCCAGTTCCGTACTGCGCACAATCCATTTGCAGCAAAGGAATGAATTCCACACCGGGATCACATGCGCATTGCCATGTGGCGATGCAACATGAAATCCTATACATTGTCAAAAATAGAAAACATCGAGGTTAGAACATGAGCAATAAGGGGCAACTTCTACAAGACCCGTTTCTGAACACCCTGCGCCGCGAGCACATCCCGGTTTCGATCTATCTCGTCAACGGCATCAAGCTCCAGGGGCAGATCGAGTCCTTCGACCAATACGTGGTCCTGCTCAAGAACACCGTCACCCAGATGGTCTACAAGCACGCCATTTCGACCGTGGTGCCGGCGCGCCCCGTCAATATCCAGCAACAGGATCCGGGTGAAGGCAATAGCTGACCGAACGACCTGCGGCCGCCGTCCGGCCGGCCGCCACTGCGATGTTTGAGCGTCCCGATGCGGGCGAGCGGGCGGTGCTCGTCCAGCTCGATCTGAACCAGGGGGCGCTCGCCGAACGCCTCTCCGAGCTTGAATTGCTGACGGCCAGCGCCGGCGCCAGCGTCGAGGCGGTCGTGGAAGGGCGTCGCGCCAAACCCGATCCGGCGCTCTTCGCCGGGCGGGGCAAGGTGGAAGAGATCGGTCAGGCGCTGCGCGCGCACGCCGCCGATCTCGTGGTCTTCAATCACGCCCTGTCGCCCGCGCAACAGCGCAACCTCGAGCGCGAGCTCCAGTGTCGCGTCATCGACCGCACCGCGCTGATCCTCGACATCTTCGCCCAGCGCGCTCGCAGCCACGAGGGCAAGCTGCAGGTGGAGCTCGCTCAGCTCGATCACCTGTCGACCCGGCTCGTGCGAGGGTGGACCCACCTGGAACGCCAGAAAGGCGGCATCGGCCTGCGCGGCCCCGGCGAGACCCAGCTCGAGACCGACCGCCGTCTGCTCGGGGCACGGGTCAAGATGCTGAAGTCCCGTCTGGCGCGCATCGAGAAGCAGCGCCGCGTGCGGCGGCGGGGGCGCGAGCGAGGCGGCGTGTTGTCGGTGTCCCTGGTGGGCTACACCAACGCCGGCAAGTCGACCCTGTTCAACGCGCTCACCAAGGCCGGCAGCTATGCGGCCGACCAGCTGTTCGCCACGCTGGATACCACTTCGAGACGGCTCTATCTCGGTGACGCAGGGAACGTTGTGTTGTCCGACACGGTCGGATTCATCCGTGACCTGCCGCATGCGCTGGTCGCGGCCTTTCACGCCACCCTGGAGGAGACCGCCAACGCCGACTTGTTGCTCCACGTGGTCGATGCGGCGAGCGCCGACAAGGAGGCGCAGATCGATGCGGTAAACGAGGTTCTGGCCGAGATCGGCGCGGGCGACGTTCCGCAGATCATGGTCATGAACAAGATCGACCTGACCCAGGCGCTGGCGGGAGTTCGGCGCGACGAGTGTGGTAAGATCGTGCGCGTTTTTTTGAGCGCCAGGACCGGCGAGGGACTCGATCTGCTCCGCGAGGCGCTGGCGGAGGCGGCCCGCCGCGCCGCCGGCGCAGAGCCGCCGACGGAGTCCGCCCCGATCGACTCCGAAATCCATCATCCTGTTCAATCGTGATTACGGGCATCCTAATGTCACTCAATGATCCACGCTGGGGAAACCAGGGGAACGACGACGGCAAGCGCGGCGACGGCAATCGCGGCGGCAATCAGGGGCCGCCGGACCTGGAGGATATCTGGCGCGATTTCAACCAGCGCCTGTCCGGCATCTTCGGCGGCAAGCGCGGGCGGGGCACCGGCGGTAACGGGGGTAACGGCGGTCCGCAGTTGCCCCAGGTCTCTTTCCGCCAGTTCGGCGGCGGCGTCGGCGCACTGATTGTTCTGATTCTCGTGGTTTGGCTGGCGAGCGGCTTCTACATCGTGGATGCCAACCAGCGCGGCGTGGTGTTGCGCTTCGGCGAGTACACGCACACGACGGATCCCGGTCTGCGCTGGCGCTTGCCCTATCCGATCGAGAGCCACGAGATCGTGGACCTCACCGGCGTACGTACGGTGGAAGTCGGCTATCGCGGCTCCGAGCGGAACAAGGTGCTGCGCGAAGCGCTGATGCTCACCGACGACGAGAACATCATCAACATCCAGTTCGCGGTGCAGTACGTGCTCTCCAGCCCGGAGAACTATCTCTTCAACAACCGCTTCCCGGACGACACGGTGATCCAGGCGGCGGAAACCGCGATGCGCGAGATCGTCGGCAAGAGCAAGATGGACTTCGTGCTCTACGAAGGCCGCGAGCAGATCGCAGCCACCGCTCTCTCGCTGATGCAGAAGATCCTCGACCGCTACGAGACGGGCATCCTGATTTCCCGCGTCACCATGCAGAACGCTCAGCCTCCCGAGCAGGTGCAGGCGGCGTTCGACGACGCGGTGAAGGCCGGCCAGGACCGCGAGCGGCTGCGCAACGAGGGCGAAGCCTACGCCAACGACGTCATCCCGCGTGCCCGCGGTACGGCTTCCCGCCTGATCGAGGAAGCCAACGCCTACCGGGAGCGGGTGGTGGCGAATGCCGAGGGTGAGGCGGACCGCTTCAACCAGGTGCTCGCCGAATACCGGCGCGCACCCGAGGTGACGCGCGAGCGCTTGTACCTGGAGACCATGCAGCAAGTGATGTCCAACAGCAGCAAGTTGATGATCGACGCCAAGGGCAACGGGAATCTGCTGGTCCTCCCGCTCGACAAGCTTATGCAGGCGGGCAGTGCGCCGTCGCAGGAGGATGCCCCGGCGGTGACCACGCCGACGCCGATGCCGGCGCCGGTGAGCCGTACCGACAATTCGGGGGATTTGCGCAGTCGCGATCGGGGTGACCTGATGCGCTCGCGCGAGCGGGGAGAGCGGTGATGCGTGACAGGATGCCTTTCATTGCGGGGGTGCTGCTCTTCATCGGGGCGCTGGCCTCGATGTCGCTCTTCACCGTCGATCAGCGCCAGTTCGCCATCGTGTTCCAGCTGGGCGAGGTGAAGGAAGTCATCAGCAAGCCCGGCCTGAACTTCAAGTGGCCGATGATCCAGAACGTCCGCTATTTCGACCGGCGCATCCTGACCATGGATACGCCCGAGCCGGAGCGTTTCATCACCGCCGAGAAGAAGAACGTGCTGGTCGACCACTTCGTGAAGTGGCGCATCGTCGATCCGCAGCTCTACTACGTGTCGGTGGCCGGCGACGAGGTGCGTGCCCGCACCCGGCTGCTGCAGACGGTCAACGCCGGCCTGCGGGAGGAATTCGGCCGCCGCACGGTGCATGACGTGGTCTCCGGCGAGCGCGACCAGATCATGGAGGACATGCGCAGCCGTGCCGACCAGGATGCGCGCAAGATCGGCGTGCAGATCGTCGACGTGCGCCTGAAGCGGGTCGACCTGCCGCTCGAGGTGTCCGAGTCGGTCTATCGCCGCATGGAGGCCGAGCGCAAGCGCGTGGCCAACGAGCTGCGCTCGGAAGGTGGCGCGATCGCCGAAAAGATTCGCGCCGACGCCGACCGCCAGCGCGAGGTGATCATCGCCGAGGCCTACCGCGAGGCGCAGCAGATCAAGGGTGCGGGCGATGCCAAGGCCACGGCGATCTACGCCCAGGCCTACGGACAGAACGCGGAGTTCTACTCCTTCTACCGCAGCCTGGAAGCCTACCGGGAAAGCTTCGCGGACAAGAGCGACGTGCTCGTCGTCGATCCGAGCTCCGAGTTCTTCAAGTTCATGAAGGGGTCGGGCGGGGCGCGCAAGAACTGACCCGATGGGCTCCAGCCTGCTGATGGCCTTCGCACTGATGCTGGTGATCGAAGGCATCCTGCCCTTTGTCGCGCCCGCCGCCTGGCGCGACACTTTCTTGCGCCTGGCCCAGATGGCCGACGGCCAGATCCGCTTCGTCGGACTGTCGTCGATGCTGTTGGGCCTCGCGCTCCTGTGGCTGCTTAGTTGAATTGAACATGCGCTGGGTTCTTCCCGATCACATCCAGGACGCGCTGCCGTCCGAGGCAGAGAAGCTCGAGCGGGTGCGCAGGCGCCTGCTCGACGCCTTCCGCACCCACGGCTACCAGCTGGTGATGCCGCCGCTGCTCGAGTACCTCGACTCGCTCACCACCGGCGCCGGCCAGGACCTCAAGCTGCGCACCTTCAAGCTGGTCGACCAGCTCTCCGGCCGCACCATGGGCGTGCGCGCGGACATGACCCCCCAGGTGGCTCGCATCGACGCCCACCTGCTCAACCGCGGTGGCGTCTCGCGGCTGTGCTACTGCGGCAGCGTGCTGCACACCCTGCCGTCCACGCTTACCGCGACCCGCGAGCCGCTGCAGCTCGGCGCCGAGCTCTACGGCCATGCCGGGCTCGAGGCCGACATCGAGGTGATTCGCCTCCTGGCGGAAGTGATGCGGCTGGCCGAAGTCCCCGCGAGCCGCATCGACATCGGGCATGTCGGGCTCTTTCGCGTGCTCGCCGCCCGCGCCGGACTGGTGCCCGAGCGGGAGGAGGAGCTCTTCGACCTGCTGCAGGCGAAGGACATCCCGGGGCTGCGCGAGCTGCTCGCCGGCGTGGCCGAGCCGGTACGCGGCGCGCTGCTCGCCCTGCCGGGTCTCTACGGTGGCGCCGAGGTGCTCGACGCGGCGCAGGCCTGTCTGCCCGACGACGCCGAAATCGACGCCGCGCTTGCCGACCTGCGGCGTCTGGCGGCGGCCCTCGCCGATCTGCCGATCAGCTTCGATCTGGCGGATCTGCGCGGCTACCACTACCACACCGGTGTGGTGTTCGCGGCCTACGGTGGCGGCTCGCCGGCGGCGCTCGCCCTGGGCGGGCGCTATGACAGCATCGGCGCGTCCTTCGGCCGCGCGCGGGCGGCCACCGGCTTCAGCCTGGACCTGCGCGAGTTGGTGCTGCGCCTGCCCGATGCGGCGCAGCCGGGAGCGATCCTCGCGCCGGCCGAGGACGACGCGGCGCTCGCCGAGGCGGTCGCCCGCCTGCGCCAGCAGGGCGAAATCGTCATGACGGCCTTGCCCGGCCATGACGGATGCTGGAACGAGGCCGGTTGCGACCGGCAGCTCATCAGGCGCGACGGCCGGTGGACGGTCGAGGCGCTTCAGGGAGAATGAAGTAAATGGCAAAGAACGTAGTGGTCGTCGGCACCCAGTGGGGCGACGAGGGCAAGGGCAAGATCGTCGACTGGCTGACCGATCACGCCCGGGGCGTGGTGCGTTTCCAGGGCGGACACAATGCCGGTCACACCCTGGTCATCGGGGACAAGGAATACAAGCTCAACCTGGTGCCCTCGGGCATCGTGCGCGAGGGTGTGGCCTGCTACATCGGCAACGGCGTGGTGCTCGACGCCCATCACCTGCTCTCCGAGATCCGCACCCTGGAGGCGGGCGGCATCGCGGTTCGTGACCGTCTGCGCATCAGCCCGGGCTGTCCGCTCATCCTCGGCTACCACGCCGCCCTCGACCGGGCGCGCGAGGCGGCCAAGTCGGCCTCCGACAAGATCGGCACCACCGGCAAGGGCATCGGGCCGACCTACGAAGACAAGGTGGCGCGCCGCGCGCTGCGGGTCTACGACCTCTTCGACCGCGAGCGCTTCGCCGAGAAGCTGCGCGCCAACCTCGAGTACCACAATTTCGTGCTGACCCAGCACCTGGGCGCCGAGCCGGTGGAGTTCGAAGCGGTGTTCGAGCAGGCGATGGCCGACGCCGAGGAGATCCGTCCCATGGTGGCGGACGTCTCGGCCGAGCTCTACGCGATCAACAAATCGGGCGGCAGCCTGCTCTTCGAGGGCGCGCAAGGCACCCTGCTCGACATCGACCACGGCACCTATCCTTTCGTCACCTCGAGCAACTGCGTGGCCGGCCAGGCCGCGGCCGGCTCGGGGGTGGGGCCGGGCCGCCTGCACTACGTGCTGGGCATCACCAAGGCCTACTGCACCCGCGTGGGCGGCGGCCCCTTCCCGACAGAGCTCGACATCGAGACCGCCGGCACCCCGGGCCAGCAGATGTCCACCAAGGGTCGCGAGTTCGGCACCGTGACCGGGCGCAAGCGCCGCTGCGGCTGGCTGGATCTGGCCGCGCTCAAGCGCTCCATCATCATCAACGGCGTGACCGGCCTGTGCATCACCAAACTCGACGTGCTCGACGGGCTCGCCGAGCTCAAGCTGTGCACCGGCTACATGCTGGACGGCCAGCGCATCGACCTCCTGCCCATGGGCTCGGAGGAGGTGACCCGCTGCGAGCCGATCTACGAGACGATGCCCGGCTGGAGCGGTACCACCTTCGGCGCCCAGAGCTGGGATGCGCTGCCGCCCGAGGCGCGCGCCTACCTGCATCGCATCGAGGAGATCTGCGAGATCGCCATCGACGTGATCTCCACCGGTCCGGAACGCGACGAGACCATCCTGCGCCGCCATCCGTTTGGCGCCTGACCCGGAAATGAAAAAGGCCGGTCGATCGACCGGCCTTTTCGCGATACTGGTGCCCAGAAGAGGACTCGAACCTCCACGCCTTGCGGCACTGGTACCTGAAACCAGCGCGTCTACCAATTCCGCCATCTGGGCTGAAGCGGCGATTATAGCGATTCGTCGATCGGGGCGGAAGCCCTGCAGTGCGATCCCGTACTGCCTGGGAGAGAGTCCGCAATGGGAACGGGCGGAAAGCCCCGAGCGTGCGGGTATGAGAAAGGCAACAAAAAAGCCGACACTCGGTCGGCTTTCCTGTAGAACTGGTGCCCAGAAGAGGACTCGAACCTCCACGCCTCGCGGCGCTAGTACCTGAAACTAGTGCGTCTACCAATTCCGCCATCTGGGCAAGAGCCGCGCATTATAAGCATCAAAACGAGAAAGTCAATGAGCAGAAAAAAAACATCCGAAACCGGCGCAGAGCGCGCCGCAGGCCCCGAGATCAGCGACGTCCGCCGCGCCGATCCGTTCTTCGAGCGCGAGGCGGCGCAATACGATCACCCGCTCCCCAGCCGCGAGTACATCGAGCAGACCCTGGCCGACCGCGGAGTGCCGATGGCCTTCCACGAGCTTTGCGCCGCGCTCGACGTGCGCGAGGACGAAACCCAGCTCTTCGAGCGGCGCCTGCGCGCGATGCAGCGCGACGGCCAGGTCCTGCGCAACCGCCGCGACGCCTACCTGCTGCCGGACAAGGCCCATCTCATCCGCGGCCGCGTGTCCGGACACGCCGACGGCTTCGGCTTCCTCATCCGCGACGACCGTCAGCCCGACGTTTTCCTCGGACCCAAGGAGATGCGCGAGGTGCTGCACGGCGACCGCGTCATCGTGCGCATCGTCGGCACCGACCGGCGCGGGCGCCCCGAGGGCAAACTGGTCGAGGTGCTCGAGCGCGCCAACAAGCGCGTGGTCGGGCGCGTGCTCAACGAGCACGGGGTGATGCTGGTGGTGCCCGAGGATCGGCGCATCGCCCAGGACATCCTGGTGGCTCCGGGGGGCAAGAAGGTGGTGCCGGGCCAGGTGGTGACCGTGGAGCTCGTCGAGCAGCCCACCAAGTACGCCCAGCCCATCGGGCGGGTGGTGGAGGTGCTGGGCAACTACGCGGATCCCGGCATGGAGATCGAGATCGCGCTGCGCAAGCACGATCTGCCCTTCGAGTTCTCCGCCGAGGCGAAGGCCGAGACGCGCAGGCTGCCCGCCAAGGTGCGCAAGAAGGACTGGGCCGGGCGCGAAGACATCACCAAGCTGCCGCTGGTGACCATCGACGGCGAGACCGCAAAGGATTTCGACGACGCGGTCTACTGCGAACGCCAGGGGCGCGGCTACCGCCTGGTGGTGGCGATCGCCGACGTGTCGCACTACGTGGAGGCCGGAAGCGGGCTCGACGCCGACGCGCAGGCGCGCGGCAACTCGGTGTACTTCCCGCGCCGGGTGATCCCCATGCTGCCGGAGAAGCTCTCCAACGGCCTGTGCTCCCTGAATCCCCAGGTCGAGCGCCTGTGCATGGTGTGCGACATGTCGATTTCCACCGCCGGCGCCATCAAGGGCTACCGCTTCTATCCGGCGGTGATGTTCTCCCACGCGCGGCTCACCTACAACCAGGTCGCGGCCGCGCTCTACGACAAGGACCCGGCCGTGCGGGCGGAGCTCGGCGAGCTGCTGCCCCACCTGGAGAACCTGGACAAGCTCTTCCGGGTGCTGCTCAAGGCGCGCGCCAAGCGCGGCGCGATCGACTTCGAGACCACCGAGACGCGCATGATCTTCGACGAGCAGGGCAAGATCGCGCGCATCGTGCCGGAGGTCCGGAACGACGCCCACCGCCTCATCGAGGAGTGCATGCTGGCCGCCAACGTGTGCGCCTCGGAGTTCCTGCAGGCGCGCGAGGAGCCGGCCCTCTACCGGGTGCATGAAGGGCCCACGCCCGAGAAGCTCGAGAAGCTGCGGGGTTTCCTCGCCGAGTTCGGGCTCACGCTGGGCGGCGGCGACGAGCCGCGTGCGGTGGACTACGCGCGGCTCCTGGACAAGGCCAAGGAACGTCCCGATGCCCAGCTCCTCCAGACGGTGATGCTGCGCTCGCTGCGCCAGGCGATCTACAGCCCCGACAACGTCGGCCATTTCGGCCTTGCCTACGAGGCCTACACCCACTTCACCTCGCCGATCCGGCGCTATCCCGACCTGCTGGTGCACCGCGCGATCAAGGCCGCGCTGGAGGGGCGGCGCTACGAGGCGGGCGACTGGGACGCCATCGGCCTGCACTGCTCGGCCACCGAGCGGCGCGCCGACGAGGCCACCCGCGACGTGGTGGCCTGGCTCAAGTGCTACTTCATGCAGGACAAGGTGGGCGAGGAGTTTTCCGGGAGCGTCTCGGCGGTGGTACCCTTCGGCCTCTTCGTCGCCCTGGACGACGTCTTCATCGAAGGGCTGGTACACATCTCGGACCTGGGCAGCGACTACTTCAACTACGACGAGGCGCGCCACGAGCTCGCCGGCGAGCGCACCGGCGTCCGCTACCGGCTCGCCGACCGGGTGCGGGTGCAGGTGGTGCGGGTCGATCTGGAGACCACCAAGATCGATTTCCGTCTGATCGAGGGCCCGGTCCGGGTTACCGAGCGCGTGGGCAAGACGGAGAAGGACCGGGCGGCGGCGCAGGCTGCGGCGCCGGCCGAGGAGCGTCGCCCGAGGCGGCGTGCCGCCCGCGAGGTCGCCGCCACGGCGGTCGAAGCGCGCGAGTTCGGCCTGGTGCAGCCCGGCATCGAGGCCGAGGCGGCCGGCAAGACGGAGCAGGCCGAAAGGACATCGAAGCCCGAGAAACCCGCGAAGGCCCGGAAGGCGGAGAAAGCCGCGAAGGCGGCAAAGGGAAAGACCGGAAAGACGGAAAAGACCGAGAAGCCCACGAAGAAGGAAGTTGCCGCGAAGCCCGCCGAGGCCGCGGCCGGACGCAAGCGCGGGAAGGCCGCCGGCGCTTCCCCGACGAACGAACCCGAAACCCCGAAGAAGAAAGGCAAGCAACGTGGCTGACAAGCCCTCCCACCGTTCCCGTTCGCCCCGCACGGGCGAGGCTGCGCCGGCCGCCGAAGGCCGCGCCGACAGCCGTCTCATCTACGGCTTCCATGCCGTGCTGGGCAAGCTCAGGCGCGACCCCGAGGGCGTGTTCGAGCTCTATCTCTCTTCCCAGCGCCAGGACGTGCGCGCCAGGGACGTGCTGCGCCTCGCGGAGACGAACGGCGTGCGGGTGCTCCAGACCGAGCCCGAGCGGCTCGACGGCATGGTGGGCACGCGCCGCCACCAGGGCGTGATCGCGCGGGTGGACGCCCGCCGCCGCGAGCTCAAGCTCGCGGACGTGCTCGAGGGGCTGGAGGAGAACGCCCTGCTGCTGGTGCTCGACGGCGTGCAGGATCCGCACAACCTCGGGGCATGCCTGCGGGTTGCCGACGCGGCCGGGGCGCACGCGGTGATCGCGCCCAAGGACCGCGCGGTCGGGCTCAACGCCACGGCGGTGAAGGTTGCCAGCGGCGCCGCCGATTCCGTACCCTACGTCACGGTCACCAATCTGGCGCGCGCCTTGCGGGAGATGCAGGAGGCGGGCGTGTGGGTCATCGGTGCGGCCGGCGAGGCGGAGAAGTCGCTCTACGACATCGACCAGTCCGGCCCCGTGGCCTGGGTGCTCGGGGCCGAGGGCGAGGGGCTGCGTCGGCTCACGCGGGAGACCTGCGACGAGCTCGCCCGCATTCCCATGCTGGGCAGCGTGGAGAGCCTGAACGTCTCGGTGGCGAGCGGCATCTGCCTGTTCGAGGCGCGGCGGCAGCGGGGCAGTCGAGGGTAATCGGGGCTGGTCGGGCGCGGCGTGCCGGGGGCGATGCGCCGGGGAGGAATCATGAAGAGTGCGTTGGATTTCCTGATCGCCGC
Source organism: Azoarcus sp. (assembly GCA_020725025.1). Taxonomy (GTDB): domain Bacteria; phylum Pseudomonadota; class Gammaproteobacteria; order Burkholderiales; family Rhodocyclaceae; genus Aromatoleum. The sequence continues at coordinate 27,886 of DYFV01000011.1, forward strand.
CAAGCGCTGCGAGATTCAGGGTCTGGAGCAGCTCGCGGTGACGGGCGAGCTGGTGGGGGGCATCAGCCAATTCGTGCATGCCCTGCAGAAGGAACGGGGCTCCTCGAACGTCTATCTCGCTTCGCGCGGGGCACGCTTCGGTCCGCAGCGCCAGCAGCGCGTGGCCGACAGCGAGGCGATCGAGGCGGCGGTGCGCGCCGCCTTCGAGCGCCTCGACGACTCGGGGCGCCTGTCGGACGGCGCGCGGCTCTTCAGCCGCATCGCCTACGTGCTGCACGCCCTCGACACCCTGCCCGGGCTGCGCGGGCGCATCGAGGGCCTCTCGATCGCGCCCGAGGAGGCGTTCGGTGCCTACACCGAGCTCATAGGCGGGCTGCTTTCGGTGGTCTTCGAGGCCGCCGACACGGCGGCCGACCCGGTGATCTCGCGCGCCCTCGTGGCGATGTTCAACTTCATCCAGGGCAAGGAGCTCGCCGGCCAGGAGCGTGCGGTGGCCGCGGCCGGCTTCGCCGGCGGGCGCTTCGACGCCGCCCGCCAGCAACGCCTGCTGCATCTGGTCGAGGCGCAGGAGCGCTGCTTCCAGATCTTCACCGAGTTCGCCGACGAGCCGGCGCTGGCGGCCTGGCGCGCCGCCTCCGGGGCGCCCGAGGTGGCCGAGGTCGAGCGCTTCCGCCGCATCGCATGCACCGCCGTGGCCGGCGCGGCGCTCAAGGCCGATACCAGCGACCAGTGGTTCGAATGCGCGACCCGACGCATCGACGCCATGAAGGGCATCGAGGACATGCTCGCCTCGGCCCTCCTCGAGCTGTGCCGCGGCAAGGTCGACGAGGCCCGTGCCGATCTTCAGGACCAGCACAAGTTCTACGACTCGCTCGAGCACATGGCGCCGCGCGCCGCGACGCCGGTGGCGGTCTTCCTCGGCGAGGACGGCAAGGCGCTGGCGTCCGACGGGGCCGGGCGTGCCGCGCCCGTGCTCGACTCGGACGGGCTCAGCCCGCGCCTGAGCCGCTCCATCCTGGATCTGGTGCACGCCCAGGCGAGACGCCTGCAGACCATGAGCGACGAGCTCAATACCGCCCGCGCGGCGCTGCACGAGCGCAAGGTGATCGAGCGAGCCAAGGGGCTGCTGATGGCGCACCGCGGCCTCACCGAGGACCAGGCCTATCGGCTGCTGCGCCAGACCGCGATGGACCAGAAGAAGCGGCTGGTGGACGTGGCCGAGGCGACCCTCGCCCTCGCCGATTTCCTGCCCGCGGGCCGTCCCGGGGGCGAGGAGCGCGGTCCGCGCTGAGGCGCCTTCCCTGGCTGCGGCGCTCACGGCAGGCTTCCTAGCCCGGATGGCGTGCAACGGAATCCGGGATCGGAGTCGGCCGACGCGCCGCCTGTCCCGGATTCCGCCGGCGCTCCATCCGGGCTACCCACCGCTGGGGTCTCGGCTTCGACCCCGTTTCTCCCCGATCCCTGCACCCCCGGAGTGCGGCCCTCTGCGTTGCTGCACTGCAAGAGTGCGCGCCCCATTCCCCTCCGCTTGATCCACCTTCGAGCCGGATCCCCGTAAGCACGCGGTTTTTCAGCCGCTGCCGCCTATTGGCACGCCTCCTGCTATCCCGTCCTCGAAAGCCGCACCGGGACGTTCCGGTGCATGCGCGAGAAGGTGGACAACGGCGTCCATTTCTCACCCTGTGAAGACTGCAGGGAGAGGAATGCGGCGCCGTTTGCCGTTTTCGGGCTCCCAGAACGCGTCGAAATGCTGAACGACGCGCAACGCAACCAATACCGGAGAGCGAGGACATGTCCAAGGTTTATCTGATCGGTGCCGGACCCGGCGCGGCCGACCTTCTCACCCTGCGCGCGGCGCGCATCCTGGCCGAGGAGGCGGAGGTCGTGCTGGCCGACGACCTGGTCTCCGCGGCGGTCCTCGCCCACGTGCGTCCCGGGGCGCGCATCCTGCGGGTGGGCAAGCGCGGCGGGCGTCCGTCCACGCCCCAGTCCTTCATCTGCCGGCTGATGGTGCGCTACGCCCGGCACGGCAAGGTGGTGGTGCGGCTCAAGGGGGGCGATTCATTCGTCTTCGGGCGCGGCGGCGAGGAAGTGGCGGCGCTCGCGGCGGCCGGCGTCGACACCGAGGTGGTGCCGGGTCTCACTGCCGGCATCGCGGTGCCGGCCGCCGTGGGCATCCCGGTCACCCATCGCGGCCATTGCCACGGGGTGACCCTGGTTACCGGCCATGGCAGCGAACACGGCGGCGAGCCGGACTGGGCGGCGCTCGCGCGCACCGGCACCACGCTGGTGATCTACATGGGGCTGGGGCGGCTGCTCAACATCGCTGCCCGGCTCATCGCGGCCGGCATGGATCCGACGACGCCCGCGGCAGCGATCGCGGCCGGCACCACCGCGGGCCAGCGCCACGTGGTGGCCTGCCTCGCCGAACTTCCCGCGCGGGTGGCGGCGTCGGATCTCGCCGCGCCCGCGCTCATCGTGGTGGGCGAGGTGGCCGCTTTCGCCCGCCCGGAAAGCCTGCAGTGGGCCGAGGCCGAGATGCGGGCGGCCTGAACATGAAAGGGTAGTGGAGGAGGGGACGGGCGGCTTCCGTATGCGGACCGTCCGCGATGCGCCGCCGCGCCCCGCGCGGGACAACGAATGCCCGCGCGGGGCGGCGGAAGGCGTCCGAGGAGACAGTCAGAGGGAATCGACGCCCGCCGGCCCGGCGGGCGGGCGGTCGAGTCGAACACGAGTGGAGAAGGGCATGCATTCACCCGAGCTGAGGACAGCGGAGACCCGCTCCGTGTGCTGCTACTGCGGTACCGGTTGCGGCGTGATCATCGAGCAGCGTGACGGCCGCATCACCGGCGTGCGGGGCGACCCGGCCCATCCGGCCAACTACGGCCGGTTGTGCAGCAAGGGCTCGAACCTGCATCTCACCACCGCCGCCGGCGGCCGGGCGCTGCACCCCATGCTGCGCGAGCACCGCGGCGAGGCGCGCCGGCGGGTGGGCTGGGATCGGGCGCTCGATACCGCCGCGGATCGCTTCGCTCAGATCATCGAGCGCCACGGGCCGGACGCGGTCGCGTTCTACGTCTCGGGGCAGCTGCTCACCGAGGACTACTACGTCTTCAACAAGCTCGCACGCACCCTGGTCGGCACCAACAACATCGACTCCAACTCGCGCCTGTGCATGTCGAGCGCGGTGGCCGGCTACAAGTCCACCCTGGGCGCCGACAGCGTGCCCAACTGCTACGAGGACATCGCCGCCGCGGACCACCTGCTGATCGCCGGCTCCAACACCGCCTGGGCGCACCCCATCGTGTTCCGCCGCATCGAGGACGCCAAGGCCGCCAATCCCGAGCTCTTCATCACGGTGGTCGATCCGCGCCGCACCGAGACGGCCGAGTTCGCCGACCTGCACCTGGCGATCGCGCCGGGCAGCGACGTGCTGCTCTACAACGCCATGCTGCACGTGCTGGTGTGGGAAGACCTCATCGACCGCGACTTCATCGAGCGCCACACCACCGGCTTCGCCGAGCTGCGCACGGCGGTGCGCGACTGCTCGCCGGGGGCGGTGGCAGCCGCCTGCGGCGTGGCGGCGGAGGACATCGTCGCCGCGGCGCGTCGCTTCGGCAACGCCCGCGCGGCGCTCTCCATGTGGTGCCAGGGCCTGAACCAGTCCCACCACGGCACCGCCAACAACGCGGCGCTCATCCACCTGCATCTGGCTACCGGCCAGATCGGACGCCCGGGCGCCGGCCCGTTCTCGCTCACCGGCCAGCCCAACGCCATGGGCGGGCGCGAGACGGGCACCATGGCCAACATCCTGCCCGGCCACCGCGATCCGGCGAACGCCGCCGACCGGGACGAGCTCGCCCGCCTGTGGGGCGTGCCGGCGCTGCCCGAGCGCCCCGGGCTGACCGCGATCCCGCTCTTCGAGGCGATCGCCGAGGGGCGGGTGAAGGCCCTGTGGATCGCCTGTACCAACCCCGCCCAGTCGCTCCCGGACCAGGCCCAGGTGCGCGCCGCGCTGGAAGCCTGCGAGTTCGTGGTGCTGCAGGAAGCCTTCGGGGACACGGACACCGCCGAGTTCGCCGACCTGCTCCTGCCCGCCGCCGGCTGGGGCGAGAAGTCGGGGACCGTCACCAACTCGGAGCGGCGCGTCTCCCGGGTGCGGCCCGCGGTGGCTGCGCCGGGCGAGGCGCGCTCCGACTGGGCGATCACCGCCGACTTCGCGCGGCGCCTGGCGCGCCGCCTGGGCCGCGAGGCCGACGTGGCGCGCTTCGCGTTCGCCGACGAGGCCGCGGTGTTCGCCGAGCACGTGGCCCTCACCGCCGGACGCGATTGCGACATGAGCGGGCTTTCGTACACGCTGCTGGAGGCGGCGGGGCCGCAGCAGTGGCCTTATCCGGCGGGCGCGACGGCAGGGCGGCCGCGCCTTTATGAAGACGGGCGCTTCCCCACCGCGGACGGGCGGGCGCGCTTCAATCCGAACGGGGCGCCGGTGCGCCACGCGCTCACCCCGGAGCCCACCGACGCGCGCCACCCCTTCATCCTCAACACGGGCCGGCTGCGCGACCACTGGCACGGCATGAGCCGCACCGGCAGGGTCGCCTCCCTGTGGGGGCATGCGCCGCGGGCGGAGATCGGGCTCAATCCCGCCGATCTCGCCCGCCGCGGCTGGCGCGAGGGGCAACTCGTGCGCGTCGCCGGCCGGCGCGGCTCGGTGGTGTTGCCGGTGGCCGCCGATCCGGCGACGGCCCCGGGCCAGGCCTGGCTGCCGATGCACTGGGGCAGCGCCCAGCTCGCCCAGCCCGGCGCCAACGCCATGACCTCGCCGGTCACCGACCCCGTTTCGCGCCAGCCCGCGCTCAAGCAGGCCGCCGTGTCGGTGGAGACCTTTCCGGTGCACTGGGAAGGCGCCTGGGCGGCGGCCGCCGGCGATGCGCCGGGCGCCACCGCGCTGATGGCCGCGCTGCGGCCCTGGCTCGCCCGCTTCGGGCATGCCTCGCTCACGCTGACCGGCCGCGAGCGGCCGGTGGTGGTGTTGCGCATCGCCCACGACGCGCCGGTGGCGATCGAGGCGCTGGCCCGGCTCGACGCCCTCTTCGGCTGCGACGGTGAGGACAGCCTCGCCTTCCGCGACCGCGCCCGCGGCATCGACAAGCGGGCCCGCATCCATGGCGGGCGGCTGCAGGCGATCCGCCTCATCAACGAGACCGCCGGCTTCGACTGGCTGGTGGAGGCGATCGTCGCCGACCAGGCCGCCGATCCGCTGCGGCCATGGCTGTTCGCGCCCATCGCCCGTCCCCCGGCCGCCGTGCCCGCGGCCGGCCGCACGGTGTGCAACTGCTTCGGTGTCGGCGAGACCGAGATCCGCGACGCGATCGCCGGGGGCGCCGACCTCGAGTCCCTGCAGGCAAGCCTGAAGTGCGGCACCTCCTGCGGCTCCTGCCTGCCGGAGCTGCGCCGGCTGGTGGCGGCGGGGCCGGCGGTGCGCGCTGCGGCCTAGCACGACTGCCGGCTCCCTGTGGAAACCGGGGGCAGGGAAACCGGGGACGGGAAACCGGGGACAGATCAGGAAACCGGGGACAGATCAAGTTTTCTCGGCATGAAAACGTGATCTGTCCCCGGTCTTTTTTTCCACATCTCCCGGCGAGCGCTGCTCCTGTAGCCCGGATGGTGCCCCAGCGGAATCCGGGAGCGGTGGCGAGCGCCCGCCGGCCTCTCCCTTTCCCTCGCAATCTTCATCCTGCGCCGCACCATTTACGTGCGGCAGTCGTGCGCCATGGCCCCTGCTGGTGCGCGCGCGCCCTGATGAGGCCGCCGACGACTCTCCATGCGTGAGCAAATCTCAGACTTTTCAGTCACTTGTTTTCATGGCACGACCGTTGCTTTAGGAGTCTCGAGGCCCACGCGCACCGACCTCGCTCAACGATGAGCACAGCCGGTGTGGCGGCTCCCGCAGGAAGGGGGCGCAGGTGGGAACGAACGATGGGGTCCAAAGGCGGACCGCGGCGGACAAAGGCGTCCACGAATCAGCAGCCCGAAGGCTGGTTCGTGGGCGCTTTTTTTTGGCCCCGCACCCATGAAGCATTCATCACTGAGGAGCAAGGTCCATGAAACGGGATTCAATGAGGAATACCTGGACGCGCGTCGCCGGCAAGCACGTGCGGGTCACCCTGGCATCGGTCGCCGTGGCGGCCGGCGCGATCGCGATGCCCGCATTCGCCAAGGGCGAGATCGAGAAGCCCGACCTCAAGTTCGGCTTCATCAAGCTCACCGACATGGTGCCCCTGGCGGTGGCCTACGAGAAGGGCTACTTCGAGGACGAGGGGCTGTACGTCACCCTCGAGGCGCAGGCGAACTGGAAGGTGCTGCTCGACCGGGTCATATCCGGCGAGCTCGACGGCGCGCACATGCTCGCCGGCCAGCCGATCGGCGCGACCATCGGCTACGGTACCAAGGCGGACGTCATCACCGCCTTCAGCATGGACCTCAACGGCAACGGCATCACCGTCTCCAACGCGGTGATGGAGCGCCTCAAGACCAAGCTCCCCAAGGACGACGACGGCAAGCCGCTGCACCCGGTCAAGGCCGAATATCTCAAGGCGGTGGTCGACGAGTACAAGAAGGAAGGCAAGCCCTTCAAGATGGGCATGGTCTTCCCGGTGTCCACCCACAACTACGAGCTGCGCTACTGGCTCGCCTCGGGCGGGCTGAACCCGGGCTACTACGCCCCGGCCAAGGGCGACACGGCCGGCACCATCGGCGCCGACGTGCTGCTCTCCGTGACGCCGCCGCCGCAGATGCCCGCCACCATGGAAGCCGGCACCATCGACGGCTACTGCGTGGGCGAGCCGTGGAACCAGCAGGCGGTGTTCAAGGGCATCGGCGCGCCGGTCATCACCGACTACGAGATCCAGAAGAACAACCCGGAGAAGGTGTTCGGCGTGACCAAGGCCTGGCACGACAAGCACCCGAACACCCACAAGGCGGTGGTCAAGGCGCTGATCCGCGCGGGCTACTGGCTGGACGCGGAGAACAACAAGAACCGCAAGGAGGCGGCCAAGATGATCTCGGCCTCCAACTACGTCGGCGCCGACTACAAGGTCATCGCCAACAGCATGACCGGGACCTTCGAGTACGAGAAGGGCGACGTGCGCCAGGTGCCCGACTTCAACGTCTTCTTCCGCTACAACGCGACGTATCCCTACTACTCGGACGCCATCTGGTATCTCACCCAGATGCGCCGCTGGGGCCAGATCGCCGAGTACAAGCCCGACGCCTGGTACATGGAGATCGCGAAGAAGGTCTATCGCCCGGACGTCTACGCCGCCGCGGCGAAGGAGCTGATCGCCGAGGGCAAGATGAAGGCTTCCGACTTCCCCGACTTCGACAAGGAGACCGGCTTCAAGCCGCCGCAGAAGGACTTCATCGACGGCGTCGTCTATGACGGCAGCAAGCCCAACGCCTACATCGACAGCTTCAAGATCGGCTTGAAGGGCAAGGACACGGTGAAGTAACGCGGCCGGCGGGCCGGCGCGCGTCGCGCGTCGCACGGCCGCAGTGGCCGGGCCCGCCTGCGTCCCAAGGAATCGACAGACAGGACCATTGCCATGCTCAACACGACGGCAAACTTCTTCAACAAGACCGGCTTCACCTGGTTCGTCCCCTTCCTGCGGCTCGCCGCCGGCGAGGACCCGCGCCAGCAACTGCGCGAGATCCTGGTGCAGATCGGGGTGCCCATCCTCGCCATGGCGCTCTTCCTGCTCCTGTGGAACGCGCTCGCCTCGGGCGTGCAGACGAGCCTGGGCGCCATCCCCGGCCCGGCGCAGGTGCTCGAAGAGGCGCAGGGCCTCGTCGAGGAGCACCACGCCGAGCGGGAGAAGGAGGCCGCCTTCTACGCCCGCCAGGAGGCGCGCAACGCCGAGCGCCTGGCCGAGGATCCCGCCGCGCAGGTGACGATCCGCCCCTGGACCGGCAAGCCCACCTACTTCGACCAGATCGTGACCAGCCTGTACACGGTGTTCACCGGCTTCGCCATCGGCACCCTGGTGGCGGTGCCGCTGGGCATCCTGTGCGGGCTGTCGCGCACCTTCCAGATCGCGTTGAATCCGTTGATCCAGGTCTTCCGCCCGGTCTCGCCGCTCGCCTGGCTGCCGATCGTGACCCTGGTGGTGAGCGCGGTCTACGTGAGCGCCGACCCGATGTTCGAGAAGTCCTTCATCACCTCGGCGATCACCGTGACCCTGTGCTCCCTGTGGCCCACGCTGATCAACACCGCCCTGGGCGTCGCCTCCATCGACAAGGACCTCATCAACGTCTCCAAGGTGCTGCGCCTGTCCTGGTACACCAAGGTCACCAAGATCGTGCTGCCCTCGTCCTTGAAACTCATCTTCACCGGCCTGCGCCTGTCCCTCGGGGTGGGCTGGATGGTGCTGATCGCGGCCGAGATGCTGGCGCAGAACCCGGGCCTCGGGAAGTTCGTGTGGGACGAGTTCCAGAACGGCAGCTCCCACTCGCTGGGCCGGATCATGGTGGCGGTGTTCACCATCGGCTTCGTCGGCTTCCTCCTCGACCGCATCATGAACACGCTGCAGCAGCTGGTGAGCTTCGGCGACACCGCCCACTGACCCGGGAGAGCGATCATGGCAAGCACGCAACTGAAATTCGTCGAGCCGGCGGAGTACCTGGTGGCGCCGGCCGCCGCCGCGTCCGTACCCGCGCCCGCGGCGGCACAGGGCGAGGCGGTCCTGTCCCTGCGCGGCGTCGCCAAGTCCTACGGCAGCGGCAGCCGCGTCACCCAGGTGCTGCGGGACATCGACCTGGACATCCGCGAGGGCGAGTTCGTCGCCATCGTGGGCTTCTCGGGCAGCGGCAAGACCACCCTGATCTCGCTCATGGCCGGTCTCATCGCGCCGGATGCGGGCGAGGTGCTGCTCAAGGGCGAGCCGGTGGTCGGGCCGGGGCCCGACCGCGGCGTGGTCTTCCAGAGCTACTCGCTGATGCCGTGGATGACGGTGCGCCAGAACGTGGCGCTGGCGGTGGACCAGATCTTCAAGGATGCCCCCAAGGCGGAGCGCGAGGCGCGGGTGGCGAAGTACGTGGAGATGGTGAACCTCACCCCCGCCATGGAGAAGCGCCCGGCCGAGCTCTCCGGCGGCATGCGCCAGCGGGTGTCGGTGGCCCGCGCGCTCGCCGGCAGCCCGGACATCCTGCTGCTCGACGAGCCGCTGTCGGCGCTGGATGCGCTCACCCGCAGCAACCTGCAGGACGAGATCCTGCGCATCTGGGAGCAGGAGAAGAAGACGGTCGTCCTCATCACCAACGATGTGGACGAGGGCATCATCATGGCCGACCGCATCGTCCCGCTGAACCCCGGCCCCGGCGCCACCTTCGGCCCGCAGTTCGAGGTCTCCCTGCCGCGTCCGCGCGACCGCACGGCGATGAACCACTCGCCCGAGTTCAAGCGCATCCGCAAGGAGGTCACCCAGTACCTGATGCAGGTGGGCTCGGCCCAGGCGGCCGAAGCGGGCGGCAAGGTCATCAGCCTGCCCACCGTGCTGCCCAACACCAGTCGCGAGCACCAGGCGAAGCTGGCCGGGGCGGCGCCCGAGAAGGCGGTGCCCAACGCCGAGCGCTATGTGGAGTTTTCCAAGGTCTCCAAGATCTACCCGACCAAGAAGGGCCCGGTCACGGTGGTGGAGGAGTTCGACCTCAAGATCCGCAAGGGCGAGTTCATCTCGGTGATCGGCCACTCCGGCTGCGGCAAGTCCACCGTGCTTTCGATGGTGGCGGGCCTGAACGAGATCAGCGAGGGCGTGGTGGTGCTCGACGGGCGCGAGGTGGCCAACGCCGGTCCCGATCGCGGCATCGTGTTCCAGGCGCCCAGCCTGGTGCCCTGGCTGACCGCCGAGGAGAACGTCGCGCTGGGCGTGGAGCAGGTCTATCCCCACGCCACCCGGGCCGAGCGGGCCGACATCGTGGCCCACTACCTCGCCCGGGTCGGGCTCGCCGACGCCGCCCGCAAGAAGGCCGCCGAGCTTTCCAACGGAATGAAGCAGCGGGTGGGCATCGCCCGCGCCTTCGCCTTGTCGCCCAAGCTGCTGCTGCTGGACGAGCCCTTCGGGATGCTCGACTCGCTCACCCGCTGGGATCTGCAGGAGGTGCTGATGGAGGTCTGGAGCCGCACCCAGCTCACCGCCATGATGGTCACCCACGACGTGGACGAGGCGATCCTGCTCGCCGATCGGGTGGTGATGATGACCAACGGGCCGCGCGCCAAGGTGGGCAAGATCCTCGAGATCGACCTGCCGCGCCCGCGCACCCGCAAGATGCTGCTCGAGCACCCGGACTACTACCGGCTGCGCGAGGAGCTCCTGAGCTTCCTGGAAGAGTGCGGCCACCACTGACCGGGCGCTCGCGCGCCGGAAGCAGTCGCACGGAAAGAAGAACAACAACAAGAGCGGATCACCATGCATGCCTTGACAGAGAGAGTCGGGGAGCCGGCCGCGCCGGCGGCGCCCCGGTGTAGAAGATCCGTGCTGCACGCGATCGCCCCGGCGTGGCTGTGCGCCGGGGCCGGTTTCGCGGCAGCGGCGCTCGTCGACGGCTGGGCGCTGCGCGGCGCGGCGCTCACAGTGGCAGTGCTCGCGGCGGGCGTGGCGCTGGCGGGGGGGCGCGCGCTGGCACGGCGGCTCGCCGAGCTGGAGGGCTTCGCCACCCAGCTCGCGGCGGGCCGCCTCGACCTGCGGCTGCCCACGGTCGCCGATGACGCCTTCACCCCCGTCGTCGAGCGCCTGAACGGCGGCACCCGTGCGCTCGCGGCGGTGCTCATCGAGCTCGGCCGCGCGAGCGACGAGCTGAAGAGCGTCTCCCACGAGGCCTCGGCGAACGCGGTGGCGGGCGAGCAGGGCGTCCATACCCAGCGCGACGTCACCGTCTCCTCGGCCGCCACCCTGGAAGAGCTCATCACCAGCCTCGCCAGCACCCGCGACGCCGCCGCGGAGGCGGCCGGCGCGGCGGGCGAGGCGGTTGACGAAGCGCGCCAGGGCAGCGGCCGGGTGAGCGAGGTGGCGGACGCGATGCAGGCGCTGGCCCGCGAGGTGAGCGGCGCCGCCGACACCGCCGGCGCCCTCGCCGAGCGCTCGCGGCGCATCGACGGCATCGTCGGCACCATCGCCGAGGTGGCCGCGCGCACCAACCTCCTCGCCCTCAACGCCGCCATCGAGGCGGCCCGCGCGGGCGAGGCGGGGCGCGGCTTCGCGGTGGTGGCCGACGAGGTCCGCCAGCTCTCCGAGCGCACCACCGGCGCGACGCGCGACATCGCGGCTCTCGTCGCCGGCGTGCAGGGGGACGTGGCGGCCCTCACCGCGGCAGTGGGCGCGGCCGACGGCAAGGCGCGCGAGAGTGCGGCGCGCGCCGGCGAGGCCGCGGCGGCGCTGGCTTCGATCGAGCAGGCCGCGCAACGCACCCTGCAGCACATGCAGGAGATCGCCGCCGCCAGCGCCGAGCAGAGCGTCGCCGGCGAGCGCATCGCGGTGGACATCGAGCGGGTGGCGCGGCTCGCCGACGACAATGCGCGGCGCGTGGCGGAGAACAGCGAGATGGCCCGCTACCTGGAACAGCTCGTGGCCCGCCTCGAAGAGCGCGTGCGCCACTTCCGCTGCGAGTGAGGCAGGCATGACGGCCATGATGACCCTGTCGGCCGCCCTGGGGGGCGGCGTCCTGCTGGCGACCGCGGGATGGGGCCTGCGCCGGTTCCGGCGCCACGCCCGGCCGCGCCGGGCCGGCCCGGCGCTGGTGCGTGCCTCGCAACTGGTGGAGTTGATCGCCCAGGTCCAGCAGCACCGCGGCATGTGCGGCGCATGGCTGGCGGGCGACGCGAGCTTCGCCGCGCGCCTGCCGGAAAAGCAGGCGGCGGTGAGCCGGCTGTTCTCTCTGATCCTCGAGGGCATGCCGGACGAGGAGGCCGAGGACCATCCCTGCTTCGTCAGCCACGACGTGCGCCTCTTGCGCCACCGCTGGGACGAACTGGTGTCCCGGCTGGCGGACTGCACGCCCGAGCAGAGCTTCCAGACCCATTGCCGCATCGTGGGAAGACTCCTGGACTGGCTCGCCGCCACCGGCGAGGCGCGTATCGAGCAGCCTTTCGCGGGCGTGGTGCCGGCCGCCGCGGCGCGCAACTTCGCCCATCGCCTGCCGGTGCTCGCCGAATGCCTGGGCCAGGCGCGGGCGCTGGGCAGTGCGGTGGCGGTCAAGCGCTACTGCCCGCCGGTGGCCCGGGTGCGGCTCGCCTTCCTCGCCTCGCGCTCGGAGACGCTGCTCGGCCAGGCGGCCGATACTGCAGCGGAAGGCGGTGGCGCCGTGGCGGCCGAGGCGCGGCGCGCGGTGCGCGACTACCTCGAGGCGATCCGCGGGCGGTTGCTGGCGACCCGCGACGTCGACCTGCCGGCGGGGGAGTACTTCGCGCTGGCCACTCGGGCGATGGAGGCGGTGTTCGCCTGGCTGGAGGCCGAGAAGCATGCCGTGGCGACGGCGCTGCGCATGGCGGCGAGGCAGGGCGACACGACCGGGGAGGGGCGGCCATGAATGGTCGCGAGGGATTGCCCTTTGTCCGACGCGTCCCGGCCAGGTCCTTCCGCCAGGGTCCGCGCATCGACAGCCGGCGGGTGCTCGCCGTGCTCATCGACAACCTCGACGGCGCGGTCTTCCGCTGCGCGATCGACGCCGACTGGACCATGCTGTTCGTGAGCGAGGGCTGCCGGCGGCTCACCGGCTACGGGCCCGAGGACTTCGTCGGCAGCCGCAACGCGTCGCTGCAGCGGCTTACCCTGCCGGCCGATCGGCAGCGGGTGCGCGACGGGATCATGGCGGCGCTGGCGGCCGGTACCCGCTATCAGGTGGAATACCGCATCGTGTGCCGCGACGGCATCGAGAAGTGGGTGCTCGAGCGTGGCACGGCGGTGCGCGACGAGTTCGGCGAGCAGGTGCTCGAAGGCTTCATCGAGGACATCACCGACCGGGTCGCCGCGCTGCGCCGGCTGGCCGAGGCCGAGGCGCGCTACCGGGGGCTCTTCGAGAACTCCGCCACGGGCATCTTCCAGAGCACGCCGGAGGGGCATTACCTGGCCGTCAACGCGGCGCTCGCCGGCATGTACGGCTACCCGTCCCCCGAGGCGCTGATCGCCGACCTGCGCGACATCGGCAACCGGCTCTACGTGCAGCCCGGCCGGCGCCAGGAGTTCGAGCGCCTGATCCGCGAGCACGAGCAGGTGAGCCATTTCGAGTCGGAGGTCTATCGCCGCGACGGCTCCACCCTTTGGATCGCCGAGACCGCCCACGCGGTGCGGGCGCCCGACGGCGCGCTGCTCTACTACCAGGGCACGGTCGAGGACATCAGCGAGCGGCGCCGCTATCGGGAGCGGCTCGAGTACCAGGCGAGTCACGACCTGCTCACCGGCCTGCCCAACCGCAACGCCCTGGGCGAGCGGCTTGCGCGGGCCCTCGCCCACGCCCGGCGCGAGGGCGGAGAGGTCGCGCTCGCCTTCGTCGATCTCGACAACTTCAAGGTGATCAACGACAGCCTGGGGCACGCCGCCGGAGATCGTCTCCTGATGGCGATCGCCGGGCGGCTCAACGCGGCGCTGCGCGCCCACGATACCGTGGCCCGCTACGGCGGCGACGAGTTCGTGCTGATCCTGCACCATGTCGGCAGCGTCGCCGCGCTCGAGGCCATCCTGGAGCGGGTGGCGCAGGAAGTGGCCCGCCCGGTCCACGTCGACGGCCACGAGCTGCTGGTGACATGCAGCATCGGAGTGGCGCTCGCGCCGGAGGACGGCGAGGATCTGGAGACCCTGCTGCGCCATGCCGACACCGCGATGTACTCGGCCAAGTCGTCCGGCCGCGCCGCCTCGGCCTTCTTCAACACCACGCTCAACGCCGGCGCGATGCGCCGCCTGCAACTGGAGTCGGCCCTGCGCCACGCCATCGAGCGCGGCGAGATCGAGGTCCACTTCCAGCCCAAGGTCGATCGTCGCGGCGAGGTGCTGTCCTTCGAGGCGCTCGCGCGCTGGACGAGCAGCGAGTTCGGCCCGGTCTCGCCGGCGGTGTTCATCCCCATCGCCGAGGACACCGGCCTCATCGAGGCCATCACCGAGCATGTGCTGGGCGTCGCCTGCCGCGAGGCGGCCGGGTGGGGCCGGGCCCGGCCGACGAGGCTCGCGGTTGCGGTGAATCTTTCGCCGCGACTGTTCCGCTCCGGACGGCTGGCGAGCCGCATCGCAGCGGTCCTGGCGGAGGCCGGGCTGCCCGCGGCGTGCCTGGAGGTGGAGCTCACCGAGGGGCTGCTCATGGACACGGGCATCGACGCGGTCGGCCAGCTCCAGGCCCTGAAAGGGCTGGGCCTGCGCCTGGCGGTGGACGACTTCGGGACGGGCTATTCCTCGCTTGCCTACCTGTCGCGCTTCCCGCTCGACATCCTGAAGATCGACCAGGCCTTCGTCGCGAGCATCGTGCCGGGTTCCAACAGCGCCATCCTGGTGCGGGCGATCGCCTCCCTGGGGCGCGAGCTGGGGCTCACGGTGGTGGCCGAGGGGGTGGAGACCCCGCAGCAATGGGATTTCCTGCGCGAGGCGGGCTGCGACGAATTCCAGGGCTACCACTTCGCCCGCCCCATGCCCGCCGCCGCTGCGCGGGAGTGGCTCGAGCGGGCGGACTACGAGGGCGTTCAGGCGGTCACGTAGCCCGTACGGAGTGCAACGGAATCCGGGACCTTCGGGCGAGACGCCACGACCCGTTCCCGGATTCCGCCTTCGGCTGCATCGGGCTACGAATGTCGCAGACGCCGATCCGTGGCGCTGCCGAAGAACCGCGCCACGCAACGGTCGAGGCCGCTGCGCGGCGTCTTCTGGATGGCGAGCAGCAGCTCGTGCTCGATGCTCGCCAGACCGAAGCGGTGCGCGAGCTCGTCGCCGATGCGCCCGAAGAGGTTGGCGGTCGCCTCGGCATCGGCCAGCGCCCGGTGGTAGCGACCGGTCAGGGGCAGGCCCAGGGCCGAGACCAGGGTGCCGAGCTTGTGGTTGGGCGCGTCGGGAAAGACGCGGCGCGAGAGCAGCAGGGAGCACACGAACTCCGCGGGCCGCCGCCGGCCCAGGCGCCCGAGTTCCGCGTCCCAGAAGCGGCGGTCGAAGGCGGCGTTGTGGGCGACCAGAGGGTGCGGGCCCACGAAATCAGCCGCCTCGGCCATCACCTGGTCAACGGGCGGCGCGGCACGCACCATGGCGTTGGTGATGCCGGTGAGCTGCTCGATCTCCCAGGGCACGCGAACGCCCGCGTTCATCAGGCTCTGGTAGCGGTCGACCACCTGACCCTCGCGCACCAGCACCACCGCGATCTCGGTGGGCCGCGCCCCGAGCTCGGGCGCCATGCCGGAGGTTTCGAAGTCGATGACGGCGTGGGTGCGGGGGATCATGGGCGTGGGGAGGGTGGCGGGAGGCCGCAGTAGACCAGCACCAGGGAGTCTGTGCAAGCTGGGTCGGCAAAGCGGGGCCGGCAATGATCACGGCGCCTGCGTTTCGCATGCTTCCTCACGCTCATCGAGCACGGACACTTTCATGTGGACGCCCAATCGGCTTTCACATGGCCGGATGGAATTCCTGCGCTGGCAGCACCTTGCCCGGGCGTGCTCGACGGCATGAGGCGCAGCCCTCAGCGCGCCACCAGCAGGTAGAGCAACAGCAGGTTGAGCACCAGCGAGCCGGCCGCGACGAGCTTCAGGCCCAGGGCCGGGTCGCGCTTCATGAGGGGCATGCGGCGCGGCACGGCGAGGGGGCGGTGGGCGCCCATCTCCAGGGCGAGGAGGAATTCCTCGGCGGTCTCGAAGCGGTCCGCCTTGTCCCGCGCCACCGCCTTCAACAGAACGGCCTCCAGCCACTGGGGGATGTCGGGGCGGAATCGGCTCGGCGGCACCGGGTCGCCGAAGCGCGGCTTCTGGAAGGGCTCGATCTCGCCATAGGGATACTTGCGGGTGAGCAGGTGGTAGAGGGTCACGCCCGCCGCGTAGAGGTCGCTCTGCGTGCTCGCCGCCGCGCCGGCGAAGAGCTCCGGGGCCATGTAGCTCGGGGTGCCCGGGTTGTTGATCTCCTGGAAGCGCTGTTCCTCCTGCCCGTCCGAGGCGGCGACGCCCAGGTCGAGGATGCGCAGCCGTCCCTCGGCGTCGAGGTGTACGTTGTCCGGCTTGATGTCCCGGTGGACGATGGCGAGCCGGTGCAGGGTGGCGATGCCCTTCAGGAGCTCGATGCCCAGCGCGGCAGCCTCGGTCGGCGCGAAGCGCCGGCCGGCGTCGAGCCGGGCGCGCAGTGTCGCCCCGTCGTGCCAGCTCATCAGGTAGTAGAGGTGGGCGCGCTGCGGCCAGGCGACGACTTGCGGGAAGCGCGCGTCCACCACGCGCCGCGCCAGCCACTCCTCGTGGGCGAGCGCGGCGGTGGATGCGGCGTCGTCGGCCTCCGGGCGCAGGGTCTTCATGACGTGGCAGCGCCCTTCCGCGTCGCGCACCCGGTAGAGCAGGGTCACCCGCGAGGCGTGCAGCACTTCCAGCACGGCCAGCCCGTCGAGCGACTGGCCGGGCTTCAGGAGGGGCGGCACGGGCAGCGCCGAGAGCCGCGCGATGCTGTCGCGCAGGGCGTCCTTCGGCAGGGCGTCGACCCGCAGCACCAGCGCCGTGCAGTTGTCCTGGCTGCCGCCCGCCTCGGCCAGCGTGGCGAGCCGGCTCGCGGCCTCCTGCGGGTCCGGCGTCTCGGCGAGCACCGCGGCGATCCTCGCCTCGGAAAGCTGCCCCCACACCCCGTCGGTGAGCAGCACGAATACGTCGCCTTCCTCCAGCTCGCCGTCGGAGAAGTCCACCGCCACCCGCTGGTCGAGGCCGATCGCGCGGGAGAGCACGTTGTCGAGCTCGGGATGCTCCCACAAGTGGTCGGTGGTGAGTTTTTCCAGTGTGCGGTCGCGCAGGCGGTAGATGCGCGAGTCGCCGACGTGCGCCACCGTGTAGCGCCGCCCGCGCAGCACCATCGCGGAGAGGGTCGTGGCCATGCCGGCGGTTTCCCTCGCGCGCGCGCTCTGGGAGTGCAGCCAGCGGTTGAGGGCGGCGATCACCGTCTCCAGGGAGTGCACCACGCTCCAGGTGTCGGGCGTCGCGTAGTAGTCGGTGAAGAGACCGCGCACGGTGTACTCGGAGGCCTCCCGCCCGTGGGCATGCCCGCCCAGGCCGTCGGCCACGGCGGCGATCACGCCCTTGGCGTCGAGCTCGGCCCCTTCGGGGGTGACGGCGCCGCAGAAGTCCTCGTTGCGCGGGCGCGGGCCGGTGAGGGAGGCATGGCCCAGGGTGACACGGATCATGTTCGTCCGGGGGTCGAGGCGGAAGCCGAGAGTGTGACGCGGTCCGGCGTCCGACTCAAACCGCCCGAGGGCGTCCGCACGGGTCAGGGGGCGGTGGCGCCTCCGCTCGCGGCTGCCGCGCCGCCCCTGGGGCGTGTCCGGTACCAGGACTCGAAATCCCGTGCAGGGATGGGGCGGCAGTAGTGGAAGCCTTGCCCGTGGCGGCAGCGGCGCGTCTTGAGCAGTTCAGCGATTTCGCTGGACTCGATCCCCTCGGCAATGATCTCCAGCCCCAGCGTGTCGCCCAGCGCGATGATTGCATCGGCGATGGCGAGGCTGGCCGGGTCGCGGTCGAGGTTGCGCACGAAGGACTGGTCCACCTTGAGGATGTCGATCGGCAGCCACCGGAGGTAGCTCAGGCTGGAGTAGCCCGTGCCGAAGTCGTCCAGCGCCACCTTCACACCCAGGTTCCGCAGGGAGTGCAGGGTGGCGGCCGCCTCCTCGACGTTCTTCATGACGATGCTCTCCGTCACCTCGATGTGCAGGTCGGCGGGTGCGAGCCCGCCTGTCTCCAGCGCCTCGCACAGGTTGGCGTAGAAGCTCTTCTGCCGGAACTGGGTGGGCGAGACGTTCACCGCCACCGGGAAGGCCGGCAGGCCGTTCGCCTGCCACGCCCGCTTCTGCCGGCATGCCTCGCGCAGCACCCAGGCGCCCAGGGGCGGCATGAAGCCTGCCGTCTCCGCCACGGGCACGAAGCGGTCGGGCCCGATCCCCATGGCGGGCCAACGCAGCAGCGCTTCGGCGCCCACCACCGATTCGCTCTCGGTGTTCACTATGGGCTGGTAGAAGAGGACGAACTCCATGTCGTCGAGGCCGCGCTTCAGGCGGTTCTCGATACGCAGGGCTTCCGTCACCCGCGCATTGAGCTCCGGGCGGAAGAACTGGAAGTTGTTGCGGCCGGCCTCCTTGGCATGGAACATCGCGGTGTCGGCGTTCTTGATGAGCTCGTCGATGGTCCCGCCGTCCTGCGGGTAGAGCGCGACGCCGATGCTGGGCGAGATCTCCAGCGTGAGACCGTCCACCTGGCATGGCTCTTCCAGGGAGGAAAGGATCTTCGAGGCGACCCGCATCGGGTCGCCGTCGCCCTGGATGTGCGGGAGCACCGCGAGGAATTCGTCGCCCCCCAGCCGGCCCACCAGGTCCTCGCCGCGCACGCAGGCGCAAAGCCGGCCCGCGATTTCCTTGAGCACGTCGTCGCCCACGTCGTGCCCGTAGGTGTCGTTGATCGGTTTGAACCGGTCGAGGTCGACGAAGAGCACTGCCACTCGTACCCCGCTGCGGCTGGCAGCGGCGAGCAGGCGCTCGCCGAACTCGTAGATGAGGGCACGGTTGGGCAGACCGGTGAGCGGGTCGTGCTGGGACGCCTGGCGGATCCGTTCCTCGGCTTCCTTGCGTTCCGTGATGTCTATATGGGTCCCCGACAGCTTGACGGTCCTGCCCGCCTCGTCGCGATGGGGAACGGTCCGCGACAGGATCCAGCGGTAGCTGCCGTCCTTGTGACGCAGTCGATACTCGAACTGGTCGTGGTGCGTGCCGGCCGCTTGGACGAGCTGCCCGACCCGCGAGAGCACGAAGTCCTTGTCGTCGGGGTGCAGGCGCGATTCCCAGCTGTCGTAGCGATCGGGCAGCTCCCCGTCCTCGAAGCCGAGGTGCCGCTTCCACTCGGGCGAGTAGAAGATCCTGCCGGTCACCAGGTCGTGCTCCCAGTAGCCCACCTGCGCGAGCGAGGTGGCCAGCTGCAACCGGCCCTGCAACTCACGGACCCGTTGCTCGCCCTCGATCCGCTCGGTGATGTCGCTCGCCACCACGTTGAAGAAGCGCGTGCCGCCGCGATCGCCGCGTGCCGTGGAGATGGTGCTCTGGCCCCAGATGTACGATCCGTCCTTGAGGAGATAGCGCTTGTCGAGCTGGAAGGCGTCGAGCTCGCCGCGGCCCATGCGCTCGAGCACGCCGGCGACGCGGTCGGCGTCGTCGGGGTGGGTCAGCTCGCGGAAGTGCTTGCCGATCATTTCTTCCGGCGCATACCCCAGCATCTGGGCGAATTTGCGGTTGGCGCGCAGGCAGAAGCCGTCGGGCGAAAAATGGGCCATGCCGACCGCCGCCTGCTCGAAGGTGGCGCGAAAGCGTGCCTCGCTCTCCCGCTCGGCCCGCTGCGCCTCCATCTGCGCCGTGATGTCGCGATCGGTGCCCGAGACGCGCAGGGGCCGGCCCTCGGCGTCGCGCTCCACGATCTTGCCGCGCGCCTGCAGCCACTTCCACGTTCCCGTCTTGGTGTGCAGGCGAAAATCGACCTCGAAGGCCGGCGAGTGCCCCTCGAGATGGCAGCGCCAGGCCGCGGTCATGGCCGGGCGGTCGTCCGGATGGACCAGCGCCTCCCAGGCCTCGGCGCAAGCCTCGATCTCGTCGGGCCCGTAGCCGAGCAGTGCGGGGAAGTCGCCGGCGTACTCCAGCCGCATGTCGTGCAGGTCAAGCTCCCAGAAGTAAAGCTCGGCGCCCTCCAGGGCGAGCTCCAGGCGCCGTTCGCTGGCGCGCAGCCGCTCCTCGGTTTC
Source organism: Azoarcus sp. (assembly GCA_020725025.1). Taxonomy (GTDB): domain Bacteria; phylum Pseudomonadota; class Gammaproteobacteria; order Burkholderiales; family Rhodocyclaceae; genus Aromatoleum. Next base: position 47,856 of record DYFV01000011.1, read on the forward strand.
GTGCGCGTCGGTGATGTCCACCATCAGGCCGCGCAGCGCTACCGGTTCGCCGTTCTCCACGACTACCGTGATGATGTCGCGCATCCAGACGGTGTGCCCATCGGCGGCGATCATCCGGTACTGAAGGTCGTGGCCCCGGCAGGCCCGGGTCTCGGCGAGGCAGGTGGCGAGCGTCGGATCGCGATCTTCGGGATGCAGCTGCCGGAGCCAGACGCTGGGCGTCTCGAACCAGGCGGAGAGGGGGTAGCCGAGGATGCGCTCCGCCTGGGGGCTCACGTAGGTGAAGCTGAAGCTGGCGACGTCGAGCTCCCAGATGATGCCGTCGATGGAGTTGACGAGCTTCTCGAAGCTGCCCTGTACCGATCGGGGGGATGCGTTCGGGTCGTTCATCGGTGTGGGGCCGTGCGGGTGCGGCCTGCGGATCCGGAAATAGCCCTCTTCGACCTGTGGAAGGGAAGGCAGGTTCGGCCTGGATTTCCAGTCGTTTCGCTGACTGGCCCCCATGGCGGACGAAGGAAGCGCTGCGCTATATTGCCTCTCCTCGCACTTCCGGCCTCAGCAATGACCGTTCCCCGCAAACCCCTCGAACTGCTCGCGCCCGCCCGCAACGCGGACTTCGGCATCGAGGCCGTGATCCACGGTGCCGACGCCGTCTACATCGGCGGGCCGGCCTTCGGTGCCCGGGCGGGGGCCGGCAACGACGTGGCCGACATCGCCCGGCTCGCCGACTTCGCCCATCGCTATCACGCCAGGGTCTTCGTGGCGGTGAACACCATCCTGCGCGACGACGAGCTGGAAGACGCACGCCGCGTCGTCCGGCAGGTCTACGAGGCCGGAGCCGATGCGCTGATCGTGCAGGACATGGGTCTGCTGGAGCTGGACCTGCCGCCCATCGAGCTGCATGCGAGTACCCAGACCGACATCCGCAGCGTCGCCAAGGCGCGCTTCCTCGACCAGGTGGGCTTCTCCCAGATCGTGCTCGCGCGCGAGCTCTCCCTCGACCAGATCCGCAAGATCGCCGACGCCACCGGCTGCCGCCTGGAGTTCTTCGTGCACGGGGCCCTGTGCGTGAGCTACAGCGGGCAGTGCTACATCAGCCACGCCCACACCGGGCGCAGCGCCAACCGCGGCGAATGCTCCCAGGCCTGCCGCCTCCCCTACGATCTCGCCGACCAGGAGGGGCGCCTCGTCGCCCAGGACAAGCACCTCCTGTCCATGAAGGACAACGACCAGAGCGCCAACCTGCGCGCGCTGGTGGAGGCGGGCGTAGGCTCGTTCAAGATCGAGGGGCGGCTGAAGGATCTCGCCTACGTCAAGAACATCACGGCCCACTACCGCCAGCTTCTCGACGCCATCCTCGAGGAGACACCCGGCAACCGGCGCGCCTCCTCCGGGCGCAGCAGCTTCCTGTTCACCCCGCGCCCGGAAAAGACCTTCAACCGCGGCGCCACCGACTACTTCGTGAACGGCCGCCACGCCGACATCGGTGCCTTCGAGACGCCGAGCTTCGCCGGGTCGCCCATCGGGCGGGTGCTTCGGCGCGGCCCGGGATGGTTCGAGGTGGAAAGCAGCGAGCCGCTCAACAACGGGGACGGGCTCGCCTACTTCGAGGCCGGCCAGGAGCTCGCCGGCCTGCGGGTGAACACCGCGCAGAAGATCGGGCGCGTGTGGCGCTGCACGCCCAACGGGATGCCCGAGGATCTCGTTCCCGGGACCGAGCTTTACCGCAACCGCGACCAGGCCTTCGAGCGCGCCCTGGAGAAGAAGTCCGCCGAGCGCCGCGTGGCGGTCAGGCTTCACCTGGCGGAGACGGCCGAGGGTTTCGCGCTGACCCTGTGCGACGAGGACGGCGTGAGCGCCACCGCGAGCCTCGCCCACGGGAAGGAGGCCGCGCAGAATCCGGAGCGGGCGCTCGCCACCCTGCGCGAGCACCTCCTGAAGCTCGGCAACACCATGTTCGCCGCCGAGGAAGTCGAGCTCGCCCTGTCGGCGCCCTGGTTCCTGCCCGCCGGCGCCATCAACGCGCTGCGCCGCGAGGCGGTCGCGCGGCTGGAGGCGGCACGGCTCGCGGCCCACGTCCGCGCGCCGCGCAAGGCGCCGGCGGAGCCGCCCGCCCAGTATCCGGAGGAGGCGCTCAGCTACCTGGGCAACGTGTACAACGAGAAGGCGCGGGCCTTCTACATGCGCCACGGCGTTCGCCTCATCGACGCCGCCTACGAGGCGAACGGGGAAAAGGGCGAGGTGTCGCTGATGATCACCAAGCACTGCCTGCGCTACAGCTTTAACCTCTGCCCCAAGGAGGTGAAGGGCATCCGCCCCGATCCGATGACCCTGATGCACGGCAAGGACAGGCTCACCCTGCGTTTCGACTGCAAGAAGTGCGAGATGCACGTCGTGGGCCGGCTCAGGAAGTCGCGGCCGGTGATGCTCGTGCCGGCTGCGGATCGCTGACCCTTTCCGCCGCCGGGCGGTGCAAGGGCTACACCGGCGGGCAGGAACTACCTGCGCGGCCGGCCGACGGCGGTGGGCTGCGCCCCCGTTCTTCCCGCAGCCGCGGGAACGCCGAATGCATGTCCCCGGCCTCGAGCGACAACCCCCGCTCGCCAGCTGTCCCGCCGGAACCGCTGTCCGGATCGCGGCATCGATGGAGGCCTTCCCCGCGCGTCCGACGCTGGCAACTTGGTATAGGAGCGAGACATGCGTAGAGCGAGCCCCCATTTCCTGCCGGCCACCCTCGTCGTGGCCGGCCTGGCCCTGCCGACGGGCGTCACGAGCGCCGCCAGCGCCGAGGCGCTGCAACCCCCCATGCTGCCCCTGCTGGTGCAGGCAGGCGAGACCGCGCGCGGCACGGCCAAGTCGGGCCAGGCCTCCCTGTCCGAATCCGCCCGCAAGTTCGTCGAGGAGGCTGGCAAGAGCAACCTGCTCGAGATCCAGCTGGGTCAGGTGGCCGACAACAAGGCCCAGTCCGACCGCGTCAAGCAGTTCGGTCAGCAGATGGTCAAGGACCACGCCAAGGCCGACGCCCAGCTCGTGGAGGTGGTCGAGCCGATGGGCATCAAGGTGGCCAAGCAGCTCGACGAGCAGGGCAAGCAGAAGGTCGAGCGCCTGCGCAAGCTCGAGGGCCGGGAGTTCGACGAGGCCTACATGGAGGAGATGGTCCAGGCCCACCAGAAGGACATCGAGTCCTTCCGCAAGCAGGCCGAGGGCGGCGACAACCCGAAACTCAAGGAGTACGCCGAGAACACCCTGCCCGTGCTGGAGGAACACCTGAAGCAGGCGAAGGAGATCTCCGAGACGATGCAGGGCGGCGCGGCGGGACGTGCCGGCCCGGATGCGCCTGCCGGCCGCTGAAGCGGCGGCGGCCGCCTGCGAAGACGGCCGCCCGTGCGCGCCCCGAGGGCGGGGCGCCGGTCCTCAGATCTTCGCGCTGGTGAGGTGAGGCGCGCCCCAGGTGGTGCGCCAGCGCTTCTTTACGCCGGTGAGCCCCGCGAGCGCAAGCACCGCCAGGCAGGCGAAGATCAGGAAGCCCGCCTGGTAGCTGCCGGTGAGCTCGCGGGAGTAGCCGAGGCTGGAGGCGAGGTAGAAGCCGCCCACCCCGCCGGCCATGCCCACCAGGCCGGTCATCACGCCGATCTCGCGCCGGAAGCGCTGCGGCACGAGCTGGAACACCGCGCCGTTGCCCATGCCCAGCGCCAGCATGGCCCCGACGAACACGACCAGCGCCATCCACGCCGACGGTAGCCCGACGCTCACCAGGGCGAGGAAGACCGCGGCGAGCAGGTACATCACCGTGAGCGACTTCACCCCGCCCACCCGGTCGGCCACGTTGCCGCCCACCGGGCGCACCAGGGAGCCGGCGAACACGCAGGCCGCGGTGAAGTAGCCGGCGGTCTTGGGGTCCAGCCCGTACTGGGTGTTGAAGTAGATCACCAGGGAGGAGGCGAGGCCCACGAAGCCGCCGAAGGTGACCGAGTAGAAGAACATGAACCACCACGCGTCCCGGTCCTTCAGCACCTTCATGTACTCCGCGAAGGACTTGGGCGGCGGCGCGTCCGGGGCATCCTTGGCCACCACCACGAAGAACACCAGCACCAGCACGAGCGGGACGAGGGCGATGCCGAACACGCTGGTCCAACCGTAGGCGGCGGCGAGCCCCGGCGCCAGCAGCGCGGCGAAGGCGGTGCCGGAGTTGCCGGCACCGGCGATGCCCATCGCCGTGCCCTGGTGCTCGGGCGGATACCAGCGCGAGGCGAGCGGCAGCGCCGCGGCGAAGGAGGCCCCGGCCACCCCGAGGAAGAGCCCCAGCACCAGCGTCTGCTCGTAGCTGTGGATGCCGAACAGCCACGCCCAGGCGAGGGCGGCGATGACCACCACCTGACCGATGATGGCCGCGCGCTTGGGCGAGAGGCGGTCTACCAGCACGCCCATGACGATGCGCAGCAGCGCCCCGGCGAGCACCGGGGTGGCGACCATGAGGCCCTTCTGCGCGTGGGAAAGCCCCAGGTCGTTGGCGATGCCCACGCCCAGCGGGCCCAGGATCACCCACACCATGAAGGCGAGGTCGAAGTAAAGGAAGGCGGCGATCAGCGTGGGCGTGTGCCCGGCCTTCAGGAAGGATTTGGAGAGCATGGCTGTGGATTCGCGTGTGGATGCCCGCCGTCGGGCGCGAATCGCGCCCGACGGCGGCACATCGGATTGGACCGGAAAAGCGGGACTTCGGCGTGCCCTCAGAGCTGGAGGAAGATGTCGCCGTCTTCGACCCGCACCTGGAAGGGCCTGGTGCAGCCCACGTCGGGGGCTGCCGCCTCGCCGTTCTCGAGCTGGATCTTCCAGCTGTGCAGCGGGCAGGTCACGGTGCGCCCGTGGACGATGCCCGGCGAGAGCGGACCGCCCTTGTGGGGGCACTTGTCGTGCACCGCGAAGATCTCGTCCTCGGCGTTGCGGAAGATCGCGATGTCGCCGTGGCGCGCGCTCTTCACCACCCGCGAGCCCAGCACCGGGATCTCTTCCATTCGGCACACACGCTTCCAGTCGGCGGCCACTTCAATCGTCGTCGTCATGATGTCGGTTCCCTGGAGGCGGTGGTCAGGCTTCGATCGCGAGATCTTCGAACTGGCGCCGCAGCAGCGGCTTCTCGGCGTGCTCCTGCCACGGATCCTTGTAGTCCTTGAGCGCGTAGAGGAGCCGCTCGTAGAGCGCGCGGCGGTTGTCCGCGTCCTCCACCACGAGCTTCTTCACGTGGTCCAGGCCCACCCGCTGCACGTAGTGGCAGGTGCGCTCCAGGTAGAAGCCTTCCTCCCGGTAGAGCTGCAGGAAGGCGCCGGAGACCTCCTTCACCTCCTCGTCGGTCTTCACCTTGCACAGGAACTCGGCGACTTCGGTCTTGATGCCGCCGTTGCCCGCGACGTAGATCTCGTAGCCGGAATCGACCCCGATCACGCCGATGTCCTTGATGCCGGCCTCGGCGCAGTTCCTCGGGCAGCCGGACACGGCGAGCTTCACCTTGTGGGGCGACCACATGCCGAAGAGCATCTTCTCCAGCTTCACCCCCATCTCCATCGAGCGCTGGGTGCCGAAGCGGCAGTGCTCGGCGCCGACGCAGGTCTTCACCGTGCGGATCGACTTGCCGTAGGCGTGGCCCGAGACCATGCCGGCCTTGCCCAGGTCCGCCCACATCAGGGGCAGGTCCTCCTTCTTCACCCCCAAGAGGTCGATGCGCTGGCCGCCGGTGACCTTCACCGTGGGCACCTTGTACTTCTCGGCGACATCCGCGATGGCCCGCAGCTCGTCGGGCGTGGTGAGCCCGCCCCACATTCGCGGCACCACCGAGTAGGTGCCGTCCTTCTGGATGTTGGCGTGGGCGCGCTCGTTCACGAAGCGGCTCTGCGGGTCGTCCTGGGCCTCGTGGGGCCAGGTCGAGATGACGTAGTAGTTGAGCGCCGGGCGGCAGGTGGCGCAGCCGTTGGGCGTCTTCCAGTCGAGGAAGCGCTGGGCGTCGGCCACCGACAGGAGCTTGTTCTCGCGGATCGCGCGGCGCACCTCCCCGTGGGAGAGGTCGGTGCAGCCGCACACCGCCTTGCTGGTCGAGTCGGCCGGCTGGTAGGCGCCGCCCACGGTGGAGGCGAGGATCTGCTCCACCAGGCCGGTACACGAGCCGCAGGAGGAGGCCGCCTTGGTGTGCTTCTTCACCTCGTCCAGGGAGAACAGGCCGTGCTCCTTGATGGCCTTGACGATGGTGCCCTTGCACACGCCGTTGCAGCCGCACACCTCGGCGGTGTCGGGCATGGCGGCGGCGGAGTTCGCGCCCTTGTGGCCGGCGTCGCCCAGGTGGGCGTTGCCGAAGAGCAGGTGATCGCGGATCTCGTGGACGTCCTGGCGGTCCTTGAGGAGCTGGAAGTACCACGCCCCGTCCTTGGTGTCGCCGTAGAGCACGGAGCCCACCACCTTGTCGTCCTTGAGCACCACGCGCTTGTAGACGCCCGCGCCCGGGTCGTGCAGCACGATGTCCTCGGTACCTTCGCCGCCCATGAAGTCGCCCGCGGAAAAGACGTCGATGCCGGTGACCTTGAGCTTGGTGGAGGTGACCGAGCCCTGGTAGCGGCCGATGCCGTACATGGCGAGGTGGTTGGCGCACACCTTGGCCTGCTCGAAGAGGGGGGCCACGAGGCCGTAGGCGGTGCCGCGGTGGTTGGCGCACTCGCCGACGGCGTAGATGCGCGGGTCGTAGGTCTGCATGGTGTCGCTCACCACGATGCCGCGGTCGCAGTGGATGCCGGCGGCCTGGGCGAGCTCGGTGTTGGGACGGATGCCCGCGGCCATCACCACCAGGTCGGCGGGGAGAGTTTCGCCGTCCTTGAAGCGCACGGCACAGACGCGGCCCGATTCGCCGGCGACCAGCTCGGAGGTCTGCTTGTTGAGCGCGAACTTCATGCCCTTGGCTTCCAGGGCGGACTGCAGCATCTTGCCCGCGGTGCGGTCGAGCTGGCGCTCCATGATCCAGTCGGCGATGTGCACCACGGTGACGTCCATGCCGCGCAGGGCCAGGCCGTTGGCCGCCTCCAGGCCCAGCAGGCCCGCGCCGATCACGACCGCGTGGCGGTGGCGTGCGGCGGCGTCGATCATCTCGTCGGTGTCCTTGATGTCCCGGTAGGAGATCACGCCCGGCAGGTCCTTGCCCGGGACGGGGAGGATGAAGGGCGTGGAGCCGGTGGCGATGAGCAGCCGGTCGTACTCCACCTCGGTGCCGTCGGCCGCGATCACCTTGCGGCGCTTGCGGTCGATCTTCTCGACCTTGTTGTTCAGGTGCAGCGCGATGCCGTTGTCGGCATACCACTGCTTGTCGTTCAGGATGATGTCCTGGATCGTCATCTCCCCGGCGAGCACCGGCGACAGCAGGATGCGGTTGTAGTTCGGGTGCGGCTCCGCCCCGAAGACGGTGATGTCGTACAGGTCGGGGGACAGCTTCAGCAGCTCTTCGAGCGTGCGGACGCCGGCCATGCCGTTGCCGACCATGACGAGTTTCGACTTGCGCATGATGTTCCCTCGCAACAATTGCCCCGGCGGGCGCCGGAGACGATTTCCTTGTCGCTTCAGGGATCGTCGTTGATCCTGGAACCCTCGCGGGTCCCGGTGGGGTGGCCGCCGTTGGCCGCCCCGGGGGCTGATGCGAATCCACTTACGCTTGCCGATCGCGCATCCCTTGCGCGACCGGCTCCTGGGCAGCGGTCAGCAAGACCCATGCCATTGGCCGGAAGCCCCGTCGCAGCGGGGTGTCGGCGCCCCGCAATCCTTGGTGCAATGCGGAAACCGGCACATGCGGATGCGGGCCTCGCCGTGCTGCACTGCGATGCCGCACCCCGGGTCGATGCACCAACTTGAACCCGCATGCACCGCGAGAAGGCGCCGGCCGGGTGCGTTGACCGTTTTCGCAGGCTGTCGCTACAATGCTTCAACATTTATTGAAGAGACAAAACGACATGGCCGACGCGCTCCGTAAACAGGCCGAACCGGAAGCCGCCGAGCTCGCGGCGCCGGCGCTGCCGGCCGAGCTCAAGACCCGCGCGCTGCAGGTGTTCGAGGCGCTCTCGTCCGAGGTGCGCCTGGACGTGTTCCGGCTGCTGGTGCAGGCGGGGTCCCAGGGCCGGGTGGCGGGGGAGATCTCCACCGCGCTCGGGGTGCCCCCCACCAATCTCTCCTTCCACCTCAAGGCGCTGGTGCAGTCCGGGCTGCTCGCGGTGGAGCAGGAGGGGCGCTACCAGCGCTACCGCGCCAATATCGCGCTGATGCTCGAGACCATCGCCTTCCTCACCGCCAACTGCTGCGGCGACCACCCCGAGGAATGCGCCGACCTTCGGCGGAGCATGCCCGCCCTCGAACCCTTTCTTCCACCGCTCGTCTGCTCGCCCCAGGGAGGCTGCAACAAGTGAACGTCCTTTTCCTGTGCACCGGGAACTCCTGCCGGTCCATCCTCGCCGAGGCCACCTTCAACGCGCTGGCGCCGGCCGGCATGCGCGCCATGAGCGCCGGCAGCCAGCCCGCCGGCTACGTGCACCCGCGCTCGCTGGCGCTGCTCGCCCGCGAGGGCATTCCGGCCACGGACTACTACAGCAAGTCGTGGAACGAGCTGCCCGAGACGCCCGACGTGGTGATCACCGTGTGCGCCTCCGCGGCAGGCGAGACCTGCCCGGTCTATCTCGCGCCGGTGCCGCGCGCCCACTGGGGCGTGGACGATCCGGCCAAGGCCACCGGCACCGACGCCGAGATCGACGCCGCCTTCGAGACGGCCTACCGCATCCTGCGCGCCCGCATCGAGGCCTTCCTGGCGCTGCCGGCCGATCTGGCCGAACGCGATCCCGAAGCCTTCCGCGCGGCGCTCGCGCGCATCGGCACGCTGCTGCCGGCAACCATGGCCTGAAGAGGAACGAAGCGATGAAGACGATCCAGGTATTCGATCCGGCGCTGTGCTGCAGCACCGGCGTGTGCGGCACCGAGGTGGACCAGGCCCTGGTCACCGCCGCGGCCGATCTCGAGTGGGCGAAGGGGCAGGGGGCGCGCATCGAGCGCTTCAACCTCGCCCAGCAGCCCCTCGCCTTCGCCCAGAACCCGGTGGTGAAAGGCTTCCTGGAGCGCTCCGGCCAGGAGGCGCTGCCCCTGGTGCTGGTGGACGGCGAAGTCGCCCTCGCCGGCCGCTATCCCAACCGCGCCGAGCTCGCCCGCTGGGCCGGGCTGTCGGTGGTGCCGTCGGTCGAGAGCTCCTGCTGCAGCGGCGGGCGCTGCTGCTGACAAGGCACCGCTCCTACGGGGGCGAGCCCGACCTCTTCCGATTGGTGATTCGATGAAATTCCTCGACAACCCGCCGCGCTTCCTCTTCTTCACCGGCAAGGGCGGCGTGGGCAAGACCTCGCTCGCCTGCGCCACCGCGGTGCGGCTCGCCGAAGACGGCCGCAAGGTGCTCCTGGTGAGCACCGATCCTGCCTCCAACGTGGCGCAGGTCTTCGGCCAGACGATCGGCAACGCCCTCACGCCGATCGTCGCGGTGGCGAACCTCGCCGCACTGGAGATCGACCCCGAGGCTGCCGCCCAGGCCTATCGGGACCGCATCGTCGGCCCGGTGCGCGGCGTGCTCCCGGACGAGGTGGTGCGCGGCATCGAGGAGCAGCTCTCGGGCGCCTGCACCACCGAGATCGCCGCCTTCGACGAGTTCACCGGGCTCCTCACCGACGGCGAGCTGGTGCGCGGCTTCGACCACATCGTGTTCGACACCGCGCCCACCGGCCACACCATCCGCCTGCTGCAGCTGCCGAGCGCCTGGACGGGCTTCCTCGACGCGAGCGACACCGGCGCTTCCTGCCTCGGGCCGCTTGCCGGGCTCGAGAAGCAGCGCGAGCAGTACCGCGCCGCGGTCGCGGCGCTGGCCGATCCCGAGCGCACCCGCCTGGTGCTGGTCGCCCGCGCCCAGGCCTCGACCCTGCGCGAGGTTGCCCGCACCCACGGCGAGCTTGCCGCCCTGGGCCTGGTGCGCCAGCACCTCGTCATCAATGGCGTGCTGCCCGAAGACGAGGCGGCCGGCGACCCGCTCGCCGCCGCCATCGTGCGCCGCGAGGCGGAGGCGCTGGCGAGCCTGCCGCCCCAGCTCGCGACGCTGCCGGTCGACCGGGTGCCGCTCATGCCCTTCAACCTGGTCGGCCTACCGGCGCTGAAGGCGCTCCTCGATCCCGCCGCGGGTGGTCCCGACGCGCCCGAGGAACCCGGCGCGCATCCCGATCTTCCTGGGCTGGCCGCGCTCGTGGACGAAATCGCCGCCGACGGCCACGGGCTCGTGATGCTGATGGGCAAGGGCGGGGTGGGCAAGACCACGCTCGCCGCCGCCGTCGCCGTCGAGCTCGCCCGGCGCGGCCTGGCGGTGCACCTCACCACTTCCGACCCCGCCGCGCATCTCGCCGAGACCCTCGAAGGCGGGGGCCTCGACGCGCTTACCGTGAGCCGCATCGACCCGCAGGCCGAGACCGAGCGCTATCGCGCGCACGTGCTCGAAACGAAGGGGCGCGACCTGGACCCCCAGGGCCGCGCGCTGCTGGAGGAAGACCTGCGCTCGCCCTGCACCGAGGAGATCGCGGTGTTCCAGGCCTTCTCGCGCATCATCCGCGAGGCCGGGAAGAAGTTCGTGGTGATGGACACCGCGCCCACCGGGCATACCCTGCTGCTGCTCGACGCGACCGGCGCCTACCACCGGGAGATGGCGCGTCACATGGAAAAGAGCGGCATCCAGCACTACACCACGCCGATGATGCAGCTGCAGAACCCGGCGCAGACCAAGGTACTCATCGTCACCCTCGCCGAGACCACGCCGGTGCTGGAAGCCGCCCGCCTGCAGGACGACCTGCGCCGCGCCGGCATCGAGCCCTGGGGCTGGATCATCAACAACAGCGTGGCCGCCGCCCGCACCGCCTCGCCGCTGCTCGCCCGCCGGGCGGCGCGCGAGTGGCCGCAGATCGAGGCGGTGCGCGAGCACCACGCGCGCCGCGTGGCGCTCCTCCCGTTGCAGGCGGAAGAGCCGGTCGGTGTCGCGCGCCTGCAGGCGCTCGCCGCCGGGCAGGGCTGAGCCGCCGTCCGGCACCCATTCAAACAACATCACGGAGCCGTTTCATGTCCGCCCAATGCGAAGTCACCGCCAAGCGCGCGGCCGCCGCGCCGATGAGCTTCTTCGAGCGCTATCTGACCCTGTGGGTCTTCCTCTGCATCGTCGCCGGCATCGGGCTGGGTCAGGTCATGCCGGGCTTCTTCCAGGCGGTCGGCCGCATGGAGGTGGCGCAGGTGAACCTGCCGGTGGGCCTGCTCATCTGGATCATGATCATCCCCATGCTGATGAAGGTCGACTTCGGCGCCCTGCACGAGATCCGCGGCCACATGCGCGGCATCGGCGTGACGCTGTTCGTGAACTGGCTGGTGAAGCCGTTCTCGATGGCGCTGCTGGCCTGGATCTTCATCCGTGAGCTGTTCGCCCCGTGGCTGCCCGCGGATCAGATCGACAGCTACATCGCCGGCCTCATCCTGCTCGCCGCCGCGCCGTGCACCGCCATGGTGTTCGTGTGGAGCCGGCTCACCAACGGGGACCCGATCTTCACCCTGTCGCAGGTGGCGCTCAACGACACCATCATGGTGTTCGCCTTCGCGCCGATCGTGGGCCTGTTGCTCGGCATCTCGGCGATCATCGTGCCCTGGGACACCCTCATCACCTCGGTGGTGCTCTACATCGTGATCCCGGTGGCGATCGCGCAGGTGTGGCGCAAGCAGCTCCTCAAGCGCGGCCAGGCAGCTTTCGACGCGACCATGGAGAAGATCGGCCCGTGGTCGATCAGCGCGCTGCTGGTGACCCTGGTGCTGCTCTTCGCATTCCAGGGCGAGGCCATCCTCGCCCAGCCGCTCATCATCGCGCTGCTGGCGGTACCCATCCTCATCCAGGTCTTCTTCAACTCCTCGCTCGCCTACCTCCTCAACCGCGCGGTGGGAGAGAAGCACAGCGTCGCCTGCCCGTCGGCGCTGATCGGGGCATCGAACTTCTTCGAGCTCGCGGTGGCGGCGGCGATCAGCCTGTTCGGCTTCGACTCCGGGGCGGCGCTCGCCACGGTGGTCGGGGTGCTCATCGAGGTGCCGGTGATGCTGCTGGTGGTGCGCGTGGTCAACGCCAGCAAGGGCTGGTACGAGGCCGGCGCCGCGGGGCGCGGTCTCACCGCCGCCCGGCCGGGAGAGGCGGACTGACGCGGGCGGCGCGATGCGCTGCGTAACGGACGCCTGGCGTCGGCACGAAGCGGAGCTGCGCCGCTTCCTGCGGCATCGCCACGGCGACGCCGCCGGCGCGGAGGACCTCTTGCAGGAGGTGTTCCTGCGCGCGCTCGGCCAGGGTCGAGGCTTCTGCACGGTCGCCAATCCGCGCGCGTGGCTCTTCCAGGTCGCGCGGAACCTCCTGGTCGACCGCCTGCGCCTGGCGAAGCCCGAGGTGCCCCTGCCGGAGGATCTGGCAGAGGTCCCGGTCGCGCCGCCCGCGGTGGACGCGCTCAGCGCCTGCCTGCCGCGAGTGCTCGCCGAGCTCTCCGCCGAGGACCGCGAGGCGATCACCCTGTGCGATCTCGAAGGTCTCACCCGGCAGGCCTTCGCCGAGCGCCTCGGGCTCACGCTCCCCGCCGCCAAGTCGCGCGTCCAGCGCGCGCGGGCGCGGTTGCGGGCTCGCCTGGTGGAGGCCTGCCAGGTGCGCTTCGACGCGGCCGGCCAGGTGTGCTGCTTCACGCCGCGCCCGCCTGCGCCGGGCGTCTGAGGCGGGGCTTTCCGGCCGGCACGCGCGCGCATGCCGCCGTCCTCGTCGCGGCGCAGCAATTGCGCTGACCAGGGTCAACGAACGCATCCCGTCGATGGGCTAGAGTGACTGCAGTCCCGGGCCGCGGGTGCGCGCATCGTGATCGGCAATCGCCCCGTCGAGCACGCTCTTTCGGGGGATGTTATCCGCATCGACGCTGGCTAGTATCGGAGCACGGGGCGACCAGGCCGACGTCGTCTCGCGCACTACCGGGTTTTCGTTCGAACCGGCCAGAGGAGATCGCCATGGACACCATCGAGCAAATCGTCGCCGGCTTCCGCGCCCAGCTTCCCTCCGACAGCATGACGGCGGCCGCCATCGACCGTGGCGCGCCGGTCGAGGAGATCTCGGCCTGCGCGGCTGCCGAAGGATTGCATTCCTTCGCCGGCGCGCTGTTCGAAGCCTGCGAGGTAAGGGCGACCGACGGCCTGCCCGACTCGGACACGCGGCCCCTGGGAGACATCCGCGGGCGGCTCGCGGAATTCCGCCGCGACCTGCCCACCGACAGCGCGGCCGCGCGCGCGATCGACGCCGGGGCGAGCCTGGAGGAGATCTCCGAGGCCGCGGCGCAGGAGGGGCTCGATTCGCTGACCGCGCTCCTGATGGAGAGCGAGCAGGAACAGATCGGAAGGGGGCGCTGAACGAGCGCGGGACGAGGCGGGGCGAGGCCGCGCCTTTCCTCTTGTCGAAGTCGGTCGGCGTTGCCGCATCTCCCCGTCCTGGAGCCGCTCATGGTCCTGCGTCACATGGTTGCCGTCCTGCTGTTGTACCTGCTCGTCCTGCCCGCCCGGGCGGGCGAGTTGCTCGCGGCCGAGCCTTTGGGCGACGGCGTTTTCGCCCTCATCGGCGAAACGGGTGCGCGCAGCTACGAGAACCACGGTCTCAACGCCAACTTCGGTGTCATCGACACGCCGGAAGGCGCCATCCTGATCGACAGCGGCGCCTCCCTGGAGGGCGCGAGGCTGCTCGCCGATCGCGCGCAGGCCTTGACCGGCAAACCGGTGAAATGGGTGATCAACACCGGCAGCCAGGACCACCGCTGGCTGGGCAACGCCTGGTTTCGCAGCCGGGGCGTGGAAGTCATCGCCCTCGCGCGCACGGTGGCCACCCAGCGGACCCACGGCCTCGCCCAGCTCGACGGCTTGCGCGGGGTACTGAAGGAGCGCCTTTCCGGGACCGAGCCCGCGTACGCGAGCAGGGTCATCGAGGCGGACGCGGCGAAGCTCGTCCTGGGCGGACGCGCGGTGGAGATCCGCTACTTCGCCGACGCACACTTTCCCGGCGATGCGGTGGTCTGGCTCCCCGGGAAGCGGATCGCCTTCGCGGGCGACCACGTTTACGTCGACCGCCTCCTCGGCGTCCTGCCGCAGAGCGATGCCACGAGCTGGCTCGCCGCGTTTCGCGAGCTCGAGGCGCTGGGGCCGGCCGCCATCGTCCCCGGGCACGGCCGGGTGACGGACCTTGCCGGCGCCCGCCGCGACACCGGCGACTACCTCGCCTTCCTCACCGAAGGCGTGGAGCGGTTCGCCGAGGACATGGCGGGGGTGGAGGAGGCGGTCGCGGCGCTCGGCGATGCGCCGCGCTTCGCTCGGCTCGCCAACTACGCCGAGCTGCACCGGGGCAACGTGAGCCGCGCCTACCTGCGCGTCGAAATGGGACGGTGACCTCCGTCGGGGAACGGGCGTCGGGGCGGCGGCCTTGCCTGCATCCTTTTGCCTGCGCATTCGTCTCCCGGGTGAGCGCGGCAAGACACCACGGAGGTGGCCGCCCGCCCCCGACCGGAGATACAGCGTGAACCACACACAGGACCTCGAACTGCCCGGCCCGGTACGGACGCCGCCGTACCTCTGGCTCGCCGGCCTTGCCCTGGCGGCGCTCGCCTGGGTGGCGCTCTACAGCCACCTCACCGAAATCGCCGACGCGGCGATCGCCGCGCTGGGCCTGTCGCGTGCGACGCATTTCGGCGAGGCCGTCCATTTCTTCCTCTACGACACGCCCAAGGTGCTCCTGCTGCTGACCGGCATCGTCTTCGTAATGGGCGTCGTCCAGACCTTCTTCTCGCCCGAGCGCACCCGCGCGCTGCTCTCGGGCAAGCGCCTCGGCATCGGCAACGTCATGGCGGCGAGCCTCGGGGTCGTCACGCCCTTCTGTTCCTGCTCGGCGGTACCGCTCTTCATCGGTTTCCTCTCCGCCGGCGTGCCGTTGGGGGTGACCTTCTCCTTCCTGATCTCGGCGCCGATGGTGAACGAAGTGGCGCTGGCGCTCCTCTTCGGCCTCTTCGGCTGGAAGGTGGCGGCGCTCTACCTCGGCCTGGGGTTGCTTGTGGCCATCGCCGCCGGTCTCGTGATCGGCAAGCTCGGCATGGAGCGTCATCTGGAGGACTGGGTACGCGCGATCCAGGCCGGGTCGGCCACCCCCCCGGCCGGCGAGCGCCTGTCGTGGGTGCAGCGTTTCGAGGCGGGCCGTGACCACGTGCGCGAGATCGTCGCCAAGGTGTGGCCCTACGTGCTCGCCGGCATCGCCCTGGGCGCAGGCATCCACGGCTACGTGCCCCAGGATTTCATGGCCTCGATCATGGGCCGCGAGGCATGGTGGGCGGTGCCGGCCGCGGTGCTGCTCGGCGTGCCGATGTACACCAACGCCGCCGGCATCATTCCCATCGTCGAGGCGCTGATCGGCAAGGGCGCGGCGCTGGGCACCGTGCTCGCCTTCATGATGGCGGTGATCGCGCTGTCCGCGCCCGAGATGATCATCCTGCGCAAGGTGCTCAAGCCCCGCCTCATCGCCACCTTCGCCGGCGTGGTGGCCTGCGGCATCCTGCTGGTCGGCTACGTCTTCAACATGGTTCTTTAACGCCACACACAGGGAGCATCGTCATGAAAAACGTCAAGGTCCTCGGCACCGGCTGCGCCAATTGCAGGAACACGGTCAAGCTGATCGAGGAGGTGGCGCGCGACAAGGGCGTCGAGATCACGCTGGAAAAGGTCGAGGACATCCAGGCGATCATGGCGTACCAGGTCATGGCCACGCCGGGCGTGGTCGTCGACGGGCAGGTCGTGCATGCCGGCGGCGTGCCGACGCGGAGCAAGATCGAAGGCTGGTTGTGATCGGCAGGCCGGCCACCTGCGGTCATCCCCCGGCGTCTTGAGGGTGTCCGGCACCGGGTCGAGTCGGACAGGAGGCTTCAACGATGAAACCGCGTGCGCTGCGCTGGCTTTGCTGCCTGCTGGCCTGGTTGGCGTTCGCCGGTAGCGCGGTGGCGGAGGCGTCGTCGTCCGACCGGGTCCCCGGTGACGCGCCGCAGGTCGAGGTCTACTTCTTCTGGTCCGAGACCTGCCCCCACTGCGAGGCGGCGCGACCCTTCATCGAGGCGATCCCGCGGGATCGCCCGTGGGTCGTGCTGCACTCGCTGGAGGTCTCGCGCCACCCCTAGAACGCGCGGCGCTTCGTCGAGCTCGCGGCCTCGCTCGGGCAGACCGCCGAGGCCGTGCCGACCATCGTGGCCTGCGGGGTGATGGAGGTGGGCTGGCACGACGCGGCAACGACCGGCGCGGCCCTGCTGAAGCGGCTCGACGCCTGCCGCACGGACACCGGAGCGTCGGCCGCTCCCGAGGCGGCGGCCGTGGAGGTGCCACTGCTGGGGGACATCTCGGGGCGCGCGTACTCGTTGCCGCTCGTGACCCTGATCCTCGCGGGGCTGGACGCCTTCAACCCCTGCGCCTTCTTCGTGCTGCTGTTCCTGCTGAGCCTGCTCTCGCATCAGAAGGACCGCGTCCGCATGCTGGGCGTGGGGGGCGTCTTCATCCTCACCTCCGGCCTCATGTACTTCGCCTTCATGGCGGCCTGGCTCAACGTCTTCCAGCTCCTCGGTGCCCTGGCGTGGATCACGCTCGCGGCCGGCGTGCTCGCGATCGTGGTGGGGCTCATCAACGTCAAGGACTTCTTCGCCTTCGAGCGCGGGATCACCCTTTCCATCCCCGAGTCGCGCAAGCCCGACATCTACCGCCGCGCGCGCGCGATCCTCCAGTCCGGCAGCGTGCCCGCGATGCTGGGCGCCACCGTGCTGCTGGCGGTGGCCGCCAACTTTTACGAGCTGCTGTGCACCGCCGGCTTTCCGATGGTGTATACGCGCATCCTCACCCTGAACGAGCTCGGCGCGGGCGCGCGCTACGCCTGGCTCGCCCTGTACAACCTGGTCTACGTCCTGCCCCTGACGGCGATCGTGCTGGCCTTCGTCGGCACCCTGGGCGCGCACCGGCTTACCGAGCGCGAAGGGCGCCTGCTCAAGCTGATGTCGGGGGCGATGATGCTGGAGCTCGGCCTGGTGCTGGTTTTCGCGCCGGGGTGGCTGAACAGCCTGCCACTGACCGCTGCACTGCTCGCGGCCGCGGTGGCGGTGACCGCCGCCGCGGCCTGGGCGACGCGCCCCCGGCAGCCGGCCGGGCACTAGGGCGCTGCTCGATGGGGCGCGCCGGCGCCGCGTGTCCGCCTCCCTAGCCGCGGTCCTGCTCGGGTCCCTCTTCATGCGACCGCGCGAAATGCTTGACTCGAGTCTTTTGTTCGTTAAACTACGAACAACGAATACGCCGAGGAACGGAGCCGATGATGCCCGACCCCTGCTGCACGCCCGCTTCCCCCGATCCCGCAGGCACCCTGGACGCGGACACCCTCGCCGCGCTGTGCAAGGCCCTCGGCCATCCGGTCCGGGTCCGCATCGTTCAGCACCTCGCCGCCAGTGGGGAATGCTATTTCGGCGAGCTTTCGAACCTGTTGCCGCAGGCGCCATCGACCATCTCCCAGCACGTTGCCATGCTCAAGGAAGCCGGCCTGATCCTAGGCTCGGCGGAAGAGCAGCGGACCTGCTACTGCATCAACCCGGAACGGCTCGCCCAGCTCAAGCAGCTGATCCGGAGCCTCTGAGAGGGCATTTTTTTTGCCCTTTTATTCGTTCTTCGCCGAACAACAAAGGAGTACGACATGTACCAAGTCCCCGACGCATCCGCCCTGCCGGTCGCCGTCATCGGCGCCGGTCCCGTAGGCCTTGCCGCGCTCGCCCATCTTCATGGCCGCGGCTTGCCCGCCGTGCTGCTGGAGGCGGGCAGGGGCATCGCGCAGAGCTACGAGGACTTCCGCCACGTGCGGCTCTTCTCGCCGTGGCGCTACAACATCGACGAAACCGCGGCGCGGTTGCTGGAGGCGACCGGTTGGACCCGTCCCGACCCCGAGGCGGTGCCGACCGCGGGCGAGGTGGTGGATCGCTATCTCGCGCCGCTGGCCGCCCATCCCGCGCTGCGCGCCCGGATCCGCTTGGACAGCCGGGTGAGCGCCATCGCCCGGCGCGGCTTCGACCGGGTCAAGAGCGCCGGCCGCGACGGCACGCCCTTCGCGCTGCGAATCTCCGGACCGGACGGCGAGAGCGAGCTGCTCGCCCGGGCGGTGATCGACGCCTCGGGCACCTGGGGGCAGCCGAACCCGCTGGGCGCCAACGGTCTGCCGGCGCTCGGCGAGTCGGCCCAGCAAGGGCGCATCCGCTACGGCATGCCCGACATCCTCGGGCGCGAACGCGGCCGCTACGCGGGCCGCCGGGTGCTGGTGGTCGGCGCGGGCCACTCCGCGGTGGGCAGCCTCCTCGCGCTGGCCGAGCTCGCCGAGGCCGAACCGGGTACCGCGATCGTATGGGCGATCCGCGGCCACGATCTCACCCGCGTCCTCGGCGGCGGCGAGGCCGACGGCCTGCCCGCCCGCGGCGCCCTGGGCCTGCGCCTGCGCGCGTTGCTCGAGGACGGCCGCATCGAGCTTCGTCGCGGATTCCGCGTCCATGCGCTCGTCGCCGACGAGGGCGGGCTCGTGGTACATGCCGACGACGCCTCGCTCGCTCCGATCGCGGGCATCGAGGAGGTCATCGGCGCGACCGGTTCGCGCCCGAACCTCGACATGCTGAGGGAGCTGCGGCTGGGCATCGATGCGGCGATCGAGAGCGCCGCCACGCTCGCCCCCCTGATCGATCCCAACGTACACAGCTGCGGCACGGTGCGCCCGCACGGGCACCGCGAGCTGGCCCATCCCGAGGCGGGGTTCTACGTGATCGGGGCGAAGAGCTACGGCCGGGCGCCCACCTTCCTGCTGGCGACCGGCTACGAGCAGGCCCGCTCGGTAGTCGCCGCGCTCGCCGGGGATCTCGCCGCCGCCGACGAGGTCCGCCTGGAGCTGCCCGAGACCGGCGTGTGCTCGGTGGGGGGCGCCGACCCGGCCGCGGCCTGCTGCGGCGCCACGGCGGGGGAGGGCGCCGCGCCTCGGCCCCAGGTCGTGGCGGCGGCCTGCTGCGGCGACGGAGAGGGTGCTCGGGACGAGGACGCCGCGCCGCCGCCGGCCGTCCGCCGCGCCGGATGCTGCGCCTGATCGTGGCGTCGCATCCGTCTTCCGAAACCGCCGGCGAGGCCTCGGCCGCGCCGGCGGCGGGCTCGCGCCCGGCCAGGCTCGCCCTCGCGGTGCCTGCCCTCGGCGTCACTCAGATCATCGCCTGGGGCAGTCTCTACTACAGCATCGCCGTCCTCGCCCAGCCGATGGCGCACAGCCTGGGGCTCTCGCTGCCGCTGGTGTTCGGCGCCTTCTCGGCGAGCCTTGTCGCATCGGGTCTGGTGGCGCCATGGATCGGGCGCGCCATCGACCGCCACGGCGGGCGCCCGGTGCTGGCCTGCGGTGCCGTGCTGGGCGCGCTGGCGCTGGGCATGATCGCGCTCGCCCGGGAGCCGGTCCTCTTCTTCGCCGGATGGATGGTGGCCGGCGTCGCCATGGCGGCTACGCTCTACGACGCCGCCTTCGCCGCCCTGAGCCAGATCGCCGGCAGCCGTTACCGTCAGGCGCTGACGGCCCTCACCCTGTTCGGCGGATTCGCCAGCACGGTGTTCTGGCCGCTCGCCTGGCAGCTCGAAGACGCCCTGGGCTGGCGGCTCACGCTGGCGGTGTTCGCCGCGCTGCACCTCGCGGTCAGCCTGCCGCTGATCCGCTTCGCCCTGCCGGCACACCGGCCGGAGGCGCCGCTCGATGCCGCCCCGCAGCCCGCGGCCGCAACGTCCGCGACACCCGCCGGCATGGCTTTCTTCTGGCTGGCTGCGGCCTTCACCCTGGCGGCCTTCGTCTTCTCCGCCGTCGGTGCCCATGGAGTCGCCGCGCTGCAGGCGAGCGGCCTGGACGCCGACGCTGCCATCCTGGCCGCGTCGCTGATCGGCCCGATGCAGGTCGCCGGCCGCATCGTCGAGTACGCCTTCGCCCGACACCTGCCCGCGCGCCGGGTCGGGCTCGCGGCCTTCGCCACCCTGTTCGCCTCCCTCCTGCTGTTGTGGGGCGCCGAGGGCGCACCCCGGCTCGCGTTCGCCTTCGCCCTCGCCTACGGCGCCGCCAACGGGGTGATGACCATCGTGCGGGGGGCAGTGCCGGCCGAGCTCTTCGGCAAGGCGGCCTACGGAGCCGTCATGGGACGGCTCGCCCGGCCGGCCTTCCTCGCCAAGGCGAGCGCTCCGCTGCTGGTGTCGCTGATGCTCGCCGACGGCAACGGTTACGAGGCGCTGCCACCGTTGCTCGCCGCCCTGATGGCGGGCGGCTTGCTCGCCTACCTCGCGGCGCTGGCCGTCCTTGCGCGCCACGCGAGCGAGCGGGCGCGATGGGGCGAGAGACCGACGAACGTCCGCGCGTCGGGCCCCACGGTCGGCGCAGGAGCGGCCAGCGATCCTGCCGGACCGTCTACGGACGGCCGGCCAACGCGCGAATCGACCGCGCAACCATCCCCCAAGGAGAGGACGCCATGAAGACCGAGACGCTTACGCGACGGGGGCGAGGCCTCCGGCAGCGTCAGACGCCGGCCGCAACGACCCGGCCGTGCTGCGCCGCGGCCGCGCCGACCGCCTGCTCGACCGGCATGCCGGCCTCCACCCCGTCCATGATCATCCGCTGCAGGATGGCGCCCAGCATCTCGATGTTGGCGTCCATCATCGGGCGGATCTCGCGCAGGAACTCGCATTTCGGCGGGTCGAAGGCGTAGGCGCCGAGAAACTCGTCGAGCTCGCGGTTGGTGGCGAGCGCGTAGCACAGGTCGTAGATCAGGTTGAAGGTCTGCGCCTGTTGCTGCGCGTCGACCCCCTCGAGATTCATGAGCACCTCTTCCGCGAGGTCACGCCTGAATGCATCGAGGTCGTAGCCGACCCGGGCCTCGACGACCCCCTTGGCGGCGAATTCCCATTCCATGATCGACTCCTCCTTTCATCCGAAGATCGCCGCCAACGCATCCTCGTCGTCGCGGCACACCGGGCAGGTCGTTTCCGGCACGGCCGACCAGCCGCCGGAGAAGCTGACGGCGCCCGGCGGCGAAGGTCCCCGGCGTGGCACGCTTGTCCGCTTGCGCACCGGGCGTCGATTCGGCCGCGAGCTGCGGCGCGATCCACGGCTCGCCCGCGACCGGGGCGGCTGCAGCGCGTACTCCGCGAATCGCCGCAGGGTACCGGCCGGCCGGGGGCCGGCGAGGTCTTCGGCGATCAGGCGCCGCTCCTGTGGCGAGATCGCGGCGCCGTTGAGCCGCACCATGCGCGCCACGACGAGCTGCCGGCCGATACGGGTGTGGCGCCGGTGCTCGTAGTCGCTCGCGGCGTGGCAGGCAGTGCAGCGTCGTTCGGTGAGGCGCTCGCGGTAGGGCCGCGCGGCCTCTCGCGCGGCCGCTTCCTCGCGTGCGCGCCGCCCCGCCTCATCCGTAGCGCGAGCCGCGCCGCGGCGCCGGCGGTTCCTTGCGCTTGTAGCCCCGCGCCTCGTCGCGCAGCTCCGGGGCGATGGCGAGGTGCTCGGTCGCGAGGCCCTTCTCGCGCAGCCTGCGGGCGATGAATTCCATGTCCTCGTCGGTCACGCCGCGCTCGGCACGGTCGCGGCGCGCCTTGTGGAGTGCGCGTTGGGCGCGCAGCTCGCGCGCGGGGAGCGCGCCCGCGATCGCGTCCTGGGCTACGGCGGCGGCGAGGATGCGCGCAAGGGCGAGGTAGGGATTTGGCAGGCCCGCGTGTTGCCGGCCGTATTCCTCCAGGTCGCGCACGAAAGGCGGCAGCCAGCGAGCCACGTAATCGTGGAGAAAGCGCTCGGGGCGGACCTCCGGCGCCGGTGTGCCGGCCGCCATCGCCTCGGCGCTCCGGAAGTACAGCCAGGCCACGAATTCGAGTTGGACCGAGAGGTGGTCCGAGAGGTCCCGGAAGTCGGTACTGCGATCGACGCCGCAGCGGCGGTAGTGCGCCTCCATCGCCAGCACCGTGCCGCCGTTGACGGTGCCGTCCAGATAGGCGGCGGTGTTCAGGTGGACCGCGCGCGGCGGCGCGAGGAAGAGACCGCTGTAGAGCCTGAGGAGCGTGGCGTGATCGGCGATGCGCCCCATCTCGGCCCGGTATTGCGCGAGCTCGGCGGCAAAGGGGTAGCCGAGGGCCTCGCCCAGCGATTCGAGGTCGTCCGCGAGCGCAGCCTGCAGGGCCTCGTGCGCCGCCGGGCGCTGCGGGGTGAGGAAGGCGCGCGCGAGGCACAGGTAGAACTCGCCGCGTTCGGCGTGGGATTCGAGGTTTCGTGCGTCCATCATGTTCCTTCCCGGGTAAGGCCCGGGGCCGGTGCGAGCGGCCCCGGGCGGGGTCGCTCACTCCTGCGGCGCGGCCTCGAGCCTGAGCAGCTTCTCGCCCAGGGCCCAGCCGAGGAAGGCGATGGAGAACGCGAGCAGCGTCAGCATCCACTCCGTCGTCGAGGGGCTGTAGGCGATCAGGTCGGGCACCCAGGCGCCCTTGAACAGCGGGACGATCTGGCCGCCGATCACGAAGTCGTAGCGATCGATGAAGAAGGCGACGATCACCATGACCGCCGCGGCCGGGAGCGCCCGGCGTTCGAGCAGCAGGTAGAACGCACCCACGAGCAGCGCCGCTTCGAGCCAGAACCAGGGGGAGGCGACGATCGCGTCCCACGCCTGCATCCCGTCGGCGTTGCTCCACAGCCCGATCACGGCGCGGTAGCCGATCACGAGGATGGTCACGCCGAGCAGGGCCGCGAAGGCCGTCGGCAGGGGGCCGGTCACGAGGCTCTTCACCTTCTCGGGCATCGCCGATTCGTCCCCGTAGGTCAGGTAGGTGACCAGCAGCGCGAAGGCCGCGCCGGTGCAGGCGGCGGTGAGGATGAAGTAGAGCGGCACCAGGTTGCCGAACCACATCGGGCGCATCGCCATGGCACCGAAGGCCATGCCCAGCATGCCCCCGGCGAGGAGCTCGGTGACGAGCGCCGCCAGCCCGATCTTCCTGCTCGTCCCGCTATCCCAGTCGCCGGCGTGGATGCGCAGGAACTTGAGGATGCCCAGCACCAGGAACACCGCGTAGAACACGCCCATCCAGTTCAGCGGCGACAGCGGCTGGAAGTTGAGCGGGATCGCCCAGAGCATGCGCAGCGGGTTGCCCAGCTCCAGCGCGAGCGAGGCGAAGCCGGCCACCAGGGTGACCAGCGACAGCCATACGCAGCGCTTGGCGATGGGATACCACGCCTTGTTGCCGAAGGTCATCGCGAGCGAGGCGACCAGCGTGAGGCCGGTCGAGGCGAGCGCGAAGAACACGTAGTTGACCACCGGCAGGCCCCAGGTGACGCCGTCGCTGCCGGTATTGAACGCCGAATGCCCGTCGGCCATGAGTCCGGTCATGGCCATGGCGAGGCTCACGACCAGGCCGACGAGACCGGCCACCATGACCGGCATGACCGGTCCGCGCGCTTGTGCTTGTGTCGTCATGTTCGAGTCTCCTTCACGCCTTGCTGGAGCGGGTGCCCGGCACGGCGGCGCTGGCGGCACCGCCCCCGGTGAGGTAGTACACCTGCGGCTTGTTGCCGGTGTGATCGAGCAGGCGCGTGCCCTGCTTGTCCGAGATGAGCCGGTTGACCTCGGAGTTCGGGTTGTCCAGGTCGCCGAAGTAGCGTGCCTTCGGCGCGCAGGTCCGCACGCATGCCGGTACGTACTCGACGAGCTCCGGGTTCGACTCGTCGAGGTCGGCGACGCCCTTGGGCGCCTTGCTCACCTTGTGGTAGCAGAAGGTGCACTTCGACACGACGCCGTCGGGCTGGATGCCGACTCCGTGCTTCGGATCCTGCTGCGGCCCCTTGTACGGCGGATTCCACGACAGCTCGCCGTCGCCCTTGAACACCTCCTTGACGTTGGGCTCCACCAGCGGCTTCTCGTCGGTGTAGAAGCGCACGCCGTACGGACAGGCGATCATGCAGTACTTGCAGCCGATGCACTTGTCCCAGTCGATCAGCACCACGCCGTCCTCGGTCTTGTAGGTGGCCCTGGTCGGGCACACATGCATGCACGAGGGCTCCTCGCAGTGCATGCACGGACGCGGGAACCACTTCAGTTGCGGCGTGGGCTGCTTGCCCTCCGCGTAGTACAGGACGTCCTGGTAGTTCTCGCCCGGCAGGCGGTTGTTCTCCATCTGGCAGGCGGTGCTGCAGGCCTGGCAGCCGGTGCACTTCTCCAGGTCGATGACCATTCCCCATTTAGCCATTTGAGTCGTCTCCTCAAGCCTTCTCGACCGACACCTTGCCGGTGTAGTAGTTGGCCATGCCCGAGATGCGGTCGGACTGATTGACGGTGATCTCGTCCACGTGCGCGCCGCGCCCCTTCGCCCAGCGCCCGTGTGCCCAGTGGCCGTGCTCGAAAGGCAGCACGACGGTGTCGGGACGGGTGAGCTCGGTGACGTGGGCGATGGCGGTGATCTCGCCCAGCGAGGACCTGATGCGGATGCGGTCGCCGTCGGCGATCCCCTTGGCCCGCGCCACGCTCGGGTGGATGTCGCACAGCGTCTGGCGGTTGCCGCCGGAGGCCGGCTGCTGCAGGGCGATGGCATTGGGCAGGTTGCCGCTGCGGCCCTCGGCGTGCATGGCGGTCTTGGGCGTGATGAAGTGCAGCTCGCCGCCGCCGGTGTATTTCGGCTCCTCCCAGTGCGGGAAGTTGAACTTGGCCGGGTCGCGGCCGGTCTTGGCGAGCACCCAGTCGCGCTTGTGGTCCAGATACGAGGACTTGAACTCGAACTTGCCCGAGTCGGTCTTGAGGAGCTTCTTCTTCACGTCCTCGGCGCTCATCGGGCTGTTCCAGCCCTTGCCGTCCCACTCGAAGAACTCGCCGCGCACCTGGCGCCAGTGGTAGGGCTTCTTGTACCAGACGCCCTTCTCGACCCAGCTCTCGAAGCTGTTCACGCCGTTGTCGCCGGGGTCGGACTCGAAGCCCTTGGCGATGTGGCGCAGGATGTTCTCGACGCTCTCGAGCTTGGCGTAGTACTCCCCGGTGGGGCCCTTGATGCGTTTGCCGATCTCGATCAGCGTGTCGCCGAAGGTGCGGTTGTCGTAGAGCGGCTTGATGGCCGGGGTGCGGATCTGCGCGAGCGGCCAGCCCTGGAAGGGGTAGGTGGGCGCGTCCTGCCAGCGCTCGAGGTAAGTCGTGTCGGGCAGGATCAGGTCGGCGAACATCGCGGTCTCGCCCGGGAAGGGCGAGGTGTCGATGACGAAGACCTCGCCGAGCATCTTCTCCCAGGCGATCGCGTCCGGCGAGGAGAAGATCGGATTGGTCATGTAGAACATGACCGTGTCCATCTTGTACGGCTTGCCCGCGAGGTGGTTCGCGGGGATCTCCTGCATCATGTTCTTCGCCATCAGGTAGCCGTCCTCGTGGCCCTTCAGGTCGATGCGCGGCATGTCCTTGTGCGGCCCGCTCTTCGCGTAGTCGTCGAGGTGCTCGTCCGGGTCGGCCGGGGCCGGGCCGTAGGACGGCCCCATCTGGTAGGCGAGGCCGCCCTCGGCGAAGAGCGAGCCCACCAGCGCGTTCAGGGAGTGGATCGCCATGCCGTTGAGCACGCCGTTGCTGTGGTTGTGGGCGCCGCGCTCGAAAAGCGCGATGGCGGGCTTGGTGGTGGCGAACTCCCGTGCCGTCTTGACGATGAGCTCGGCCGGAAGGGTCGTGACGCCGGCGGCCCACTTCGGCGTGCGCTCCTTGAGCTCGACGTTCCACCACTCCACGAGGCCGTGGGTCCACTTCTCCGCGAAGCTGGCCGGATCGACCGCCTGCCCGGTCTTGAAGCGGTTCTCGCCGTCGGTGAAGTCGCCGACGAAGCTGCGTTCCCACAGCCCCTCGGTGAGGATCACGTGGGCGATCGCGAGCGCCAGCGCACCGTCCGTGCCGGGCTTCAGCAGCAGCGCCCGATCGGCCGCCGCGGCGGTCTGGTTCATGTGCACGTCGACGTAGGTCACGCGCGTCTTGGGCGTCTTCTCGCCGCGGATGTAGCCCCACACCTGCAGGTTGTTGTTGTACGGGCGGAAGGCCTCGAGGAAGTTCGCGCCGAACATCAGCAGGTAGTTGGCGTTGCGGTAGTCGTACGAGTTGTACGAGGCGTTGCCGTCGGTGCACTGCTTGGCGAGCACCGAGCCGTCCGAGCACAGGGAGGAGTGGCCGATGCCGACGTTGGGCGAGCCATACAGCTTGGAGAACGGCGCGAGCGTCACGCCCACGTCGGTGGCGCCCCAACCGCGGCCGAACAGCAGGCCGAAGCGGTGGGATTCGCCCTTGTCGCGCAGGGCGTTGAGGCGATCGGCCACCGTCTGGTAGGCCTCGTCCCAGGAGATGGGCACGAACTGCGGGTCTTCGTTGCGGCCTTTCTTCGGGTTGCTGCGCTTCATCGGGCCCTTGAAGCGGTCCGGGTCGTACAGGATGTAGGTGCCCAGGTGCATCTTCGGGCAGCCCTTGCCGTTGGCGATCGGGTGGCCGGCGTTGCCGTAGATCGCATGCACCCGGCCGTTGGTGGTGTACACGTCGATGCCGCAACGCGCCGGACATTGCGCGCAGATGCTCTTGTTCACCACGGTCGCGCCGTCGGCGGCGGCGGCGTGGGCTTCCTGCAGCGTGGCGAGACCGCCCACGCCGAGGCCGCCGCTGCCGACTGCCGCGGCGCCCGCGGCAGCGCCGGTGCCGCTCACCTGCAAAAAGCGGCGCCGGGAAATGGCTTTCTTCAGGATCTCCATCATGCTCCTCCTTGGAACTGCGTTAGGCGTTGTTCCTGTTGTTCGACGCATCGGCCGGTGTCTCAGGGCGGATCGGGCGACGCGACCGGCTCTCCGTGCGGGGGGTGGAAAAGTGCGAAACCGGCCCGCGCGAGACGGGCGGACTTGCTGCAGCGCTCGCATGGCGCGTCCCGCTCCGCGCCGCGGACGGGCGCGCCGCAGCGCGGGCATTCGTGCTGGGCGACCTCGGCGAGGCGCTGCGGTCCGGCGACGAACTCGCGCCAGGCCGGCGGCTCTAGGGTGAGCGCCTGCTCGGGGCAGACCCGTGCGCAGGCCCCGCAGGCGATGCACTGCCACGGGTCGAATTGCAGCGCGACCGAGCGAGGACGACGTTCCAGGAGCAGCGCGCCGCTCGGGCAGGCGCGGGCGCAGGTCCCGTGGGCCTGGCAGGCCGCGCCCGCGGTGAGCCGCGGCAGGCGCGCCGCGGCGGGCCTGCCGCGCCCGTGGCGGCGGGCGATCTCGAGCGCGGCGAGGCGCATTTCGGTGCCGCGCGAAACGGGCACGGCGGTGCGGGGACGGGGCAAGTGGTCCTGCGCGCGGCCGTGCGGCGCGATGGCGGGCGCCGCGTGGACGACCCCGGCGGAGAACGCGCGCGACAGGCCCGCGAAGAAGGCGCGGCGGCCGGTCGGCGGTTTCGCCGACCGGTCCCCGGCGAGCCGGTTACCGTCCGGTAACGAGGGGGCGGCGAGGCGCTCCGGCAGGGCGCCGGCGGGGAGGCCGGCGGCGGCGAGGGCGCGGCGCGCGTGCTCCAGCACCGGACCGACCGGATCCGCCCGGCCGGCCGTGGTCGGACAGCGCTCGCAATCTGCGCCCACGACGAGCCGGATCGGCGCGCCGTCGCAGGCAAGCGCGAGGCGCAGGTAGTCGTTGGCGGTGAGGGCGCCGAGACAGGGGAGACGCCGGATGCGGCCGTCGGCCGTGGCCGGCGAACCGGCCACGCGGCCGCAGGCGAGGGTGAGCGGCGTGCCGGGCGACGGAGCGACGATCTCGCAGCCCTCGACCACCAGCGCCGCGGTCGGGCATCGCGCCGCGCACAGACCGCAGGCGGTGCAGCGTGCCGGGTCCAACTCCAGCGTCCCCTCGCCGGGCGCGAGGCAGTCGTGCGGGCAGGCCTGTGCGCACTCGTCGCATCCCACGTAGGGTTTGTTGAGGTGCAGGCAGGAACGGGCGCGCAGCCCGACGGGCGCGAGGGCGTGCAGCCGTCGAAATCCGCCATCGAGGTGGGATGCGTGGGCGGGGGACGGCTCGGGACGGTGCTGACTCGCGTTCATGGATGTTCGCCGAGGTGGGTGCAGGGCTCACTGCAGAAACCGGGCCAATGCCCATAACGCCATGTCGACTAAGGGGTTTCAGGTAGTGCGGCGAGCGGGCGGGGAGAAGGCGGTTACGAGGCGGTAACCGGTTTTCCCCCCGTTTGAAATCAATTTGTTACGATCCGGTAACGAGTGGGGGCGGCGCTTGCCGGATCCCCCGCGGCGGCGCCGCCGCGGCCAGCCGGCACGAGAGGGGCATGAATCCTGCGTGGCGGATCGGGCATGCAATGGGATCGGATGCCACGGGGAAGGGCGAATCGCATGACGAGAGAGTCTTGTTCCGCACGCCACGGTCCAGCGCGCACCATGGATCGCCGCGCCGCGCTGTGCCGGCTGGGCGCCTGTCTCGCATTGCCGGTCCTGGCGAGAGGCGCGTACGGGCAGGCGGGCGAGGAGCCGGTCCGCATCGGGCTCACGCCGGTCTTTCTCGACGACCAGGTGGGCTTCGTGGCGTCCTGGCGCGAGTATTTCGCGCAGTCCATGGGCCGGGCGGTCGAGTTCGTCCAGCGCGGCAGCTATCGCGAGGTAGTGGACCTGATGCGCCAGGGGAAACTCGACTTCGCCTGGCTGTGCGGTTACCCCTATGTGCGCGGGCGGCAGTGGTTCCGCCTCTTGGCGGTGCCGACCTTTCAGGGCGAGCCCCTCTACCACTCCTACCTGATCGTCCCCGCGAGCGACACCACGACCGCCTCGATCTTCGACCTGCGCGCCCGGATCTTCGCCTTCTCCGATCCGGATTCGAACTCGGGCTATCTGTATCCGAATTACCAGCTGGTGCAGGCGAAGGCTTCGCCGGCCCAGTTCTTCAGGCGCACCTTCTTCACCTACGCGCACAAGAAGGTGGTCGAGGCGGTCGGACTGAAGATCGCGCAGGGCGGCGCCGTCGACGGTTACGTGTGGGAGACGCTGCGGCTGCGCCACCCCAAGCTCACCGCCCGCACCCGCGTCGCCGACCGCTCGCCGGCGTTCGGCTTTCCGCCCTTCGTGGCGGCCCCCTTCGTACCGCCGGCGCTGTTCGCGCAGATGCAGGAGATCCTGCTCGCGATGCACGAGGACGCGGCCGGCGCGGCGATCCTGCGCCAGCTCAACCTGGACCGCTTCGAGGTCGGCGCGCCGTCGCTCTATGCGGACATCGAGCGCATGGTCCAGGCCGTGGGCGATCCGGTCACCTGAGGAACTTGGACATCGTGCTGCGATTTCGCGATATCAGTTTCCGCTACAAGATCCCGCTGCGGGCGACCGTGCTGGTGTTCATCACCGCCAATGCGCTCACCGTGTCGCTGCTCGTGCGCGAGTACGGCGACGTGCGCCGCGATCTGCTCGACAACCTGGCGCGCTGGTCGGACGTGCTGAGCCAGACGCTGGTCGCGCCCATGCTGCACGACGACCTGTGGCGTGCGTTCGAGATCATCCGTGCCGCGAGCTCGCCCACCGGCGGCGAGCAGGCCAACGTGATCACGCTGCTCGATACCCGTCAGCGGATCTATGTGTCGACCGATACCGAGCGCTACCCGATGCTCGCGCCGCTGCACGAGCGCGGCGCGGTGGCGCGCGAGCTCGCGAGCCTGATCGACAGCGCCGGGGTGCCGGTGTCGCGGACGGTGGAGATCGGCGACCGCCTGTTCGTTGTCACGCCGATCGACGCGGACGGCGTGCGCCTGGGGCACATGATCCTCGAGCACACCAACGCCTTCATGCGCGCGCGTTTCGCCGGCATGTGGCTGAGCGCGACGGTGGTCACGCTCCTCGTCATCGCGGTGATCCTGCCCGTGTCCTGGTACTGGGGCCACCGCATGGCCGTGCCGCTGGTGCGCCTCGCGGAGTGCATCGGCCGGGTGGGAAGCTCGATCCCCGACGCGCGCGCCTGCGACCTCTACCAGTCCAAGGACGAGATCGGCCGGGTCGGGGAGGCGCTGACGCGCATGCTCGCCGAGCTGCGCGAGAAGCAGGCGCTCGAGCGCGAGATCGTGTTCTCCGAGCGCCTGGCGGCCATCGGGCGTCTCACCGCCGGCATAGCCCACGAGATCAACAATCCGCTGGGCGGCATGCTCAACGCGATCAACACCTATCGGCGGCATGCCGCGAACGATCCGGAGCTCGCGGCACGCACGCTGTCGCTGCTCGAGCGCGGACTCGTGCAGATCCGCGACACGGTCTCCGCCCTGCTGGTCGAGGCCAAGGCGCCGAGTCATTCGCTCGGGCCGCACGACATCGAGGACGTGCACATCCTGCTCCAGCCCCAGGCGGCGAAGAAGGCGGTGGACCTGCACTGGAGCTGCCGTCTGCCCGACGAGCTGCCGCTGCCGGCCACCCTGGTCCGGCAGGTGCTCATCAATCTCGTGCTGAACGCGATCCACGCCTGCGACCAGGGCGGCCGGGTGAGCTGCGAGATCGCGCTCGCCGCCGGTGCGCTGAGCCTGATCGTACGCAACGACGGGCAGCACATCGAAGAGGCGCGCCTGCCCTATCTCTTCGAGCCCTTCGTAAACGACGCGGGCGGCGGGCATGGCCTGGGCCTGTGGATCACCTACCAGATCGTGCGCGAGCTCGAAGGCCACATCTCCGTCCAGAGCGCGCCGGGCGACACCGTGTTCGCGGTCGATCTGCCGCTTGCCGTCACCCTCGAGCTGGAGTCCGGCTCATGAGCCCCGCGCCCCGCGTCTGCCTCATCGAGGACGACCTCATCATGGGCGAGTCGCTCGTGGAGCGCTTCCGGCTGGAAGGCTTCGAGACCTGCTGGTGCCGCGACGGCGCCTCGGCCACGCGCTGCCTGCGCGAGCGGTCCTTCGACGTGGTGATCAGCGATATGCGCCTGCCCGACACCACCGGCGAGGCGATCTTCGACTGGGCGAGCGGCGCTTTGCCGGGCGTGCCGCCCTTCGTCTTCATCACCGGCTACGGCGCGGTGGAGCAGGCGGTCGCGCTCATCAAGCGCGGCGCGCAGGACTATGTGACCAAGCCGTTCGACCTCGATGCGCTGGTAGCCAAAGTGCTCGATCTCACCGCCGCAGCGGGCGTCTGCACGCGCGAAGAGCCGCTCGGCGTCTCGCCGGCCATGCAGCGCATCGAGGCGACCATCCCCCGGCTCGCCCAGGCGGCGAGGACGGTGCTCATCGTGGGCGAATCCGGGGTGGGCAAGGAGTGCGTGGCGCAGCGCCTGCACGCGGCCTTGGGGGGCGACGGCACCCGGCCCTTCATCGCGGTCAACTGCGGCGCGATCGCCGAGAACCTTCTGGAGGCCGAGCTCTTCGGTCACCAGAAGGGCGCCTTCACGGGGGCCGCGCACACCCGCGCGGGGGTGTTCGAGCAGGCCAACGGCGGCACCCTGTTCCTGGACGAGATCGGCGAGATGACGCTCGCCATGCAGGTGCGTCTGCTGCGGGTCATTCAGGAGCGGCAGGTCACCCGGGTGGGCGGCTCTGGCTCGATTCCGGTCGATCTCCTGCTGGTGTGCGCCACGCATCGCGACCTCAAGGCGATGGTGGCGGAGGGGACGTTCCGCGAGGACCTCTTCTACCGGGTCAACGTGGTGCAGATCCGCGTTCCGCCGCTGCGTGAGCGACGCGAGGACATTCCCTGGCTGGCTGCGCGCTTCCTCGCCGAAATCGCGCAGCGCACCGGCACGCCTCGGCGGCGCCTGCGACCGGCCGCGGAAGAGGCGCTGGTGAGCTATCCCTGGCCGGGCAACGTGCGCGAGCTGCGTCACGCCCTGGAGCGCGCCTGCATCCTGAGCCCGGGGGAATGGCTGACCGCGGAAGCGCTCTTTCCCGACGCCGGTCTGGCACCCCCCGGGGACGACGCCCCCGCCTCGCTGGGCGACTACCTGCGCGAATGCGAGCGCCGCTACATTCGCGGCGCGCTGGAGGCGAACGGCGGCCAGATCGGCCAGACGGCCGAGCAGCTCGGGATCAGCCGCAAGAACCTGTGGGAGAAGATGAAGAAGCTCGGGCTCGGCGATCACCCCTCGGGGCGGTGAGGGCGTGCCGCGACACGGGGCGTCGCGGTGGCGGTTGATTAACGTTGACGTCAACGTCACAATGCCGCGTCGCACCGTCTTGGGGCGCGACCATCCAACAACAGACTCGCGCACGGCGTCGTGGGGGCGGACCGCCCGGCGGCCGGGAGACGGCGCGTCGCGGGTCATGATCGGGAAAGGAGAACGCATGACCGCAGTTGGCCAATTCCTCGAGGCGCGGGACTTCCTGCTCGCCCATCGCACCGACTACGCCGCGGCGTACGCCGGCTTCAAGTGGCCGCAGCTCACCGAGTTCAACTGGGCGCTCGATTACTTCGACGCCATGGCCCGCGGCAACGACGCGCCGGCTCTGTGGATCATCGAGGAGGACGGGCGCGAGGCCAAGCGTTCGTTCGCTCAGATGTCGGCGCGCTCCAGCCAGGTCGCCAACTGGCTGCGCGAACAGGGGGTGGCGCGCGGCGACCGCATCCTCATCATGCTCGGCAACGAGGTGCCCCTGTGGGAGACCATGCTCGCCGCGATCAAGCTCGGCGCGGTGGTGATCCCCGCCACGACGCTGCTGACCCCCGACGATCTGCGCGACCGCCTCGACCGGGGCCAGGTGAAGCACGTGGTGATCGGCAAGGCCCACACCGACAAGTTCGCCGAGCTCGCCGGCGGGTACACCCGGATCAGCGTGGGCGGAGAGGTCGCCGGCTGGCTCGACTTCGCGGCGACCGAGTCGGCCTCGGCCGAGTTCGTCCCCCAGGGCACGACCCGCGCCACCGACCCGCTGCTGCTCTATTTCACCTCGGGCACCACGTCCAAGCCCAAGCTCGTCGAGCACAGCCACCAGTCCTACCCGGTCGGCCACCTGTCGACCATGTACTGGATCGGCCTCATGCCGGGCGACCGCCATATGAACATCAGCTCGCCGGGCTGGGCCAAGCACGCCTGGAGCTGCTTCTTCGCGCCCTGGAACGCGGGCGCCTGCGTCTTCCTGTACAACTACTCGCGCTTCAACGCCAAGGCCTTGCTCGACGTGCTGGTGAAGTACGAGGTGACCACCCTGTGCGCGCCCCCGACCGTGTGGCGCATGCTGATCCAGCAGGATCTCGCCGCCGTGAAGACCAAGCTGCGCGAGCTCATCGGCGCGGGCGAGCCCCTCAACCCCGAGGTGATCGAGCAGGTGAAGAAGGCCTGGGGCATCACCATCCGCGACGGCTTCGGCCAGACGGAGACCACCGCCCAGATCGGCAATCCCCCGGGCCAGCTCCTGAAGCCCGGCTCCATGGGCCGCCCGCTGCCCGGCTACAGGATCGCGCTCATCGACACCGAAGGGAAGCCCGCCCAGGAGGGCGAGGTGTGCCTGGTGCTCGCCGAGCGTCCCCTGGGCCTCATGCTGGGCTACGCCGGCGACGAGGCCAAGACCGCCGAGGTGATGCGCGACGGCCACTACCATACCGGCGACGTGGCGAGCATGGACGAGGACGGCTACATCACCTACGTGGGCCGCGCCGACGACGTGTTCAAGGCCTCCGACTACCGCATCAGCCCCTTCGAGCTGGAGTCGGTGCTGATCGAGCACCCGGCGGTGGCGGAAGCCGCGGTGGTGCCCAGCCCCGACCCGGTGCGCCTCGCGGTGCCCAAGGCGCATGTGATCCTCGCCGCCGGCTTCGAGCCGAGCCGCGACCTCGCCAAGGACATCTTCGCCTTCACCCGCGACAAGCTCGCCCCGTACAAGCGCATCCGCCGCCTGGAGTTCTCGGATCTGCCGAAGACCATCTCCGGCAAGATCCGCCGCGTGGAGCTGCGCAAGGCCGAGGAGGGGCGCGATCCGACGCTTCGCGGCGCGCTCGAGTTCTTCGAGGAGGACTTCCCCGAGCTGAAGGGCTGACGGCCCCCTCCGCGTCGCGGCGCGTCTAGAATCAAGGCATTCCGGCCCTCTTGCGTGATGCCATGAAACTCGACCCCCGCGACGCGCGCGCCGTCCTCCGCCAGTGCGATTTTGCCGCGCTGGCGACCCAGTCCGCCCGGATGCCGGGCTTTCCCTTCGCGAGCCACGCTCCCTACGCCCTGGACGCCTGGTGCCGGCCGGTGCTGCTGCTGTCGCGGCTCGCGGAACACACCCGCAATCTCGCCGCGGACCCGCGGGCGAGCCTGATGGCGACCGCCCCGGGGCCCGACCCGCAGGAACAGGCGCGCATCACCCTGGTAGGGGAGATCGCGCCCTTCGAGCCCGATCCGGCGCTGGTCGCGCGCTACCTGCGCTACCACCCGGAGGCCTCCACCTGGCTGGGCTTCGGCGACTTCGGTTTCTATCGCCTTGCGCCGCAGCGCGTGCGGCTCATCGGCGGCTTCGCCCGCGCCGGATGGATCGAGGCGGACGACTGGGCGGTGCGGCCGCTCGACGCCGCCGCCGAGGCGGAACTGATCGCCGGGCTGGATCACCTCCGGCCGCGCGGCTGGGCGCTGCTCGGCGCAGACTGGGAAGGGCTGGACCTGCGCAGCGATGCCGGCCATCGGCGGCGCCTGACCTGGCAGGGCGTGGCACCCGATCCGGCGGCCCTCGCCGTCCGCGCACATGAGGTGCTCGCCGCCTTGGACCGATAAGCTGGTACAATTCACCGCGTGGCGGGTCTCCCCGCATTGCAGCGCGGTGAACCTGGTCAGGGCCGGAAGGCAGCAGCCACAGCCGCTTCCTGCAAGTGCCGGGGGCCAGGCTCGCCACCCCCGATTTCGACGAAGGGCGCTCCCGTGAGGGAAGCGCCTTTTTTTTCAGCCCAGCGTCCGGTCGAGCACCATCATCACGACGAAGCCGACCGCGAGCCCCGCCGCCGTGAGCGCCGGACGGCCGCGGCGCAGCGCGTCGGGCACGATCTCGTGGATCACCACGAAGAGCATGGCGCCCGCGGCCCCGGCGAGGCCCCATGGCAGGATGGCGGCGGCCTCGGCCACGGCGAGCGAACCGGCGATCGCCGCGGCCGGTTCCACGAGGCCCGAGAGGGCGGCCACCGCGAAGGCGAGGAGCCGTCCGTAGCCGGCGCTCGCCAGGGCGATCGCCACGATGAGTCCCTCCGGCACGTTCTGCAGCGAGATGCCGGTCGCCACCGCATCCCCGCTGCCCGCTGCCCCCGACGCCACCCCGATGGCGAGCCCTTCCGGGATGTTGTGGACCGCGATGGCGAACACGAAGAGCCAGACCGCGCCCGCCGAGCGCGCCGGCTGCGGGGCGTGGCTGTGGGGGAGGCTGCGGTCGAGGGCGAGGAGGGCGGCGCCGCCGACGGCAAGGCCCGCCGCCGCGATCATCGCGGCGCCGAAGACGTCCGCGCCCTGGGCGCGGGCGGCCTCGAAGGCGGGGACGAGGAGCGAGAAGATGCTCGCGGCGAGCATCACGCCCGCGCCGAAGCCGAGGAGCGCCCCCTGGGTCGCGGCGCCGATGCGGCGCATGACCAGCAGCGGTACCGCGCCCAGGGCGGTCGCGGCCGCGGCCATGGCGCCACCGAGGATGGCGTCGCGCAAGGGGCCTTCCAGGCGTCCGAAGGCCTCCACGCCCTGGGCGGCGAGCAGCGCGATGCCCAGCAGCGCGATGATCCAGCCGCCCGCGGCGCGGGCGAGGCCGCCGGCACTGGCGGGCTGGAGATGGATTCGTGCGACCTTGCCGACCATGGCGAAGCTCCCTTCACTGCGCGCTGGATGAAGCGCTCATGTAGTGAATATGGAGCCTCGCGTTAGATAGTTCCAATTAAATGTTTTCAGAGATGCGATAGATATTGACTAATCGGACGGCGATGCAGGAGCGCCGCTACACCGGCCGCCGATACCCGCCGGCCACGCCGTTCGGCGACATCACGATTTGCCACAACTGCGTGGTCCGCGCCCGGAAGGTGCCCGCGCAGGCGCGCAGGTAGTAGGACCACATGCGGCGGAAGCGCTCCCCGTAGCGCTCGGCGAAGCGCGGCCAGGCCGCCTCGAAGTTCGCGTGCCAGGCCATCAGAGTGCGGTCGTAGTCGGCGCCGAAGTTGTGCACGTCCTCGACCACGAAGAGATTCTCGGCCGCGTCGGTGATCTGCCCGAGGGCGGGCAGGTCGCCGTTGGGAAAGATGTAGCGGTCGATCCAGGGGTCGGGCAGGGCATTGCGGAAGTTGGAGCCGATGGTGTGCAGCAGGAAGAGCCCGTCGGGGGCGAGGCAGCGGCGCACCACCTCGAGGTAGGTGCGGATGTTGTGGCGCCCGACGTGCTCGAACATGCCCAGGCTCGCCACCCGGTCGAAGCGCTCGTCCATCTGGCGGTAGTCCAGGAGGCGGATGTCGATCGGCAGGCCCGCGCAGCGCTCCCGTGCATACTCGGCCTGTTCGCGCGAAATGGTGCAGCCCACGCAGTGCACCCCGTAGCGCTCGGCGGCGAACTTCATGAAGCTGCCCCAGCCGCAGCCGATGTCCAGCACGCGCATGCCCGGCTGGAGGCCCAGCTTGCGGCACACCAGGTCGAGCTTCGCTTCCTGCGCCGCGTCCAGCGTGTCGGCTTCGGCCCAGTAGGCGCAGGTGTAGGTCATGCGCTCGTCCAGCATGGCCTCGAAGAACTCGTTGCCCAGGTCGTAGTGCGCCTCGCCTACCTGCCACGCGCGGCGCAGGTTCTGGAGGTTGAAGAGCCGCCGGCGCAGCACGTGCCATACGAGGCGAGGCGACCTCACCTTCTCGTCGAGACGCGCGCGCAGGATGCGGCACATGAATTCGTCGAGCGCGGCGGCGTCCCATTCGCCGTCCATGTAGCTCTCGCCCAGCCCCAGGCTTGCCCGGGCGAGGATGCGGTCCGCGGTTTCGGGGCGGTGGACGTGCATGTCCCAAGGGCGGTCGCCGCCGATCACGACGTCCGCCTCTGCGAGCAGGTCGGCAAGCAGGCGCATGCCGGTCGTCGAGGATGCTGCGCGGGTAAATGCGGAGCCGCGGTCTATCGTCAACTCCGAGGTGCTGCGTGATTCCATGTACATTGCCCTCCGGCTGCGATACCGATATCCGGGGGATCGGCGGTTGGCTGACTCTTTGTCGACAGGCATGCCGCGCAGTTGTTTCAAGACTAGGAGCCGTGCGGCGCAGCGGCAAATGAATCGGATCAATGGGGGCGATGGGCGGCCGCAATCGCCTGCGCGCAACCCGCGGCATGCCGGTGGCCTCTGCTAGAATCGCCCTCCATGAGTTACCAGGTACTCGCACGCAAGTGGCGGCCCAAGAGCTTCGCCACGCTGGTCGGCCAGGAGCACGTCGTCCGGGCGCTCAGCCACGCGCTCGCCACGGGCCGGCTGCACCACGCCTGGCTGTTCACCGGCACGCGCGGGGTGGGCAAGACCACCATCAGCCGCATCCTCGCCAAGGCACTCAACTGCGAGACCGGCGTCACCGCCGAGCCCTGCGGGCAATGCGCCGCGTGTACCGCGATCGACGCCGACCGCTTCCCCGACTACGTGGAGATGGACGCCGCCTCCAATCGCGGCGTCGAGGACATGGCGGCGTTGCTGGACAAGGCGGTCTACGCGCCGGTGCAGGGCCGCTACAAGGTCTACATGATCGACGAAGTGCACATGCTCACCGGGCATGCCTTCAACGCGATGCTGAAGACCCTCGAGGAGCCGCCCGAGCACGTCAAGTTCATCCTCGCCACCACCGATCCGCAGAAGATCCCGGTGACGGTGCTGTCTCGCTGCCTGCAGTTCAACCTCAAGCAGATGCCGCCCGGCCACATCGTCGAGCATCTCACCCGCATCCTCGAGGCCGAGGCGGTGCCCTTCGAGGCGCCGGCGCTGCGCCACTTGGCGCGCGCGGCCAACGGCTCGATGCGCGACGCGCTGTCGCTGCTCGACCAGGCGATCGCCCACGGCGCGGGCCGGGTCGAGGAGGAGCAGGTCACCCACATGCTGGGCACGGTGGGGGACGACCACCTGCACGCGGTGCTCGAAGCGCTCGCCCTCGGCGACCCCGAGCGGCTGATGGCGGTGGCCGACGGCATGGAGGCGCGCAGCCTCTCCTTCGACGCCGCGCTGCAGGCGCTCGCCTCGCTCATCCACCGCGTGGCGCTCCTGCAGTTCGCCCCGGCCGCCATCGCCGACGAATCCGAGCGACAGCGGCTCGCACCCCACGCCGCGGCCTTCGATGCGGAGTTTCTGCAACTCGCCTACCAGATCGCCATCCACGGCCGCGACGAGCTGCCGCTCGCCCCGGACGAGTACGCCGGCTTCACCATGACCCTGCTGCGCCTGCTCGCCTTCCGGCCCGAGCAGCCGGCGGCCCTTGGCTCGGGCCAGGCAGCGGGCGAGGGCGGCGGCGGGCGCGCCCGGCCGATGCCCACCGCCGCGGCGCCGGTTGCCGTGCCCGCGCGGGCGCCGGCTGCTCCGGCGGCGCCCCGGGGGGCGCCGGTCGCGTCGGCTCCCGTTACGCCCCCAGCGCCGCCGCCGGCTGCGTCTTCCGTGCCGACGCCAGCGGCACCGCCCCGGGCCGAAGCGCCGGCCCGGACCGAAGCGCCGCCCCGCCCCGTGTCCGAAACGGCGAGCTCGGTGCCGCCCTGGGAGGATCTGCCCGACGAGGCCCATTTCGGCACCTACGCCAGCGAAGCGCCCGAGCCCGAGCGGCCGGCCGCTCCGGCGGCACCGGTCGCGGCGACCTCTCCTGTGCCAGCGCGGCCGTCGGAGCACGGCGAATCCGCCACCTGGCACGCCACCCTGCGCGCACTCGGGCTCGGTGGCATGGTGCGCGAACTGGCGCAGCACTGCGAATGGGTGGGGCTCGCCGGCGACGTCCTCACCCTGCGGCTGTCGGAAACCCACCGGCACCTGCTGGAGATGAACCGCAGCGTGGCCGACCGGCTTCAGGATGCGCTGGCCGCCCATTACGGCCGGCCGATAAAGCTCGCCATCCAGGTGGGCGCCATCGCGGGCGAGACCCCGGCGCAGCGCGACGAAGCCGAACGGCGCGCCCGCCACGTGGAGGCGGTCGCCTCGCTCGAGCGCGACCCCTTCGTGCGCGAACTGATCGAACGTTTCGATGCCACGCTGGTCGAGGCATCGATCAAGGCACTGTAACCCTATTCGGAGAACGGAATCATGATGAAAGGCGGAATCGCAGGGCTGATGAAGCAGGCCCAGCAGATGCAGGAAAACATGAAGAAGATGCAGGAGCAGCTCGCCTCGGTCGAGGTCGAGGGGCAGTCGGGTGCGGGCATGGTCAAGGTGCTGATGACCTGCAAGTACGACGTTCGCCGCGTCTCCATCGACGAGTCGGTGATGGACGACAAGGAGATGCTCGAGGATCTCGTCGCCGCAGCGGTGAACGACGCGGTGCGCCGCGTCGAGACCACCACCCAGGAGAAGATGGCCGGCTTCACCGCGGGGCTCAACCTGCCGCCGGGAATGAAGCTGCCTTTCTGATAGCCGCCCGGCCCCAACATTCGCCCCGAAGGGGCGCCGCATTCTCCTCCCCCTTGAAGGGCCGGGAGAGGGATGGGTGGACTGCGACGCGGTCTATTGCGTCCACTCGGTTCACCCATCCCCCACCCCGGCCCTGCCCTTGAAGGGGAGGGAGAGGTCAGCGCTTCCGGCGGAGAGCACGACCGATGTCCCCCTCCTCCCTCGACGAACTCATCGAAGCCCTCCGCTGCCTTCCCGGCGTCGGACCCAAGTCCGCGCAGCGCATGGCCTATCACCTGCTGCAGCGGGATCAGCGCGGCGCCGCGCGTCTCGCGCGGGCGATGACGCACGCGCTGGAGGTGCTGCGCCACTGCGAGCGCTGCAACACCTTCGCCGAGGAGGTGGTCTGCGCGCGCTGCGCCAATCCGCAGCGCGACGCCACCCAGCTGTGCGTGGTCGAGATGCCGGCCGATCTGGCCATGATGGAGCAGACCCACGCCTACAACGGGCTCTACTACGTGCTGATGGGGCGGCTTTCGCCTCTGGACGGCGTCGGGCCGCGCGAGCTCAAGCTCGACAAGCTCATCGCGCGTGCTTCCGACGGGCAGGTGCAGGAAGTCATCCTCGCCACCAACTTCACCAACGAGGGCGAGGCCACCGCCCACATGATCGCCGAGCTCCTGGCCGCCCGCGGTCTGCGCGTCTCCCGCCTGTCCCGTGGGGTGCCGGTGGGCGGCGAGCTCGAGCACACCGACACCGGCACCATCGCCCAGGCCCTGGTCGAGCGGCGCCCCCTCTGAGCGCGCCGCGCCGCGGTGTGCTGCGCCGCGCCAGGCTGCCCGCCGGCCTCATTCGGGAACCATACTCATTTCGCCTAAGGCCTTGATCTGCTGGCGACTTCGCGCAATACGTTTAATTGCTGCGGGGTTTTCGATATAATCCTCCGGTTTTTTTGAATCCGGATTTTTTTCCTTTCAGGGATGAGGTCATGAGCGTGGATGAGAAGATGGACAGTAGCCGCCGGCAGCTGCTGGTCGCCACATCGGCCGCCGGGGGCGTGGCGGCGGTGGCGACCGCGGTGCCGTTCGTAGCCAGCCTCACGCCGTCGGAGCGGGCCAAGGCGGCCGGCGCCCCGGTCGAGGCGGATGTGAGCAAGCTCGCCCCGGGCGAGATGATGACGGTGGAATGGCGCGGCAAGCCCGTGTGGATCCTGCGTCGCACCCCCGAGATGCTCGAGTCGCTCAAGAAGACGAACGAGCTGGTGAGCGATCCCCAGTCCGAGCGTCCGATGCAGCCGGAGTACGCCAAGAACGAGTTCCGCTCGATCAAGCCCGAGTATCTCGTCGTCGTCGGCATCTGCACCCACCTCGGCTGCTCGCCCAGCGAGAAGTTCAAGACGGGCGCCGAGAGCGGCATGGGCGCGGACTGGCCGGGCGGTTTCCTTTGCCCCTGTCACGGCTCCGTCTTCGACCTGGCCGGCCGCGTCTACAGCAGCATGCCCGCGCCGGACAACCTCGAGATCCCGCCGCACCAGTACCTCTCGGACACCACCATCCTCATCGGTGAAGACGGAAAGGCCTAAGCGATGACTACGAAATCCCAGGAACTGCTCAATTGGGTCGACGCGCGCTTTCCGCTGACGTCGACCTGGAAGGCGCACCTGTCCGAGTACTATGCGCCCAAGAACTTCAACTTCTGGTACTTCTTCGGCTCGCTGGCCCTGCTGGTGCTGGTGATCCAGATCGTGACCGGGATCTTCCTGGTCATGCACTACAAGCCGGATGCCTCGCTCAACGCCGCGGGCGTGCCGGTGGCCTTCGCCAGCGTCGAGTACATCATGCGCGAAGTGCCGGGCGGCTGGCTGATCCGCTACCTGCACTCGACCGGCGCCTCGGCCTTCTTCGTCGTGGTCTACCTCCACATGTTCCGCGGGCTGCTCTACGGTTCTTACCGCAAGCCGCGCGAGCTCATCTGGATCTTCGGTACGCTGATCTTCCTCGCGCTGATGGCCGAGGCCTTCATGGGCTACCTGCTGCCCTGGGGTCAGATGTCGTACTGGGGCGCGCAGGTGATCGTGAACCTGTTCTCCGCGATCCCGGTGATCGGTCCGGACCTGTCGCTCATCATCCGCGGCGACTTCGTGGTCTCGGATGCCACGCTGAACCGCTTCTTCTCCTTCCACGTCATCGCCGTGCCGCTGGTGCTGATCGGCCTGGTGGCGGCCCACATCGTGGCGCTGCACGAAGTCGGGTCGAACAACCCCGACGGCGTCGAGATCAAGAAGAAGAAGGACGCCAACGGCGTGCCGCTCGACGGCATCCCCTTCCACCCGTACTACACGGTGAAGGACATCGTGGGCGTGGTCGGCTTCCTGATCTTCTTCAGCGCGGTCGTGTTCTTCGCGCCGGAAGGTGGCGGCTACTTCCTCGAGTACAACAACTTCATCCCGGCCGACCCGCTGAAGACCCCGCCGCACATCGCGCCGGTCTGGTACTTCACGCCCTTCTACTCGATCCTGCGCGCGGTGACCTACCCGCTGTTCGGGCTCGACGCCAAGTTCTGGGGTGTGGTGGCCATGGGGGCTTCGGTGGTGATCATCGCCTTCCTGCCCTGGCTCGACCGCAGCCCGGTGAAGTCGATCCGCTACAAGGGCGCGATCTCCAAGGCCGCGCTGGCGATCTTCCTGGTTGCGTTCTTCATCCTCGGGTACCTGGGCGTGCTGCCCCCGACCCCGGGCCGTACGCTCGTGGCGCAGATCTGCTCGGTGCTGTACTTCGCGTTCTTCCTGTTGATGCCGTGGTACAGCAAGCTGGACAAGTGCAAACCCGAACCGGAAAGGGTGACTTTCAAATGAAGATGCGTGTAATCAACCTGATCAAGCGTGCCGCGGCCGTGGTGCTGTTCGCGCCGGCCATGGCGCTTGCGGCCGGGGCCGAACTGCACCTGGACAAGGCGCCGGTGAGCACCGATCCGGCGGCCCTGCAGCACGGCGCCAAGCTGTTCGTCAATTACTGCCTGAACTGCCACAGCGCGAGCTTCGCGCGCTACAACACGCTCGAGCAGATCGGGCTGGAGGAGCAGGAGATTCGCGACAACCTGATGTTCACCGGCGAGCGCGTCGGCGACCTGATGAAGATCGCGATGCGTCCGGCCGAGTCCAAGGTGTGGTTCGGTGCGACGCCGCCCGACCTCACCCTGGTCG
This sequence comes from Azoarcus sp., assembly GCA_020725025.1. GTDB lineage: Bacteria > Pseudomonadota > Gammaproteobacteria > Burkholderiales > Rhodocyclaceae > Aromatoleum. Next base: position 90,663 of record DYFV01000011.1, read on the forward strand.
CGCGCCAGCGCGCTTCGGAGTTCGGCAGCGGCGCCGATTGGCTCTACACCTACCTGCGCCAGTTCTACCGCGACCCGAACCGGCCCACCGGCTGGAACAACGTGGTGTTCGAAAACGTGGGCATGCCCCACGCGCTGTGGGAGCTTCAGGGCCAGCAGGTCGCGAAGATCACCGAGAACCCCGACGGCACGCGCACGGTCAACCTCGAACTCGCCACGCCGGGAAAGATGTCGGTGGAGGAGTACGACAAGGCCGTGGCCGACCTCGTCTCCTTTCTGGTATGGATGGGCGAACCGGTGGCCGAGAAGCGCAAGTCGATCGGCGCGATCGTGCTGATCTTCCTGGCCGGCTTGTTCGTGCTTTCGTATCTGCTCAAGAAGAACTATTGGAAGGACATTCACTGAGTCCCTGCGGGGCCTGAGCCCCGCTCAGTCTCTTCCCGACGCACCACGCGGTCGCCGCGTGGTGCGCTTTTCGCTCTTGTTTCCGGAGCTGCAATACCATGATGAACCTGTATTCCGGCACGACCGATCCTTTCAGTCACCGCTGCCGGATCGTCCTTTACGAGAAGGGGATGGACTTCGAGGTCATCGACGTCGACCTCTACAATAAGCCCGAAGACATCGCGGTGATCAATCCCTACAACCGGGTACCCGTGCTGGTCGACCGCGATCTCATCCTCTACGAATCGAACATCATCAACGAATACATCGACGAGCGTTTCCCGCATCCCCAGCTGATGCCGCCCGACCCGATCCTGCGGGCGCGGGCACGCCAGCTGCTGCACACGTTCGAGCAGGAGCTGTTCTCGCACATCGATGCGCTCGAGAAGAACCAGAAGGGTGTGGCGGACAAGGCCCGCGCCCACGTGCGCGACCAGCTCGTGCAGCTCGCGCCCATCTTCGCCAAGCAGAAGTTCATGCTGGGCGAGGAGTTCTCCATGCTCGACGTGGCGATCGCGCCGCTGCTGTGGCGCCTCGAGCACTACGGCATCGAGTTGCCCAAGGCGGCCGCGCCGGTCATGAAGTACGCCGAGCGCATCTTCAGCCGGCAGGGCTTCATCGACGCGCTGACCCCGTCGGAAAAGGTCATGCGCCGTTGACAAGACGCGGCGCCCCGCCCGCGGGGCGCCGTGCGGATGGCTCACATGAACAAGGTCTCGACCAAACCGTATCTGCTGCGCGCCCTCTACGAGTGGTGCATCGACCAGGGCTACACGCCGCACATCGCGGTGCTGGTCGACGCCCACACGCGCGTGCCGCCTGGCTATGCCCAGGACGGCCAGATCGTGCTCAATCTCGCTCCCGAAGCCACGCACCAGCTGGCGATGGGCAACGACTTCATCACCTTCCAGGCGCGCTTCGGCGGCGTGGCGCATCCCCTGTCGATTCCGGTGGGCAACGTGATCGCGATCTATGCGCGCGAGAACGGCCAGGGCATGGCGTTCGAGCCGGAGCCGCTGGCTGCCGACGAGGCGGAATCGGGCGGGCCGACGGCAGATGAGGCCGGGGGGGAAGCGGCCCCTGAGCCCCCCTCGCCCGAGGGCGGGCCGGGGGGCGCGCCGCGGACGCCGGGGGAGCGCGGCAGCCATCTCAAGGTGGTGAAGTAGGCCGCGAGGGGGTCGCGGAAGGCTGCGCCATCGCCGGTCGCCTGACCGATGCGCACACGCCGGCGTAGAGGCGGGCGAGGCGGCGTGCCATTTCGTCCGCGCCCCAGCCGCGGGCATACGCCGACGCTTCCGAACCGAGCCGCTCCAGTTCGCGCGGATCGCCGAGGAGTCCGCAGACGATGCGGGCGAAACCTTCCACGTCGTCCGGCGCGATACGGCAGCCGCGCTGCGCCTCGAGGAGGTCGCGGGTGCCCATCTCGGCGAGCGCCACCACCGGCGTGCCCAGCGCCATGGCTTCCAGCAGGACCAGGCCCTGGGTCTCCGTGCGCGAGGCGAACACGAAGAGGTCGGCGGCCCGGTAGCAGTCGTGCAGCTCGCTGTGGCGATCCAGGTAGCCGAGGAAGCGCACGTGCTCGGCGACCCCGGCCCGCTCGGCCTGGGCGCGCAGCGCCGCGAGCGCCGGGCCTTCTCCGGTGATGAGGAGCAGGGCCGAAGGCTCGCGCCGGCGCACGCGCTCCAGCACGTCGATGAGAAACCCGATGTTCTTCTCGTGGGCGACCCGCCCCACGAAGAGCAGCAGCTTGCGGTCGCGCTCGATCCCGTAGCGCTGGCGGAAGTGGTAGGAGTCGCCGCCCTCGAACTGGTCCGGCGGCACGCCGGTGGGCAGCACGTGCAGCGGGCGCGTCACCCCGTAGCGCTCGAGGGTCTCGCCCATCGCCCGCGAGGGAACGAATACCGCGTCGAGCTCGTTGCATTGCGTGCGCGAGAAGCGGCGCGCCAGCGCCCGCAGCCAGGCGCGGGGCACGCCCGGTACGTAGTGGAAGAGGTATTCCTCGAAGAAGGTGTGGTACGTGGCGACGCAGGGTAGATCCAGCGCCCGGGCGATCTCCAGGCCGGCGTAGTGGGCGACGAAGGGCGTGTGGATGTGCACCAGGTCGTAGCGCTCCCGGTGCAGGCGCGGCATTGCGGCACGGACGTGGCGCCGGCGCATGAGGCGGTCTTCCGGGTCGAGGGGAACCGGGAGCGAAGGGATCCGGATCACGCTCCCGTCCGCCCTGCAGGCGGCCGCCTCGGGATAGTCGGGCGCAATGAGGGTGCTGCGCACGCCTTGCGCGCAGAGCGCACGGCGGAAGGTTTCGATGGACGTGCTCACCCCATTGATGCGGGGGAAGTACACGTCCGAGATCATGAGTACGTTCATCATCCGGGCCAGCGTGTCATCTGCCCGAATCTAGGCCATGTCCATGACGGTTTCGTTGCGGTGTTGCGCGTCGGCTGACGCCGGTCATGGCACTCTCGCGCCGACTCGGTTATAAACGCGGCCGAGACTCTTGCTCCGGAGACCCCGATGCCCGAAATGGCATGGACTGCCCAACTTGAAACCGGCCTGGCGCCGATGGATGCGACCCACCAGGAGTTCGTCGTCCTGTACAACGCCCTCGCCGCCGCGGCCCCCGAGGCGCTGCTCGACGCGCTCGACGCCTTCATCGCGCACACCGAGGCGCACTTCGATCAGGAGAACCGCTGGATGGAGGCGGTGAACTTCCCCGGCTGCCACCGGGCCGAGCACGACCGGGTGCTGGCGGTGGTTCGCGACGTGCGCAGGCGCCTGGCGGCGGGCGACACCGTGCTCGCGCGCCGGCTGATCGAGGAGCTCCCGCCCTGGTTCGAAAGCCACGCCGGCGGCATGGACACGGCGCTCGCCTTCCACCTGAACAGCATCGGCTTCGATTTCGAGACGGGCACGGCCCCGGAAGGACGCTGCGGCGACGCGAACGGCGGCTCCTGCACCTGCACCGGCGCCGCGGCCTGACGGCCGCCGGCCTCAGTGCCCCAGCGCCCCGCGCAGGAAGGGGAACTCGTGCACCGGAGGTGGGCGGCCCGACATGAGATCGGCCAACGCGCTCGCCGAGCCGCAGGCGAGCGTCCAGCCCAGCGTACCGTGGCCGGTGTTGTACCAGAGGTTCACCATGCGGCTCTTGCCGATGAGGGGCACGTTGCTCGGCGTGGCCGGCCGCAACCCCGCCCAGAACTGCGCCTCGCCCGTCTCGGCCGCGCCCGGGAAGCGCGCCTCCAGCCAGTCGAGCAGCGGCTGGCAGCGGTGCGGGTGGGGCGTCGTGTCGAAGCCGTCGAGCTCGGCCGTTCCCGCCACGCGAAGACGCCCGCCCAGCCGCGAGCATACGATGCGGCGCGATTCGTCCGTGATGCTCACGCTCGGCGCGGCCGCTGCGTCGCGCACCGGGACCGTCACCGAGTACCCCTTCACCGGGTAGATCGGCAGCCGTTCTCCCAGCCGGGCCGCCAACTGGGTCCCGTAGCTGCCCAGGCACAGCACGTAGGCATCGGCCTTGAGGAGCCCGATCCGGCCGACCTCGTCGGCTACCTCGATGCCCGTGACCAGGCCGCCGTGGTGCACGAACCGGGAAATGCTGGTATTGAAGTGGAACGTCACCCCCTTTGCCTTGGCCCGCTCGGCCAGCGCCTGGGTGAAGCGGAAGGCATCGCCGGATTCGTCGTCCGGCGCATACAGGGCGCCCGCCAGTCGCTCGCGGACAGCCGCCAGGGCGGGCTCCACCTCGACGCACTCGGCCGGCCCGCAGGCGCGCGCGGTGATCCCGTGGGCGGTGAGCAGCGGCAGCTTCTCGCAGGCGCGTCGGTAGGCCTGCGGTTCGAAGAACAGGTGCAGGATGCCGCGCTCGAGATGGTCGTAGGCGATGCCCGTCTCCTCGCGCAGCGCCCGCAGCGCGGCCGCGCTGCGGACGGCGAGCGCAGCGATCGCCTCGGTGTTGCGCCGGGTGCGGTGTGGCAGGCATTCGCCCAGGAAGCCCAGCAGCCAGCGCCACTGGGCGGGATCGGCGCGCAGCTTGAGGCGCAGCGGCGCATCGTCGCGCCCGAGCCAGCGCAGGGCCGTCCACGGAGCGGAAGGGTTGGCCCAGGGCTCGGGATGGCTCACCGAGATCTGGCCGCCGTTGGCGTAGCTCGTCTCGAGCCCGGCAGCGTCGCGTCGATCCACTACACTGACATCGAACCCCGCGTGGGCGAGGTACCACGCGGTGGTGACGCCGGACAGGCCGGCCCCGAGAACCAGGACATGCATGGGCAGCGAATCGGTCGGGTGAGGGTTGCAGGGGCGGAGCGCGGCAGTGGGACCGCCTGCTCGTGGGGGAGGTTCGATGATAACCGGGTTGGTCGCCCGGGAGGTGCGCGCGAGCCTCTTACGCGGGATAATTCGCGCTCAACCGAATCCAAACCGTGACGTCCGGCGCCGCCGGATGCGAAGGGAGTCATTACATGCGACGCGTCACCCTGACCCAGTTTCTCATCGAACAGCAGCGCGCCGGCCGCATCGGCCCGGACCTGCGCCTGCTGATCGAGGTCGTGGCCCGCGCGGTCAAGGCCATCAGCGTCAACGTCTCCAAGGGCGCGCTCGCAGGGGTGCTCGGCGAGGCCGGCACCGACAACGTGCAGGGCGAGGCGCAGAAGAAGCTGGACGTGATCGCCAACGAGATCCTCCTGCAGGCCAACGAATGGGGTGGTCACCTGGCCGCGATGGCCTCCGAGGAGGTCGAGGAGGTGCACCACATCCCCTTCGACTATCCCAAGGGCGGCTTCCTGCTGCTCTTCGATCCGCTCGACGGCTCGTCCAACATCGACGTGAATATCTCGGTGGGCACCATCTTCTCGGTGCTGCGCTGTCCCGACACCGGCTGCGAGCCCGACGAGAAGGCCTTCCTCCAGCCGGGCCGCGAGCAGGTCGCCGCGGGCTACGCGCTGTACGGACCGTCGACGCTGCTCATCCTCACCGTGGGCAACGGCGTGCATGGCTTCACCCTCGACCGCGAGATGGGCAGCTTCGTCTACACCCATCCCTTCATGACGGTACCGGTGGACACCCAGGAGTACGCCGTCAATGCCTCCAACGCCCGCTACTGGGAGCCTCCGGTGCAGCGCTACGTGGGCGAGCTGCAGGAAGGCAAGCGCGGGCCGCGCGGCAAGGACTTCAACATGCGCTGGGTAGCCTCGATGGTGGCCGACGTGCATCGCATCCTCACCCGGGGCGGCATCTTCATGTATCCGATGGACGAGAAGTGCCGCAACAAGGGCGGGAAGCTGCGCCTGATGTACGAAGCCAACCCGATGGCCATGATCGTCGAGCAGGCGGGCGGCAAGGCCACCACCGGCCGGGAGCGCATCCTCGACGTCCAGCCCGAGAAGCTGCACCAGCGGGTGCCGGTGATCCTCGGTTCGGCCAACGAGGTCGACCTGGTCACCCGCTACCACCTGGAGTCGTGACGCGCGTGGGCGTGCCGCGATCGCGAACCGGAGCGTAGCCGGGGCGGCGCCCCGCCGACGGTCGCGCTCCAGGCAAGGAGGATCCGCCTCGATGAGCCACCCGCCATTCTTGGCCACCGGCGGCCGGGCAACGACTCGGGAGCCGCATGCCTAGCCGGACGGGCCGGTGCCATCCGCTGCGTGGCCCGCTGCGGTAGTGTTCTGAACAGTGTGCAAAAGCCCGGAGGGGCTTGCAGAGAGGGGTG
>DYFV01000096.1 GCA_020725025.1 Azoarcus sp.
GCGGATGGTGTCGCGGCATTTCTATAGGCTGAAAGATGCTCACTTGAGACGACTAGAAACGGAAGCGTCCAGGGTTCGGGCAGGCACGAGATCCCGAAAGCCTTTTCTCCGACCGTCTGGAAAGAGATGTCCTGCGCGGCTATGGTCTGGGTTTCAAACGGCGTGATTCTTATTAGCGAGCGAGTAGGACTGAAGTGCACGGCGTATCGATTACTTGCCAGAAACTTGCTCTTTGGGCCTTGGCCCGGAATGGCCAAATACTACATCCGCAATGTCGTGGAGTTTTCCAATCGCACGGTCAGCGAAGTAGCCTACGAGAAAACCAATTCCGATCACTGTTGAAGCTCGTATTTCGGCGTTTACGGAAACAAATTTGCCGTCAATGAGCGCGCCGAACGCAAAACTGATGGCAAGTGCAATAAAGGGGGACATGTATCTCCACGGCTTACGATCTTCGTGCCAGTATCCGCGTGCAACAACGCGATAGAGGTACTTCATGCCGTAGACAGTTCCACCGAGAAGGCCGGCGAAGCTGTAGTAAGAATACTTTCGAAACAACGCCGCACTACCCCCGGACAGAGAGAGGTAATGCGCTATAAGGTTTTGCCAGGTTGCAAAGATCAAGAACAGCGATATCCCCAGCAGAATGACGATGTACCAACACTCGACCCGAATTTGCGACTTCGCCTCGGCTGGGTAGCGGCTTTGCCAGTCCGTCTTACCTCTTCCGTCAGTCGGGTCTGAGGACCCGACGTCCGGTCCTCCGTCTCCGATTGCAGCCGTGGCTAGTACTCGCTCCGGCAGATCGCGGAGCGAAGGTAAGACGTCTGTGCTCGAGTGCTGAACCGTCGGGCTCGCAGCTTGATTGGAAAGGACCGGATCCGTCATACGCTGCGGATTGCTAGGCAGCGCGAGCGAGGCGCTCTCTCGTCCGCACTGACAGGTCCAAATGGGGATGCGTCTTGTAGTCCGACGCCGCCTCTTTTCCGATCGCCCTAGCGATTGCTTTACGAAAGAACTGAGAAGAGGGCTCGGTTACGCGCAAGAAGAAGCCCAGAGGGTCGTCATCGGCCGCGGAATCCGAAAAGAACAAATATTCCGAACCTTCTAGCAAGCAAGGCAGTTCGCTCGCACGCGCACGCATCCAGAAAGCGATACCGCTTTCATGCAAGGCGGCCGTGACAGGAAACTGCGAGGGAACAATGTGCAAGTGCGCGTGGTCGGTGCCGCAGCCCGTGGGAGAGCCACAGTGGTTGGGGCCGTGTTCGAACATAACTGTTGGGCCGTATTCGGACATGACGCGACTTGCGACCGCCTTCCTAAACGCCGTGAATTCTAGGTCTCGGTAGTGGTCACGCAATGATAGACAGTGCTCCCGCGGCACAACGAGCGACCACCCCTCGATCAGTGCTCCGATCGAGGCGATGGCGACGTACGACTCGCTTTCGAGGAAGGGAGCGTCCACTGGACTCGACGTGTCGTGCCCATGGATTATCCGACAGAAGCGGCAATCGTTTGGCTGAAGCATCTCGGGTGTCTCATGAAGAAGGCGGCGCTACCGCCGACGGTGCACATCGCATTCTAGCGCAAGCTTGGCGCTTGGATGGCGCGAGGCTATGAGCGCCGCAAACTAATGGTCGTAGGGGAACACGGGACAGACCACGATTTTTGGAAGCTGTACATGCATGAGTTGCCCGCCGTGCCGAAAATCCGGACCTTCGCACGGGCCGATGACCCGTCCTTCTCAGATCCTGTTGGACGCCCCCCACGCTTTCTCATCCGCGCAACACCGAGTACCGCTGGAACTGCGCGAGCGGGATCGGTTCACTCAACCGCCAAGTGATCGACATCGGCCGGTCTCCGGTCGGTTCGTCGTGCAGCGTCACGGCACCCATTGCCGTGAAGGGATCGGCGGAGGTTTCGCGGACGAAGAGGTAGAAGCGCCATCCGTTGCCGGGGCTGTCCGCGTAGCGCTTGCCCGCTTTGGTATTCGGCCCGGCCGAGTTCTGGGTTTGCCAGTGGAAGAGTTCCGGGCTGATCGCATAGTCGTGATAGGCGATCCGCTCGTGGAATCCCTCTCGCTTGTCCAGGGTAACGAGCAGCAGCTCGATCTTCTCTGCGGGCAGGGGAAGCACGCCCGACTGTGAAGGCGGGCGTCGATCGGGATTGAGCCATCCGACCGCGGTCAGGATCTCGGTCCGGCTATAGGCGCCATGGAGTGCGAGGGGCCAGGTGTCGGGCATGTCCGCACACGGCTTATCGTCCAGGTCGCTGCGCGCTTCCAGGCACTCGACAAGTTCGGCCAGTTCTCTCCGAATCACTGGCGTACGGTCCAGGCGGGCCAGGAATGCGGGGCCGTCCATCAGGTCGCTGCGGTTTGCGTAGAGCTGATAGGCGAGCATCTGCACGATGCGCTGCTGCGCGGGATCGAGCGTCCGCCAGCAGGCGGCCCCGTGCTCGGCGACGAGGCGCATCACTTCCAGTCGGCGCGGGTCGTTCACGTGGATGAGCGCGCCGATGCGTTTCGTCAGGTACTCCTCGTCGTCGCCAAGCGCGGCATGTTCGAGGCCAGCCGAGCGGCGCAGCGCCGTCCAGCACTTGTTCCGGTAAATGTCCTCCAGCTCGACGCACTGGTCGTTGAGGAAGTGGCTCAAGCGAATGTCGCCCGGGTTGCGGCCTATCGCGTAGGCGCGCAGCTCGCCGGTGAGCCGCGGCCAGGTCTGGTTTGCGATCTGCCGCAGGGATTCGAGGATGCGCTGCCGGGCGACGCGGTCGAACTGGATGTGGACGCCGGGCGGCAGCGAGGAAAAGCCCCCTTCGACCTCGTCGATCAGCTGCCGTCGGGTGAGCCCGGTTATCGCCTGGAACAAGCGGTCGAAGCGGAAATCGCTGCGCACCCGGCCGACGAAATCGAGCACCAGGCAGCTTTCCTTCCCGTCGGCGAGACGCAGTCCGCGGCCGAGCTGCTGCTGGAAAACGACCGCACTCTGGGTGGGGCGCAGGAAGAGCAGGGTGTTTGCCTCGGGGATGTCGACGCCCTCGTTGTAGAGATCGCAGGTGCAGATGATCTGAACCGTGCCGGCTGCCAGTTTCGTCGGCGCGGCGTCGCGTTCGGCCTTCGGGGTCTGGCTGGTGATCGCGACCGACTTCCAGCCGATCGCACTGAACGCCGCCGCCATGAACTCGGCGTGTGCGATGTCGACACAGAACGCGATCGCCTTCATTGCGCCGGGGTTGGCGACGTAGTGATCGATCGCATTGCAGACGAGGCGCGCCCGAGCGTGGTCGCCGGTGAGAATCCGGCTCAGCTGAGCCAGCTCGGCGGCGGTATTGCCCCAGGGCACCTGGCGGAAGTCGCTGTCGTCCTGCGTTGCGTAGTACTCGAACGGGGCGAGGAGCTGTTGCTCCAGGGCATCCCACAAACGCAGCTCGACGGCCGGGCTTCCATCCGGGCGTTGCTGGAAGAAGGCGGCGATGGGCTGTCCGTCCGCGCGTTCGGGAGTGGCCGTCAGGCCGAGCAGAACGGACGGTTCGACGGCTTTGGCGAAGGCCGCGAACGACTGCGCGGGCAGGTGATGGCATTCGTCGATGACGACCACGTGCCAGTAATGGACGCCGAAGCGATCCAGCAGGCGGTTGGAGAGTACGCTCTGGATCGTCGCGAACAGGTGATCGTGTGATTCGGGCCGGTAGCCGTCGGCGAGGATCTCGCCGAAATGGGGCCTGCGCAGGACCTGCCGGTAGGTGGCCAGCGCCTGGAGCAGGATCTCCACCCGGTGCGCAACGAACAACAGGCGAGGCGGCCCGCCCAGCTCGTCGCTGATGCGCTTGTAGTCGAAAGCGGCGACGACGGTCTTGCCGGTGCCGGTGGCAGCGACGAGTAGATTGCGGGTTCGCCCGTGTCGCCGTTCGGACGCGAGCCGATCGAGCATGCCTTGCTGATAGGACTTGGGCTGCAGGTCGAACCAGGTGGGGAGCGCGATGACGTCCGAACGGCTGGGTGCACCCTTGGCTTCGGCGAGCGCTGCGCGCAGGCGATTGCGCTGGGTCTCGTCGGAGACGTCGAAGCGTTGAAACTCGGGGTCATTCCACAGCGTTTCGAAGTGCGCTTCGGCGGCAGCGTAGAGGTCTAGCTGCCCGGTCTGGGTGAACTTGACCGTCCATTCGATGCCGCCCACGAGCGCCGCTGCGGAGAGATTCGCACTGCCGACGAAAGCGGTGCCGAAACCGCTCTTGCGGTGAAAGATCCACGCCTTTGCGTGCAGCCGGCTGCGACGTCCGTCGAGCGAGATGCGCAGATCGACCCCGGGCAGCTTCGCCAGCGATTCCACGGCGCGGGCTTCGGTAGCGCCCGTATAGGTCGTGGTAATGACCCGGACCTGGGTGCGCGGTCGGCCATTGCCGCCGACGGCGGTGATCGATTCGAGCACGTCCCAGATCTTTCGAAGGCCGCTCCAGGTGATGAAGCTCACTAGGATGTCCACGCGGTCGGTGGACGCCAGTTCGGCACGCAGCTCCGCGAACAGGGAGGGATCGGCCCGGCCTGCGGTGAAGAGCCAGGGGGCCGTCAGGCCCGTCGGTGGGGCGGGTGGCGGAGTCCCGTTGCGGTGGATCGCGCGGAGCGCCGAGATCGGCGGCTGCCACTCGGGCGTCTCGACGCCTTGCCGGCGGATGATGGCAAGGAGCTGATTGATCAGTTCGAGCTCGCGCCCCTCGCTGTCGCCATCGCCATCCGACTCGCTGACGGCATCGAGCAGATCCGGAAGGAGGCGGGCGATTTCCGCCGCGAGCCGATGCCGGCGCTGGGCCGCCGGAAGGGCCTCGATGCTCGCGCTGCCCCTGGCGACGAGTTCCTCGACGAGCGAACGGAGGTCGGTGTCGATCAGCCGGTCGTACAGTCCATTCGGAAGGGAGCTCATGCGGCGTTGGCTGTGGGCGTGGAAGTGTTGCGTGGACGAGGCGCCAGGCGCGCGTCGAGCGCGTTGTCATGACTGGCGGGAGTATCCCACAGGCAACACGGCGGCCCTGTGACCTGGTACCGGTGTCGGTCACGTTCGTCGAGGCGAAGCCCTGCGCGAAAAGTCTTTCGGCAGCGCCCCGCCCCTCAGTCCGGGATCTCCGGCTCGACCAGCCGCGCCAGGTGTTCGAGTGATTCCTGCCACCCGAGGTAGCACATCTCAGTCGGAATCGCCTCCGGAATGCCTTCCTGCACGATGTTCAGCTCCGTCCCGCAGGAGACCGGGCGCAGACTGACCGACGTCACCATCTCGCCGGGCAGGTTCGGGTCGTCGAACTCGTCCGTGTAGCGGATGCGCTCGTTCGGCGCGAGCTCGAGATAGCGCCCGCCGAAGGAATGGCCGTTGCCCGTGGTGAAGTTGCGGAACGCCATCCTGAACGTGCCGCCCACCTTTGCGTCCAGGTGATCGACCTTGCAGGTGAAGCCGTTGGGGGGCAGCCATCGGGCAAGGGCCTCCGCTTCGAGGAAGGCGCGGTAGATTTTCTCGGGTTTCGCACGCAGCACCCGGTGGAGGCGGACGGTTCCGGCAGGCATGATCTCTCCTTTCTCAAGCGTCGGATTCGGGGCCGCAGTCGCCGCCCCTCGTACCTTGGTCGCACGGCAGGGCGCCAAATCGACAGGCGGGCGCACACGCCTTCGCATCGGGTGCCGGGCGCGGGTGCGCGCGAGTCGCGGCCTGGAAGGTGGACGCGACGCCCCGCCGGACAGTTGCCCGCCCATTCCGGATACAGTTCGACGTCGGAGCATTCGTACGCGGATCTACAGCCGCGAACGGATGCGCCCACCGCCGGGACTCCCACTTGCTCCCGCAGGCGACGGTCCGCACGGGACCGGGGACCGGGCCCCGCGCGCCTCGCTGCGCGAGCCGATCGTCATTCGCCCCCGCGCGGTCCATTTCAGTCAGAGGAGATACGAACAATGACACTCCTGCTCTCCTGGTTGATCCTCACGGTCGCGGTCTGGCTGACCGCGGCGCTGCTGCCCGGCTTCCACGTGAAGAACTTCGGCAGCGCCGTCCTGGTGGCGGCCATGATCGGCGTCTTCAACGTCCTCCTGGGGTGGCTACTCTTCACCGTCTTCACCATCGCCACCCTGGGCATCGCCTGGCTGCTCGCCTTCATCACGCGGTGGATCATCGACGCGATCATCCTGAAGCTCGTCGATGCCATGACCGACCGGCTGAAGGTCGACGGCTTCGGCTGGGCGCTCGCGGGCGCTTTCGTGATGTCGGCGATCGGGACGCTCGGGGAGTGGCTCCTTCGCGGATGAGGCCGAGGCGGGCAGGCAGGCAGGGGCGCCTGCGGCCCGGCCCCCACCCGGAGCGAACGGCCGCCGCGGAACTGCCCACGGCGGGCCGTGTCGGTCGTTGCAGCAATCATTCGCGTCGCGCCGCTCCCACCGGCGCGCAAGGGGAGGCATGTTCGCCGATACGCCGGTCAGCCGGCTCGCCGCGCTGGCACTGTTCGCGGAGCTCGCGCCCGCGGAACTCGACGTGCTCGCGCGGGGCGCGCAGCCGCGGCGGCTCGCGGCCGGGGAGCTGCTGTGGCTCGCCGGCGACCGGGCGGGCGTGTTTGCGGTGATCGAGTCGGGCATCGTCGAGATCCGGCAGACTACGGTCGAGGGCGAGGGCATCGTCGTCGGCCTCTTCCGGGCCGGCGAGGCGATCGGCCTGCCCGCCGCGCTCGAAGGCGGGGTGTTTCCCGGCGACGCGGTGGCGATGGCCGGGGTGGTCGAGGTGCTCGCGATCCGCGCGGACGCGCTGCGCGCGGCGCTCGCCGATTCGGTGGCGGTGGGCCGGGCGGTGAATCGGGCGCTGCTCGAGCACACCGCGGCGCTGCGCGCGAAGATCGACATCGTCAGCGCGGGCTCGGTGCCGCGGCGGCTCGCGGCGCTGATGCGCTATCTCATCGCGCGCTTCGGACGGCCGACGGAATCGGGCACGGTGCTGGTGGAGGTGAGCCTCGCGCGCGAGGACATCGCCCAGCTGGTGAGCGCGCGGGTCGAGACGGTGATCCGCATCCTGAGCCGCTGGCAGAAGGCGGGCTGGCTCGCCAACCGGGCGGGGGGCATCGAGGTCCTGCGGGAGGACATGTTGCGGCGGATCACCTGACTAGCGTTCGAGCAGCTTCAGCTTGTCCTTCACCGTGGCCCAGAAGCCGGCGTCCTCGGGGGCGGGCTTCACTTCGACGATGGGCTTCCATTCCTTCGCCAGCGTTTCGTTCAGCGGGATGAAGTGGAGCTGGTGCTCGGGCACGTCGTCTTCGGCGTAGATGGCGTCCACCGGGCATTCCGGCACGCACAGGGCGCAGTCGATGCACTCCTGGGGGTCGATCACGAGGAAGTTGGGCCCTTCGCGGAAGGCGTCGACCGGGCAGATGTCGACGCAGTCGGTGTGCTTGCACTTGATGCAGGCTTCGGTCACGACGTAGGTCATGGTTTTTCCTCTCTGAGCGGCCGGCTTCGGCGCGGTGCGGCGGGCGTCGCCGGCGGTTGGGGTGAGAGGACTCTAGGCCGCGCGGGCGCGGGGCGGAATGACAAAAGTCATTCGGTCGGCCGGGGGTGCCTGGTTAGGATCGAGCCGTGCCGCCCCGCCGTCCGCCGCCGCGGCGCGCGGGGTAGCCCGCGCGCCCCGCCTACAACTCTACATCCCCCTCCCCCCGCGCCTCCGCGAGGTAGGTCTTCCACAGATGCCCGTAGCGGTCGTCGAAGCGTTCGCCGCTGGCTTCGACCGCCTCGATGCGGTCGACGCGGAAGGTGCGGAAGCTCTCGCGCAGCTCGCACCACGCCCCGAGCGTCCAGCAATGCCCCCAGAACACCAGGCCGAGCGGCCACAGGGTGCGCCGGGAGATCTCGCCGTCGCCGCGCCGGTAGCGCACCCGCACCTTGAGGCCCTTCTCCATGCCCTCGCGCAGCAGCGTCATCGGCTCGCGCAGCGGCGCGGGATGCATGAAGGCCGGGGCGCAGAAGCGCATCTCGCTGCCGGCGATGCGCTCTTCCAGGCTGCGCGGCAGCACAGCCTCGATGCGGGCCATGGCCTGCGCCGCGGCCTTGCCGAGGGCCGGGTCGCCGTACGCCTGCACGAGCTTGGCGCCGATCACGAGCGCTTCGAGCTCGTCGCCGGTGAACATCAGCGGCGGCACCTGGTAGCCGCGGCGCAGGCGGTAGCCGACGCCCGCTTCGCCGTCGATGGGGGCGCCGGAGGCGATGAGGTCGGCGATGTCCCGGTAGATGGTGCGCTCGGAGACTTCCAGCGCCTCGGCCAGCGCGCGGGCGGTGAGCACGCGGCCGTGGCGCAGCATGAGGATGATCTGGAAGAGGCGGTCGGCGGGGCGCATCGGCGTGGGGCGGATGACGGATGCTTCACGATAGCACGGGCCTGGCGCCAGCCCGGCGAGCCTCCTGACACCACGTTGTCAGGAGGGGGTCCCGACAATTCGCCCATCCGCTGCATCCCGCGGCGGGAGCTTGCAAAGGAGCCCTGACATGGACAATCCGATCTGCTGGTTCGAGCTGCCGGTCGTCGACATCGAGCGCGCCGTGCGCTTCTACGAGACGGTGTTCGGCGTGACCCTGCGCCGCGAGAGCTGCGGCGGCCACCCGATGGCGATCTTCCCCTATGCCGAGCCGCAGCCCTCGGGCGCGCTGGTGCAGATGCCGCAACTGGAGCCGCGGGACAACGGCACGCTGGTGTATCTCGATGGCGGCGAGGATCTGAACCTGGCGCTGGGCCGGGTGAAGGCGGCCGGCGGGGAGGTGGCGATGGAGAAGACCGACATCGGTCAGGACATCGGCTTCATCGCGCTCTTCATGGACACCGAGGGGAACCGGGTGGGGCTGTACTCGAAGCACTGAGGGTGCGGGGGCCGGCGCGGCCCGGCCCCGGCGCCTCGCCTATTCCTGCGGAGCGCTGCGACCGCCGCGCAGCGCTTCCGTCTGCATGATGCGTGCGTACTCGGCGGGGTCGTGGCGGCGTATCAGCTCGAGCAGGGCGCTCGCCCCCTGCACCCGCGCTTCCCTGCCCTGCCGCTCGAGTCGGGCGAACTTCACTTCGAGCTCGTCCAGCTTGCCGCGGACATCGCCCTGCTCGCCGGTTTCGGCCGAAAGCGCCGCGGGTCCGAGCATGGCCCGCGCAAGGGCGTCATTCTGCTCGCGGATGATCGACAGCTGCGAGGAAATGACGTCAAGCTGCACGTAGGCCCCCGACATGACCGAGACGAAGGTCGGCGCGATGTCCTGGGTGACCGAGCCGCTGAGGGGGGAGTAGATGACGGGTGCCCAGGTCCAGACGAAGCAGGGATACATACCGGATTCCTCGCGGCTGTTCGTATGCAGGTAGTTTGGCAGCGCTCGCACCGATGTCAAACTCATACTCCCGCGGCACGGGGCCGGCGGCCCGGAAGCGCATGTGGAGGGATACCGAGAATCGGGTATTTGACGTCGTCATTTTGCTTCATCGTATGACGGATGACGGGAAGCGGGGCTATGATGTCGCCCGTACCCGGAATCGGTGCTCCCCCTGCACGCCCTGCCGGCCACAAAGAGATGAAGAAAGCCGTGCTGCGTTTCGGAAAGCGGTGGATGGCGCGGTTGGCGATGTTCCTGCCGGCGCGCGTGCGTGCGGCGGCCTACGGCCGGATGATCCGCTGCGACCAGGTCCTCCCGGACAAACTGGTGTTCAAGCTGGCGGAGACCCGGGAGGAGCTGGAGGCCTGCTTCCGCCTGCTGCACGACGCCTACGTGGAGGCGGGCTTCATGAAGCCGGACGCATCGGGCCTGCGGGTGACCATCTACCATGCCCTGCCCACCACCTCCACCCTGCTCTGCAAGCACGGCGAGCGGGTGATCGGCACCCTGTCCCTGATCCGGGAGAACCCCCTGGGCTTTCCCATGCAGCGGATCTTCGCGCTCGACGCGGTGCGCCGGGCGGGCGGCAACATCGCGGAAGTCTCGGCACTGGCCATCGACCCGCGCTTTCGCTCGAGCCGGGGCCGGATCCTGCTGCCGCTGGTGAAGTTCATGTACGAGTACGCCACGCGCCAGTTCGACACGCGCCACCTGGTGATCGCGGTGAACCCGCGCCACATCGGCTTCTACGAGAGCGTGATGTGCTTCCGGCGCCTGGCCCAGCGCACGGTCGATCACTACGACTTCGTGAACGGCGCGCCGGCCGTGGGGGCGCACCTCGACCTGAGCACCGCGCCGCGCGTCTTCCGTCACCGCTACGACGGCCTGCCGCGGGACCGGAACCTCTACCGCTACTTCACCGCCACGGTCGTCCCCAACATCGTGTTCCCCGAGAAGCGCTTCCACACAACCACCGACCCGGTGATGACGCCCGAGCTCATCGACCACTTCTTCAACCGGCGCACGCAGGTGTTCGCCTCCCTCGAGCCGCGCGCGCTGCTGCGGCTGCACGCCATCTACGACCTGCCGGCGTTCAAGGGCTGCCTGCCGCCGGTGCCGGACGACGTGCCCCGGTCCCAGCTTCGGCGCCGCAAGCACCGGCGCTTTCCGGTGCAGTGCCCGGCCGAGTTCGACACCGGGGCGGGGACGACTCCGCGCTGCTACCCGCTCACGGTGGTGGAATGCTCGCAGACGGGCTTCCGGGCGCGGGCGCGCCGCCCGCTGCCGGTGGGCGTCGTCGGCGTGGTCACCATCGAGCTGGGCGCCCACGAGCACAGCCGGGTGCGGGCTTCGGTCCTTCGCCGCAGCGCCAGCGACGAGCGCGTGGGCCTGTTCGCGATCGAGGAGGCCGACGCGGACTGGACCAAGTTCGTCGCCGCGCTGGGCCACGCGCAAACCCACGGCGAGCTGGAGGAAGCGACCCGCTTCCTCTAGCCCGCCGAGGTGGCGCCGGTCGGGAAGAGTCCGCTCTAGCGCAGCGTGCCCCTGAGCTCGCCCGCGGGCGAGTCGCCGGCGACCGGGAGGGTGGTCGCCGGATCGCCGTCGCTGGTGTGCACGATCACCGAGGCGCGGCCCTCCCGAATGGCGCTGACCAGGACGTCGATGGTGCCCGGGCTGCCGTCCTTGGGATCGGTCCAGTTGGCCAGGTCGCCGTTGGTGATGATGAAGCCCTCCGCCAGGCGGCCATTGACCGTCTCGGACAGGGTGCCTCCCGGGGGCGGGCCGCCGACGAACCAGAAGGCGACCGGGCCGGCCGGGTCGGTGACCTGGACGGGGGCCGGGGCCACGTGGATGTGCGCCATCAGCAGGTTGCGGATGCCGGCGACGTTCACGCGGAAGGCGAGCGCGCTGCCGTTGTCGATGACCTCCACCTTGGCTTCGCCGGTGGCGTTGGTGGCGACAGGCACGCCGGCCAGGGTGAAGCCCTGGAGGCGGGTCTCGAACTTGTCGTCCTGGGGAGCCGAGAAGGCGCTTCCGGCCAGCGTCAGCCCGAGCGCGAGTGCGAGCAATGTCTTCTTCATGTGGGGACTCCTTCTTCTTGTGCAGGCGTGCCTTGCGAGACGGCCCTCCGCCGGACGGCGCAGGCCTCGTTGCCCTCCACCCGCGAGGGCTCTGTGCATGAACAGCGGGGAGTGCCGCATTATTCCGGGCGCGGCGACATGGGCGGCAGGCGAGCGGAACGCCGGTTGAGCGGAACTCCCCGCCGCCCGCACAATCACTTCCTTTCGGCCGCCCAGAAGCCCGGATAACACGTGTTCCGACTGTTCGAAAACCTCGTCCACCCCTACCCCGACGAAGCCCCCACGCCGCCGCCCAGCGGCTTCCTGGCCTTCTCGTGGGCCTGCACCCGGGGCCTGCGGCGCTACATCGCCGCCATGACTGCGTTCACCGCCGTCATCGGCGTCTTCGAGGCCCTGCTCTTCGCCATGCTGGGGCGCATCGTGGACTGGCTCGCCGACGTGCCGCCCGAGCGCCTGTGGGCGGACGAGGGCGGCACGCTGCTACTGCTCGCCGCCGTCATCGCGGGCAGCGTGCTCTTCGTGGCGGTGCAGACCCTCTTCAAGCACCAGACCCTGGCCGGCAACTTCCCCATGCTGTTGCGCTGGAACTTCCATCGCCTGATGCTCGGCCAGAGCATGAGCTTCTACCAGGACGAGTTCGCCGGCCGGGTGGCGGCCAAGGTGATGCAGACCGCGCTAGCGGTGCGGGAGATGTGGATGATCCTGGCGGACATCCTGGTCTTCGTGGTGATCTACTTCGTCACCCTGGTGGCGGTGGCGGGCAGCTTCGACGCCTGGATGCTTGGCCCCTTCCTCGGCTGGGTGACGCTCTACGGCGCCGCCCTGGCCTGGTTCGTGCCGAGGCTCACCCGGGTGTCCCAGTCCCAGGCGGACGCGCGGGCCCTGATGACCGGGCGCATCACCGATGCCTATACCAACATCACCACGGTGAAGCTCTTCTCCCACGCCGGGCGGGAGGCCGCCTACGCCCGCTCGGCCATGCAGGAGTTCATGAAGACGGTGCATGGGCAGATGCGTCTCGTGAGCGGCTTCGAGATCGTGAACCACGCGCTGAGCATGCTGCTCCTGGTGAGCATCGTGGGCGTCGCCCTGTGGCTGTGGTCGCGGGGCCAGGTGGGCGTGGGCGCGGTGGCCGCCGCCTCCGCCATGGCGCTGCGCCTGCACGGGATCTCCCACTGGGTGATGTGGGAGATGGCGGGCCTCTTCGAGCACGTGGGCACTGCCCAGGACGGCATCAACACCCTCTCCCGCGCCCACGCCGTGACCGACGTGCCCGACGCCGAGCCCCTCCGGGTGACCCGTGGCGAGGTGCGCTTCGAGCACGTGGGCTTCTCCTACGGGGCCACCCAGCCGGGGCTGCGGCGGGTGGTGGACGACTTCTCGCTCGTCATCCGCCCGGGGGAGAAGATCGGCCTGGTAGGGCGTTCGGGGGCGGGCAAGTCCACCATCGTGAACCTGCTGCTGCGCTTCTACGACGTGGAGCACGGCCGGGTGCTGATCGACGGGCAGGACATCGCCCACGTGACCCAGGAGAGCCTGCGCGCCCAGATCGGCATGGTCACCCAGGACACCTCGCTGCTGCACCGCTCGGTGCGGGAGAACATCCTCTACGGCCGCCCGGACGCGGGCGACGCGGCCATGATCGCCGCCGCGAAGCGGGCCGAGGCCCACGAGTTCATCCAGGGGCTCTCCGACCCCGACGGCCGGCGCGGCTACGACGCCCACGTGGGCGAGCGCGGGGTGAAGCTCTCCGGCGGGCAGCGCCAGCGCATCGCCATCGCCCGGGTGATGCTCAAGGACGCGCCCATCCTGCTCCTGGACGAGGCCACCAGCGCGCTGGACTCCGAGGTGGAGGCGGCCATCCAGGCGAGCCTCTACCAGCTCATGGAGGGCAAGACGGTGATTGCCATCGCCCACCGCCTCTCCACCATCGCCGCCATGGATCGGCTCATCGTGCTCGACCAGGGCAACATCGTGGAGGAGGGCGACCACCGCAGCCTGCTGGCCCGGGGCGGGCTCTACGCGCGCCTGTGGGCCCACCAGAGCGGCGGCTTCCTCGGAGAAGAGGCCGAGACCGAGGACGAGACGGGGCCGGAGCCGGAGACCGCGCCGACGGCGTGACACGGCGCGGCGTGCTGCTGTTGGCGCTTTGCAAAGTGGACTATTCTTGATTCGGTAGCTTCGTTACCCGCCTTGACGATTGCCAGATGACCCGGCGCCCGCCCTGGCCTCCTGCCGCGCGCTCAGCCTGCAGCAAAGATCGTCCGTTTTCCTGCCTTGAGCCGACGGGGGTCGGAGACGCTCCACCGGGGGGAGTAAGCCGATGAGCGCTCATCCCCGAGTCAGGACCGCGCACAGCTGTGCGCCCGACGCGCGCGGCGCGGCGCGCGAGTTCCACGCCGCGGTGAGCCAGCCCGATACCGAGCTGGTCGTCTTCTTCGCCTCCAGCGAGTACGACCTCGAGGCGCTCGCCGGCGAGCTCCGGCGCCTGTTCCAGGGGGTGCCGCTGGTGGGCTGCACCACCGCGGGCGAGATCGGGCCTTCCGGCTACCGGCAGCGCAGCATCTCGGGTGCGAGCTTTCCGGCGGGCGCCTTCACGGCAGCGGTCGGCCGGCTGGGCGATCTGCAGCACTTCGAGATCGGCCACGGCCGGGCCTTCGCGCGCTCGCTGCTGGACGAGCTGGAGCGCCGCAGCCCGCGCGCCGATTCGGATCATTGCTTCGGCTTCCTGCTGATCGACGGCATGTCCATGCGCGAGGAGCCGGTGACACGCACCCTTCAGCATGCCCTGGGGGACATCGCGCTGTTCGGCGGCTCGGCCGGGGACGACCTGAAGTTCGAGCGAACCTGGATCTACGGGGACGGGGCCTTCCACACGGACAGCGCGGCGCTGATCGTGGTTGCGACCGCCTACCCGTTCAAGCTCTTCAAGACCCAGCACTTCGTCTCCGACCAGGAACGGCTGATCGTCACCGAAGCCGACCCGGCGCACCGCGTCGTCAGGGAGATCAACGGCCTGCCGGCGGCCGAGGAGTACGCGCGGCGCATCGGCGCCGAGCTGCGGGAGCTCACGCCGAACCGCTTCGCGGCTTCGCCGGTGGTGGTGCCGATCGACGGCACCGACTACGTGCGGGCGATCCAGAAGGTCAATCCCGACGGCAGCCTCACCTTCTACTGCGCGATAGACGAGGGCCTCGTGCTGCGGGTGGCCCACGGCGAATGCCTGGTGGAGAACCTGGAGCAGACCTTCGCCGACATCCGCTCGGAGATCGGTCCGCCCGACGTGGTCTTCGCCTGCGACTGCATCCTGCGCAATGTCGAGATCGCCGAGAAGGGCCTCAAGGACAGGGTGGCGAAGATCCTCGCCGAGAACCGTGCGGTGGGCTTTGCCACCTATGGCGAGCAGTACCGCGGCGTGCACATCAACCAGACGCTGACCGGCATCGCGATCGGCGCACCGCCCGAGGAGGCTCATGGCTGACACGACCGGTCGCCCGCCGGAGGACGTGGAAAGCCTGCGGGCCGAGATCGCCCGGCTCAACAAGGTCGTGCAGGCGCTGGTGAATCACGCCGAGCGCAGCATGAGCGAGCACTCGGACTTCGGCCTCTTCCAGGCCACGATCGTGCTCGAGGACCGTGTGCGCGAGCGCACCCGCGCGCTGGAGGCGGCGCTGCACGAAAACGAGAAGATCACCCGGGACCTGCAGCGCACCAAGCAGCAGATGGAGCGCGAGAAGGAAGCGCAGCGCGAGCTGATCCGCAAGCTCGAGCAGGCGATGACCCAGCTCGTGCAGATCGAGAAGCTGGCCTCCCTGGGCAGCCTCGTGGCCGGCGTCGCCCACGAGCTCAACACGCCGCTCGGCAATTCGCTCACCGTGGCTTCCACGCTCAAGGAGCATGTGCAGGCGTTCGCGCGCCTGGTCGAATCGGGCGAGGCGCTACGCCGGAACGCCCTGCTCGACTTCATCGCCCATTGTCGCGACGCGGCCGACCTGGTGGAGAAGAACTCGCGCCGCGCGGCCGACCTGATCGGGAACTTCAAGCAGGTCGCCGTGGACCAGACCAGCGTGCGCCGGCGCAGCTTCGATCTGCGCCAGGCGCTCGACGAAGTGCTGTCGACCCTGCAGCCCAAGCTCAAGCACACCGGACATCGCCTGGAGGTCGCCGTCGAGCGCGGCATCGTGCTGGACAGCTTTCCGGGTCCGCTCGAGCAGATCGTGACGAACCTGGTGACCAACTCGCTGCTGCACGCCTTCGAGGGCATCGAGGCGGGCGTCATCCGCATCGAGGCGGCACCCACAGGCGACGATCGGGTCGCCCTCACCTACACCGATGACGGCGTAGGGATTCCCCAGGCGCTGGCCAAGCGGGTGTTCGATCCGTTCTTCACCACGAAGCTGGGCGGCGGCGGCAGCGGGCTGGGGCTCTACATCGTGTTCAACCTCGTCACCGCCGTGCTTGGCGGCACGATCACGCTCTCCGGCAGGCCGGGCCGAGGCGCCCGCTTCGACATGCTGCTGCCGCGCGTGGCGCCCCTGACGGCGAACACGGGAGAGGAAAGCCATGCAGCCTGAAGACGACCTGGTGAGGTTCGCCGCCGACGAGCCCCCCGCCCAGGCGGTGGAGAGCCCGATCAACTGGAAGCTGCTGGTGGTCGACGACGACGAAGAGGTGCACGAAGCCACGCGCTTCGCGCTGCACGACGTGCGCATCGCCGACCGCCCGCTCAGACTGATCCACGCCTACACCGCGGAGCAGGCCGCCGAGGCCATCGCGGCGGATCCCGACATCGCGGTCATCCTGCTCGACGTGGTGATGGAAAGCCACGACGCGGGGCTCAAGCTCGTACGGCGCATCCGCGAGGAGCTGGGGCTCGCCAACGTGCGGATCATCCTGCGCACCGGACAACCGGGCTACGCGCCCGAGCTCAAGGTGATTCGCGACTACGACATCAACGACTACAAGACCAAGGCCGAGCTCACGCACACCCGCCTGGTGACCACGCTCATCGCGGCGATCCGCTCCTACGAGCAGATCCACGCGATCAGCGAGAACCGGCGCGGACTCGAGCTGATCGTGAACGCCGCGGCCGGCCTCATGGAGCTGCCGGCGATGAGTGCGTTCGCCGAGGGCGCGCTGCTGCAGATCGCCGCGCTGCTGAAACTGCCGGCCGAAGGCATCGTCTGCGCGCAGAAGGAATCGTCCTTGGACGACATCTGCAGCGCGGAATCCCTGCACGTGGTGGCCGCGGCGGGCCGGCTCGCCTCGTGCATCGGGCAGCCCCTGGCCCTGCTCGCCGAGCCGGAGATCGTGGACGCGATCTGCGACTGCATCAACCGCAGGACGCACATCTTCGGATCGCAGCACACCGTGCTCTACCTGCACGACCGCAGGCACGACGCGGCGGTCTTCGTGCGCAGCGAGAAGCCGCTGGCGCCCACCGACCGGCAGCTCGTCGAGGTGTTCGCGGCGAACGTCTCATCCTGCTTCCGCAACGTGAAGCTGGTGGAGCACCTGAACTTCATCGCCTATCACGACCCGCTGACGCGCCTGGGCAACCGCGCCGCCTTCCTGGCGGACCTGGAAGCGGCCGGGACCGCCGGCGAAGCCGATCGGCTGGTCTGCATGCTCGATATCGAGCACTTCACCGACGTCAACAACAGCCTGGGCCACGAAATCGGCGATCAGCTGCTGCAGGCGGTCGCCCGGCGTCTGGCCGAAGCCTGCGAGGACTGCCGCCTGGCCCGTGTCGACGGGGATACCTTCGGGCTCGTGGGCCCGAAGTCGCGCCTGGTGCCGGAGCGCCTGCTGCGCCTGTTCGAAACGCCGTTCGCCGCGGGCGAGCAGCAGCTTCAGATCGAGGTCCAGTTCGGCTATTGCCGCGTCGCCGGCGGCGAGCCCGGCGAGACGCTGTACAAGCGCGCCGACATGGCGCTCACCCACGCGCGGCTCACACGGCACAAGCGCTACCTGTACTTCACGCCGCGCATCGAGAAGCGCACCCGCTGGCGGCTCGACGTGATCCGGGACCTGCGCCACGCCTTCCACGCGCAGGGCCTGAGCGTCTGGTATCAGCCCCAGATCTCCCTCGACGACGAGGCGGTCGTCGGGCTGGAGGCCCTGCTGCGCTGGCCCAACGTGCCGGGCTTCGTCCATCCGCCGGCCGTGTTCATTCCCCTGGCCGAGGACTCGGGGATGATCCTGGACATCGGGGCCTGGGTGCTCGATCAGGCCTGCGCGACGTTCCAGCAGCTGGAGCGCCGCCCGCGGCGCCTGGCGGTCAATGTCAGCATGCCGCAGCTTCGCGCGCCCGACTTTCCCCAGCAGGTGCTGCGGACGCTGGCCAGGCACGCGATGCCCCCTTCCGCCCTGGAGCTGGAGATCACCGAGAGCATCCTCCTCGGCGAGCCGGAGGTGGTGCTGCGCAACCTCCACGCGCTGCGCGACCAGGGGGTGCAGATCGCGATCGACGACTTCGGCACCGGCTACTCGTCCCTGAGCTACCTGCGCGAGCTGCCGATCGACTGCATGAAGATCGACCGCTCCTTCGTGCAGGAGATCGACTCCGGGCGGGGCGACGTGTTCGCCGAGACCATCGTCGCGCTCGCGCACAAGCTGGGCATGGAGACGGTGGCCGAGGGCGTCGCCACGAGCGGCCAGCTCGCGCGCCTGCGCGAGCTGGGTTGCGGCATCGCCCAGGGCTATCTCTACGCCCGGCCCATGCCGACCGACGCGCTGAACAAGTGGCTGGGCATGCGCCGGGCGGGTCCGGCGCAGTGAGGCCTTGGGGATACGGTCGTGAAGTGTGGTCGGCCGGATTCTCTGCGCGGCGCCGCAGTGCCTTTAGGGCGATGAGGAGAGCGTGGTGGCGCGGGGGCGCTTCCCCGTTGGATGGCGATTCGAGGGGCCGGGACGACGGGTCAGTCGAGACCGAGCGCCGGTTGAAGGGGCTTCATGGGGATGCAAGAGTCCGCCGTACCGCGCTTGAATATTGCGATCAGCTGGCTATCCTCACTGCAAGACTTGGCGACGGGAGGCGCAGTGCCGATCCAGGATTTGGAGCGCACCAAGTGAGAGGCGGTCGTCTATTCCTGTCGGCCTGCGTGTTGTCCATGGCCGGTGGGTGTGCGACGTTGCCGGAATCGGCGAATCCCGAGTCCAGCGTTTGCGGCTGGATCAAGGAACCCCTCGTGTTCGCCATGTGGAGTCATCTCGCAGGCGAGCCAGACCCGGAAAGGGCCGCCAATGTTCCCAACGCGGAAGCGATCAGCCATCGCACCACGGACGGACGGGTTCTGCGCGGGTACAAACTCAGGAGCACGGCCCCGGGAGGGGCGATCGCGGGCAGGCTGCTAGTGGCCCAGGGAAACGCCATGTTGTCGGATCGCTTGCTGTCCAGCCTGACCAGCTTCTCCGACGCCGGGCTCGAGGTGTACATTTTCGACTACCGGGGATACGGGAATTCCGAGGGACGGCGCCGCTTGAACGCGATGGTGGCCGACTATCGGGAGTTGGCCGACAAACTATTGGCACCGTCCGATGGGAGGCGGCTCCTTTATGGGATATCGTTCGGCGGCATCGTTGTTCTGAACGTCATCGGTGCGGGTACCGCGTACGATCGTGCCGTCGTCGACTCCACGCCTAGCCGCATCTCCAACCTAGGCTGTCCCTCACGGTACGACCCAGTGGTCAATCTGCCGCCAGATGCGTCGAGGCTGCTGCTGGTCGTCGGCGAGCAAGACACAGTCGTGCCGATAGCGGACTCAGAGGAACTCGTGAGCCGTGGAAGGACTCAGGGCGCACGCACCGAAGTTCGCGCCGAATATGCACACCCGTTCATGGACCGTGATGGGGAGATCCATCGGTCCCGCCTCGACCTGATCAGGTCGTTCCTGCTGCAATAGTCGCCGTAGCGACTCGCTCAGTCCGTAAGCCACGGACCGGACGAGCGCCCCTGGCGACGTTTTCGGGCGTTTCGCGCCGCTATCCGTGTCGGCGTCACCTACGGCACTCGCCTTCCCCTCACGCCGTCCAGCCCTTCCGCCTCTTCCCCCTACTACTTTTGGCCAATTCCCGAACGTCGGTAGTGTTCTGAACAGTGTGCAAAAGCCCGGAGGGGCTTGCAGAGAGGG
>DYFV01000097.1 GCA_020725025.1 Azoarcus sp.
AGCTCTACACCTGCTACATGGAAACCGATGCCTCGCTGGCGGAGATCAACCCGCTGATCCTCGAGGGCAACGGCAACATCAAGGCGCTCGACGCCAAGTTCAACTTCGACTCCAACGCGCTCTTCCGTCACCCCGAGATCGTGGAATACCGCGACCTGGATGAAGAGGATGCCGACGAGATCGAGGCCTCCAAGTTCGACCTCGCCTACATCTCGCTCGACGGCAACATCGGCTGCCTGGTGAACGGCGCCGGCCTGGCCATGGCCACCATGGACACCATCAAGCTGTTCGGCGCCGAACCGGCGAACTTCCTCGATGTGGGCGGCGGCGCCACCACCGAGAAGGTCACCGAGGCGTTCAAGATCATGCTCAAGAACCCCAAGGTGAAGGGCATCCTGGTGAACATCTTCGGCGGCATCATGCGTTGCGACACCATCGCCACCGGCGTGGTCGCTGCGGCCAAGGAAGTGAAGCTCTCCGTGCCCCTCGTGGTGCGCATGAAGGGCACCAACGAGGATCTGGGCAAGAAGATCCTCGCCGAGTCCGGCCTGCCGATCATCGCGGCCGACACCATGGCCGAAGCCGCCGAGAAGATCGTCGCGGCCGTCAAGTAACGGTGCCCACGAGGAAGGAATAACGCAATGTCGATTCTGATCAACAAAGACACCCGAGTCATCACCCAGGGCATCACCGGCAAGACCGGCATGTTCCACACCTCCAAGTGCCGCGAGTACGCCAACGGCGCGAACTGCTTCGTGGCCGGCGTGAACCCGAAGAAGGCGGGCGAGGACTTCGAAGGCGTGCCTATCTACGCCACCGTGAAGGAAGCCAAGGAAGCGCAGAACGCCACCGTCTCCGTGATCTACGTGCCGCCCGCCGGCGCCGCCGCGGCGATCTGGGAAGCGGTCGAGGCCGACCTGGATCTCGTGATCTGCATCACCGAAGGCATCCCCGTGCGCGACATGCTGATCGTGCGCAACAAGATGAAGGCCAAGGAAGCGGCCGGCGGCAAGAAGACCCTGCTGCTTGGCCCCAACTGCCCCGGCCTCATCACCCCGGACGAAATCAAGATCGGCATCATGCCGGGCCACATCCACAAGAAGGGCCGCATCGGCGTGGTGTCCCGTTCGGGCACCCTGACCTATGAAGCCGTGGCGCAGCTCACCGAGATCGGCCTGGGCCAGTCCTCGGCGGTCGGCATCGGCGGCGACCCGATCAACGGTCTGAAGCACATCGACGTCATGAAGATGTTCAACGACGATCCGGATACGGACGCCGTGATCATGATCGGCGAGATCGGCGGCCCCGACGAGGCGGAAGCCGCCCAGTGGTGCAAGGACAACATGAAGAAGCCGATCGTGGGCTTCATCGCCGGCGTCACCGCCCCCCCGGGCAAGCGCATGGGACACGCCGGTGCGCTGATCTCGGGCGGCGCCGACACCGCCGACGCCAAGCTCGCCATCATGGAGGAGTGCGGCTTCAAGGTCACCCGCAACCCGTCCGAGATGGGCAAGCTGCTGAAGGCCATGCTGTAAACCGCTTCGCGCAGCACAGCAAGAGGAGCGCCGGTCCGTCCGGCGCTTTTTTTTCGCCGTGCGGCCGGACGCGGGCGCAATTTATGCTACGAAGGTTGTAGGATCGCAGCATTTCACCTTCCGGCGTGAACAGGACAGGAGCGATGGCCCTATATCTCAAGGAAGAAGAGGTCGGCAGTCTTCTCGAGATGCCGATGGTGCTCGACGCGGTGGAAGACGTGATGGCTGCGCACGGACGCGGCGAGACGGTCGACTATCCGCGGCAGCGGGTGCGCCTGCCGGCGACGATCACACACATGCTGCAGGGCGGCGTGCCCGCGCTCAATCTCTCGGGCTTCAAGGTCTACACCTCGGCCGGCGGTCGGGCCCGCTTCTGGGTGCATCTCTTCGACGCCACCAACGGCGATCCGGTCGCGGTCCTGGAGGCGGACCGGCTGGGCATGATGCGCACGGGGGCCGCAGGCGGGGTCGCCGCCAAGTGGCTCGCCCGGCCGGAGTCGCGGGTGGCGGGGGTGTTCGGGGCCGGCTGGCAGGCCGAAGGGCAGGTCCTCGCGCTGTGCGCGGTGCGCCCCATCGAGCGGGTGAAGGTGTTCGCCCGGCACCAGGAAAGGCTGGCCGAGTTCTGCGCGCGCATGAG
This sequence comes from Azoarcus sp., assembly GCA_020725025.1. GTDB lineage: Bacteria > Pseudomonadota > Gammaproteobacteria > Burkholderiales > Rhodocyclaceae > Aromatoleum. The sequence goes on from DYFV01000097.1 coordinate 2,173, forward strand.
CGCGGCCACCGGGCGCGAGGTCGTGCCCGCGGCGAGCGCCGAGGAGACCGTTCGCGGTTCCGACGTGGTCGTCACCATCACCACCTCGCCCAAGCCGCTCTTCGACGCCGACTGGCTCGAGCCCGGCGTGCACATCAACGCTGCCGGCTCCAACAGCCTGGCGCGGCAGGAACTGTCCGAGGCCGCCGTGCGCCGCGCCGACGTGATCTGCGTCGATGCGCGCGAGACCGCGATGCGCGAGGCTGGCGACCTGATGCCGCTGCTGGAGAAGGGGCGCACCCAGCCCGGCCGCTGGGTGGAGCTCGGCGAGGTCGTGGCCGGCGTCCGGCCGGGGCGCACGGCTCCCGGGCAGATCACGCTTTTCGAGTCGCAGGGAATGGCGATCCAGGATCTGGCGGTGGCGGCACGGGTGCTCGAACGGGCGCGCGAGGCCGGCCTGGGCGCGCCGCTGCCGTATTGAGGACGCCACGTGACGATGAAACCCGGCCCGCCCCCCATCGAGTTCGCGCTGCACAGCCACGTCGGCATGGTGCGCATGCGCAACGAGGATGTCGTGGAGGTCCGCCCCGAGCGGGGGTGGGCCGTGCTCGCCGACGGCATGGGCGGTTATCACGGCGGAGACGTGGCGGCGCACATTGCGGTGGCCTCCACGCTGTCGCGGCTCGAGTACGAGGCCGCGGCGACCGCCAGCGGCATGGAGTCGGTCGAGTCGGTCACTCGCGGGCTCGCCGAGGCGGTGCAGGACGCCAACGGCGAGATTCTGCGGGCCGGCATGGAACGGCCCGGTCTGGCGGGCATGGGCAGCACCCTCCTGGCGACGGTCTTCCTCGGTTCCCACGTGGTCTCCGCCCACGTCGGGGACTCGCGCCTGTACCGCTGGCGCGACGGCCGATTCGAGCAGCTCACCCGCGACCATACGATGTTGCAGGAGCAGGTGGACGGCGGCATGATGAGCGCCGAGCAGGCGCGCCACTCGCGTTTCCGCGGAATGCTTACGCGAGGGCTCGGCGTTGCCGTGATAGCCGAGCCCGAGCTCGGCGTCCATACGGCGCAGACCGGCGACATCTTCCTGCTCTGCTCCGATGGGCTCACCGACATGCTGGACGACGACGAGATCGCAGCCGTGCTGGCGGACTCCGGTTCGCTCCAGGAGCGGGCCGAGCGGCTGGTGGAGCGGGCCAACACGAGCGGGGGTCGAGATAATGTATCCGTCATTGTGGCGCGAATCGCCGTATGATGACGGGAAGCTGACATGGGAGCCCGGGGCGAGGCGAGAAGCTCGGGCTACCCCCTGATGGAACGAATGCGATGCCGAAGCTGATCCTGAGCATGGACGGACTGGTCCTCAAGGAGATTCCGCTCAAGAAGGAGCGGCTCACCATCGGGCGCAAGCCCGACAACGACGTCCAGATCGACAATCTGGCCATCAGCGGACACCACGCGGTGATCACCACCATCCTCCAGGACGCCTTTCTGGAGGACCAGAACAGCACCAATGGAACCTACGTCAACGGGCAGCCGATCAAGAAGTATGTGCTGCAGAACAACGACGTGATCGAGCTCGGGAAGTACCGTCTCAAGTTCCTCGCCGACTCCGCGCAGGGAGGCCTCGCCCCCTCCGACTTCGTCGATACCGCGGCCTTGAAGCCGATCGTGCCCAATCCCGCCGCCGAGTTTGCGAGCGTTTCCGGGGCGGGCGAGGCCCCGGCGACCCAGACGCAGGTGCTGTCGGGCTCGGCGCGGCCGGCGGAAGCCAGCTCCGAGCCGCTCGGCCAGCGCATGGGCGTGGTGCAGATCTTGAGCGGCGCCAACGCCGGCCGGGAGCTGGAGCTCGCCAAGTCGCTCACGACCCTGGGCAAGCCCGGCAAGCAGGTGGCCGTGATCGCGCGCAGGCCGCACGGCTACTTCATCACCCATGTGGAGGGTGCCTCCTTTCCGCAGGTGAACGGCCGCCCGATCGACGCACAGGCGCACCGGCTCGAGGACCACGACATCGTCGAGATCGCCGGGGTGAAGATGGAGTTCTTCCTTCGGCCGTGATTCGTCTCCCTCCAGGCCGGATGGCCCGTCATCCAGCGATCCGATGAAATGTCCGGGCCAGTGCGCCCGGTGTGAGGTAGTGCACGCGGTGCCCGGGCGGCCCGGTGGTAAGGTTGGGCCGAATCGAAAACGGGGGCGGAAGTCCGCCTGGATGGCGGCACGGCGCGGAACGGCAGGGGTCGATGAAGCTCAAGGTGCTCGGCTGCAGTGGCGGGATCGGGGGGCGCAAGGCGCGCACCACCGCGTTCCTCGCCGATGAGGACATCCTGATCGATTGCGGGACGGGTGTCGGCGACCTCGAGTTCGAGGAGCTGCTGCGCATCGACCACATCTTCGTCTCCCACGCCCACCTCGACCACATCGCCTCGATTCCGCTGCTGGTCGATTCCGTGGGCGAGATGCGCCACGTGCCGCTCACGGTCTACGCCACCGCCGAGACGATCCGCATCCTGCGCTCGCACATCTTCAACTGGCTGATCTGGCCGGACTTCACCGCGATCCCGGACCGCAACCGGCCCTTCCTCCGCTTCCAGCCGGTCCGGGTGGGCGAGCCGGTCCGGCTGGGTGGGCGCACCGTTACCGCGCTACCCGCGCAGCACACGGTGCCGGCGGTGGGCTACTGCCTCGACAGCGGCGCGGGCAAGCTGGTGTATTCGGGGGATACCGCCTACTCGGCGGAGCTCGTCGCTGCCATCAACGCGCTCCCCGAGCTGCGCCATCTCATCGTCGAGACGGCCTTCCCCGACGAGCAGCGCGGCCTCGCGCTGGCTTCCCGGCATCTGTGCCCGAGCATGCTGGCGGCGATGCTGGACGAGATCGAGGGAAATCCCCGGGTGCATATCACCCACCTCAAGCCGGGTGTGAGCGAGCGCATCCTCGCGCAGATCGCCGCGCAAAGCCATCATCTGAGCGCCTGCGCGCTCGAACAGGGCCAAGTTCTCGAGTTTTAGGCCCGGTCGCGCGTCACGCGGCTAGAATGTGGCGTTTCCGGGTTTCCGTTTCCCCATTCTCGACGTGGAACGACTGGCATTCCCATGAGCGTAACGACCGCAAAGGCCGGAGGCAGCGAGGTCGCCCGCCGGCTCGCCTTCTTCAAGGGCCTGCAGGCCATCACCACCCGCATTCATGCGACCCAGGAAATCGACGAGATCGTCTTCGAGCTCTCGGCCGACCTGTGTGCGCTGTTCGATGCGGACCGGCTCTCGATCTACGTGGTCGACGACTCCGGGGCGACGCTCGAGGCGCGGGTGAAGACCGGCCTGAACGCGGTGCAGAGCATCCGGCTGCCGATCGCCGAGTCGAGCCTCGCCGGCTACGTCGCGCTCACCCGCCAGCCGGTGAACGTACGCGACGTCTATGACGAGGAGGAGCTCAAGGCGATCTCGCCCAAGCTCGAGTTCCGCAAGGCGGTCGACGCGGCCACCGGCTACCGCACCCGGCAGGTGCTCGCCGCGCCTCTCGTGGATCCGGAGAGCGGCACGCTCCACGGGGTGATCCAGCTCATCAACGCCAACAGCGGCGAGCCTTTCTCGAGCGTCTCCGAGGAGGGGCTCCTCGGGCTCGCCCAGACCCTCGGCGTGGCCTTCGCCAAGCGCCGCGCCGCGCCAGCCGCGCTGCGCTCGCGCTACGACGCGCTGGTGGCCGACGGGCGCATCACGGTGGACGAGCTGCGCCAGGCGACGCGCCAGGCGCGCGAGAACCGGACCTCGACAGAGACGGTGCTGATCGAGCAACTCGGGCTCACGCCGGCCGAGCTCGGCGAGGCGGCCTCGCGCTTCTACAACGTCCCCTACGAGCCGTACCGCGCGGACCGCGTGAAGCAGATGGATCTGCTCCGAAACATCAAGCGCGAATACGTCCAGCAGAGCCAGTGGCTGCCGCTCGAAGAGACGAACGAGGGCGTGGTCGTGCTCGCCATCGATCCCGAGCAGGTGCGCGCCTCGCGCGTCGCGCAGAACGTCTTCCCCAAGAGCCGGCTCGCCTACCGCGTCACCACCCGGCGGGAGTTCGAGGAGACCATCAACCAGTTCTTCGAGCCCAGCCTGGACACGAGCTCGGTGTCGGACCTGCTCTCCGATCTGGCCGAGGAGGAGCAGGAGAGCTCGATCGCCGACGACGTTAACGCGGCGGCCGATAACGAGCTCGTCAAGCTGGTGAACAAGATCATCGTCGACGCCTGGAAGCAGGGGGCCTCCGACATCCACATCGAGCCGCGCCCCGGCAAGGAGAAGACCCTCATCCGCTTCCGCAAGGACGGCACGCTCGTGCCCTACATCCAGGTCCCCGCCAGCTATCGCAACCCGCTGGTGACGCGCATCAAGATCATGTGCGACCTGGACATCTCCGAGCGCCGCAAGCCCCAGGACGGCAAGATCAAGTTCCGCAAGTATGCGCCGCTCGACATCGAGCTGCGGGTGGCCACGCTGCCCACCGCTGGCGGGATCGAGGACGTGGTCATGCGCCTGCTGACGCAGGGCGAGCCGATCCCCCTCGGCGAGCTCGGGCTCTCCGAGCACAATCTCGAGCGCCTCCGGAAGACGATCGCGAAGCCGTACGGGCTGTTCTTCGTGTGCGGTCCCACCGGCTCGGGCAAGACCACCACCCTGCATTCCATCCTCAAGGACATCAACACGCCCGAGACCAAGATCTGGACCATCGAGGACCCGGTCGAGATCACCCAGAAGGGGCTGCGCCAGGTGCAGGTGAACCGCAAGGCGGGCATCGACTTCGCGACCATGATGCGCGCCTTTCTCCGCGCCGACCCCGACATCATCATGGTGGGCGAGATGCGGGACGCGGAGACCGTCTCGGTCGGCATCGAGGCGTCGCTCACCGGCCACCTGGTGTTCTCGACCCTCCATACCAACAGCGCCCCCGAATCGGTGGTGCGCCTGCTGGACATGGGGATGGACCCGTTCAATTTCGGTGACGCCCTGCTCGGCGTCCTCGCGCAGCGCCTGGCCAAGCGCCTGTGCAAGCACTGCAAGGAGGCCTGGCACCCGGACGACGCGGCCGTCGGCCAACTGCTCGACGAGTACTGCGAGGACATGCACACCACCCCGGAATTCCGCGAGGACCCGGTCGCTGCGCGCGCGGCCGTGCTGGCAGCCTGGCGCGCCGCGCACGCCGACGGGCAGGGCCGCTTCACCCTGTACCGCCCGGTCGGCTGTGCCGAGTGCAACGGCGGCTACAAGGGGCGGGTGGGTCTGCACGAGCTGATGCTGGGCTCGGAGGAGGTCAAGCGCCTCATCCAGGAGCGCGCCCGCTCGGCGGAGCTCCTCGTCACCGCTCTCGGCGAGGGCATGCGCACGCTGCGCCAGGACGGCATCGAGAAGGTGCTGGCGGGCGTGACCGACATGGCCCAGGTGCGCAAGGTCTGCGTGCGCTGAGGCTTGCCGTAATATCGGATAATTCGAATACGCTTATACCAACCCCGGAGACACGCCATGTACCGCATCGCACCCAGCCTGCTTTCGGCCGACTTCGCCCGCCTGGGCGAGGAGGTCCGCGACGTCATCGCCGCCGGCGCCGACTGGATCCATTTCGACGTGATGGACAACCACTACGTGCCCAACCTCACCATCGGCCCGCTGGTGTGCGAGGCGATCCGTCCGCACACGACGGCGACGATCGACGTGCACCTCATGGTGAAGCCGGTCGACCGCATCATCCCCGACTTCGCCAAGGCGGGCGCGAACATGATCACCTTCCATCCGGAAGCGTCCGAGCACGTCGACCGCAGCCTGGGGCTGATCCGGGACTGCGGCTGTCAGGCGGGCCTGGTGTTCAATCCGGCCACGCCGCTGAACTACCTGGACCACGTGCTGGACAAGGTGGACATGGTGCTCCTGATGAGCGTGAACCCGGGGTTCGGCGGGCAGAAGTTCATCCCTTCGACGCTCGCCAAGCTCGCTGCGGCGCGCGCCCGGCTCGACGCCTACGAGCGGGAGAGCGGGCGCCGCATCCTGCTCGAGATCGACGGCGGCGTGAAGGCCGACAACATCGCCGAGATCGCGCGGGCCGGGGCCGACACCTTCGTGGCCGGCTCGGCCGTGTTCGGGGCGGCCCGTGCCGAGGATCCCAACCGCTACGACAGCGTGATCGCCGCCATGCGCGCCGAGCTCGCGAAGGTGGCCCGATGAGCGCGGCGCACTACCCGGTGCGCGCGGTCCTCTTCGACCTCGACGGTACCCTGCTCGACACCATCGAAGACCTCGCCGAGGGCGCCAACCGCATGCTCACCGAGCTCGGGCGTCCGCCGCGCGCGCTCGCCGAGATCCACTCCTTCGTCGGCAAGGGCATTCCGCACCTCGTGCGTCGCTGCATGACCGAGGGCACGACCGCCACCGAGCTCGAGATCGAGGAGGCGGTCGCCTGCTTCCGCCGCCACTACGCCGAGGTGAACGGTGCCCGCACGCGTATCTATCCCGGCATCCTCGAGGCCCTCGAGGCGATGCGCGAGATGGGCCTCAAGCTCGCCTGCGTCACCAACAAGGCGGCCGCCTTCACCGAGCCGCTCGTCGAGCGCATGGGCATCGCGCGCTACTTCGACGCGGTGGTGAGCGGCGACACGCTGCCGGTGAAAAAGCCGGATCCGGCGGTGCTGCACCACGCCTGCAAGCTGCTCGGCGTGGACTGCACCCAGGCGCTCATGATCGGCGACTCGGCGAACGACGCGCTCGCGGCCCGTGCCGCCGGCATGCCGGTCCTGCTCGTCACCTACGGCTACAGTGAAGGCATGCCCGTCGAGGAGATCGAGTGCGACGGGCTGATCGGGTCCGCGACGGACGCGCTTGCGCGTATCATCGCGGCCTGAGGAAGCATTGCCCGCGGAGCGCCTCGCGCGCTCCGCGGGCACCGGGCATATCCGGCCGATCTTTCATATCGGCTGCCCGGCCGGCGGCGCATGTGCCGCCACCCCAGGCGGTCCGCCCCTGCGGACCGTCATTAAGCCCCGGAGGCTTCCGCACCGGGGCGGATGAACGTCAATCGGGAGAACGACCATGTTGCAGACCATCTGCGCCGGCTGCCGGCGCATCCTTTCGCATTCATCCCCCGCGGACCGCAGCGCGGCGCGACCGGAATCCCGCCCTCAACGGCGGCGATGAGGCGCGCGCTCGCACGTGTCGCCACCGCATTCGCCGTGGCGGGACTCGGCACGCCGTCCCATGCCGTCGGCCTCGAGCCGGCCGCGGATCTTCCGCCCGCGCCGCCGGCCCTGCAGAAGGCCCTCGACGGCGTGCACGGCAAGGCCGTGATCGTGAACTTCTGGGCAAGCTGGTGCGCCCCCTGCCGTGACGAGATGCCGGCCCTCGTCGAGCTCGACGAAGCCGAGCCGGGCATCGCGCTGGTCACCGTCGCGGTTGCCGATCGCGCGGCCGACACGCGCCGCTTCCTCGCCGATTTCCTGCTGGAGGAGACGGTCGTCGTGGCCGACCCCGACCAGGCGATCGCGCGGGCCTGGGGCGCGCGCATGGTGCCCACCTCCTACGTGCTCGATGCCGGCCATCGGGTGCGCTATCGCGTGCTCGGCGAGACCGACTGGCGCGATGCCGCCCTGCGCGAGCGCCTCCTGGCGCTCACCACCGAATCGAAAGGAACGAAGCAATGAATCGCCGCAACTTCTTCAAGACCTCCGCACTCGCCGCGAGCCTCGCGCTGCCCGCCTGGGCACGCGCGGGGCAGGCTGCGACCGCCCCTGCATTTGCACCGACCCCGGCCTCCGGCTGGCGACAGTTCGAAGCGACCACCCGCGTCGAGCCGGTCCAGGCCGACGGCGTCGTGCGCGCCTGGGTGCCGCTGCCCTCGCTGGACGAGGCCGAATGGTTCCGCCCCCTGGGCAACGTCTGGCAGGGCAACGCCGACGTGATGCGCATCGAGCGCGATCCGGTCTACGGCGCCGCCATGCTCTACGCCGAATGGGGCGCGGCCGGCACCGTGCCCGAGCTCGAGGTGACGAGCCGCTTCGCCACCCGCGACCGCGCCGTCGACTTCGGCCGTCCCGCGGCGCAGCCGCTCGCACTGCCGTCGGCCGAGCAGCGGCTGTTCACTATGGCGACCGAGCTCCTGCCCACCGACGGCATCGTGCGCGACACCGCTGTCGAGATCACCGGCGGTCTGAAGGACGACGAGGACAAGGCGCGCGCCATCTACGAGTGGATCGTGGACAACACCTTCCGCAACCCGACCACCCGTGGCTGCGGGCTGGGCGACATCCGCACCATGCTCGAGACCCGCAACCTCTCGGGCAAGTGCGCGGATCTCAACTCCCTCTACGTGGGGCTCGCCCGCGCCGTCGGGCTGCCGGCCCGGGACGTTTATGGCGTGCGGGTGGCCGACTCGCGCTTCGGCTACAAGAGCCTGGGCAAGAGCGGCAACATCTCCAAGGCGCAGCACTGCCGCGCGGAGGTCTTCCTCTCGCGTTTCGGATGGGTGCCGGTGGACCCGGCCGACGTGCGCAAGGTCGTGCTCGAGGAGCCTCCCGGCAAGCTCGCGCTCGACGACCCGAAGGTGCTCGCCGCGCGCAAGCAGCTCTTCGGCGCCTGGGAGATGAACTGGCTCGCCTACAACGTCGCCCACGACCTGCGCCTGCCCGGAAGCCAGGGGCCGCAGCTGCCCTTCCTGATGTACCCGCAGGGCGAGAGCGCGCAGGGGCGCTTCGACAGCCTCGATCCGGACGGCTTCCGCTATACGATCACGGCACGCGAGCTGGGCTGAGTACCTTGCGGTGACTCCGATCCGCCCCCCGGCGCGGGCGGATTGTTCGCACGGGCGGCGCAGTACACGCCTAACAGCAGCGCGCAGCCGCTCGAACTCCATGGCGCAGGCATGCCGGTGGACACCTGCGAACCCGATGGGCTACTATCCCCGGCAACCGCTGCGCCCCACGTGTGGCGGACACATTCTCACTCGACGATCATCGTGACCCACAAGAACCGGTTCTCCGACAAGGACGGCATGCACGCTCTCGCAGCTCCGCTGCGCTGGCGTCGCTGGTGCGCGTGGCCTGCGGGCCACTGATACGCGACCGCCTTCGCGGGCCTCCTGGCGCCCGCACACCTTGCCGATGAACCGTTTGTTGTGGAGTCCCCATGCTTGAGCACGAATTCAACGCCCTCGCCGCGCAGGGCTACAACCGCATCCCGGTGACGCTCGAGACCTTCGCCGATCTCGACACCCCCCTCTCGATCTACCTCAAGCTCGCCAACGAGCCCTACACCTACCTGCTGGAGTCCGTGCAGGGCGGCGAGCGCTTCGGCCGCTACTCGATGATCGGGCTCTCCGCCGCGACCCGTATCGAAGTCTACGGCCGCTCGGCACTGCTGCTCACCGGCAACCGCCTGGTGGAGCGGCGCGACTACGGCGACCCGCTCAACTTCGTGGCCGAGTTCATGGCGCGCATCAAGGTGCCGCCGCGCGACGGGCTGCCGCGCTTCGCCGGCGGCCTGGTCGGCTGCTTCGGCTACGACACGGTGCGCTACATCGAGCCGCGCCTGGCCAGGAACGAGAAGGCCGACGACCTGCGCACCCCCGACATCCTGCTGCTGCTGTCGGAAGAGATCGCCATCGTCGACAACCTCTCCGGCAAGCTCACCCTGGTGGTGTACGCCGAGCCGGAGGTGCCCGGCGCCTACAAGCGCGCCAAGCGCCGGCTCGCCGAGCTCCTCGCGCGCCTGCGCGCCCCGGTCGAGATCCCGTCCGAGGTGCGCGCCGAGCCGCAGCCGGCTGTCTCCAGCTTCGGCGAGGAGGCCTTCAAGGCGGCGGTCGAGCGCGCCAAGCAGTACATCGTCGAGGGCGATATCATGCAGGTGGTGCTCGCGCAGCGCATGAGCAAGCCTTTTGCGGCGAGCCCGCTCGCGCTCTACCGCGCGATCCGCACGCTGAATCCCTCGCCCTACATGTTCTACTTCAACTTCGAGGACTTCCACGTGGTGGGGGCCTCGCCCGAGATCCTGGTACGGCTGGACCACGACGACGGCGGCAAGCGCGTCACCGTGCGCCCCATCGCCGGCACCCGGCCGCGCGGCGCGACCCAGGCGGAGGATCTGGCGCTGGAGGAAGACCTCCTCGCCGACGAGAAGGAGCGCGCCGAGCATCTGCAACTCCTGGACCTCGGGCGCAACGACGCCGGGCGCGTGGCCGAGACGGGCAGCGTCAAGGTCACCGAGCAGTTCACCATCGAGCGCTACTCCCACGTGATGCACATCGTCTCGAACGTGGAGGCGCGGCTCAAGGACGGGCTGAACGCGCTAGCCGTGCTGCGGGCGACCTTCCCCGCCGGCACGGTGTCGGGCGCGCCCAAACTGCGGGCGATGGAGATCATCGACGAGCTCGAGCCGGTCAAACGGGGCATCTACGCGGGCGCGGCGGGCTACATCGGCTTCCACGGCGACATGGATCTGGCCATCGCCATCCGCACCGCGGTGGTCAAGGACGGGCAGATCCACGTCCAGGCGGGGGCGGGCATCGTCGCCGATTCCGACCCCGATTCCGAATGGCGGGAGACGCAGAACAAGGCGCGCGCCATGCTGCGCGCGGCGGAGATGGCCGAATCCGGCCTGGATACGCGGGTGGACTGAACCGCGCGCTTCGCGCGGGTGGCAACGGCGAGGAAGCCAGCATGGACATGAACGACGACACCTACGTCTTCTACCGCAACCCGTTCACCCACTATCCGGTGGTGGCGCGCGGGGAGGGCGCCTACCTCTTCGACGAGAAGGGCAAGCGCTACCTGGATGCCTGCGGCGGCGCGGTGGTCTCCGCCCTCGGGCATTCGGTGCCCGAGATCGTGGAGGCCCTCAAGGCCCAGCTCGACAAGGTCGAGTTCGCCCATACCAGTCAATTCACAAACTCCGCTCAGGAGGAGCTCGCCAAGCTTCTCACCGAGCGGGCGCCGGGCGGGTTGAATCACGCCTATTTCGTCTCCGGCGGCTCGGAGGCCGTGGAGTCGGCGCTGAAGATCGCGCGCAGCTACTGGGTGCAGATGGGGCGTCCCGACAAGTGGATGGTGATCGGGCGCGAGCAGAGCTACCACGGCAACACCCTCGGGGCGCTCTCCGCCGGCGGCAACCGCTGGCGCCGCGCCATCTACGAGCCGATGCTCTTCAAGGCGCCGCGCGCGGCCGCCTGTTCGTGCTATCGCTGCCCCTTCGACAGGAAACCGGCGACCTGTGCGCTGGAGTGCGCGGAGGATCTCGAGCGCGCCATTCTGGAGGCCGGCCCGGAGAAGGTCGCCGCCTTCATCGCCGAGCCGGTGGTGGGTGCCACCGCCGGCGCGCTGGTGCCCCACGCCAACTACTTCCGCCGCATCCGGGAGATCTGCGACAAGTACGACGTGCTGCTCATCGCCGACGAGGTGATGACCGGCATGGGGCGCTGCGGCTCCTGGTTCGCCATCCGCCAGTTCGGCGTGGTGCCCGACATGATCTGCCTCGCCAAGGGGCTCGCGGCGGGCTACGTGCCCATCGGTGCAACCCTGGTGCACGACCGCATCGTGGATACCTTCCATAGTCGCAAGGCGATCTTCCAGCACGGTCACACCTACATGGGCCACCCCCTTGCGGCGGCGGCCGGCGTGGCGGTGATCAAGTACATGGAGGCGAACAAGCTCGTCGAGCGCAGCAAGCGCATGGGCGAAGAGCTGCTGACGCGCCTGACCACCGCGCTCCACGAGCATCCCCACGTGGGCGACATCCGCGGGCGGGGGCTCTTCGTCGGCATCGAGTTCGTGGCCGACCGGGAGACGAAGACGCCCTTCGAGCCCGAGATGGGCTTCCATCGGGTGCTGGGCGAGATCGCCTTCAAGAACGGCCTCATCGTCTACCCGATGGGTGGCACGATCGACGGACGGCGCGGCGACCACGTGCTGATCGCGCCGCCCTTTGTCATCACCAAGGCGCAGATCGGCCGGCTCGTCGAGCTGCTGGTGAAGTCTATCGACGCGGCGGTCGAGCGCATGCAGCTCAAGGTGGACGTGTGAGCGCTCCGTCCATCACCGTCGCCCCCAACGGCGCGCGCCGCGGCAAGGCGGAACACGCCGCCATCCCGCTCACGCCCGCCGAGATCGCGGCCGAGGCGCGCGCCTGCCGGGAAGCGGGCGCGTCCATCCTGCACCTGCACGTGCGCGACGCCGACGGCCGCCACAGCCTGGACGTGGGACGCTACCGGGAGGCGATCGCCGCGGTGCGCGAGGCCTGCGACATCGTCGTCCAGCCGACCACGGAGCGGGTGGGCGTGTTCGCGCCCGAGGACATGATGGCGGTTTTCCGCGGGCTCGAGCCCGAGATGATCACCTTCAACCTCGACGAGCTCCTGGATGCGCCGGACGCCTCGCAGGAAGCGCGGGTGCGCGACTTCCTTGCCGAGGTGGACGCCGCGGGCACCGTGCCCCAGTACATCGTCTACAGCCTGGAGCAGCTCGCCACCCTGCGCCGCTGGTGGGAGGCGGGCTGGGTGCCCCAGGCGCTGCCCGTGGTGCTGCTGGTGCTGGGGCGCTACGCGGGCAGCGTGAGCCGCCCGGCCGACATCCTCGCCTACCTTCCCGGGATGCCCGAGCGGTGGCGCTGGGGCGTGTGCGCCTTCGGCGCTCCGGAGCTCGCCTGCGTGGTGCAGGCGGCCCTCGCCGGCGGTGACTGCCGGGTGGGATTCGAGAACAACATCGTGGCGCCCGACGGGGCGCCGCTTGCCGACAACGCGGAGCAGGTGGCGCGGCTGGCGGGCATCCTCCGCGCGCTGGGGATGCCGCCCGCGGACCCCGCCGCGGTACGACAAGTCCTGGGCCTCAAGGGCGCCCAGGGCACAAGGAACTGACATGCTGCTGATGATCGACAACTACGAATAGCCTCCACAAAGGTCCATGGAGTTCCATGGACGTAATATAAGTTGTTGATATGTCGTGAATGTGTGTCCGCAATGTTCTGCGGGCTGCTGGACTGAGCCACTGCAAATGTGTATAACAGCGTGTGTAACGGCGCGCATGGAGGGTGTTATACACATGGCTCTCAATCTCCTCACGGTCCGAAAGATCGAGACGGCCCAAGCCAGGCCCAAGGCGTACACGCTCAGGGACGGCGGCAGCCTGTTCCTGCGCATCCAGCCGAACGGAAGCAAGCTCTGGTGGTATCGGTATCGCCTCGGCAATGCCGCGCAGATCTACTCGATCGGAGTGTTTCCCGAGGTGCCTCTGGAGACCGCACGGCGGGAGCGCGACTGGGCGCGCACCATGGTCCAGGAAGGTCGTGACCCGACGCTGGAGAAGCGGGTTCGAATCGCCAATCAGGTCGAGCAGAACGAGCACACCTTCGAGTCGGTGGCCAGCGAATGGATGGCGACCAACGTGCAGTGGAGCGACTATTACGCCCACCAGGTGAAGACCTTCCTGGAGAAGGACGTGTTTTCCAAGGTGGGCAAGCTGCCGATCGGTGCCATCAAGGCATCCCACCTGCGGCCGATCATCCAGGGCGTCGTGGAGCGCGGTGCGCCGACCGTGGCGATCCTGATCCGGCAGTGGTGCGGCCAGATCTTTGCCCATGCGTCGGGAGAGGGGCTTTGCGAGAACGACCCGACGGCACTGCTGAAGCGGTCGGTCAAACGGCCCAGGGTTCGGCACAACCCGCCGCTGTCGTGGAATGAGATCCCGAACTTCCTGAATCGGCTGGACGTGGATGGCGGATACCGGACCACCGTTCTCGCCTTGCGGCTGATGGCGCTGACCTACGTGCGCACGGTCGAGTTGCGCAGGGCTCTCTGGAGCGAATTCGACCTGGACAATGCGATGTGGACCATTCCGGGCGAGCGCATGAAGATGCGCCAGCCCCATATCGTTCCCCTCTCGAAGCAGGCGGTTGCGGCGTTGGAGGAGTTGCACAAGCTGACGGGGGGCGGGGATGTGCTGTTCCCCAGCTACCGGAAGCCAGGGCAGGTGATGTCGGCCACCACGCTCAACAAGGCCCTGGAGAGGATGGGTTACGCCGGGCGGTTTTCCTCGCACGGCTTCCGCTCCACCGCGACGACGCTTCTCGGTCTGCTGAGCTATCCCGAGAATCGGGTGGACCTGCAACTGGCGCACTCGAAAAGGAAGAAGGACTCGTCGCGCGCACCCTACGACCACACCAGATTCATCGCCTCGCGCAAGATCCTCATGCAGGACTGGGCGGACATCCTGGACGCCCTGGCCCGAGGCGACGAGATGCAGAAGGTCATGGATACGTTCGGGCCTCTATCCAAACGGCGCTCGGCCTTGCTGAGGGTGATCGAGCGGGAGTGAGGTCCGAGGAGCGTTGTGCAGCAGAAGGGGCAAGAGGGCGAACGGCCCGGAGCGGACCGACCTCTCGACACTCTGCCGGTATGCCGCGTCAGCGCATGGATCTGGCGGAGCGCAAGAACCTCGACGCGTGATCGCTCGAAAACGCCTGCGGGCGCATCGGAAAGACCGTCAAGATGGCCGGGGCGCCAGCCAGCGGTCGCATCACGATGCACCGCTGCAGGTAGCCGGCCAGCGACGCCGTACCCTGCGGCGACGAGCGTCATTGCCATGTCGAAGATGCCGACCGTCTGTCCGCGATCCTGTGGCACATCGCCAAGCAGATGCTCTGCCTCCGCTCGCCAGGGTTCATCGGCCGTTGATCGTGCCCAGATCAAGGGTTGCTTGGATGCGCAACTCTCTCACGTCGATCCCAACAAGGTCAGCGCCACCTACAACCATGCCGAGCACGTGGAGCAGCGGCGGCGCATGATGCAGGACTGGGCCGATCGGCTCGACCTCTTCGAACAGAACATGGTCGAAGCGGCTAGCATGCCGCTCACCGTGCATCTGGAAGGCGTGCCCCTGCTCTCGGACGAGGAGGCCGCCAGCGCACCATCCAGGCCCGCAGAGGCACCTCTCCTGGTCGTCGCGAAACCCGTCGACGCGGTGCCGCTGGTGTCAGTCGCGACGCATCGGCTACCGGCGGTCACGTTGCCACGCTCGGCCATGGAGCATCCGCTTTCCGACATCCAGCGTGAGCGGATGGAACTGGTCGATGTCTTCGAAGCGCCGCACAACCTGCCGGTCGCCGAGTACGCGAAGATGGCGGGCAAGTCCCGCCGTTGGATCAGCTACGAGATCAAGGCGGGCAACCTGCTGGCGCTGAACCTGGGCAACCGTGGCCAGCGCGTCCCGGATTGGCATCTCGATCCGGTCAAGCACGCACTGATTCAGGCCGTCCTCAAGCTGACCCGGGGCACGGACCCCTGGCAGATCTACCACACCTTCCTGCAGCCCCGCGCGATGCTGCGCGGCCGCTCGGCCTTGGAAAGCGTCACCGCCAACAATTTCGACAAGCTCATCATGGCGGTGAGCACGACCGTGAAGGAAAGCGAGTGGGCCCCGCAGCAGGCGAGATTGGCGTGAGCGTGAGCGAATGGCGTCTGCACAATGCTGGGACGTAGACCGCCGATGGTCCCGATTCAGCGAACGACGCTCGGTTCGCCGGCTTACTGAGCGGATATGCGCGATCGCATCACAGGGTCGTCGATATCTCCATGAGCGGCTTGACTCCGGAGCCGAAGCGGGCGATCGCGCCGCGGTGCTGCCGAAGCTCGCTGTAAGGGAGATAGCGGATGCCGAGCTCCGCGACGCGGGAGAAGGCCGGCCGACGCAACTGCTGCTGCACATCCTGACGCCGATCGTCGGGTGCGACGAGGAACAGCGGGCTGCGTGCCGCGAGCTCGGTGCCGAGCGCCAGATCGAGCATGCGCACGATCCCCGAGTAGATGGAGGTGGAGTGTTCCACCTCGAATGCGGCGGTGACACGCGGTGCGTCGCGCGAGATCCACAGCACGTCGATCAGGCGCACCGAATCCAGGCCGCTCGCGAGCCCTTCCGGCAGCGCGGCGAGGCAGCCGTCGGCGAGCCGGCCTTCGCCGTAGGCGCGGCTGCGGTCGTTCGCGGCGATCCAGACGTCGTGGCCGAGCGCGAGGCCGAGATCGCGCAGCCAGCCCTGGATCTCGGTATGCGTGGCGTCGCCTTCGCTCTCCTGCTGCCAGCGCCGTTGGGCGGCGGCGGTTTCCTCCCGCACGTGCTGGAGATCGGCCTCCCAGGCGCGTACGGACGCCGCATCGGGATCGGCCGGCGGCGCGGAATAACGGCCCGAGCCCACATCGAACATCAGCCCGGCGATCGCGCCGAGATCGTTCGAGAGCTGTCCGCGATGGCGCTCGTTCAGGCGCACCAGCCCCTCGCGCATGGACAGGTAGTGGTCCCACCGCCCCAGCTTGACCTTGCCGCCGGTGATCGCATTGAAGCCGTTCACGATCGCGGTGTTGAACGGGGAGACCAGGGTGGGATGGATGAAGTAGAGGAGGTTCGCCACCGCGGGACCGAGGCCCTTGATCGCGAGCGCGTCGATGCGGCGGATCGCCTCGACGATCGCCTCGGCGCTGTCGCAGCAGTCGCAGGCATGGAGCAGGCGGGCGAAGGCGCGCTGGTTGTCCGGGTTCTCGTAGATGTCCGGTATGCGAAGCTTGGGCTTCCACAGGAAAGCGTGGTCCGCGCCCTTGAAGATCTGCCGCTGCTCGGCAATCGAGCCGACCACGGTCTCGAGCGATGAGCCCCGATAGGCGTTGCCGAAGCTTCCCGCCTCGATCTCGAGGACCACCTGGGCGATGCCTCGACGGATGGAGCGGAAGTTCTTGAGGCGTTCGTCCCACAGGAACCAGCTGTTGTACGTGCCGTGCGGGTCGGATTTCCAGTGATCGATCAGTCGCGCCAGCGCGTCGTGCTGCATGGGCCTCACTTCTCCGGACAGAGTCAAGGGGCAAACGCTCGGCGGACGGCACCGGCGGTTGCCATCAGCACGTCGTTCCTTGCTGCCGGTCAAGGATCGGTCCGGCATGTCCGGATCTTACCTGCGCTTCGTCGCGCGTGCTGAACATATCGTCGACGGGTAGCCTGACGGCATGGAGCTTCCAGGGGTGCTCCATGCCGTCGCGAAGTGGGGCTTACGCGGCGCTACTCACGCGGCGACACTTTTCGGCGCAACGCTGGCAGGCTTCCGCGCATGTGTGGCACTGCCCGTAGACATGCTTGGCGCGCTCGTCGCCGCATGCCACACACACATGTCCACGCAAAGTGCGCATAGCTGGCGCGTGAACTCGCTGCCGCGCGCCATATTGCCCGCGGCCAGGTGGCAGATGGCGGCGCGGTCGAGGCGGGCGCAGTGCAGCGCGCCATCGGCCTGACGTCGCTCTCCTAAGAAAGCTCTGATCTATTCAGAGCCGTTAAAATAGCGAAGTCATAAACTGCGC
>DYFV01000098.1 GCA_020725025.1 Azoarcus sp.
AAGCCCGCCGCCCTTCCTGCCCCGAAACAGCCCGGTCCGCCGGGCTGTTTCCGTTCGGAATCGAGGCCCGAACGAAAACGGGCGCCTTGCGGCGCCCGTTTCGCTCGTGCGTGACGATCGCTTACTCGTTGTTGAACACGCCCAGCAGATGCAGCAGGCTGGTGAAGAGGTTGTAGATGGACACGTACAGGGTGACCGTCGCCATGATGTAGTTGGTCTCCCCGCCGTGGATGATGTTGCTGGTCTCCCACAGGATGAGGCCCGACATCAGCAGCACGAACATCGCGGAGACCGCCAGGGACAGGCCGGGCATCTCGAAGAAGATCGCGCCCAGGCCGGCCAGGAAGGCGACCAGGATGCCCACCATCAGGAAGCCGCCCATGAAGGAGAAATCCTTGCGGGTGGTGAGCGCGTACCCGGACAGGCCGAGGAAGATCGCCGCCGTGCCGCCCAGCGCCTGCATCACGATCTGGTGACCGTTGGGCAGGTTCAGGTACATGGACAGGATCGGCCCGAGGGTGTAGCCCATGAAGCCGGTGAGCGCGAACACGAAGACGAGGCCCATCGCGCTGTCGCGGAACTTCGTGGTCAGGAACAGCAGCCCGAAGTAGCCGACCAGGGTGATGATGATCCCCGGGTGCGGCAGGCCCATCGCCATCGAGATGCCGGCGGTGAGCGCCGAGAAAGCCAGCGTCATCGACAGCAGGATGTACGTGTTGCGGATGACCTTGTTGGTCGACAGAACCGACGCTTCCGTCCGGTTCATCGTAGCGATACGGTTTGCCATGAGACGACTTCCTCCTTGTTTTCGTTTACGAGCCGCTCCGCGGCCTCAGGTCGCGACGAGGCCGAGCGGGGCGACAGGCGCCTTGGCCGCGCGGCGATGACGGCCCAGCCGGCGCACCAGAACCTGTGCGACACGCTCCGCCGCCCGGTCGACCGCCGAGCGCGCTTCTAGCTCGGTGATCGCGAAAATGACGTCGGGGCGGTTGCGCAGCCGCAGTTGTACCACACAACGCTTGTCCACCCCACCGCGCGGACCGTTCACATCGGCCACCTTGATGCGCGCCCACTGGATGTGATCGCGGAAACGTCCGATCGCCATGCGCATCTTGCGCGCAACGTAGTCCCGCAGGCCTTGCGGCCCCTCGATACCCTCACACTGCAGATCGATACGCATATCTCTCTCCTGTCTTGTTGGCACTGCGGCGATGCACACTTTGCATGCCTGAATGCTACGGCTAAGACTGTTCGCTAAAATACGAGTTCAACTGAATCTTTATCCGGTTTCCTCGAAGCTTTCAGGACTCCCCGGCCATGCTCAACTACAAGCAGCTTCATCACTTCTGGAGCGTCGCCCGCGCGGGCGGCGTGGTGCGCGCGAGCGAGCGATCGGGGCTCGCCCCCCAGACGCTCTCGGGGCAGATCGCCGCCCTCGAGGCCAGCCTGGGCGTGACCCTGTTCCGCCGCCAGGGCCGCCGCCTCGTGCTGACCGAAACCGGTGAGATGGTGCTCAACTACGCCGAGGAGATCTTCCGCATCGGCAGCGAGCTGGAAGAAGCCCTGCAGAACCGCGCGGCGGGCCGGATCATCCCCTTCCGGGTGGGCGTGGCCGACGTGGTGCCGAAGGCGATCGCCTGGCTGCTGCTCGCCCCCGCCATGCAGCTGGAGGATCCGGTGCGGATCGTGTGCCGCGAGGACAAGCTCGACCGGCTGCTCGGGGAGCTCGCGATCCACAAGCTCGACGTGGTGCTCGCCGACGGGCCCATGCCGGAGAAGATGAACGTACGCGGCTACAACCACAAGCTCGCCGAGTCGACCCTGAGCTTCTT
Source organism: Azoarcus sp. (assembly GCA_020725025.1). Taxonomy (GTDB): domain Bacteria; phylum Pseudomonadota; class Gammaproteobacteria; order Burkholderiales; family Rhodocyclaceae; genus Aromatoleum. Next base: position 1,833 of record DYFV01000098.1, read on the forward strand.
CGCCGCCCCGTCGCTCACCGAGCGGCTCGCCGGCCCCTTCCCCGCCTGCCTCGACCGGATGCCACTGCTCGTGCCCGGCGCCGAAGCGGCCGTGCGCCGCCCGCTCATGCAGTGGCTGGAGCAACAGAAGGTGGTTCCCCGCATCGCCGGCGAGTTCGACGACGCCGCGCTGCTGAGGGCCTTCGGCGAGGCAGGCGTGGGCATCTTTCCGGCACCCACGGTGATCGCGGACCAGGTGTGCGCGCAGCACGGCGTGCGCTGCCTCGGCGAGGCCGCGACGGTCACCGAGTCCTACTACGCAATCTCGGTCGAACGGCGCCTGAGCCATCCGGCCACGCTTGCCATCAGCCGGTCCGACGACCCGCTGAGCGAGCGGGCATCGGCCGGGCCCCAGGCCTGACGACGAAAGCCGACGGACCGGAGGTCCGATCAGCGAGGCGCGGGCGGAGTGCCCGGCGGACTGCCGAGCGGAGTGCCGGGCGGGACGCTCGGCGCCGCCGGCGACGCCGGGACCGCTGCCGGCGCGCCGGAGAGGAACGCGCGGTCGGCCACGAACTCCCACTCCGCGTAGCGCGTCTTGCCCTCGAAGTCGGACCACTCCGGCGGAAAGCGGGCCGTCTTCATCGCTTCCCGCGAGGACTGGCTATGCACACCCGCGATGCGCCCGTCCACGGTGAGCACGAAATCCCAATCCGCCTTGCCGGTGAAGGGATCGGGGTACAACCGGCGCAGGTAGCGGCGCGGCACGGGATGGCGGTTATCCTCGAGCAGCTCCTCGAGGCTCACCGGATACTGCTTCACTCCGGGCGAGTTGTCGTAGTAGCGGCGCAGCGCCCGCGCATACTGGGTGCCGACCCACAGGAGCTCGCGCTCCTTGGCACGCACCGCGGCGGTGGACCACATCTGCCCGGCGCCGGCCAGGGCCGCACCCATGAGCACCACGAGGAAGAGCGCCCCCAGATAGGTGAAGCCCGCCTGCCGGCCGATCGCCACGCTACCACTCCGCAAAGGGCGTGCCGTCGCGCCCGCGCCCGGGCGCGCCGCTCTTGATGTCGCCCACCACGCCCGGCGCGCCGTCGGGCGGCGGCACCTCGATCCAGGTGTCGTTGCGCTCGGTGATCGGATCGACGGGGACGCTCCTCAGGTAGCGCTTGTCCACCAGGGCGCGGAGCGAATCGGGATACGCGCCGGTGTCGCCGTAGTGGTGATCGAGGGCCTCGCGCATCACCGAAAGGCTCTGGCGCAGCGCGGTCTCCTTGGAGCTCTCCAGGCTCGAGAAGTAGCGCGGCACCGCAATGGTGAGCAGCGTCGCGATGATGGCGAGCACCACCAGCAGCTCGATGAGGGTGAAGCCGGCGCGGCGTTTCATCGCGGTCACCATTCGCGGTAGGGGATGCCGTTCAGTCCGTTGCCCGGCGCGAGGGAATACACGTCGAACACGTCCTCGCCCGGACGCGGATCGTCGTGGGGGCTCTTCGAGCTGCGCAGGCCCCAGCTCCCGGCCGCCTCGACCGCGGGATCGGCGAAGGGGTCGCGCGGGATGCGCCGCAGGAAATAGATCTTGGTGCCGGCGGGGCTGCGCACGTCGCGCACGCCTTCTACCAGCACCTCGAGCGAGCGCGGATAGCCCGAGGCGTCCGCCGGCACCTCGATGTGGCGCGCCTCCGCGGCCGCCTTGTAGGCGTCGATGGCGTCGCGGATGCGGTAGAGCGCGGCCTTGAGCTCCTGCTCCTTGCCGCGCCGCACGACCGTCTCGGCGAGCGGGGCCGCGATGGAGGCGAGCAGCGCCACGATCGCCACCGTGATCACCACCTCCACGAGAGAGAAGCCGCGCTGATCCATGATCGCTTTCAAGGTGCGATGTTCACTTCCAGCGGCGCCGGCAGCGGCGTCGTGAGGAGGCGGTTGGCCGGGCCGACCGCGGTGAAGGTGAGGAGGCGCAGCGGCACGGCTTCGGCCTGGGGCTCGAGCGCGGTGACGCGCAGGCGCAGCAGCTCCCCTTCCCCCGTGGCGCCGTCGGCCCCGGCGCCCGAGCGCGAGGTGGCGACGAAGAGGCGTCCGGCGTTCTCGTCCAGCCGCGGCGAGAAGGAAGTGCTGCCGCCGCCCTGCTTGAGGAGCTCGCCTTCGCTCACTTCCACCACCCTGAGGGCGGCGGGGTTCCAGGCCACCTGGTAGGTGGCGCTGCGCAGCGGCTGGTCGGCCCTGCCCTGCAGGACGATGGTCGCCTCCTCGCCGGGCTTGAGCGCGGCCGGACCTTCCCAGGCGAGCACGAGCGGCGGCGCAGGTGCTTCCTCGACCGGCTCGGGTGCCGCAGCGGGCGCCCGGGCCACTTCGATCGCGGCGGCGCGCGCCTGAGGCGCGTCATCGTCGCTTGCCCGCAGGCTCACCGGGCGAACCCGCAGCGCCGCGTCGGTACCCGAGGGGAACTCGGTCTCGTGCGGGCTCAGATACGGGAGGTTGCGCACGATACGGGGGGTGATCGCGAGCACCAGCTCGGTCTTGGCGATGGTGTCCTTGTTGCTGCCGAAGAGCCGCCCGACGCCGGGAATGTCACCCAGGCCGGGGATCTTGTCGCCGGAGTTGCTGCGGTCGTTGCGCAGCAGGCCGGCCAGCACCTGCGTCTCGCCGTCCTTGAGGCGCAGGCCCGTCGACGCGTTTCGGGTCGAGATGTTCACCAGGGTGGTGCCGTTGGCCGTCTCGCCCGCCGGCGTCGCGTTGCTCACCTCCAGCAGGATCTTGATGCCCACCTCGTCGTTGAGATGGACCGTGGGCTCCAGCTCGATCTTGAGGCCCACGTCGAGGTAGGTGACGCTCTCGGTGGTCACCGGTCCCTGCGTCGACGGAGTCGAGGTGGCGCTCACGATGGGGATCTTGTCACCGATGTGGATGCGCGCCTTCTCCTTGTTGCGCACCCGCAGGACCGGATTGGCGAGCGTGTTGAAGTCGTTGTCGTTGGCGTTGATCCGGGCGACCGGCCCGCCGTTGATGGCGATCCGGCTCGGCCGGCCGACAACGCCGCGCAGTTCGCTCAGCAAGCCTATGGTCGCGCCCGTGGGGCTCAGCGCCTCGAACCTGTTCGGCCAGCTGATCCCGAGATCGAGGATGCGCTGGCGCGAAATCTCCAGTACCTCGAGCTCGAGCACCACCTCGGGTTCGGCCTGGTCCTGAGCGGAGAGCAGCTTCTCCGCGAGCCGCACCGCCTCGGCGGTATCGCGCATGGTGAGCGTGTTGAGCCGCTCGTCGATGAACACGTCGCGGGTCTTGAGCAGCGTCTTCACCATGTTCAGCGCCGACTTGGCGTCCAGGTTCGACAGAAAGAAGGTGCGCAGGGCGAGGTCCTGGTACTCCTTGATCTTCTGCGGCGTGTCCGGATAGATCACCACCGTGTTGTCGTTGATGACCTTCTTGAGCAGCTGGTTCTGCATGAGCAGGAGATCGACCGCGTCCTCCACCGCCACCTGGCGCACGAAGATGGTGGCCTTGAGATCGGGTTTCACTTCCTTGTCGAAGATGAAGTTGATGCCGGCGGTGCGCGACAGCACTTCGAAGATCATCTTGAGATTGGCGTCGCGAAACTCCAGCGATACCGGCCGGGAGAATTTGGAGCGCAGCTGCGGATACGGGCTCGCGGTACGCGCGCGCAGCTCCTCGATCTCCGTCTTCAGGGCCAGCGCCGCCTCGTGGTGCCGGTCGAGCGCGAGCACGGCGGACACCTGGCGCTCGGCGCCCTCCACGTCGCCCCTGCGCAGCGAGAGCTGGCCCTGGCGCACGCGCTCGGCGAGGGTCCGGAACTGCTCCAGCTGGCGCAGCGCCTCGGTCGCGCGGGCGTTGGCCGGCTCGATCGCCAGCACCCGCCGGTAGCTCTCCTCGGCCAGATCGTAGTTGCCTTCGGCGCGCTGGCGGTCGGCCTGCGCGAGGAGCCGGGCGACCACCTGTTCGTACTGCACGGTGCGCGTCAGCCGCACTCGCGCGTCGTGCGGCGACTGCGCCACGGCCTCGTCCAGGGCCGCCAGGCCCGCCTCGTACTGTCCTTCCTCGATGAGCCCGAGGCCTTCCCGCTGCAGGCCGTGCGCGCAACCGGTCAGCACGATCGCCGCCATGGCGGCCGCAAGCCAGCTTGCAGCGGGGCGGAAGAGAGGTTCGATGGTCATAGAGAGCTTCCCACGGACAAGGTCTGAGCGATGTTGAGGGGGAGATAGATGATCGTCATCCGGGTGGGTGCGATGCGCTCGACGCGGTAGGTGCCGTCGATCACGTCGCCGGCCGAGACGGTGTAGACGCGCTCGCCGCGCTGCAGGAACACCAGCAGGCGTTCGCCGTCGGCGAGCTTGCCGAGGAACTGGAAGGGAAGCGGCGGCGCGGCGGGCGGGGGCGGCGGAGGGGGCGCCACCGCCGCGGCCGGCGGAGGGGGCGGCGGCGGCACGTACCAGCTGTGGGCGGCGAACAGGTCCGTGGTAGGCGTGGCGCTGCGCTCCGCGGGGAGGGTCGCCGGCGGTGCCGAGGCCGCCCCGTCGCCACCTCCGGGCGCGATCGCCGCCCGGCGCAGCTCACCCTGCGGCACGCGCCCATCGGAGCGCCCCGCTACCGCCACGACCTCCTCCGGAGCGGGCTCGAAGAACTCCGGAATCACCGCGAGCACCGCCGCCCCGCCGAGGAAGGCCAGCCAGAAAAGCGTGCGTCGGTTAGCCATCAGCGCCTCGAGAGATGGAGGGTCATGCGTACACGGCCCTCGAGAGTGGTCTGGGAGATCTCCTTGCGCTGGAACTCGACGTCGTCGAGCGCCAGGGCCGGCACGGCCGCCAGCGCCGCGCCCAGGAAACGGCGCAGCTGCAGGTAGCTGCCGCGCACCGGCAGCAGGATCTGGTAGCGGGCCAGCCGGGTCTCCGGTTCGACGAGAAGCTGGTACTCGCCGCGGGCGAGGGTGAGACCCTCGGTCGCCGCGGCGGCATAGATGCGGTCCATGGCCGCGGTGGCCTCCTCCTGCGCGGGCAGCGCCTGATGGAAGCTCGCCAGCTGGCTCGCGGGCGTCTGCGGCATCGGCTCGTCACCGCGCTGCAGGCGCGCGAGGCGCTCCTCGGCACGGGCCGCACGCGCCTCGGCGGCACTGCGCGCCTCGTTCGCCGGCAGCAGGCCGAACACGCCATAGACGGCGGCGACCACCAGCAGGATGGCGCCGAGCGCGCCGGGAAGACCCAGTCGATGCAAGGCCTCGATGATGGTGAGCTTATGGACGCGCATCATCGACCACCCAAGTCGCCACGATGTTGAAACGCACCGGACGCTCCGGTGCCTGCTCGCCGATCTCGTGGGTCACGAGCGCGACGTCGCGGACCCGCCCGGTCTCCTCCAGCCGGCGGTGGAAGGCCAGCATGGCGCCGAGGTTGCGCGCCTCGGCCGAGATGCGCAGCTGGCGCTTGCGCGCGTCCGGCGTGAGCGAGAGCAGCGCCACGTCGCTCGTGACGATGGACTCCAGGGAGGCGAAGAGCCCGTTCCACGGCAGATTGAGCTGGGCCACCACCCGCCGCATGTCCGCGAGCACCGCCTCCTGGGCCTTGTTCTCCGCGGTGGTCGCCGGCGCCCGCGCAGCCCCCGGCAGGGTGCGCTCGATCCGGCGCACGCTATCCTCGAAGGCGGCCGTTTCGGCAGCGACGCGCTCGCCGGTATGGAAGACCCAGACGGCGGCAAGCGCCCCCGCGGCGAGCAGCGCCCAGCCGGCCGCGCTGGCCGGGCGACGTCGCTGGAAGTCGAGATCGAGCGTACGCATCACCGTGCCGCCATCGCCATGTTGAGCAGAGCGCCGGCCGCCGGCGCGGCCGGCATGGCGAGGGTCACCGGCGCCTCGCCACCGACGGCCGGGGCGCAGGCCTCACGTCCCGGCGCGTGCACATAGACCGTGGGGAGGGTCTCGCCCGCGGCCGCCTGCAGCTCGCGCTCGCGGGCGATGAGCGCGCCCAGGGCCTCGTCGGTGTCGGCGCCCACCGTGGAGCTCACGCTGGTCCAGCGGCCTTCGCGCGCGACGAGCAGGGTCGAGCGCTCCGGCTCGGCCAGCACGAACATGAAATCGTCCTGTCGGAGCCTGCCGGCCAGGCGGTTGAAGGCGGCCATCAGGTAGGGCTGGACCGAGGCGAGCGCGAGCCCCGCGTTGGCCGCGATCGCCTGCAGCCGGTCCAGCAGCGGGCGCTCGATCGCAGCCGCGAGCCGCGGGCGCCCGGCCGCCTCCGGGGACAGGCGCAGCACCCAGTCTCCGCTCACCGGTCCGTACACCTCCTCGAAGCGGATTCGGGCATAGGCCTCGAGCTCGTCGGGCGCGCCGACCTCGTCGCTCCACGGCACCAGCCGGAAACGCACGAACTGGCTCGCGAGCACCACGGTGAGTTCGCCCCGCCCGGAGACGGGTCCCTTCAGCAGCCCGGCGAGCGCATCGGCCGCGGCGGACCAGGCAGGCTCGGCGCCGGCGGCGCACTCGGCATTGCCCACCGTCTGCGGGCTGCCGCCCCAGCCGCGTCGGCGGGTGAGCAGCACGCCGCGCGGATCGAGCACGGCGACGAAGCGATCAGGCCACAAAAGTGACACGGTTGATCTCCTCCAGGGTGGTGCGCCCCTCGCGCACGAGATCGAGGGCCGACTCTCTCAGCAGACGCAGGCCGCGCCGCCGCGCCAGCTCCTTCACGCGCGAGATCGGCTGGCGCTCGATGATCATCTGCCGGATCTCGTCGTCGAGCAGCAGGAGCTCGGCGATCGCGGTGCGCCCGCGGTAGCCGGTGCCGCGGCAGCGCCCGCAGCCGCTGCCGTGGACGAAGCGGTAGTTCTTCGCGTCCGAGGGGGAGAGGCCCGAGGCGAGAAGCTCGTCGTCGCTGGGCGCGTCCTCCGTCGCGCAGGCCGGGCACACGAGGCGGATCAGGCGCTGCGCGAGGATGCCGTTCAGCGCCGAGACGAAGCTGTAGGGGTCCACCTCCATCTGCACGAAGCGGCCGATCACGTCGAACACGTTGTTGGCATGGATCGTCGTGAATACCAGGTGGCCGGTGAGCGCCGACTGCACCGCGATCTGCGCGGTCTCGGGGTCGCGGATCTCGCCCACCATGATCTTGTCGGGGTCGTGGCGCAGGATGGAGCGAAGCCCCCGCGCGAAGGTGAGACCCTTCTTCTCGTTCACCGGGATCTGCAGCACGCCGGGCAGCTGGTACTCGACCGGGTCCTCGATGGTGATGATCTTGTCCACCCCGCGGTTGATCTCGGTGATCATGGCGTAGAGCGTGGTGGTCTTGCCGCTGCCGGTGGGGCCGGTCACCAGGACCATGCCGTAGGGCTCGCCGGCGAGCCGCCGCAGCGTGCGCTTCACCGACTCCTCGAAACCGAGCGCCTCGAGCCGCACACCGTGCACCTGGTCGGCCAGGTCCTGCTTGTCGAGCACCCGCAGCACCGCGTCCTCGCCGAAGATGCTGGGCATGATGGAGACGCGGAAGTCGATCTGGCGGCCCTTGATGGCCACCTTGAAGCGCCCGTCCTGGGGCACGCGCTTCTCCGAGATGTCGAGCTCGGCCATCACCTTCACCCGCGAGATCACCTGCTCGGCCACCTCCGCGCCCTGCACCCGGCTCACCGTGTTGAGGACGCCGTCGATGCGGTACTTGATGACGAGCCCGGAGCCGGTCACCCCCAGGTGGATGTCGCTGGCGTGGAGCTTGAGGGCGTCGTAGAGGGTGGAATTCACCAGCTTCACCACGACGCTGGAGTCCTCGCTGATCTTCGCCAGCGAGAGGGTCTCGATGTCCTCGGTGGAAACCGTCTCGTCGGCCGCCCCGGCCAGGGAATCGACCGCCTGGAACTCTTCTTCGTGGCGGGCGAGCCACGCCGCCAGGTCGGCCGGATGCACCAGCCGCAGCGGCGCGCCGCGCAAGCGCTCGTCGATCCAGGCGAGCCGCGCGGGGTCGAAGGGGTCGGCGAAAACCCCCACCACCTCGTCGCCCAGGTGCACCATCGCGAACTCGCGCTTCAATGCCTCGGCGAGCGGCACGCGGTCGAAGGCGGGGGCACAGGCGAAGAGCGCCTCGCCGTCCATCACCGGATAGCGCAGGGTCTCGCCCAGGCGGCGCACGAACTCGCGCGGTTCGAGCGCCGCGAGCTCCTCGAGCTCGTCGACGACGCGGCGGCCGTGGGCGACGGCGCGCTCGCGGGCGGTGCGCAGCAGGGCTGCGCCGAATCGGGATTCACGTGCCTCGCCGGGGCTTTCCGGCGAGGGTGCGGCAGCAAAGGTCGGACGATCCACGGTCATGTTCTCCAGGCGACTCCAAGCTACCGGTCGACGGTTACAGGAGGCTTAACGGATCCGGTGCGCCGTCCCTGCTCCATCTTCAGTCCTTATTGCGATCGGTCCGCACGTCGGCGGGATGACGACGGTCGGCATGTAGCCAGGAGCCGTCGAAAAGACGCATCGGAAACCTCTCCTTCCCGCCGTGCCGCCGCTCGACGCCCGTGTAGGGTGCGGCAGGGGCCTCGCCCGGCGCCGTACCCGGCGCGGGCACCTGATTGGCGAGTCCCTGCACCACGCTCGAGAGCTCGGACAGGGGAAACGGCTTGAAGAGGATGTGCTCGATTCCGCGGCGGGCCGCGCCCGCATAGACTTCGCTCGTGGGATGGCCGGTGATGAGCACGCAGGACAAGTGGCCGCACTGCCGGCGCAGGCAGTCGAGCGCGTCGAAACCGTCCATGTCCGGCAGGCGGTAGTCGAGCACGACGCACTCGGGCGTGAAGGATTCCGCGAGCCGGATGGCACTGGCCCCGTCGGGGGCGATCTCCGCAACCAAGGACGACCGCTCCAGGTAGGCCTTGAGATTGTCGGCGAGGATCTCTTCGTCCTCGATGATCAGGATTCGTCTGCCCATGAAAGCCCCCTCGGCGGGGCGACCTGCGCGAACGGCGTGCCCCTCTTGCCACGGATACGCACGCTTCGTGCCAACCGCCCTGCCTATGTCGCCATGCCGCTTCCCGTTGTTTCCTATGTAACTATCGGAAGCCCGAAAGGCACTCCCCGGAACGGGGGAAAACACGCCCGGAATGTCCCCGGTTTTTCCCCGATGTTGGGGGAGCGGATACGTCCTCACAACGCCAGGAGAATATCCACTTTTGCGTTGCGGCGCAGCCGCTCCAGACCGCTGCGGATCTCCTCCTGACGGCCGGCGGCGAGCAGGTGCTGGCGTACCAGGGCAAGCGCTTCGGCCTCGGGCATGGCACCGGCGGGATGGCGCGCCTCGACCTTGACGAGATGCCAGCCGAACTCGGTGCGGACCGGCTCGCTCACCTCGCCCGGCTCGAGGGCGAAGGCGACCGCTTCGAAACCGGGCACCATGCGCCCGCGCGGAAAGCGGCCGAGCTCGCCCCCCTGCGCGGCGCTGGCATCGGCCGAATGGCGCCGGGCGAGCTCGGCGAAGTCGGCGCCGGCGCGGATCTCCTCGCGCAGCGCGCGGGCGCGGGCCTGCACGCCGGCCACGGCGGCCGCATCGGCAGGCGGCGGGATGCGCAACAGGATGTGGCGCGCGGACACCTCCTCGGGCCGCTCGAAGCGCGCCCGGTTGCGTTCGTAGAAGGCCCTCACCTCGGCCTCGGAGACCGCGATCTCGCCCACGAGCGCGTCCAGCGCACGTCCTGCCGCGATCTCGCGGCGCAGGTAGGCGTCGTAGCCGGGGTCGTCGAAGCCGGCCTCGGCGAGCCGCCGCGCGAAGGCTTCGGGCGTGCGAAAGCCCTTCGCCACCGCCTCCCGCGCCTCGCGCACGGCCGCCTCATCGACAACGATGCCCCGCCGCTTCGCCTCCTGAGACAACAGCTCCTTGTCGATGAGCTGATCGAGGGCCTCGCGCTTGAGGCGCTTGAACACGCTCGGGTTGCGGATCGCCCCGACGCTGCGTCCCTGCACCTTGAGGTAGTCCTCGAAATGGCGCTCGAGCCGAAAGCGGCTGATCTCCACGCCGTTCACCCGCGCAGCCACGCCGACCTCCTGTGCCGCAACCGGACCCCCGAGCAGCGCCGCGGCGAGAAACAGCCGCGCCCCCCACCTGCCCCATTGTCCTCGTGCCGGGCTCCACCGCCTCGCATTCACGGCCTCGTCCTCCTCTATTGCGGCGCGCCGCCCACCCGCTGGAAAGGCCCGGCGGGCCTGAAGGTGCGCCGATCGAGATCCACCGCCACCAGGTGGGCGCCGGGTGCCCCCACGCGCAGCCCCGGAGCGAAGCCGATCGGCGGCGTGAGCCCGGTCCGGAAGTCGTACAGACGCTCGAGGGCGGTCACGAGCTTGTCGCGGCTCGCGTCCCGGCCCGCCCGCTTGAGTCCCTCCACGAGCACCTGCGCGGCCGCGTAGGCGCGCACCTGCAGCGCCAGCTGACGGCCATCGAGCCCGCCGCGCCGGCGTACCGCATCGAGCGCCGCACCTCCCGCAGGGGTCCAGTCCCGGGGCAGCGTCGGGAAGGCGAGAAAGGCGCGGCCCGAGAACGCGGTCGGCAGCTGGAGCGCGGCCGCGGCGGCCCGAGCGGCGGGGGCGAAGAGGTAGGGATCGACGCCACGCTCGTCGAGCGCGCGCGCGAGCGCGGCGAAGTCGTCGCTGCCTCCCAGATGGAACACCGCCTGCACGCCGCGCGCGGCGAGCGGGGCCGCTGCGCGCTCGCTGCCGGCCTCCCCCCCGGGATATTGGACGACCTCCACCCGCGACCATCCGTGCCGCCCGAGGCGCGACGCCAGCGCCTGCGCGAGCTCGGCGTCCCGCGCCTCGCCGTCGTGCAGCACCGCCGCCACGGGGTTCTCGAGCCGGAGACCGGAGGCGGCGAACTCGCCGAGGGCGAGCGCCTGCTCCTGCAGCCCGGCGAGCGGATCGAAGACGTAGCGGCTGCCCGCTCCCTCGCTGCGCAGGCCGATCGGACCGACGGTAGGCAGCCCGGCGGAATCGGCGAGCCGGCCCCAGCCGCCTTCGAGCGACGGCGCCAGGGGTGCGACCAGGGCGAAGGCGTTCCCGGCGGCGAGGGCGCGCATCGCCCGCTCGGCAGCATCGCGATCGGCGCCGGAATCCGCCGTCACGAGCTCCAGCCGGCGGCCGTGGATGCCGCCGGCGTCATTCACCTCGTCGAAAGCCCCGCGCAGCACGCCGGCGACGGTGCGCGCGGCCTCGGCGAGCGGCCCCTCGCCCGGCAGCAGGGTGCCGATGCGGATCGTGTCGGGTGCGAGTCCCGGATCGTGGTCGTCCTCGATGCGCTTCAGGTACGCGGCGAGGTCGGCAAGGTCGCGCATCGACATCACGAAGCGCGGCATGGCCGGATCGAGACGGTTGCCGGCGGGATCGACGCCCAGCGTCACGGCACGTGCGAGCGCCGCCTCGTCGTAGGGCGGATGCTCGCGGCCGCTCTCGGTGAGCTGTCCGCCCGGTGCGGAAAGCCGCCGCCAGGTGATGTCCGACGGGCGCACGCCCCCCTCGGGACGGCCGCGGCCGTCCCGCCCGTGACAGTTCGCGCAGGGCACCACCGAGGCAGGGATAGGGGTGCCGGCAGCCCCGATGCGGGCGGAAAGCGCGGCCCCCGACGGACTCACGCCCTCGGTGAAGATGCGCTTGCCCGCGGTCTCCGCGGTCGTGAGCTCGATGGCGCCGACCGCCGCCGCCCAGGCGCCCAAGGCGACCGCCGCGACCCGCCGGATCCACGGAAGCCACGCCTTCCCGGCGTCCGGCGGGTCGCGGCGGAAGCCGCGAACGACGGCGAGCCCGCCGCCGCGCCTACAGGGGTCTCCCGCAAGCCACCGCATGCCTTCAGCGCCGCGCCGTCGCCACCGGCTCGGCGAGCAGCTTCAAGCGCTCGGCCACGGCCGAAGGCGGCGCGTCGGGACGGATCTTGCTCCAGCGCTTGTTGGCGACGTCGCCCGCGATCAGGAGCGTCGAGTGCTCCTCGGCGCTGCGCGAGAGCTGGCCGAGGCGCCCGAGCACGATGTCGATGTCGGCACGTGCGCCGGTGAGGAAGACCCAGTTCGGGTCGTCCGCCCCCTGCTCCCGCGCGTAGTCCTTGAGCGCCTGGGGCGAATCGCGCTCGGGGTCGCTCGAGATGGAGATGAAGTGCACGCGCTGCGCGAGCGGCTCACCCAGCGCCTGGCGGACCTCGTTCAGCTTGCGCGTGATGAGGGGGCAGGCATCCTTGCAGCTGGTGTAGACCACGTTGAGGAGCACCACGCGGTCCTTCAGCACGTCGCTGTAGAAGCGCACCCGCTTGCCGTCCTGGTCGAGCAGCTCGGTGTCGGTGAAGTAGGCGCGGGCATCCCGGGTGCCCGTCGCGTTCGCCGGCTGCGCCGGGGCGGGCCTGGCGGCATCCGCAACGGCGTGGTCGTGCTTCTCGTGGGCCAGCGCCGGTGCGCCGAAGAGGGCGGCGGCGAGCGCCAGGGAGGTCCATCCGCTTGTCTTCATCGTCTCACTCCTTGGCGGCGGCCGTCATGGTGGGGGCCGGCGTGGCGACGCGGGCGGCGGAGAACTCCTCGACCTTGGCGACCAGCGTGGCCGGATCGGTGAAGCCGTAGAAGCGGATCCATTCCCCGGTCCGCCCGTCGCCGACCATCATCACCACCGGGTGATCCTCGAAATCCGGCGTCCAGGTGCCGAGCCCCTTCAGGGTCTCGTTCACGGCATGGCTCGTGCCGGTGAGCCAGGTCCATCCCGGCCCGGCGCCGTGGGTGCCGGCGTACTCGCGCAGCCGCGCCGGCGTGTCGCGCGCGGGATCGACGGTGAGCGAGACCAGCTTCACGTCGCGCCCGACCCGGTCCCCGAGCCGGCTCTGCACCTCGGACATGATCGCCGAGACGACCGGGCATACCGTGGTGCAACTGGTGTAGACGAAGTCCGCCACCACGATGCGGTCGCCCACCACGTCGCGCTCGAGGCGCACCGCGCGGCCGTTCTGGTCGGTGAGCGTCACGTCGGCGAAGCGCACCAGCGCGCGCTCGGCGGCCTTCCCGTTGCGATCGTGCTGCGCATGCTCGGCGTGATGGTCATGGGCCTCGTGCGCACCGCGGACGCCATGGCTTCCGTGGGCGTCATGAGCGCCGTGGCCGTCATGGGCGTCGTGCGCCCCATGCCCGTGCGCTGCGTGGGACGTCGCGGCCGTCGAATGGGCCAGGGCAGCGGGGACGGCGAACGCGGCCGACAGCAGGGCCGCCGTGAGCAGCTGCGCGCGGAAGGTCTTCATGGGTGTCTCCTCTTTGCGCGCTGCGAGGGCGCGCCCATTGATGTTCGGATCGGCACGCTCAGTCGGCGCGCCGGACGGTCTGCACCGCTGCGCCGGCGCCCTTGGCCGGCAGCGCCCGCAGCGTCATGTAGGGCTGGCTGCCGGAATGCAGCTTGAGCGCGCCCGCATCGACGTGCACGTAATAGGCGCCGGACTCGAGGGTCTGGACCAGCGCCTCGTAGACGCCCTCGCCCACCTCGCGCACCGCTGCCTGGCGCGGCGGCGAGGCCGGCGCGAGGAAGTAGCGCACGGAGAGCCCCGTCACGCCCTCGCGCGGCGCATCGTCGGCCCCCTGGACCAGACGGAAACGGACCGGTACTGCGGCGGGGGCCACCTGTGCAGCCGGGGCCGGGAGGAACTCCAGGCGCGGCGCGGCGAGGCGTTCCGTGCTGGCGGCGCCGGGCGCGACCTCGGCGCTGAAGCAGTGCAGGATCTGCGGCCGGTCGAGCATGAAGGCCACGTCGAAGCGGCCGGCGGCGGGCATCACCACCTGGGAGGTGAAAACCCCCGGCTCGGCCTCGCGCATGCTGCGGTCGATCACCGTCACCGCCCGCGCGGTGTGGCCGCGGTTGAGATAGCCCGTCATGGGGGCGTTCATGCCCTCCATGTAGAAGTAGGTGGTGTTGTTGGCCGGATTCACGACGAACACCGAGGACTCGTCCGCCTTGGCGGCGAGGCTCTCGGCGATGGGCAGGTCCCCCGCGAGCTTGGGTGCCTCGGCACCGGCGGCGAAGGACTGCACCGTGGGCGTGCGCCCCTTGCCGAGGGAAGACAGGCTCACCATCGTCACCCGCTCGGAGGCGAGCCCGCGGATGTAGGCATACGCGCTGGTGAAGGTGACCTGGTAGGGCTCTGCCGCCACGTCGATCCGGTGCACCGCCTCGTCGCTGCCGGCGTCGATCACCGTGGCGACATTCTCCGCCGTGTTGAGGACGAAGCCGTAGCGGCCGTCCGGCGAGAAGCGCACCGGCCCGATTCCCGGCCTGGCCTGGATCACCTTGCGCGTGGCGAGGCTCTTGGCGTCGATCACGGTCACCGTGCCGGCTTCGCCGTCGGCGACGTAGAGCGCGCGGGACAGCGGTGAGAGCGCCGCCGAGATGGGCCGCGGCCCGGTGCGGATGTCCCGCAGCTTCTCCAGTGTGGCCGTGTCGATCACGCTCACCGTTCCCGAGTCGCGGTTGGTGACGAAGGCGTGGCGCGAATCGGCGCTGAAGGCGATCTCGTGGTGCCCCGTGCCGGTGGCGAGGAACTCGACCGGCTCGAAGCGGCGCGCGTCGATCACGCTGACCCCACTTCTGGGGGCGAGTGGGGAATTGTTCCCCACCCACAGGTAACGCCCGTCCGGCTGCAGCGCGACGCGCACCGGGTTGGCGCCGGCGGCGACGTTCCCGACCACCTTGAAGTCGGCCGCGTCGACCACCGCCACCTCGCCCGCGCCCGGCATCGACACGAAAAGATGCTTGCCGTCGGCGCTCTTCGTCCAGTCCATGGGCGGGCGCTTCAGGACGATGCGGGTGAGCGTGCTGGTCACGCCGGCTACCGACATCAGCGGATCGATCACGGTGATGCTCGGGTCCTTGTTGAGGACGAGGACGTAGTAGCTGTTGAGGTCCAGCATCGGCCGCACGCCGACGACGCCCTTGAGGTAGAGCGAGATCTTGTCCTTGCACTCTCTCTGCTCGCCCTCGCGACCGGCGATGACCTGCGCCAGGTCGAGCCAGGCGCCCGGCGCCAGGCCCGTGAGCGGCTTACCGGAGGCCGCGTCGGTCACCGAGAAGCGGATGTCGGCGAGCATGCCTTCGGTGAGCCCGGGCCCGCCCCGCGCGGGGCGGGCCTCGAAGTCGATCGCGACGCCGTCGCGCACGAGCCGTCCGCTCGCGGCCGTCCCATCGGCTGCCGGTGCCGCCCACAGACTGCCCGCCATGCCCAGGCACGCGAGCAAGGAAACCATCTTCGATCCGCTGCTTTTCACGCTCGTCCCCCCTCGAATCCGTTTTCACCGGCCGGGCTGCCTCGCGATTCCCCACATCTGGGGAAAAAACATGGGAGTCCCCGTCACCGAGGACTCCCATGCAAGTCGCTTGCCAGCGACGCGGCACGCCGTGGTGCCGCCTTCCTCTCTCATTCGACGCGCAGGATCCCCCAGCGCCCGGACAGGTTGCCGAAGGCGGCCAGATCGCGGTACAGGTAGTCGCCCGCCAGCGCGTTGGCGCCGCCGGCGCTCGCGAACACGAAGCTGAAGTGCGCTCCGGGCAGGATGCTCTCCTGGCCACCCAGCCACATCCCGAGCGGGTTGTGGCCGATCCGCACCGAACCCACCCCCGCGAACTGTTCCGGGAAGCCGTCGGCATCCACGTTCTGCGCGAGGTAGGGATCGCGCTGCCACACGTGGCCGTGCAGCCCGAAGGTGCCGCCGCGGCTGCCGCCGGAGGGCATCGTCACGTGCATCCGGAACGGCTGCCCGCGGCCGACCCTCAGGACCGGGGTGACCGGGTCGGCGCCGACCAGCGCGTTGCTGTAGGCCATGTGGGCGTTCTCGACATCCCCGTGGCCATGGCCGTCGGCGTGCCCGAAGGGCGCGTCCGGCGCCTTGCCGAAGCGGTACCACAGCGGCTCGGTCTTGTAGTTGATCGCCATGTCCGAACCGTCCTTCGGATCGGCCGGCACCCCGAAGCCCTCGGTCGCGATGTTCTCGACCGGCTGGCCGTCGGCCCAGCGGAAGTTGAGCCCCTTCTGCCACGACAGCGCGAAGGAGCGGAAGTCCGGCTGCCCCGGAGCACGGACCGTCGCCGCCGCCCGCATGGTGGCGTCCTCCGCCCAGGTGGCCTTCTCGGGCTCCACCACCATCATGCCGGTCATGCCCTTTTGCGTCTGCTTGATCATGTCCGCCGGCATCAGGTTGAAGCCGCCGAACTCGACCGGGAGAGCGAGCACCGCGTCCACGTTGTTGTATGCGTCCTTCGAGGTCGCCGCCTCGGCCAGGCGCAGGTCGCCCGCGTAGTACTTGAAGGTCTTCTTCGGCCAGCTCGTTGCGCCGGGCGCACGCGGCGGGATGGTCTGCACCGGGTTGACGCCCACGTTCATCCCGTCGGAGCTCGTCACGTCGTAGGCCACGAGCTGCGCATGCAGGCCGACGTGGCTCGAGGGACGCAACAGGTTGTTGTTGAAGCTCGTGGTGCCCTGCGCATGGTTGCGGTCGCGGAGCACGATGGGCTGCATGATGGCGCGGGTCGGCAGGTCCGGCATCGTCTCGGGCAGGCGGTTCTCCACCGTCACCTCGACGCACTCGCCGGCCGCGGCACGCAGCACCAGCGGCTCGACCGGCACGCCGGGCCTGAGCTTGCCGCTCGCATCCAGGTCCGCCTTGCGCACGTACATGATCGCGGTCGGGTCGTGGATCGGTCCGGACTGCCCGCCGATGCTGATGATCTCCCCGTCCTCGCCCGCCACTTGCGCCGCCGGGATGCTCACCGGGCGCGGGTTGTACACCAGGGTGCCGCCGCCCGCGTCGAGCGGGCCGCCCACGTGCATGGTCTCGCTCCCCGCCTGGCCGATGGTCAGCCCCAGCGGATTGGCCAGGATGTCGTTGGCCAGCGCAGCCACGACTTCGTAGCGCCGCATGGGGGTCGGCTTGCCGTTGGTGATCCGCGGGCACACGCCGTTGAACGCGATGCCGTTCTTGATCGCGATCGGGAGCGGGTTGTTGGGCAGGGCGAAGAGGTCGTCGCGCTTCTTGGTGTAGTTGCGCATCACCCCCCACGCGCCGTTCCAGTAGCCCTCCGTCGAGGTGTCGATGGCGTAAAGGTAGTCGGCGGTCTCGCTCGCCGAGCCGGTCCCCATGAAGATCGGGGCGGCGAAGGCGAACTGCTCGGAGATGCCGGCCATCTGGGCGTTGCGCCAGCCCGAGTTGGGCGCGCGGCCGAAGCTGCTGCCGCCCTGCAGCCATTTCA
>DYFV01000099.1 GCA_020725025.1 Azoarcus sp.
CTGGCGGTACCGGGGGTCATCCTGGGAGGCATCTATTCCGGGGTGTTCACACCCACGGAGTCGGCGGCCGTGGCCGTCACCATGACGGTGCTGATCGGATTCCACCAGAAGCGTCTGAGCTATGCCGACATTCCAAAGATGCTGGAGAGCTCAGCCAAGGTTTGCGGCATCATCGTACCGATCATTGCCGTATCGCTGCCTCTGGCCCAGATCATGGCCGTGCTCGACATTCCACAATCGTTCGTGCAGGCAATCAACGCCATTTCCAGCGACCCCAGCATGATCATCCTGATGATGATCGGGCTCCTCCTGGTCACAGGCTTGTTCATGGAAACCACCCCCAGCATCCTGATCCTGTCGCCACTTCTGCTGCCGATCGCGCAATCGATCGGGATGAGCGAAATCCACTTTTCAATAATCATGGTCACCACCTTGGGCATCGGGTTCATTACCCCGCCGTTCGGACTCAACCTTTTCGTGCTCTCCGGGTTGACCGGCTGCTCGGTGGTAGCGATGTCACGCTACGCAATACCTTACGTCATCGGCATGCTGATTGTCGTCCTGCTGGTGGCCTTCATCCCGCAGCTTTCGATGTGGGGCAGCCCACTCTGATTCCTGCCGCCCGCGCAGGCGCCGGATGGCGGCTTCCGCCACCCGGCCGGAGACGGGCACGCGTCGATATTTTTTTAACTTTGACTGTAAGCGCTTACATGCGCAATCCCTGAGGAGACCAGAATGGCAATCACCTACATCAAGAAGGCAAGCAAGACGTCCGCGACGGGCGAGGAGCAGACTCGCGATACCGTCACCACCATGCTTCGCGACATGGAAACGCGCCGCGAGGAAGCCGCGCTGGAGTACTGCAAGAAGCTCGACAACTGGGACGGTGACGTCATCGTCAGCCGCGCTCAGATCGACGCCGCGAAAGCCAAGGTACCCGCGCAACTCAAGCGCGACATCGAGTTCGCCTATGAGCGCGTCAGCAGTTTCGCCCGTGCTCAGCGCGACTCGATCGGCGAATTCGAAGTCGAGCTGAGTCCTGGCCTCTTCGCGGGACAAAAACTCATTCCGATGGAGACGGCCGGCTGCTACGTGCCCGGCGGCCGATATGCGCATATCGCATCGGCGATCATGAGCGTGGCAACGGCGAAAGTCGCAGGAGTCAAGAACGTCATCGCCTGCTCCGTTCCGCGCGACGAGGACGGCATCCATCCCGCGATTCTTTACGCGATGGACCTTGCCGGCGCCGACATCATCCTGCAGATGGGCGGTGTGCAGGGTATCGCTTCGATGGCGTACGGACTCTTCACCGACAAGCCTGCCGATATTCTGGTCGGCCCGGGCAACAAGTTCGTAGCCGAAGCCAAGCGCCAGCTCTTCGGTCGCTGCGGCATCGACATGTTTGCGGGCCCGACCGAGATCGGCATCATTGCCGACGAGGCGGCCGACCCTGACATCGTCGCCGCAGACCTGGTAGGCCAGGCCGAGCATGGGCCGGACTCGCCTGCCTGGCTTTTCACCACCTCGCGGGCGCTCGCAGAGAAGGTCATCGAGCTGGTACCGGGTCACATCGAGCGTCTCCCGGACGTGCAGCGAAATGCCGCGACGATCGCCTGGCGGGACTACGGCGAAGTGATTCTGTGCGACACGCGTGAGGAAGTCGTCGAGGTTTCCGATCGGTACGCATCGGAACACCTCGAGGTGCAGGCCGCGGATTTGGGTTGGTGGCAGGACAATCTGGGCAGTTACGGCTCGCTGTTCGTCGGCGAGGAGGCGACCGTCGCATTCGGAGACAAGTGCTCGGGCACCAACCACATCCTCCCGACCAAGGGCGCGGCCCGCTACACCGGCGGTCTGTGTGCGCAGAAGTTCCTCAAGATCGTGACCTACCAGCGCCAGACCCCGGACGCGACGCGTACCGTTGCCGCGGCGGCTGCTCGCCTCTCACGCTGCGAGGGCATGGAAGGGCACGCTCGCACCGGTGACGTCCGCCTCGCGAAATACTACCCGGGCGAGAAGTTCCTGCTCGACATCGGGGTTCAATAAAATGCGCGCCCGTTTCGACCTGGACGGGCGCGTGGCTGCCGTTACGGGCGGCAGCTCCGGGCTGGGCCGGGCGATGGCGCGCGCGCTGGCGGGCGCCGGCGCGCGCGTCGTGCTGGTGGCGCGCCGCGCCGCCGAGCTCGAGGATGCCGTTGCCGAGATCCACGCGGAAGGCGGCCATGCGGCCCCTCTTGTCGGCGACCTCGCGGACCGCATCGACCTCGCCCAGACCGCTCGTAACGTCGCACAACCATTCGGTCCGCCCGACATTCTCGTCAACGCGGCAGGGGTAAATCTGCGCCAACCGATCGAAGAAGTGGGCCTCGCCGCTTGGGATTTGCATCTTCAACTGCATCTCACGGCACCCTTCTTCCTTGCACAAGCACTCGTACCGGCAATGATCGAGCGTGGCTGGGGGCGAATCATCAATCTCGCATCGCTCCAATCGCAACGCGCCTTTCCGAACAGCGCTCCATACGGCGCCGGTAAGGGGGGCATCGTGCAGCTCACCCGCGCTATGGCCGAGGCGTGGTCGCGCCATGGGGTCAACGCGAATGCGATCGCCCCTGGCTTTTTCCCAACGGAGCTGACCGCCCCGGTATTCAAGGACCCCACGCGCGCCGAGGCAAATGCGAAGCAGACGATGATAGGCCGCAATGGTCGCCTGGAGGACATCGTCGGCCCCACCGTCTTTCTTGCGTCGACCGCATCGGACTACGTCACCGGACAGACTCTGTTCGTCGACGGCGGCTTCTCCGCCAAATGAGAGGACACCCATGAGCACCATGAATGCCCTGGTCTATACGGGAACCAATGAAGTCGTTTTCCGCCCCGAGCAGTTGCCCGAACCGGGCCCCAATGACGCACTCGTGCGCGTGGAAGCGGTGGGCATCTGCGGCTCGGACATGCATGCCTACCACGGACACGACGCGCGCCGGGTTCCCCCGTTGATTCTTGGACACGAAGCCGCAGGCTACGTCGAACACGGACGTCTGCGCGGACGCCGCGTGACGATGAATCCAATCGCCTTCTGCGGGTCCTGCACCTACTGTCTGTCCGGACGCCAGAACCTGTGTTCGAATCGAACGATGATCGGCATGTCCCGACCGGGGGCCTTTGCGCAATACCTTGCCGTACCGGAGCAGTGCCTGATCGAGATTCCCGATGACATGGATCCGGTCACGGCCGCGCTGACGGAACCGACCGCCACGGCCCTGCACGCCCTTCATCTCGGCGCGCGTGTCTTGCCACGCCCATACCCGGAATTGCGCGCGCTCGTCATTGGTGCCGGTTCGATCGGACTATTGATCGCCCTGCTTCTCAAGCAACATGGATGTCGCAGGGTAGAGATCGGCGACACCAACCCCCTGCGACGGCGAACCGCGGAAGCGGCAGACTGCGGCGCGGTCTTCGATCCAGCCATCGAAACGCCTGAATCGAACGGCTTCGACGTCGTCTTCGACGCAGTTGGCGCCGTTGCAAGCCGCAAGACGGCGATCGAGAGCGCGAAGCCCGGCGGTGCGGTGGTCCATGTCGGGCTCCTCCAGGGCGACGGCCCGCTCGACGTCCGCAAGCTCACTCTCGGCGAAATTGCCTTTATAGGCGCCTACACCTACTCGCAGAGCGATTTGCAGGCAGCGGTCCAGACGCTATATCGAGGGGCACTCGGCTCGCTATCATGGGTCGAAAAGCGCCGACTCGAAGACGGATCACGGGCGTTCACCGACTTGCACGAGGGCAACGCCGAATCGGCGAAAATTGTGCTCATCCCCTAGCGGTCCGATGGGTGTATCTCGCAAAGAGATATGAGGCGGATCGTTGGCCGTGATGGTTCGCCCGGCGGCCCTGCAACGCCGCCGGGGCGAGGCTATCGGCGGGTCAGCTGCGTGAACCGCAACTCGAGCGGACGGTGCGCCGTTCCGAATAGCGGGGTTGCCTAGCCCTCGACGCAACTGGCAAACTTGAAGCGCCCGTCACTCTATGTCGGCACTATCGCCGCCGTCCTCGCGGACCTCGATGCCCTCGATCCGGACTTTCAAGATCTTCCTGGCCGTCGCCAAGTGCGGCACCTTCGCGGCTGCCGGCAAGGAGATCGGTCTTACCGCTGCTGCTGTGGGTCTGCAGATCCGTGCCCTGGAAGAAGACCTGAACCAGGTGCTGTTCGACCGCAGCGCTCGCTCTGTTGTCCTGAACACCGCTGGAAGGAAGCTGGTTCCGCAGATCAAGGAACTGGTGAGCCGGTACGAATCCCTGGCGGTTGGCGACGACGACGACCAACTCACGGGCACAGTGGTGATGGGGGCTCTGGTCTCGGCCCTCATGGGGGCTTTCGCCGACGCCCTGTGGACGGTCAAGCGCGAGCATCCGCGGTTGGAAATCAAGCTTTTCGCCGGCCTCTCCGCCCAGTTCACCGACATGGTGGAGCGCGGCGAGCTCGATGCGGCTGTCATCACCCAGTCGCGCCGCCAGTTGCCGTCGAGCCTGATCTGGACGCCGTTGTACAGCGAGCCCATGGTGCTGATCGTGCCGCGCCGGCCCCATTTCCCGCTGCCGGAGTCTCCCCTCGACATCCTGCGCGAGGCGCCTTTCCTGCGTTTCGACCGCCACACCTGGACCGGGGACTTGGTCAACGCGGTGCTTGAGCGGTGTAACGTCGACGTGCGCAACGAGATGGAGCTCAACTCGGTGGAGACCATCATCGAGATCGTGCGCCATGGATTCGGAGTGTCCATCGTCCCCAAGCTCGCTAACGTCCGCTGGGAGCGGGACAGAGAACTGCGGGTCATCGAACTCCCTGGCAACGACATCAAGCGCAACGTCGGTCTTCTGGAGCGCAGCCACCACAGCCGCACCCCCTTCACTGACGCCATCAAGCACTTGTTTTCGGCGCGCGGTGGTCCTGATCGAGAGAGCACTGTCGGCGCTTGAGCCTGGATCGGTGCCGTAGTCGTTACGTCAGGTTTCCTGGCCGATCCCCTCCTCCCGCACCGCCCGGTCCACAGCCACCGCCAGAGCGTCCGTCGCCGAGGCGTCCATCTCTTTCGGCTCCCGATACGTCGTCCCGCCCCGGCGCCAGTGCTTGAGCTGCGCTGCGCGCAGCCGACGTCTGATCCGCACGTCGAGTCCCCGGATAACAGTGGACGTTTCCGCGAGCTGGAAGTGCGCCTTCCTTCCTGGCACGTAGGCGCCCAGCCGTTCGGCGATCGTCGGCAGACTGCGCCCGCCCGAGGGGCGTGTCGATTCCCGGATTCGCTGCTTGACCACTTCCAGCGCCTTGCGGGCCACTTCGCGCCTGACGTGCGTACCCGAAGGCATGACCCGGGGACTTACCCCGCGAGGCCGGCGCCACGGCCAAACCGACGTCGTCGACTTTCCGGTGGAGCCGATCGTAGAGCTTGAGTAAGCCCGCCGGCACCCGTTCGCCGGCACGGCGACCGCGTACATGCACGTCGCAGTCGTCGGAGCGACGCGCGAAGCGCTGCGCACCGCTCCAGTTCCCGACCTGCCTCGTCGAGCAACACATTGGCCAGAAGCCTTTCTTGCCTGGCACCAACCCAGCACCGCCTCACGCCCTAAAAGGAAAGAATTTCTTTCCTATCTGACAACAATTATTCGCTTTTTCTTTTTCGAGCCCTTGCCCAGAATGCAGCAATCGACGAACGCCGCAGCGATGTCGGCGGCAAACCGGCAATCCGCAGTACAACCCGCAAGTTCGACTTAGTGACGAAGACGATGACGACAAACCTCAGAGTGAAGGTCTGGCGGGGCAAGGAACACGGCAACTTCGTAACTTACGAAGTACCGCGCCACGACAGCCAAACCGTGCTCGACGTAATTACCTACATCCAGCGACAGATCGACAGGACGCTGTCGTATCGCTTCGCGTGTCGGGTCGGAATGTGCGGCTCCTGCGCGATGACGGTCAACGGGGTCGCCCGCTGGACCTGTCGAACCCATGTCTCGCAGGTAAGCCGCGACGGCGAACTGGAAATCGCACCCTTGTCCAATCTCCCCGTCATCAAGGACCTGGTAACGGACATGCGGGAGTTCTTCGATAAATGGGTGCGACCTCTGGGCCGCTTCAAGGGCAACCGGACGCGCCGCGACGACTTCGCCCGCGTCCAGCCAAGTTCCGGGGCGCGCCAAGCGGTGGACGCCGGCATCGAGTGCATCGGCTGCGGCGTCTGCTACGGCTCCTGCGACGTCGTCACCTGGCGCCCCGACTACCTGGGGCCGTCGGCACTCAACCGCGCCTGGACGTTGGTGAACGATGAGCGCGACATCCAGCGCGATGAGCGCCTGCAGGCCGTGGCCGGCGATGCCGGTTGCCACTCCTGCCACACCCAAGGCTCATGCACCGAGCGTTGCCCCAAACACCTGTCGCCTACCGCCGGCATCGCCGGCCTCAAGCGGCTGCTTCTGACCAAGAGCATGGGGGGCAAAGCATGACGGGCCTATCGATCCGGAACCGGCAGTGGTGCTGGCAGCGCATCAGCGCCATGGTGCTCGCCGGATGCGTGCTGGTGCACCTGGGCATCATCTTCTACGCCGTGCGCGGCGGCCTGACGGCGGCGGAAATCCTCGAGCGCACCCGCGACAATTGGCTGTTCGGGGCCTTCTACACCGTCTTTGTCCTGGCCTGCGCCGCCCACGTGCCCATCGGCGTTGCCAACATCGCCAACGAGTGGCTCGGAATCCGCGGCCTCAAGTCTGTTCTCATCGCGCAGATCTTCACCTGGGGCATCCTGATCCTCGGGCTGCGCGCAGTCTGGGGGGTAATCGCAGCATGAAACGCATCAACGACTTCCGCGCCCGCAACCACGCCGCCTATTGGGCCTTCCTCATGCACCGGCTATCCGGCCTCGGTCTCGCCCTCTTCTTGCCGGTGCACTTCTGGGCCCTCGGTCAGGCCATCCAGGGGGAGGCGGCTCTCGCGGGCTTCCTGCGTGTCACCGATCAGCCCTTGTTCAAGTTCGGTGAATGGGGATTGGTCGTGCTGCTCGCCCTGCACATGTCCTGCGGTGTCCGCCTGCTCGTGATCGAGCTGCGGCCCTGGTCGGGACTGCGCAAGAACTGGATCACCGGAGCCGTCGGTTTCAGCGTCGCGACTGGCATGGCGTTCGGGCTCGCCCTGATCGGCTAGTCCGGCCCGCAACAGAGGAGGAAACAGGAAATGAAAGTCGATTTGCTGGCCATCGAAGACGCGGCCAAGGAGCTCTACATCCGGGCTCTGAAGATTCTGCCGCCCGACATCAAGGACGGATTCACCCAGCTCGCCGACCGGGAAACCGGCTCCACTGCGAAGAATATCTTGGGGACCATGGTGAACAATATCCGGGTCGCCGAGGACACCAACAATCTCCTGTGTCAGGACACCGGCGTGCCGGTCTACAGCATCACCATTGGCCGGGGCGTCGAGGTGGTCGGCTACGACCTTGTCCAGGCCATTCGCAAGGGTTGCGAGCGCGCCACCCGGGAGCACCCCTTGCGCTCCTCGGTCGTCCATCCGCTGACCCGCAAGAACCAGCACACGTCATGCGGCATCGAAGTGCCGGTCATCCACGTCGATTACAGCGACCATCCTGAGGAACTGACAATCAAGATGGTACCCAAGGGTAGCGGCTCCGAAAACAACTCCTTCCTCAAGATGGCGATTCCGGCGGAAGGTATCGACGCCATCAAGGCCTTCGTCATCGATTCTGTGGTCAATGCCGGTGGCAAGACCTGCCCGCCGACGGTGGTCGGGGTCGGGCTCGGCGGTACTTCCGACCTATGCGTAGCCCTCGCCAAGCGCGCCGCAACCCGGGCCCTGGGCACGGTCTGCAGCGACACCGAGGGTGCCAAGCTGGAAGCTGAGCTGTCGGCGGCAGTGAACCGGCTCGGCATCGGCCCCCAGGGGCTGGGCGGCGATTCCACCGCTTTCGCTGTCCATGTCGAGCTGGCGGCCACTCACATCACGATGAACCCGATCGCGGTCAATATGCAATGCCACTCCGCCCGTCGCGCCAAGGTTACCTTCTCGCCGACGGGCGTCGTCTACGGATTTTGATCATGGCCCACCACGAACTCGCCACCCCGGTCAGCGAAGCGCAGATCCGCCAGCTTCGCGTCAACGACACCGTCACGCTACAGAACACCCTGTTCGGTATCCGTGACGCCACTCAAATCCACATGTTCGACCGCGGCCGCACGACGCGCTTCGACCTCTCGGGCCACGCTGTCATCCACACTGCTCCCAACGTCCGCCGGGTCGAACCTTGCGAACAGCACCCGACAGGCTACGCCCCGGTCTGCATCGGCACCACCACCTCCGACCGCATGGAGCGATTCACCCCCTGTCTGATGAGCCAGTATGGAGTTCGCATGATCGTCGGCAAGGGCGGCATGCGGGCCGGCTCTCTGGCTGCCTTCAAGGAGCTGGGCGGCGTCTATCTCGCCATCGTCGGCGGCACGGCTGCTTTGGAGACCACCTGGATCGAGCAGATCGAGGACGTTGACCTTGACGACCTCAACCCCGAGTCCCTTTGGAAATTCCGCATCCGGAACTTCGGCCCGCTGCTGGTCGCAATGGACAGCCACGGCAACAGCCTTTACGACGACGTCAAGGCGGACGTCGAGCACCGGCGCGCGGAAGTCCTGACCAGCCTGGGAGTTCAGTCATGACAGCATTGAGGCGAATCAGCACCGACATTCTCATCCTGGGCTCCGGGGGGGCCGGCCTGTTTGCCGCGCTGCACGCCCATCAAAGCAACCCCGAGTTGAAGATCACGGTAGCGGTCAAGGGCCTGCTCGGCAAATGCGGCTGCACCCGCATGGTCCAGGGGGGCTACAACGTCGCCCTGGCGACGGGTGACTCGGTGGAGCGCCATTTCATGGACACCATCGAAGGCAGCAAGTGGCTGTCCAATCAGGAACTGGCCTGGACCTTGGTCACCAAGGCGGTGGAGCGGGTCCATGAGCTCGAGAACGAACTCGGCTGCTTCTTCGACCGCAACCCGGACGGAACCGTCCACCAGAAGGCTTTCGCCGGACAAACCTTCGACCGCACGGTGCACAAGGGCGACCTGACCGGAATCGAGATCATCAACCGGCTGTCGGAGCAGGTCTGGGCCCGGGGCATCGACCGCCTGGAGGAGCATCGGGCGGTGGAGCTGATCAAGACGATTGACGGCGCCGCTCTGGCGGGGGTGCTGATGATCGACATGCGCAGCGGCGAGTTCGTCTTCGTTCAGGCCAAGGCGGTACTCCTGGCGACCGGGGGCGGGCCCACCATGTACAAGTTCCACACGCCCTCCGGTGACAAGAGCTGCGACGGGCTGGCCATGGCCCTACGCGCTGGCCTGCCGCTGCGCGATATGGAGATGGTGCAGTTTCACCCCACCGGACTGCTGGCCGGCACTCACACCCGCATGACGGGCACGGTGCTGGAAGAAGGACTGCGGGGCGCCGGCGGCTGGCTGCTCAACGGCAAGAAAGAGCGCTTCATGTCCAATTACGACAAGCGCGCCGAACGGGCGACCCGCGACATCGTTTCCCGCTCCATCTTCTCCGAGATGCGCGCTGGCCGCACCAGTCCGAACGGCGGTGTATATATCCAGATGAGCCACCTGGGACCGGACGCGGTGCGCAAGCAGTTCAAGGGCATGGTGGAGCGCTGTGCCGACTGTGGCTTCGACCTGGCCGGTGGCCTGGTCGAAGTGGTGCCGACGGCACACTACATGATGGGCGGCGTGATGTTCCAGCCCGATTGCAGCACCCGTCTGCCCGGCCTGTTTGCCGCAGGCGAGGACACCGGTGGCGTGCACGGAGCCAACCGCCTGGGGGGCAATGGGGTCGCCAACTCGACAGTTTTCGGCGGCATCGCCGGTGACACCATGGCCGCCTGGCTGAAACGCAACGCTGCCGCCCGGGTCGCGGACGAGGACGCCATCCGGCGCAGCATCGCATGGCACGAGGCGCCCTTACACAAACCGCTGGGCGACATCGAGGGCATCCGCGAAGCCCTCTACGAATGCATGTGGAACGACGTAGGCATCCTGCGTCACGCCGAGGGGTTGAAGCGAGGCCAGGCCACGCTCGCCAGACTGGACGCCGAACTGTCATCCATGGGGGTGGGCGACGGCGAGCGAGCCTTCAACGTGACATGGCACGACTGGCTCAACCTGAAGAGCCTGCTGGCCGTAAGCAAGGTCATTGCCCAGGCGGCCTTGGCCCGGGAGGATTCCCGTGGCGCCCACTTCCGCGAAGACTTCCCGACCACAGGCGACCTGGAAAGCTCCACCTATACCGTGGTGCGGCAGGCCGGCGGCGAGACCGTTCTGACGCGCGATCCGGTGGACTTTGCCCGTGTCCGGCCCGGCGTCTCCTTGCTTGCCGACGCCTGAGTCGGCATCGGCCCCCTTGTACTCTGGCAGCCACGCACACATCATTTTTCGTGGTTCTTCGCGTGATGTGGGCGAAGTAGTGGTTGCCGGGTTGGAGCTTGGTCGATCGGCAGTTGGCAAACAAACCGGTCCCCGTCCTCCTCCCCGTCATGCGAGATGCCATGTGCGGCGTGGTCTTCCGAGAAGGCCATGTCGCGGACTCATCCGACGAGCGCGCCGACGGCCCGCCGCTTCGTAAGCGTCCGGGGCCACCGCGCCGGACGCTTGCGCGACGGAAGCATCCAGCCCCACGAACTCGCGCCCGACAGGATGCAGTGCCGGAGTAATTCGCGCAGCGCGTCGCTGCCCTCCCGCGCCCGCCCTGCGCGCCGCCAGGGCGGTCGTTGCCGCGGCGAGCCTGCCGCTCACCGACGGCCTGCTCGAGGACGAGCGCCTCTTCACCGCCCTGCTGCGCGACGATCGCAGCCGCGGCCGCGCGGAGCCCTTCCATCGCCTGAGCTCCCAGGACCGGCGGAAGCAGGTCGCCGAGTGCCGACCGGATGATCCGGTCGCTCCCCGAGACTGAGGCGCCCCCGCCTGCGGCCGTCGTCTTCATCAACGCCCTCCGCCGGCCAGCCGGCCGCGCAGCCTCGCTCGATCGCCCGACCGGGCCCGCCCGCGCCGCGGCGGGCGGGACTGTCCATCCCGGCCGGATCCGATCCTCCGTTTGATCGCTTATTGTATATACAGTTATCCGTAAAGACGCCGCCGGACGGCCCTTCAGCACCCGGACCCCGAGGCACCTTCGGCCTCTCGCCCGACCAGCCATGCAACTCAATACCTTGCAGTACAAGGGCCTTTATCGGGCCTGAGGCCTCGTTTCGCGGGCAGTGCCTGCACCTCGCCCCAGGTCCGAAAATTTCCTTGACGAGTTTCTGCCTCGGCTCTATTGTATATACAACCACTCGACAACGGAGGCGCCCAGATGCCCCCCAACCCCACCCGCCGGCTCTGGCGGAACATCACCGTCTTCGACGGAGAGCGGGAGCTGCCCGAGCCGATGGCGGTGCTCGTCGAAGACGGCCGGATCGCCCGGCTGTGCCCGGATGCCGCCCTGGACGAGAGCGATACTCGGGGCGCGACCGAGATGGGCCGTGGCGGCGTGATGACGCCGGGCCTCGTCGACTGCCACACTCACCTCGTCTTCGGCGGCAGCCGTGCGGACGAGTTCACCCGCCGCCTCGAAGGCGCGAGCTACGCGCAGATCGCCCAGGCCGGCGGCGGCATCCTCAGCACGGTGCGCGCCACGCGCGCCGCGAGCGAGACGGAGCTCCACGCGGCCGCCCTGCCCCGCCTCGCCGCGCTCGTCGCGGACGGCGCGACCACGGTGGAGATCAAGTCGGGCTACGGGCTCACCCTCGCCGACGAGCTGAAGATGCTGCGGGTCGCGCGCCGGCTCGGCGACACGCTCCCGGTGCGCGTGTGCACGACGCTCCTCGGTGCCCACGCCCTGCCGCCGGAGTATCGGGACGACGCCGACGGCTACGTCCGCCTCGTCTGCGACGAGATGATCCCCGCCGCGGCCGCCGAGGGGCTGGCCGACACGGTGGACGTGTTCTGCGAGGGCATCGCCTTCAGCCCCGCCCAATGCGAGCGGGTCTTCGAGGCGGCGGCGCGCCACGGCCTGGCGGTCAAGGCGCACGCCGAGCAACTGTCCAATCTCGGCGGAGCGGCGCTCGCCGCACGGCACCGCGCGCTGTCGGCCGACCACCTCGAATACCTGGACGAGGCCGGCGTCGCAGCTCTGGCCGAAGCCGGCACGGTGGCGACGCTCCTTCCCGGCGCCTTCCTCACTCTGCGCGAAACGCAGCTTCCGCCGGTCGCGGCGCTGCGCCGCCACGGCGTGCCCATGGCGATCGCGACCGACGCCAATCCGGGGAGCTCGCCGATCTTCATGCCGACCCTGATCCTGAACCTGGCGTGCACCCTGTTCCGGCTGACGCCGAGCGAGGCGCTCGCCGGCATGACCGCGCACGGGGCCCGCGCCCTGGGCCTGACCGACACCGGCCGCATCGCCCAAGGCCTGCGCGCCGACCTGTGCATGTGGGACGTCGCGCGACCGGCCGAGCTGGCCTACGCGGTGCAGCCCGGGCGGCTGCGCCAGCGCGTCTTCGACGGAGAGATCACCCATGAGCGCTGAGCAATCGACCGCGGGCCGCTGGAGCGGCCGCATCGACCCCGAGCCCGACAGCCTGCGCTGGCACCAGGTCGTCCAGCCCGTCGAGTCGGCCCGGACGCCGGGCGTCGCCCTGCTCGGCTTCGCCTGCGACGAGGGCGTGCGGCGCAACCAGGGCCGCCCCGGCGCTTCAGGCGCCCCGGCCGCGATCCGCAAGGCGCTCGCAAGCCTCGCCTGGCACCGGGAAGGCCCCGCCTTCGACGCGGGCGACGTCGCCTGTGCGGGCGGCGCGCTCGAGGCTGCGCAGGCGCAGCTCGCGGCGCGGATTGCGGATCTGCTCGCCGCCGGCCACTTCCCGGTGGTGCTGGGGGGCGGCCATGAGGTGGCCTTCGGGAGCTGGCAGGGCCTCGCCCGACACCTGGCGGGCCACGGAACCCACCCGCCGCGCATCGGCATCGTCAACTTCGACGCCCACTTCGATCTGCGCGACCCGGCGCATGCGCACTCGTCCGGCACGCCCTTCGCCCAGATCGCCCAGACCTGCGCCGCTCGCGGCTGGCCCTTCCGCTACGCCTGCCTCGGCGTGAGCCGCGCCTCGAACACCCGTGCGCTCTTTCGGCGCGCCGCGGCCCTCGATGTGCTGGTGCGGGAGGACCGCGAGATCACCCCTGCGACCCTCGCCGAGGTCGGCGCCGCGCTCGACCGCTTCCTCGCCGACTGCGAGCACGTCTACCTGACCATCGACCTCGACGTGCTGCCCGCCTGGGAGGCGCCCGGCGTGAGTGCCCCGGCCGCCCGCGGCGTGCCGCTCGCGCTGCTGGAGCCGCTCCTCGAGCGCGTGCGCGACAGCGGCAAGCTGCGGCTCGCCGACCTCGCCGAGCTCAACCCCGAATTCGATCTCGACGCCCGGACCGCCCGCGTCGCGGCGCGGCTCGTGCATCTGCTCACCCTGAACGGCTGAAGCCAAGGCCGTCTGTTCGCGACCACTTCGGAGGAGACACCGATGATGACCCGCACCAAAGGAGGAAGACCATGAACGAGAAGCTCTCGCTCGCCATCGCCCCGGCGCGCACGCACGCGCTTGCGCGCCTGGTGGGCTACAGCCTGATCGGGCTGGCGATCTTCTTCGTGCCGTTCGAGCTGGACGGCCGCAACACCATCCTGCTCGACCACGCGGCGAGCTTCCTGATCCAGGAAGCCCGGCCCCTGGTCGTGGCCATCGCCCTGCTGCTGATGGGCTACGGCGCGCTGCACCCGTGGGTGAGCGGCGCCTGGCGCGCCGACTGGGTGAGCACCCTGTTCTCGGTGCTCAAGGTGCTCGGACTCGCGGTCGGCGTCGCCTTCCTCTTCGGGGTGGGCCCGGCCGCGCTCTATGCGCCGGGAATGCTGCCCTTCCTCTTCGAGAAGCTGGTGCTGACGCTCTCGCTGATCGTGCCCCTGGGAGCGCTCGCCCTGGTCTTCCTCATCGGCTTCGGCCTGCTGGAGCTGATCGGCGTGCTGATGCAGCCGGTGATGCGCCCGATCTGGCGTACGCCCGGGAAATCGGCCATCGACGCGGTGGCGTCCTTCGTCGGCAGCTACTCGGTGGGCCTGCTGATCACCTCGCGGATGTACGCCCAGGGCCACTACACCCTGCGCGAGGCGGCGATCATCGCCACCGGGTTCTCGACGGTGTCGGCGCCCTTCATGGTCATCGTCGCCAAGACGCTGGACCTGATGCCCGCCTGGAACCTCTACTTCTGGGGCAGCATGCTGGTCACCTTCGCCGTCACCGCGGTGAGCGCGCGCCTCTATCCGCTATCGCGGCTACCCAGCGAAGGCGCGCGCGACCCCGCCCTCCCGGACGGCCAGAACCGGCTCCAGGCCGCCTGGCAGGCCGGCCTCGCCCAGGCGCAGGCTGCACCGCCGCTCCCGGTCGCGCTGCGCGAAACCTTCGCCGACGGCGTGCGCATGGCCGCGGCCATCCTGCCGAGCATCCTGGCGGTGGGCCTGCTGGGGCTCCTCGCCGCGAAATACACACCGCTCTTCGACGTGGTCGGCATGCTGTTCTACCCGGTGACCTGGCTCTTCGGCCTGGCCGAACCCATGACCGTCGCCCGCGCCGTCGCCGCCGGCCTCGCCGAGATGTTCCTGCCGGCGATCCTGATGAAGGAGGCCGACGTGGTGGTGCGCTTCGTCGTCGCCGTGGTGTCGGTGAGCAGCGTGCTGTTCCTGTCCGCCTCCATTCCCTGCGTGCTCGCCACGCGGATTCCCCTGCGCGTGCGCGACCTCCTGCTGGTCTGGCTGCAGCGCACCCTCTTGAGCCTGGTGTTCGCCATCCCGCTGGCCCAGGTCGCCCACAAACTCGGGTGGCTGTGAGCGCCATCCCCATCGGACCCGACAAGGAGAAACCCATGAGCAAATACCGTGACGTCGAAATCCGCGCCCCGCGCGGCACCGCCCTCACTGCCAGGAGCTGGCTGACCGAGGCGCCCCTGCGCATGCTGATGAACAACCTCGACCCCGACGTGGCGGAGAACCCGAAGGAGCTGGTGGTCTACGGCGGCATCGGCCGCGCCGCCCGCGACTGGGCGTGCTTCGACCGGATCGTCGAGGTGCTGCGCCGCCTCGAGGACAACCAGACCCTGCTGATCCAGTCCGGCAAGCCCGTCGGCGTGTTCGAGACCCATCGGGACGCGCCGCGCGTGCTGCTGGCCAACTCCAACCTGGTACCCGCCTGGGCGAACTGGGAGCACTTCAACGAGCTCGACCGCAAGGGGTTGATGATGTACGGCCAGATGACCGCAGGCTCGTGGATCTACATCGGCTCCCAGGGCATCGTGCAGGGCACCTACGAAACCTTCGTCGAGGCGGGCCGCCAGCACTACGGCGGCGAGCTCGCGGGCCGCTGGGTGCTCACCGCCGGTCTCGGCGGCATGGGCGGTGCCCAACCGCTCGCCGCGACCCTCGCAGGCGCCTGCTCCCTCAACATCGAGTGCCAGCAGTCGCGCCTCGACTTCCGTCTGCGCACCCGCTATCTCGACGAGCAGGCGGCCGACCTGGACGACGCGCTGGCGCGCATCGAGCGCTACACCAAGCGTGGCGCGGCGGTGTCCATCGGCCTGTGCGGCAACGCCGCCGAGATCCTGCCCGAGCTGGTGCGCCGCGGCGTGCGCCCGGATCTCGTCACCGACCAGACCAGCGCCCACGATCCGCTGCACGGCTACCTGCCGGTCGGCTGGAGCTGGGACGAATACGTGGAACGCGGCAAGACCGAGCCCGAGGCGGTGGTCGCCGCGGCCAAGCGCTCGATGGCCGCCCACGTGCGGGCCATGCTGGACTTCCAGAAGATGGGCGTGCCCACCTTCGATTACGGCAACAACATCCGCCAGATGGCGTTCGAAGAGGGCGTCGCCGACGCCTTCGACTTCCCCGGCTTCGTGCCCGCCTACATCCGGCCCCTGTTCTGCCAGGGCATCGGGCCCTTCCGCTGGGTGGCGCTCTCCGGCGATCCGGAGGACATCTACCGGACCGACGCCAAGGTGAAGGAGCTCATCCCGGACGACCCGCACCTGCACCGCTGGCTCGACATGGCCCGCGAGCGCATCAGCTTCCAGGGCCTGCCGGCGCGGATCTGCTGGGTGGGGCTGAAGGACCGCGCCCGCCTCGGCCAGGCCTTCAACGACATGGTGGCGAGCGGCGAGCTCAAGGCGCCGATCGTGATCGGGCGCGACCATCTCGACTCCGGCTCGGTGGCGAGCCCCAACCGCGAGACCGAGCGCATGCTGGACGGCTCGGACGCGGTATCCGACTGGCCGCTGCTCAACGCCCTGCTCAATACCGCGGGCGGCGCCACTTGGGTGTCGCTGCACCACGGCGGCGGGGTCGGCATGGGCTACTCCCAGCACGCGGGGGTGGTGATCGTGGCCGACGGCACGCCCGAGGCGCGCGCGCGACTGGGTCGCGTGCTGCGCAACGACCCGGGCACCGGCGTGATGCGCCACGCCGACGCGGGTTACGATATCGCACGACGCTGCGCCCGCGACAACGGCCTGGACCTGCCGATGCTGGAGCCGGCGAAAGGAGCCTGACGTGACCGAGCTCGAGCTCTTCCCCGGTCGCCTCACGCTGGCGCAGCTGCGGCTCGCCTGGCAGGGGCCGCTGCGCGTGAGGCTCGCCGCCGAGGCGAGCGCGGCGATCGACGCGAGCGTCGCCTGCGTGCACCGCATCGTCGAGGAAGATCGCGTCGCCTACGGGGTGAACACCGGCTTCGGCCTGCTCGCCCAGACTCACATCGCCCACGCGGACCTGGAGCGGCTGCAGCGCTCGCTGGTGCTCTCCCACGCCTGCGGCGTGGGCGAGGCGCTGGACGACGACCTCGTGCGGCTCGTCCTGCTGCTGAAGGCGGCGAGCCTCGCCCGCGGCTACTCCGGGATCCGCCGCACGGTGATCGACGCGCTCGTCGCCCTGGTCAACGCCGAGGTGTACCCCGAGATCCCGGTCAAGGGCTCGGTGGGTGCATCGGGCGACCTGGCGCCGCTCGCCCACCTGTCGCTGGTGCTGCTGGGCGAAGGCCGGGCGCGCCACCGCGGCGAGTGGCTGCCGGGGCGCGACGCGTTGGCGGTGGCAGGGCTCGAGCCGCTCACTCTTGCGGCCAAGGAGGGGCTCGCGCTCCTGAACGGCACGCAGGTCTCCACCGCCTACGCGCTGCGCGGGCTGTTCGAGGCGGAAGACCTCTTCGCCGCGGCGCTGGTGTGCGGCAGCCTCACCGTGGAGGCGGTGCTCGGCTCGCGCGTGCCCTTCGACGCCCGCATCCATGCGGTGCGCGGCCAGCGCGGCCAGATCGACGCGGCCGCCGCCTACCGCCACCTCCTCGAGGAAACGAGCGGGATCGCCCGCTCCCACAGCCGATGCGGCAAGGTGCAGGACCCCTACTCCCTGCGCTGCCAGCCGCAGGTGATGGGCGCCTGCCTCACCCAGATGCGTCAGGCGGCCGAGGTGCTGGCGGTCGAGGCGAACGCGGTGTCCGACAACCCGCTCGTCTTCGCCGCCGAGGACGAGGTGATCTCGGGCGGAAACTTCCACGCCGAGCCGGTGGCGATGGCCGCCGACAACCTGGCGCTCGCGCTCGCCGAGATCGGGGCGCTCGCCGAGCGGCGCGTCGCGCTGATGATGGACAGGAACATGTCCCAGCTGCCGGCCTTCCTCGTGGCCGAAGGCGGGGTCAACTCCGGATTCATGATCGCCCAGGTCACCGCCGCCGCCCTCGCGAGCGACAACAAGGCGCTGGCCCACCCGGCGAGCGTGGACAGCCTGCCGACCTCGGCCAACCAGGAGGACCACGTCTCGATGGCGCCCAACGCCGGGCGCCGCCTGTGGGAGATGGCCGACAACCTGCGCGGCATCCTGGCGGTGGAGTGGCTCGCCGCCTGCCAGGGGCTGGATTTCCGCGAAGGGTTGCGGAGCTCGCCCAGGCTCGAGCAGGCGCGCGCGCTGCTGCGCGCCGAGGTGCCGTTCTACGCGGTCGACCGCTTCTTCGCGCCGGACATCGCCGCCGCCACCGCGCTGCTGCGCGCGCGCGCCCTGTCCGGGTTGCCGCCCCCCGGCCTGCTGCCTTCGGAATGCGGATAGCCGCGCGATCCCGATCGCATGGCCGCGCGGGGATACGAGCCGGTATCATGGCGGCGTCCCGCGAACCGCAAAGGAACATGTACTTGGCCAACCCCGCACCGCGCTATCGTCAGATCGAGGAATTCCTGCTCGAAAAGATCCGCAGCGGAGCCTATCCGGCCCACCACCAGATCCCGCCCGAAGAGCAGCTCGCGCGGGATTTCGGCGTCTCCCGCATGACCGCCAACAAGGCGATCCGCGATCTCGTGCAGGGCGGCTGGCTGATACGCCAGCCGGGCCTGGGCACCTTCGTCACCGACCGCAAGGCGGAGTCCTCGCTCCACGAGGTGCTCAACATCGCGGCCGAGGTCCGCGGCCGCGGCAACGCCTACAGCAACGACGTACTGCGGCGCGAAGCCATCGAGGCCGACGACGAGGTCGCGCTGCGCCTCGGGGTGCGCCTGGGCACCCGGGTCTTCCACACTATCCTGGTCCATCGGGAGAACGACGTCCCGATCCAGCTCGAGGAGCGCTTCGTCAATCCGAAGTGGGTCCCCGGCTATCTCGACACCGACTTCTCCCGCCACACCCCCAACGAGGTGCTGGTCGCGGCCTGCCCGATCTCCGACGTGGAGCACGTGGTCGAGGCGGTCCTGGCCGACGCCCAGACCGCCGCCTGGCTCGGCATCACCACCGCCACACCCTGCCTGCTGATGACCCGCCGCACCTGGTCGGACGAGCACCTCGTGAGCTACGCGCGGCTCACCCACCCCGGCGACCGCTACAAGCTGCGCTCGTCGATGCGCACCCCACGCTAGAGCCCCTTTCAATTCGGC
>DYFV01000100.1 GCA_020725025.1 Azoarcus sp.
GAATCAACCGAATACCTGATCAACCCTTTTGCACAACTTGACGCACACAACTCCACCGTGGTGGTCCTTGCGCGCCGGCGCCTGGCGTGGCGCACAGGGTGAGGGTGGCGGGAGGCAGGCGTCGGTGGGTTGGCGATTGATCCGGGAAGCACTGGTGTGCGCTGCGCTTGGGCTGCAGCTCGCGGCATGTGCGCCGCCCGAGAACGGCCGCGCCGCAGCCCGCGTGAACGGGGTCCCCATCCTCGACGAGGAAATCGCCCTGCTGCGCAGGCACGGCGGCGCCGAGCTCGAAGGGGTGCCCGAGCGGCAGTTGATCGAGGACCTGGTGGTGAAGGAACTCCTCGCCCAGCAATTCCTCCGCACGACCCGCGGCAGCGCCGGCATCGCCGACTCGGCGGTGAGCGTGGCCCGGCGGGAGCTGCTCGCGCGGCGTCATGTGGCGGCCCTCGCGGCCGCAGTGACGCCGCCCGGCGAAGAGGAAGTGCGCGCCTACTACCGGGCACATCCCGAGCTCTACGCCGGGCGCCGCGCATTCCTTGTGCGCGCGGTGGACATCGTCGTGCCGCCGCCCCGGACCAGCGAAGTGCTCGCGCGAGTGCGCGCCGCCCCCACCTTCGACGCGCTGATGGCATGGCTGCGCAGGACGGACCTGCGCTTTGCCTGGAGCGAGGCGGAGCACACCTCGGACGAGCTGGCAGCGGACGCGCTCGCCCGACTGGGCGCCATGCGCCGCGGCGAAGTGGCCGTGCGGGCGACACCCCGCGGCCTGCGGGTGATCCAGCTGGTGCACGCGCGGCCCGCTGCGCTGGACGAGCACGCCGCACGCCCACTCATCGAGCAGCGCCTGATCGCACAGCGGCGCGCCGCGGCGCTGAACGAGGAGATCGACCGGCTGGCGAGGCTCGCGGCGATCTCGATTGGCGACGGCAAGACCCCGGAGGCCACGGGAACTCCCGCCTGGCGCCCCCCGGAGTGGCCTGCCGTCATTTCCAGCCCAGGCCCGCATGGGCCGGTGACGGGTGGTGCACCCGGAGGAGGCGATGCGCAATGAAAGCGATGGCGATGGCTCTAATGCTCGGCATGTTGTCGAGCGCCCCTGCCGGCCTGCGGGCCGGCCAGGAATATCTGCTCGGATCCGGCGACGTGATCCGCATCTCGGTGTTCCAGAACCCCGACCTCGCCACCGAGGCGCGGGTATCCGAGTCGGGCGAAGTGAGCTTTCCGCTGGTCGGCAGCGTGAAGGTGGGCGGCAGGAGCGTAGCGGCGGCCGAGCGGCTCATCGCCAAGGGGCTGCGCGAGGGCGGCTTCGTGAACGATCCGCAGGTGAACATCCTGCCGCTGGAAATCCGCGGCAACCAGGTGTCGGTACTCGGGCAGGTGAACCGGCCGGGACGCTACCCGATCGAGACCTTCAACATGCGGGTGGCCGACATGCTGGCGGTAGCCGGCGGCGTGTCGGAACTGGGCGCGGACACCATCGTGCTCTCCGGCACCCGCGAAGGCGAGCGCTTCCAGCGCGAGATCGACATGGCCAAGCTGTTCGCGGCCGACGCCGGCGGCAACGACATGGTGGCCGGGGGCGACATCATCTACGTGGGACGCGCCCCGACCTTCTTCATCTACGGTCAGGTGCAGAAGCCCGGCGCCTACCGTCTGGAAGACGGGATGACGCTGATGCAGGCGCTCGCCACCGGCGGGGGCCTCACCAACCGCGGCACCGAACGCGGCATGGAGGTGCATCGGCGCAACGGCAACGGCGAGATCGAAGTCCTCGAGCTAGGCCGAAACGACCCGCTGCGCCCGGACGACGTCATCCACGTCAAGGAAAGCTGGTTCTGAGGGGAGCGCCGCCATGAACGCACGCCAAGTCCTGCGCGTGCTCTAC
Organism: Azoarcus sp.; assembly: GCA_020725025.1. GTDB lineage: Bacteria > Pseudomonadota > Gammaproteobacteria > Burkholderiales > Rhodocyclaceae > Aromatoleum. The sequence continues at coordinate 1,886 of DYFV01000100.1, forward strand.
GCGCGCCGCCGCCTCGTGCTCGTCATCTTCCTCGCGGTGGCGCTCGCCGGCACGGCGCTGGCGTGGCTGCTGCCGCGCCAGTACACCGCCAGCGTCGCGCTGGTGATCGACGCGCGCGCGGCCGAGGGGCTGCTCGGCTCGGCGCTGCCGCCGCAGGCGCTGGGCAGCTACATGGCGACCCAGGTCGCCATCATCACCAGCCGGCGCGTCACCGAGCGCGCGGCGGCACGGTCCGAAATCGCCCGTGATCCCGCGCTCGTCGCGCGCTGGCGGGAGGAGACCGGCGAGCGGGTGGATTTCGTGCCCTGGTTCGGCAACGCACTGAAGCACGAACTCGTGGTGAAGCCCGAGCGCGACAGCCACATGGTGGTGATCTCCTACGCCTGCCCCGAGCCGGAGCGCTGTGCGCGGGTAGCCAACGCGGTAGCGGAGTCATACACCGAGACCAACCTCGAGATGAAGGTGTCGCCGGCGCAGGCTCACTCCGAGTGGTTCGACGCGCGCACCCAGGCGCTGCGCCGCGACCTCGAGGCGGCCCAGCGAAGGCTCTCCGATTTCCAGCGCGCGCACGGCATCGTGGCCGCGGACGAGCGCGTGGACGTGGAGACGGCACGCCTGGACGAGCTGGCGCGCCAGCTGGTGGCGGTGCAGGCCGAGGCGAGCGGCAGCCGATCGCGGCGGCAGAACGTGGGCGATGGCCAGACCCTGCCCGAGGTGGTCGCGAGCCCGCTCATCGCCACCCTCAAGGCGGAGCTCGCCCGCCTCGAGGCGCAGCACGCCCAGCACGCCGCCCGCCTCGGGCCCAATCACCCCGAACGCGTGCGTGCCGGGCGAGAGCTCGCTTCCCTGCGCCGGCGCCTCGCCCTCGAGACCGAGCGCATCGCCGGCTCGATCGGCACCACCGACGAAGTGAACACCGCCCGCGAGGCGGCCCTGCGCGAGGCGCTCGAGCGCCAGAAGGCCCAGGTCCTGGAGCTCAAGGCGCAACGCGACCGCATGGCGGTGCTGCAGAAGGACGTGGAGCGCGCCCAGAACGCCTACGACCTCGTCACCGGTCGGCTCGCCGAGACCAGCCTGGAGAGCCAGGCGCAGCAGACCAACGTCTTCATGCTCGCGCCGGCCTCCGCGGCGACCCTCCCCGCCTCGCCGCGGCGCCCGCTGATGGTGGCGCTGTCGGCGGTACTGGGCCTGCTGCTGGGCGTGAGCCTCGCGCTGGCGCTGGAGCTCGTGCGCCGCCGCGTACGCAGCGAGATCGACGTCCTCGACGCGCTCGACGTGCCGGTCGTCGGTGCGCTGCCGCGCGCAATGATCGGGCCGCCCCGTTGAGGCCGCCTTTTCGCCATCCCGCACCGGAGCAATTGCGATGGATGCCACACCCGACATCATGGACCGGATGCCCGGCGCCGAGGACCAGTCCATCGGCGCGATCCTGGTCGAGACCGGACGCCTGCGCCCGGACGACGCGCAGGCGGTGCTGCGCGCCCAGAAGGCGCGCGGCGGCTCCTTCGGCGCCAACGCCGTGCGCATGGGGCTCGTCACCCGGGCCGACCTCGACTTCGCGCTCGCGCGCCAGTTCGACTATCCCTACCTGCCCGGCGGCAGCGGCATCCTCGATCCGAGCGTGGTCGCCGCCTGCCAGCCCTTCAGCGCCGTGGTGGAGGCGTTGCGCGCGCTGCGCACCCAGCTCGCCCTGCGCTGGATGAACGCCCGGGTAGGACGCAAGACGCTCGCGGTCGCCGGGGTCGGCCGGGGCGAGGGTCGCAGCTTCATCGCCGCCAACCTGGCGGTGGTCTTCGCCCAGATGGGTGCGCGCACCCTGCTGCTCGACGCCGACCTGCGCGAGGCCGACCAGCACCGCCTGTTTCACCTGGACAACCGGGTGGGGCTGTCCAGCGTTCTGGTGGGGCGTGCCGGCAGCGAGGCGATCGTGCGCGTCGGCGCACTGAGGAACCTCTACGTGCTGCCGGCCGGACCGCGTCCGCCCAATCCCCAGGAGTTGCTCGCGCGGGCGCTCTTCCCCCGCCAGCTGCGCGCGCTCGAAGGGCTCTTCGACGTGGTGATCGCCGACACGACCGCCGCCGAGCTCGCGGCCGACGGCCAGATCGCGGCCGCGGCGAGCGGCTCCGCGCTGCTCGTGGTCCGCCAGGACGCCACCGACCTCGACCGCCTGCGCCACCTCCGCGCTTCCCTGGACCTCACCGGCAGCCAGGTGCTGGGCGCGGTGATGAACCGCTTATGAGATCGGGAATCGGCCTGCGCCAACGCGCCGTATCCGGCAGCGGGAGGGTAGCGCCGCCATGCCGAGGAGAGGCCTCGCGATGCTGAACGCGACGTACCGCCCCCGCCTCGCCGTATCGGACACTGTCCCTGCCGGGGACTGGCAGGACGCCTGGCTGCACGGCCTGCTCTTCGCGGCCATCAGCTACCAGCTGTGGCTGAGCTTCCTGCACACCCACTTCGGCCTCGGCGGAAACTCGGCGGTCATCCTCGGCGAGCTTGCGATCCTTGCCGCCTGCCTGCCGCTCATGCTGCAGCGCGTGCCGCTGGCGATCGCGCTCACGGGCGCCCTGGTGCTCGTCAACGGCTTCGCCCTGGCGCTGGTACGTGCCGACTTCGATCCCAAACCGCTGCGCGACCTCCTCATGCCGCTCGCCTTCCTGTGGGTGGGCATGAACGCCGGCGGTCCGCCGGCCGCCGATCGCATCCTGCGCCGCCTGGTCTGGGTGGTGCTCGCCGTCGCCCTCTTCGAGTTCCTGGCGGTCGAGCCCTTCACCCGGCTCTTCGACATCTACTCCTACTACCTGGCGCGTGGCGTGGCGGACCCGGAGATGGCGCTCTACCGGGACGATCGCCTGGTGGCGAGCGGCATGCGCCCCGAAGGCATAGGGCGCACCATCCTGCCCTTCCTGGGCCCCCACCGGGCCTCGTCGGTGTTCATCGAGCCGGTGTCCTTCGGCAACTTCGCGGTGATCTGCGCCGCCTGGGGGCTCGCCAAGGAACCGGTCGAGTGGCGCGCGATGCTCTTCTATGTGGGCGCCGCGGCGCTCATGCTGGTGCTCAACGACTCGCGCTTCGGCCTGGTCGCCGTGGCGCTGCTGGTCCTGATGCGCCTCGCCCTGCTGCGCGGCGCCGAAGCGCTCGCCTTCGTGTTTCCTTTCGGCGCCGCGCTCACCGTCGTCGCGATCGCGCTCCTCGCCGGCGGCGCCTACGACGACTCCTTCGTCGGCCGCCTCGCGCTGACCGGCAATGCCCTGATGCGCATGGACCTGGGCGAAATCTTCGGGCTCGAGGCGCCGGCCTACGGCTACTTCGACGCCGGTTACCCCTATGTACTCGCCAACTTCGGGCTGGTCGCCGCGTTGGCGCTGTGGGGTGGCTACTGGCTGCTGCCGGTCGCCGGCGATACCGGGCGCCGCTTCCAGGCCTACGCGGCGCTCTACCTGGCGCTCATCCTGTGCGTGAGCGGCACTTCGGCGTTCGCGCTGAAGACCGCGGCGCCGCTGTGGTTCCTTCTCGGCAGCTTCGTTGCGGGAGAGAAGCGATGACGACACGCGAAGCCCCCCTGCGCATCGCCCACGTGGTGCGCCAATACCATCCCTCCATCGGCGGAATGGAGGACGTGGTCCACCACCTCGCCCGCCACCAGCTCGCCGGCGGCCACCGGCCATGGGTGGTGACCCTGGACCGCGTGTTCCGCGACCGGCGCCGGCCGCTGCCGCCCCGCGACGAGCTCGACGGGATTCCGGTCCGGCGGCTGGGCTTCACCGGATCCACCCGCTATCCGCTGTGCCCACAGGTGCTCGCCGCACTGGGCGAAGCCGACGTGGTGCATGTGCACGGGATCGATTTCTTCTTCGACTACCTGGCCGCCACCGCCCCGCTGCACCGCCGCCGGCTGGTGGCCTCGACCCACGGCGGCTTCTTCCACACCCGCTTCGCCGAGCGCTTCAAGCGCGCCTTCTTCCACACGGTGACGCGCGGCTCCGCCCGCGCCTACGGCCGCATCGTCGCCACCAGCATCGCCGACGCCGAGCTGTTCGGCTCCATCGTCCCGACTGGCCACCTGGAAGTGATCGAGAACGGGGTGAACATCGACAAGTTCCACGACCGTGCCGCCCCCCGCCCCGTGCCGACCCTCATCTGCTTCGGCCGCTGGTCGGCCAACAAGGGCCTGACGGAGACGCTCGCCCTCTTCGCCCGGCTGCACCGGCGCGCCCCCGCCTGGCGGCTCATCCTGGCAGGACGCGAGTACGACTACGACCGGGGCTCGCTCGCCGCGCTGGCCGCGGCCGAAGGCGTCGGCGAGGCGGTGCGCCTCGTGGCGGACCCGGACGACGCCACCCTCGCCGCGCTCATCGGCGAGGCGAGCTACTTCGTGAGCCTGTCCCGGCACGAAGGCTTCGGGCTCGCCGCCGTGGAAGCCCTGAGCGCCGGGCTCGTCCCGGTCCTGAGCGACATCCCGCCCTTCCGGGCGCTGGTCGAGCGCGCGGGCTTCGGCCTGCTGGTGTCCGACGACGGACACGCGGCCTGCGCCGAACGACTGCTCGCGCTGCACAGCGTGCGCGCCCAGGCGGCCCTGCGCGCCCATGCCGTCGCCTTCGCCGGACGCTACGACTGGCGCCGCGTCGCGGGGCGCTATCTCGACACCTATCGCGCCATGGAGCCCGCCGCATGAGACATCCGCGTCTCGCCCTGGCCTTTCTCGCCTGTCTGGCGATCGCCGCCAGCCCCGCCCGAGCCGGCTGCCTCGACAACCCCCGTCTCACCGGGGTGAACCTCGCCGGCGCCGAGTTCAATTCCAAGCGCCTGCCGGGCGTGATGAACAAGGACTACACCTACCCGGCGCGCGAAGACATCGCCTACTTCGCCGGCAAGGGGGCCGACGTCATCCGCCTGCCGGTGCGCTGGGAGCGGCTGCAGCACACCCTCGGCGGCGAGCTCCACGCGGCCGAGACCGGCGCCATCGACAAGGTGCTCGCCGCCGCGGCCGCGTCCGACCTGTGCGTGATCCTCGACGTGCACAACTACGGCACCTGGCGCGGCTATCCGATCGGCTCGGCCGAGGTGCCGGTCGACGCCTTCCAGGATCTGTGGCTGCGACTCGCCGCGCGCTTCCCCGACGCCGGCCGGATCGCCTTCGGGCTGATGAACGAGCCCTACAAGCTTTCCATAGCGCAGTGGGCACGGATCGCCGACGACACCGTCGCAAAACTGCGCCAGGCCGGCGCCGGACACCTGTTGCTGGTTTCGGGCGGTCGTTGGAGCGGGGTGCACGAATGGCACAAGACCTTCTCCGGGACCTCGAACGCGATCGCGATGGCGGGCGTGCGCGATCCGCTCGAGCGGATGGCGATCGAGGTGCACCAGTACGCCGACGCGGACTTCTCCGGCCGGGGAACGACCTGCCATCCACCCGACCGCTTCGACAACATGTTCCGCCTGATCGGCGATTGGGCGCGTGCCAACGACCAGCGCCTGTTCCTGGGGGAGTTCGGCGTTCCGGCCGAGGACAACTGCCTCTCGGTGCTCGAGCGCATGCTCCAGCTCACCGCCGATCGCGCGGTATGGCTGGGCTGGACCTATTGGGCGGCCGGACGCTGGTGGGGCAGCTATCCGCTGAGCGTTCAGCCCAAGGCCGGCGTGGACGCGCCGCAGATGAGCGTTCTCGGCTGGTACATGGGGCGATGAGGCGCACCCCCCGCACCGATTCCGCCGTCTCCGAGGGCGCCGTGGCGGCGACCGCGCCGCGGCGTGCGCGCATCGGCTATCTGCCCATGGGCGGCATCACCAATGCCTACGCCGAACGCTTCGTCGAGATACTCGGCGGGCTGGGCACGGTCACCGCCCTGCCTTCGCCCCGGGAGATCCTGCGCCGCCCCTGGCGCCTGCGCCGCGACTACGACGTGGCGCTGGTGAACTGGATCGAGCTCGACATGGTGCGGCGCGGGGACGGCGCCCTTTCCCTGCCGGGACTGGCGCGGGTGCTTGCGCGGGTGCTGCTGCTGCGCTGCGTGGCGCGCCGGGTGGTCTACGTGCGCCACAACAACTTCCCGCACGGCACCCGCGAAGCCGACCGCGAGCGCGCGCGGCGCGTCCTCGACCGCCTGGAACGGCTCTTCGACGCGGTGCTCGTCCATGCCGGCCACGCCGCGACGCCCCATCGCCGCTACGTGCCCCATCCCCTCTACCGCCGGGCCCGGGAGACCCTCGCACCCGCCGAGGCGCAGCGCCTGGCGGCGCTGCCGGCGCACTTTTACGTGGTGTTCGGGCGCATCGCCCGCTACAAGGGCATCGACCGCCTGATCGAACGCTTTCCGCCGGGCCATGCGCTGGTGGTGCTGGGCGCGGTCGAGGAGCCCGACCACGTCGCTGCGCTCGAAGCGGCCGCCGGCCCCGAGGTGCGGATCATGGCGGGCCACGTCTCCGACGCCTACGCGCAGGCGGTGCTGTCGCGCTCGACGGGCCTCGTACTCGCCCACGCCGAGCCCGACATGATCGTGAGCGGGAGCCTCTTCTACGCGCTCTCGCTCGGCGTGCGGGTGTTCGCGGTGGAGAACCCGGCGCTGGCGTGGCTGCGCAGCCAGCTCGAGCCGGGCCGCCTCACGCTCGCGCCCGACGTCGCCGCCCTGTGCGCGCGCATCGCGACCGACCACCCCCCGGCGCCCGCCGCCCCCGCACCCGAAGCACGCCTCGACGAGGCGTTCGGCGACGCGCGCATCCGCGGCGTCCTGCGCGAGGTGCTCTTTCCGTGAAGCGCTCGATCGCATCCAACCTCGGCTGGCTGCTCCTCGAGCGCGTGGTCGTCACGCTGCTGGTGTTCGTCGCCAACCTCTACGTGATCCGCTATCTCGGCGCAGAGCGTTTCGGCATGCTCGCCCTGTTCCAGGTCTGGCTCGCGCTCACCCTCACAGGCACCGACTTCGGACTGCGCCGGGTCTTCCTCGCGCTCGCGCGCTCGCGCGCGATCGGGCTCGTGCTCGGCGCCACGGTGCGGGTCAAGCTCGCGGTGGGAACCTCGGCGGGCACCGTCCTCGCGCTCGCGCTGTGGGCATTCGAGGCCCCGCCGCAGTACTGGCTGCTCCTCTCGGTGCTCGCGCTCGCCCCGCTGGAGGCCTACGTCTACCACTTCGAAGCGCAGCTGCGAAACGACCTGCTCGCGCGCATCCGCATCACCCTCGCGCTGGCGATGGCCGGGGCGCGGGTCGGACTGTGCGTTGGGGGCGCCGGCGTGGCGGCGCTGGCGGTCACCTACGTGCTGCCCAGCCTGCTGCTGTGGACGACCTGTCGCGTGCTCGCCCGCGGCCACACGCGTCCGGTCGCGAGCTCCGCACGGCAGGACGCCGTCAGCGGTCACGTGTTGCGCCGCGCGGGCTTCTTCTTCGGCTCGATGGTCCTGGTGCAGCTGCATGCGCGCATCGCCCAGCTCCTGCTCGCGGCCTTCGCCGACCGCGCCGAGCTGGGCTACTACGCGGGGGCCTTCAAGTTCATCGAACAGCTCGCCCTGCTGCCGGCGATGGTCTCGAGCGTGCTGCTGCCGGCGCTGAGCCGGGGCTCCAGCGGGCAGACCGCGCACAAGCTCGAGGCCGTCTATTTCGCGGCCTTCCTGGCGAGTCTCGCGCTCGCGGCCGGCCTCGTGCTGACCGCGCCCACGCTGATCGCGCTCACCCTGGGCCCGGGTTTCGCACCCGCCGCCCCGGTGCTCGCCGTGCTCGCCTGCGGCGTGCCGGCCGTATTCCTCGCCAACCTGAGCGGGCTCTTCTACAGCCTCGAGAGGATGGAGCACTGGGCCTTGCTGCGCAATTTCGCCGGCCTCGCCGTGGGCCTCGCCCTGGGGCTCGTGCTGATTCCTCGGCACGGCGCGCTCGGCGCGGCGTGGTCCATGGTGGCGAGCTACGCCTTCGTCGCCTTCGCCGTGGAATGGTGCTCGCCCCACCTGCGCCGCAATGCGCTGATCAAGCTGCGTGCCTTCGGCGCGCTGTTCTCGCCCCGGGGTTACGGGGCGCTCTTCGCACGCATGGGAGGCCACGATGCGTCTCGCTGAGCTCGCGCGCCGGCTCGAACGCCGCTGCGTCTTCTGGTGGGAACCGCCCGACGGGATCCCGAACGTCGGCGACTATCTGGCGCGCGTGGTGGTGGCACAGCTGCTGCGCCTCGCCGACCGCGACATCCTCGACAAGCGCGACCGTCGGCGGCGCCTTTTCGCCGTCGGCTCGGTGCTGCACTTCGCCCGCTCCGGCGACGCCGTATGGGGCGCGGGGATCAACGGCAAGGTCACCCCCGCCGCTCACCGCTTCGGCACCCTGGACGTGCGCGCGGTGCGCGGTCCGCTCACGCGGGACTTCCTGCTCGGGCGCGGCATCGCCTGCCCGCCGGTGTACGGCGATCCCGGCCTGCTCGCGCCGCTGCTGTTCCCGGCCGAACGGCTCGCCGACGAGCGCGACGCGGTCGAGTTCCTGGTCGTGCCCCATCTCAACGATGCGCCCGACGGCTACCGCGGCTTCGGCGACCGGGTACTGAGCCCGCGACAGTACCCGGCAGCCTTCATCCGCCGCCTGCTGCGCGCCCGGCGCGTGGTATCGGCGTCGCTGCACGGCGTGGTCCTCGCGGAGGCCTACGGCATCCCGGCCGTGCTCCTCGACAGCGGCGGCAGCGAGCCGCGCTTCAAGTACGACGACTACTACCGCGGCACCGGCCGCCGCCACTACCCGGTCGCGGCTTCGATCGGGGCGGCGCTCGACCAGCCTGCCACGCCGCCGCCGATGGCCGAGCTCGCCGCCACCGCCGAGCGCCTGCTGCGCGCCTTTCCGTGGGATCTGTGGGACGCCGCACCCGCCATCGTGGGCGCCGACCGCCCGGCACCGTGCGACCTGCCCGAGCCCGCGCCGCAAGCCTGAAGGAGAGAGCCCGATGAGCACCATGACCAAGGACATCGCGCGCCCCGCCGCGCCCGCACGCGAGGAAACCCGCCGTGGCAGCTTCCTCGTCATCTCCGCACACGACTACCGTTCCCCGCGCAAGGCCAACATCCACTTCATCGCGCGCGAGCTCGCCCGCCGCGGCACCACCCGCTTCTTCTCCCTGCGCTACAGCGCCCTGTCGCGCTTCACCGCCGACCCGCGCCTGGGGCTCGACGCGCGCGCCAACCGGATCGAGCGCCAGGACGGCGTGGATTGCTTCCTGTGGAAGACCCCGGTGCATCCGTTCAACACCCGCCGACCGCTGCTGCGCCCGTTCGAGACCCTGATGTTCCACTGGTACGTGCACCACCCGGACCCGGTGCTCGCCCGCTGGATCGACGAGGCCGACACCATCCTTTTCGAGAGCGGCACCGCCCCGGTGTTCTTCGACATGGCTGCGCGCCGCAATCCGGCCGCGCGCACGATCTACATCGCCTCGGACGATCTCGACACCATCAACGCCGCGGACTACGTGAAGCGCACCTTCCGGCGGATCGCGCCGGCGATCGACGCCATCCGCCTGCCTTCGCTCGCGCTGGCAGCGGGCGTGCCGCGGGATGCGCGGCTCCTCTTCATCCCGCACGGCGTCGATCCGGCGCTCGCCACCCAGGGCGATCCTTCGCCCTACGGCCCCGGCATCCATGCCGTGTCGGTGGGCTCCATGCTGTTCGACCCGGTCTTCTTCAGCTTCGCCTCGCACCGCTTTCCCGAGATCCGGTTCCACATCATCGGATCGGGCCGGCCACGCCTGCCCGGCTACGGGGACAACGTCACGGTGTACGACGAGATGCCGCACGCGGACACCGTGCGCTACATCAAGCACGCCCACCTCGGCATTGCGGCCTACCGCGCCGCGCGCATGCCCGACTACCTCGCAGACACGTCCATGAAGCTCATCCAGTACGACTTCTTCGGCCTGCCGGCAGTGTGTCCCCAGGCGGTGGTGGGCGACTACCGCTCGCGCTTCGGCTACATGCCGGGCGACATGTTCTCGGTAGTGCGTGCCGTCCGTGGCGCGCTCGCCGCGCCGCGCCTGTCTTCGCGCCGCCACTTGAGCTGGGTCGAGGTGGTCGACCGCCTGCTCGATCCGTCCCGCTTCGACGATACGAGGATCGCCCAATGAGCCGCGCGGCCGCCCTTTGGATCGCGGGCTATCCGATCCAGGCCACCGAGCCGACGGCGCTCAGGCGCCGCCTGGTGGGAGCCCTCGAACGCCGGCAGCGCCTCACCCTGCTTTTCGCCAACGCCAACTTCGCCGTGCAGTGCGTCGGCCTTCGCCCGCAGCTGTGCGACCGGCCCACCATCCTGGTCAACGATGGAGTGGGGATGGATCTGGGCGCCTGGCTGGTGCACGGCCGGCGCTTCCCCTGCAACCTCAACGGCACGGACTTCGTGCCCGGCGTACTCCGGGCCGCCCGCCGCCCCACCTTCCTCCTCGGCGGCAGGCCCGGGGTCGCGGCGCGGGCCGCAAAGGCGATCGCGGGTGCGGGCATCCCGGTCGCCGGTCACTGCGACGGTTATACGGGGATGGCGGACAACACGCTGCTCGTCGAGCGGATCGAGCGCTCGGGCGCCGAAGTGGTGCTCGTGGGGCTCGGCAATCCGATGCAGGAGGAGTGGATACTCGCGAATCGCGGCGAGCTGTCGGCCCCGCTCGTCACCGGCGTCGGGGCGCTCCTCGATTTCCTGGCCGGCGAAATGCCGCGTGCGCCCCTGTACATGCGCCGACTGCGGCTCGAATGGCTGTACCGTCTCGCCCTGGAGCCACGCCGGCTGGCGCGCCGCTACACCATCGACATCGTGCGCTTCCTCGCCCTATGCACGGAGCATCGACGCCAGGAGGCGCATCGCTAGGACTCGGGCAGAAACGGGTACCGGGGTTCTTCCACCCCGCGGCGGCCCTCCGGGCACGGAGCCGTACCGTCAGGCTACCGGGGCAGGGGCGTAAAGAGCCCCTCGGCATGGTATAAGAGGGGCGTCTCCGCCCATGTCCGGGCAGAGGGACACGCCTACCCACAGAAGACCGGATGCAGCCCCGCCCGACCCAAAAACGTCAGCGACGGCGCGCGCCGGTGTCCGACCGCGCCGCGGGCAGGGCCGGACGCCGCGCCGTCATGCCGTTCCTCCAGACCGCCCGCGCGGCCTGGATGCTTGCGTGTGCGCTCGCGCTCTTCCCGGCTCCGGCCCACCTCCACGCGACGGAACCGGAGCCGCTCATCGTCTACGGCGACAGGAACCTGCCGCCCTACGAGTTCCAGCGGGGCTGGACGCCCCAGGGGGCGAGCGTGGACCTGAACCATGCGCTCGCCGAGCGCATGGGAAGGCCGGTCGAGATCCGGCTGCGGCAGTGGGACGATGCGCAGAACGCGGTGCTCTCGGGCGCGGGAGATGCGCTCGCCAGCATGGTCCGGACGCCGGAGCGCGAAGCGCGGTACGACTTCACCGAAGAGACGTTCCGGATGACGTTCTCGCTCTTCGTGCTGGCCGAGCGCCAGAACGATATCCGGAGCACGCAGCTGGACGGGCTGCGCGTGGGCGTCGTGGACACCGGCTTCGCGCAGGCTTTCCTGAGCAAGAACCATCCCGAGGCGCGGCTCGTCGTCGTCAACGATTACGCCGACGGCATCCAGCGCGTGCTCCGCCGCGAGCTCGACGCCCTCGCCGCCGACACCTGGTCGGGAAAGTACTTCCTGGCGGAGCTGAACATCGCCGGGATCGGGATCGTCGCGCCGCCTCTGACCGAGCACTCGGCCGCGATCGCCGTGCCCAAGGGCAATCCCGGGCTCGTGACGGCGCTCGACACCGCCCTGAGCGAGCTCAAGCGCGACGGGACGTTCGACCGGATCATGGACGAATGGTCGGACCGAAAGGTCTACCTCCTGACCCATGGCGAAGTGCGGCGTGCGGTGTGGTCGGCGGGCGCCGCCGGAATCGCCCTGCTCCTTTGCGCCGGCTTTGCTTGGGTGATTCGCCGCCAGCGCGCAGCCCTGGCGGAGGAGGTCGCCGGACGGCAGCGCACGGAGTCGGCGCTCGCCGAAAGCGAGGCCCTGTTCAAGAGCTTCACCGACGCCCAGCCGGGACTGGTCTTCGTGGCCGACAAGGACGGCCGCAACACCTTCGTCAACGGGGCACTCCAGGCCTACACCGGGCTGCCCGAAGAGGAACTGCTCGGCGACGGCTGGCTACAGGTCGTGCACCGGCACGATGCGGGGCGTGTCGCCCGGATCTGGGCGGAGGCGGTCGCGTGCGGCGCGGACTACGAGGCGGAGTTCCGCATCCACCGGCACGACGGCAGCTTCCGCTGGTTCCTCTGCCGGGGACGCCCGGTACGCGAGAAGGGCACCGGCCGCATCCTGCGCTGGGTCGGCGTGGCCAGCGACATCGAGGACCTCAAGCGCATCGAGCAGGCGCTGCAGGCCGAACGCGACCGTGCCCGCGGCTACCTTCGGGTCGCGAGCGTCATCCTGCTCGTGCTGGACAACAAGGGACGCATCGAGACGATCAACCGCCGCGGCGCGGAGATCCTCGGCTATCCCGAAGAGGCGCAGCTCATCGGTCGCGACTGGTTTGCGCTCGCACTGCCGCCGACAGCGATGCCGCGAACCCGCAGGGAGTTCGAGAGGCTCATCGCCGGCGAGCTCGAGACGCCCGCCGTGTGTGACCAGCCGCTGCTGTGCCGTAACGGGACGCAGCGCCTGATCGCCTGGCGCCATACCGTGCTGCGCGACGATTCCGGCCGCATCGTCGGCAGCCTCAGCTCCGGCGAGGACGTCACCGAGGCGCGCCGGGCGGAGGCGCTCCTGGCCCGGGACAAGGCGGAGCTCGAGCGCCTCGTGGAAGAGCGCACCACCCAGCTGGTGCAGTCGCAGAAGATGGAAGCCGTCGGCCTGCTTACCGGCGGTATCGCCCACGACTTCAACAACGTGCTCCAGGCCGTGTCGAGCTGCCTGTCGGTCCTGGAGCGCCATGTGGCGGAGGGCGAGCCGCGCAGGATGGTGGATGCGGCGCAGCGGTCCATCGAGAGCGGCGCGCGGTTGACGCAGTCCCTGCTCGCCTTCGCCCGCCGCCAGGCGCTGGCGCCCGAATCGGTCGGCATGCGCCAGCTCCTCGACAGCATCCGGCCGCTGCTGGAGCGCGCACTGGGAGGGATGATCGCCATCCGCATCGACGTGGCGGCGGACACGCCGCCGGCCCTGGTGGATCGCGCCCAGCTCGAGTCGGCCATCCTCAACCTCGCGATCAACGCACGCGACGCCATGCCCACCGGGGGCACCCTGAGCCTGCGCGCGGCCCCGGTCCTCGTCCAAGAGGGCGAGCACGGCTATCCGCAGGAATTGCGACCGGGCGAGTACGTGAAGCTCACGGTGCGGGACACGGGCACGGGCATGGACGCGGAGACGCTCTCGCGGGTGTTCGAGCCGTTCTTTACCACCAAGGCGTTCGGAAAGGGCTCGGGCCTGGGGCTCTCGATGGTGCACGGCATGGCGGTGCAGTCCGGCGGCGGCGTGTCGGTGCGGAGCCGCCCCGGCCGGGGAACCATCGTCACGCTCTACCTGCCGCGCACAGCGCCGGCCGCGAGTCCGTCCCCAGCGCCGGTGGAGTCGTCCCAGTCGGGCGGAAGCGGGCGCGTACTGCTGGTCGACGACAACGCCCTGGTGCGGGACGCCCTCCAGATCGTGCTGGAGGGAATGGGCTACCGGGTACTGGCCGCCGGCGGGGGCGAGGCCGCGCTGAGGCTCCTCCGGGAGGGCGCGCGGGTCGACGTGCTGGTGACCGACTACGCCATGCCCGGCATGAACGGCTCCGTCCTCGCCCGGGAAGCCCAACGGCTCGTTCCCGGACTGCCCGTCCTGCTCACCACGGGCTACGCGGAGAAGCTCGACGACATGCAGGGCATCGCGCTCCTGCACAAGCCGTTCAAGGCCGAGGACATCGCCGAGCGGCTGTCCGCCCTGCTCCACGGCAACACGCCGGCGTCGTCGGCGTTGCACGACGGGTAACGCGGACGCCGCCACATCCGGGCTTGTTGCGACGCAGCATCTCGTTTAGACTCCGTCCCGCTTTCAATCCCGCCCCGCGCGCGCAACCGGAGCCTCCTCCCATGTAAGTCCTGCCGAGTCGAGCATCGCACCCTTCCGCGACGAGCGTCCTGCGCTCGACCCGGCGTGCTGCCCGATCTCGCCCTTGCAGGACTCGCGCGCGTATCCCCGTCCCGGCATCCCCGGGCTCCCCCCGTCGTTGCCTGCGGAGGACGCGCGCCTGCGCCGCACCTCCCCAACGGCCGCGCCCCGTCGCGGCATGACGACGGAACCAAAACGACAATGAAATCCCTGCGCCAGGACTGGCTCTCCAACGTCCGCAACGATCTGCTCGCCGGCCTCGTGGTGGCGCTCGCCCTCATCCCCGAGGCGATCGCCTTTTCCATCATCGCCGGCGTCGACCCCAAGGTCGGCCTCTACGCCTCCTTCTGCATCGCCACGGTGATCGCCTTCGCCGGCGGGCGCCCGGGCATGATCTCGGCCGCCACCGGCGCCATGGCGCTGGTCATGGTGACGCTGGTGAAAGACCACGGCCTGCAGTACCTGCTGGCCGCCACGCTGCTCACCGGCGTGCTGCAGATCGCCGCCGGCTGGCTGCGCCTGGGGTCGCTGATGCGCTTCGTGTCGCGCTCGGTGATCACGGGCTTCGTGAATGCGCTCGCCATCCTCATCTTCATGGCGCAGCTGCCCGAGCTCACCGGCGTGGGCTGGGAGGTGTACGCCATGGTCGCGGCCGGCCTGGCGATCATCTACCTCTTCCCCTACGTCACGAAGGCGGTGCCCTCGCCGCTCGTGGCGATCATCGTGCTCACCGCCGTCTCCCTCTCGCTGGGGCTCGACATCCGCACGGTGGGCGACATGGGCGAGCTGCCCGACAGCCTGCCGGTGTTCCTGCTGCCCGAGGTGCCATGGACCCTGGAGACGCTGCAGATCATCTTCCCGGTGTCGGCGACGCTCGCCGTGGTGGGCCTGCTCGAGTCGATGATGACCGCTTCCATCGTGGACGAGCTCACCGACTCCCAAAGCGACAAGAACCGGGAATGCGTGGGTCAGGGCGTGGCCAACATCGCCTCCGGCTTCATCGGCGGCATGGCCGGCTGCGCCATGATCGGCCAGTCGGTGATCAACGTGAAGTCGGGCGGCCGGGGGCGGCTGTCGACGCTGGCGGCCGGCGTTTTCCTGCTCCTCCTGCTGCTCTTCGTCGGCGACTGGGTGGCCCGGATTCCCATGGCCGCGCTGGTGGCGGTGATGATCATGGTCTCCATCGGCACCTTCAACTGGGCCTCCGTCCGCAACCTTCGCGAGCACCCCAGGAGCTCCAGCGTGGTCATGCTCGCCACCGTGGCGGTCACCGTGTTCACCCACGACCTCGCGCAAGGCGTGCTGGTGGGGGTGCTGCTCTCGGGCTTCTTCTTCGCCCACAAGGTCGGCCAGATCCTGCACGTGGGCTCCAGGTCCGAAGACGAGGGCCGCGTGCGCAGCTACAAGGTCACCGGCCAGGTCTTCTTCGCCTCGGCCGATCGCTTCGTCGCCGCCTTCGACTTCAAGGAGGTGATCGAGAAGGTACGCATCGACGTCTCGCGCGCCCACTTCTGGGACATCACGGCGGTGAGCGCGCTCGACAAGGTGGTGGTCAAGTTCCGCCGCGAAGGCACGGAGGTCGAGGTGATCGGGCTCAACGAGGCGAGCGCGACGATGGTCGATCGCTTTGCGGTGCATGACAAGCCCGAGGCGGTCGAGCTGCTGATGGGTCACTGAGGACACGACGATGAAAGACGACAACAAGGTGCTGGCCTGCGTGGACCAGTCCCGCTTCGCCGATTACGTTGCCGATTGCGCCGCCTGGGCGGCGCGGCGCATGGACGCCCCGCTCGAGTTCCTGCACGTCATCGACCGCCACCCCGAGATCGGCTCGGGCGAAGACCACAGCGGCGCGATCGGCTTCGATGCCCAGGAACACCTGCTGACCGAGCTCTCCGACCGGGACGCCGCGCGCACGAAGGCCGCCCGTGAGCGCGGAAGGGTCTTCCTGAACCGCCTGCGCGAGCGCGCGGTCGCGGCCGGCGTGGCCTCGCCCGACGTCCGGCAGCGCCATGGCAATCTGGAAGAGACGCTGGTCGAGCAGGAAGACGGCGTGCGCCTCTTCGTGCTCGGCCGGCGGGGCGAATCGGCCGAGACGACCCGGCGCGACCTCGGACGCAACGTCGAGCGCGTGGTGCGGGCGCTGCACAAGCCCATCCTCGCGGTGACCGAGGGCTTCCGCGAGCCGCGCCGCGTGATGATCGCCTTCGACGGCGGCAGCGTGACCCGCAAGGGCGTGGAGATGGTGGCGGCGAGTCCCCTCTTTCGCGGCCTGCCCTGCCACCTGCTGATGTCCGGCAAGGAAAGGCAGGACGCGCCGAAAGCGCTCGAATGGGCGAAAAAGACGCTCGAGGCGGCCGGTTTCGAAGCCCCGGCCGCGCTCGTGCCGGGGGACGCGGAAAGCATCATCGCGAAACGCGTGCGCGAGGAAGGGATCGACCTGCTGGTCATGGGGGCATACACGCATTCGCCGCTGAGGAACCTCTTCCTCGGGAGCAAGACCTCGGATCTGCTGCGGGCGGCCGCGATTCCGACCCTGCTGCTGCGGTAGAGCGGAGCCGGGGTCTCCCGGAGGGGAGGGTCCAGGGACGGCGTGGGAATGGGTGCGCCGCGCCGCACCGGCGGCCGAATCCCATCCCGAAACGGCTGTCTTCACCACAAGCCCGCCGCTCTTCCCGCCACCATCTAAGATAAACTTACGCACCCAGGAGCCCCCATGCCCCTCGATTCCGAACCTTTC
>DYFV01000012.1 GCA_020725025.1 Azoarcus sp.
CCCTCTCTGCAAGCCCCTCCGGGCTTTTGCACACTGTTCAGAACACTACCCTCCGCCATACGATCAGCGCCTGGATCGGGTAACAACACGGCACGGCAATCGATCCGGTGTCCGGCGCCCGAGCGGAAACCGGTGAACGAGGAGAGGAGACAGCATGGACGATCGGCATATGGAAGAAGCGGCTGTGAGAGGCTCGGACTGCGAATTCGTCCCGCCGCCGCGGCTCCCCGAGACCTGGGGCCTGTCGTGGGAGCGCCAGATGATCGCGGCGCTGGCGTGGCAGACCGCGAACGCGGCCCAGCGCGGCAGCGAGAGGCCCGTCCGGGTGCAGGACCCGGGGATCGACCGCTGAATCGAACCCATGACGCCGGGCGGGCATTTTGCCCGCCCGGGCGCGGGCAGGCATCCGGTGTGCCGCGCCCGAAATGGCGGCATTCTTCCTGGATGGCGCGCCGGTCGGCGTCGCCGCCCGTCCGGAGGATCCAGGGAGGATGCCGTATGCTTCGCCCGCGTTTTGCTCGTGCCCCTGGTGCCGTTCCTGCCGCCACGGGCGCCGGGTAGGCGCGCGCGATGGTGACCGGCGGGCGGGTGCGGACATCGGCCCGATGCTTGCCCGCAGTCCCGCGGATCGGGCAAGCTCGGCGTCATGACCGCCGCCGCACGCCCGGTCCGTCTTCCGATTCCTGATGCCCGCGTCGCGTCGGCGTGGCGCGCTTCGTCCGCCGGGCACGGCTGTTCCCGTCGCGCCCGGGCACACCCATGAGCGCGCCGGCCCGCAGCATCGACCTCAAGTGCAGCCTGCTGTTGCGGGTGACGCTCTTCGCGCTGCTGATCTGCGTGCTCGCCTCCGCCCTGGTGCTGCACCAGGCGCGCACCCGCATCAGGGACCACGTCGAGCGCAGCGGCGCCACCCCCGAGACCCGGCTGCAGTGGGCGTGGAAGGTGGACACCCTGCCGGCCGAGGCGCCCGAGGACGTGGCGATCACCCACGACTACCTGAGCATCGCCGTCGAGTTCGACAACGGCCAGGACCTCACCTACATGTGGAGCCGGGCGCTGCCCGTGGCGCACGCCTTCCGCTGCCCGCTGGAGGGCTGGCACCATCGGGAGACGCATCTCGTGGTGCGCTCCGGCACCGGGGAGCTGGGGCGCTGGCTCACGGAGACGCGCAACGTGTACGAGGACTATGTCCGTGCCGTCGGCGGTCCTCCGCCCGAGCGGGTGCTGCGCGTGTGGCTGATCGCCAACAGCATCTTCGGCCGACGCGAGGGGCGCGCCCTCTTCGGCGACACCCGCCTCGGCGACGGGGCGCGGCTCGAGCCGGTCTGGTAGCGGCCGGCCGCCCGTCGGCCCTATTCGCGCTGGCGGGCGGTCATCGCCTTCTCGATCTTCTGGTCCGTCTTGAACTGGCTCAGCGCGTAGACGGCCCAGATCGCGGCCGGAATCCAGCCGATGAGCGTGACCTGCAGGATGAGGCAGATGATGCCGGCGACCGGCCGGCCGATCGTGAAGAAGAGCAGCCAGGGCAGGAGAACTGCCAGGATCAGGCGCATGGTGGTCTCCTTGCGGGCGGCGGAGCGGCCCGCGGTTTCGCCGTTCCTGGCAGCAAGCGCCGTACCCCGCGGGATCCGGGCAAAGGGGGCGGACGGACCGGACGCAGGGGGCGTCGGGCGCAGGGCCGCAATGGCGGCGCGACGCGGGAGGAGATGGGGAAAGGGTGACGGCAGGGAAGGGCTCGAACGGAGCGGGTTGTTCGACGCTTCGCGAGCGGGGGGCGATCCGGGACCCCCGTGGGGACGGCTAGAAGCGCCAGCCGGCGCCGATCAGACCGATGGTGTTGTGCGGCCTGTACCGGGCGTTGAAGGGACCGAAGCGCCGGCGCTCGAACTCCACCTGCTGCCACTCGACGAAGACATAGGCATGCTGGTCGATCATGTGCCGCACGCCGAAGCCGTAGCCCCAGCCGTCGAGCCGCTTCTCGTCCCTGACGTTGAGGGTCGGCGTGATGGTCCTGAGGGCGAACTCGGCCCGGTGCCATTCCAGCCGCGCGTACAGCGTGGTCGACTCGGCCGGCTTCCACCCGGCCTCGGCCCCGACGCCCCAGTGCTCCCACTGCCGCAGCTCGATGCTGCTGCCGGGAATGAGCGTGCGTCCCGCCTCTTCCCCGCCGGGAATCCAGAAGGCGCTCAGGCCGAAGTTCATGCCCTGCATCCCCATGTCGCCGCGCCATCCCGCGCGGAGCGAGCCGGCGAACTCGCGCTCGCCCTGATCGGTTGAAAAGCTGCCCGGACCGAGCGCGTCGCGCACTTCCGTGGTGGAGGCGCGGACGCCGAGGGCGCCTTCGGCGAAGAGCCCGGTGCCGGCCATCTGTGCCATCTGAGCATTCGCAGCCGAAGACAGGGCGACTCCGGCGCCGATGCTCAATGCAAGCGTTCCGAATTTCATCATCGTTTCTCCCAACAGACACATGCGAGGCATGTACGGAAAGCCTAGGGAGCGACGAAGGGGCCGGACAAGATTGGTTACAAAACGTTGCACGCGCCCCACGAAGTTGGGTAAATGCGACAGTGAGGGGCGGTAGCGGTGGGGCGCGGCGGGGGTCCCGGAGGCCGGGAGGAGGCGCTTACCCGTGAGAGCGAAGACCGAACGTGCGGCTCCACCCGGGAGACGGTAGGGGAAGGGTGGGGCTCGGGAGCGCCGCGAGGCTCAGGAGGTGTGAATCAATCGGCTGCGTGGGCCGATGGCTGCGTTGTGCGGTGCTCGTGCCACGGCCGGGTTTGCACATTCGGCCGGCTCCAGCGGCGCGAAGCGGTGCTTCGCGAGACCCCGCTTTCGCCCCTCGGCCCGCTGGCGACGAATTCTTCACGCCTTCTCAGGCCGTCTCCACCCAGACGTGCCTGGCGACCGAGTGCTCCAGTGCCAGCTCCACGTGCTCGCACAGCACCACCGTCATCGGCTGCTGCTGCAGCACGCGGACCGGGTGGGAGCTGGTGAGGCCGTAGGCGTGCAGTTGCTCGCGCTGCAGCGGATCGATCTCGTCGCCCAATGTGTCGATGCGCACCATGCAGCCGACCGGGGTTCCGGTCAGGCGGATGCGTTCGTGGGGCAAGGTGTTGTTCGCGCTCATCGTCGCCTCACAGGAAAAGCCGCAGCAGGTGGTTGAGCATGCCGCCGAGGAAGAAGGCCGTCGGGACGATCATGGCCAGCATCAGCGCCGCGGTCCGCGTGCCCTGTTCCTTGATGATCATCATCAGGCTGGCGACGCAGGGCACGAACAGGGTGATGGTCACCATGCCGACGACCGCCTGCACGATCGTGAGCTGGTCCTGCAGCACGAAGAGGCCCGTCGCGCCGAAGTCGCGCCGCAGAAAGCCCATCACGAACGCCGCGCTGGCCTCCGGCGGCAGTCCCAGCCAGCCGGAGACGAGCGGCTCGCCCGCCTCCACGATCCACGGCAGCGCGCCGCTGCGGTCGAGCAGGAACATGATGAAGGTGCCGATGAGGAACAGCGGGATCACCTCGATCAGGTACCACTTCAGCCGGCCGGCGGTCTTCTTCAGCACGTTGCCGAGCACCGGCATGCGCATCGGCGGCAGCTCCGTCACCAGCGCGATGCGCCGTCCCGGCACCAGCCGTCCGGCGAGCCAGCCGGTGAAGAGCAGCACGGCGACGATGCTCGCTGTCCAGATCGCGGTCGCCGCCAGCGAGATGCCGCCGAGCAGGCCGAGCACCACCCCGAGCTGCGCCGAGCAAGGGATCGCCAGCGCCATGAGGAAGGTCGTGATCAGGCGCTCCCGCGGCGAATGCAGGATGCGCGTGGTGAGCGTGGCCATCGTGACGCAGCCCAGGCCCAGCACCATCGGCAGCACCGCACGGCCGTTGAGCCCGATCGCGGCGAACATGCGGTTGGCGATCACCGACAGCCGCGCGAAATAGCCGGAGTCCTCCAGCACGCCGAAGGCGAGGAAGAAGGTCGTGACGATCGGCAGGATCAGCGCCAGCGCATAGGTCATGCCCATGGTCCACAGCCCGTATTCGCCCACCAGCAGGTCGGCCAGCCAGCCGATGGTCACGTGCTGCTGCACGAAGCCGGTCACCGCCGGGTTGAGCACCTCGCCGAAGAAGTCCTCTTCCAGCAGTCCGACCAGCACGCTCGCGCCGAAGTCGCCGACGAAGAAATACACCGCCCACAGCACTGCGAGCAGCATCGGCCAGCCCCACACCCGGTGCACCGCCACCCGCCCGAGCAGCATCGACAGGCCGCGGTCGCCGCCGCCCGTCTGCTGCGTCACCGTGCGCGCCAGCGCCTCGGCTGCCGCGCTGCGCTCGCGAGCGAGCCGTGCCGGGATCGACTCGCGCCCGACCTCGGCGGTCAGCCCTGCCAGCGCCTCGCGCACCGCCGCGCCGCCCGGCTGTGCGGCGATCCAGCTCTCGACTTCGGGGTCGCGGCCGATCAAGAGGATGGCCAGCCCGCGTGCGGCCAGACGCGGATGCGGCGCGTGCTCGGCGATCAGAGCGCTCACGCGCTCGATCTCGCGCTCCAGGGGCGCGTCGTAGCGCAGCAGGGATGCCGGGGCCGCCGCCTGCGTCAGCGCCGCGGTGAGCGGCACCACGCCTTCACCGCCGGTCGCGACGGTCGTCACCACCGGCACGCCGAGCGCTTCGGCGAGCGCGCCGCTGTCCACCGTCACCCCACGCGCGCGGGCCTCGTCGGTCATGTTCAGGGCCATCACCATCGGGACGCCGAGCTCGGCGAGCAGCGCGGTGAGGTTCAGCGTCCGGCGCAGGTTCTTCGCGTCGCCCACCTGGATCAGCAGGCGCAGGTCCTCGTTCAACAAGGCCCGCACCGTCGCCCGCTCGTCGTCGCTGCGCGAGGGCAGGGCCAGCACGCCCGGTGTGTCGAGCAGCATCGCCGCGCGATCGTGTCGCGGCGTCGCCCGCGACACCTCCACAGTCGTGCCCGGGTAGTTGGACACCGTCACATAGGTGCCGGTGAGGCGGTGGAACAGCACCGACTTGCCGACGTTGGGATGCCCGACCAGGGCCAGGGTACGGGCCGCCGCGGGGGACGCCATGAGAGGCGAAGGCTCGGCAGTGGTGCAAGCGCTCATCGGATGGACACGGCGTCCAGGACGCGATCGAAATGATAATGGATCGCATTATAAGGGTTTTCGGGTGTGCGCCAAGCCGGGAGAGCGATCGACGCCGGAGAGCATCGTCGAGGACGCCGTCAGTGCCCGCTTCCGCCCCCTTCCGGATGCCGCTTTTCCAGCCATAGCGAGAGCGAAGCCAGCGACAGGGCCCAGGTGGCCCCCGCCGTCCAGCCCGCGAGCACGTCGGTGGGCCAGTGCACGCCCAGATAGACCCGGCTGATCCCGACCAGCACGGTCAGCACCACGGCCAGGGTCAGCAGGTAGATGCGCACCCGGTTGTCCGGCTCCACGCTTGCCAGCAGCGCGCCGAGGGTGAGATAGACCGTGGCGGCCATCATCGAATGGCCGCTGGGGAAGCTCGCGGTGTAGACCACCGAGCCGTGGGAGACGAGATCGGGCCGCGGGCGGTCGAAGCCGAACTTGAGCATCGAGCTCAACAGGATCCCGCCGGTGGAGGACACGACGACCAGCAGCGCGGTGCGCAGCTTGCCCACCAGCAGGAGATAGCCCGCCGCGGCCAGCACCATCAGCACGAGCACGGCCATTCCGCCCAGCGCGGTGAAGTCGCGCATCATCTCCTCGAACCAGGCGGGGCCGATCGGGTCGCTCGGGTCGGTGGCGCTGCGCAGGGCGAGGATGAGCGCGCGGTCGATCGCCTCGCTCTCGCCCTCGAGCACCTCGTCGGCGATCTCGATGAAGCCCCACAGCGCGGCGGCGGCTGCCGCGGGGAAGAGCAGCAGCGCGGGGCGGCGCGTCACGCGGGCGAGGAAGGGGACCAGTCTCTGCATGGCGAACGGGAGGTCCTCATTCGGCCGGCCTCGCATCCAGGTGCTGTTCCACCAGGGCAAGCAAGGCCTTGGACTGGTATGCCTCGGCCAGGCGGCGCAATCTGGCGGCGAAGGGCCGGTAGCGTTCGTCCACGTCGGCGATGCGATCGGCGAATCCCATGATCTCGCGCATGCTGCCCTGACGGACGAGACCGTACAGGAGTTCCATTTCCTCCCGCGGCGGAAGCACCATCGGCCCGCGGCTGTCGGCGGCCGGTATCGATCGGGCCGACGGCGAATCGTCGTGGATCCATTGGAGCTGCAGGAGGGCGTGCACGTGCGCGAGCAGCTTGCCCAGATCCAGCGGCTTGGGCAGGAATGCGTTGGCGCCGGCGGCCAGCGTGTTCTGTTCGTCGCCGCCGGTGGTGCTGGCCGAGATCGCGATCACCGGCACCCGGGCGAGCTCGGCGTCCCGGCGCAGAGCGCGTGTGGCTTCCAGGCCGTCCATCTCCGGCATGATCGTGTCCATCAGGACGAGATCCGGCCGCGTTGCGCGCGCCTGCTCCAGCGCCGCCCGGCCGTTGGCGGCTTCGACCACGATGAAGCCGAGCGGCTCCAGCATGTCGGCCACAAGCCGGCGGTTCTCCTCCACGTCGTCCACCGCCAGCACCGTCCGGCGCGGGCCGACGTAGCCGCAGACGTTGCCCTGGGGCGCCGCCGTCGCCGGTCGGGCCCGCCCGATCGGCGCGCTGATCTCGAAGCAGAAGGTGCTGCCCTCGCCGCTGCGGCTGTCCACTCGCAACTCGCCGCCCATGAGACGTACGAACTGCCGGCTGATCGCAAGGCCGAGACCGGCGCCGGCGACGCGCCGACGACGATCGCCGACCTGCTCGAACGGCTCGAAGACGAGGTGCTGATGTTCGGGGGCGATTCCGATGCCGGTATCGCGGACCTGGACGCGCATCCGATCGGGGGGCGTGAAGTCCACGGTCAGTTCGATCTGCCCGCGGTCGGTGAATTTGACCGCGTTCGACAGCAGGTTGAGCAGGATCTGGCGCAGGCGCTTCTCGTCCACCCGCACCTGCGCCGGCAGGTCGGCGGCGAAACGGCACACGAACGCGAGTCCTTTCTCCTCCGCCTTCACCCGCACCATCTCCGCGATGACGAGCAGGAAGCGCTCGAGATCCACGTCTTCCGGATAGAGTTCGAGCTTGCCGGCTTCGATCTTGGCCAGGTCCAGGATGTCGTTGATCAGCGTGAGCAGGTGCTCGCCGCTCTGCTGGATCACGTTCAGCCCCTCGATCTGCTTCTCGGAGAGGGCCTTGTCGCGCCTCAGCAGCTGGGCATAGCCCAGGATGCCGTTGAGCGGGGTGCGCAGCTCGTGGCTCATCTGGGCCAGGAAGTCGCTGCGCAGGCGGGCGAGCCTTTCGGCCTCGGCGAGGGCCGCCTCGCGCGCGGCCTCGGCGGCCTTGCGCTCGCTGATGTCGCGCGCCGCGCCCACCGTGCCGAGGACGGCCCCGTCCTCATCCAGGACCGGAGCGACGGAGACCTCGGTCCAGAGCGTCCGGTCGCCGTCGGGGCGGCCTTCCTCCATCGTCTTCACGCAGCGCGAGGCGACGACTGCCGCGTCCTCGGCGCGCATGGTCTCGGCGACCTCGGCGGGCCACAGCTCGGCGTCGGACTTGCCGATCATCTCCTCCACCGTGCGGCCGCAAGCCTTGGCGTTGGCCTGGTTCACGGTCACGTAGCGCCCCTCCGGATCCTTGAGCCAGATCATCATGGGAAGCGTCTCGACGACGGCGCGCAGGTAATGCGTCTGCTGGCGCAGCTCGGCGGTGCGGTCGAGCACGCGCTGCTCCAGCGTCTCGAGCGTCGCCCTCAGCTCGCCGATCATCACGTTGAAGGCCCGGGTGAGCTCGCCGACCTCGTCCGGCGCCTCGATCTCCACCGGGCGCAGACCGTCCAGGGTGGGTGTGCGGTCGGCGCCCTCGTCGGCGCCGGCCGCATGGCGCGCGCCGATGGCCTTGACTGCGGCGGTGAGGGCCACCACCGGGTTGATCAGGCGCCCCATCAGGAAGGTCGCCGCCGCCAGGCTGAGGAGCAGGATCAGGCCCGCGGCAATCAGGATGGCGGCCACCGTCTGCTGGATGTTCTGCAGGGTCGGTGCGCGCGAGGATGCGAGGCCCAGGATCAGGGCCGGGCGGCCTTCGAGGTGCCAGGCGCGCAGGGCGCCGTAATACGAACCCTGCCCGTTGCTCACGATGCCGTGCCACACCGGCGTCGCCCCCTCGGAGGGGGCGGTGGCAACTCGCTCGAGCGCTTCGGGCGGCGGCAGGCCGGAAGGCGAAAGATGTTGCGCGTGGTCGCCGACGGGGGAGAACAGGCTGGGCAGTTTGCCCGTCCTGGCCGCCACTTTCGACAACTCGGCGTTTCCGACGTGCTTGCGAAACACGATGGTCGCGAAGACCTCCGGGGCCTGGCGCTCCCGTGCCGCGGGCACGGGCGCGTGCCGGCCTGCGATGGCCAGCTCGGAGACGTAGCGCGACTTCGGCTGGATCTCCGAGTCGGTCAGAATGTCTTCGATCACGCCCTCGATGGGGATGACGATGCGGATCGCGACATCGTCGGGCGAGGAAAAGTCGAAGGAGACGTCGGGCGCGTCGACCGGGGCCATGGCGAGCGGAGCCTGCGGCGCGGTCGGTTGCCAGGCCGGCCAGGCCCCGGTGGGCAGGTCGCCGGACGGGTCGGTCGGTGCCCCGACCCAGGTGTCTTCGCCGGTCGCCCTGCGCAGCATCATGCCGCCGCCGTCGGTGGTGATGTGATGGCTGAGCCGCCCTTCGCTGTAGACCGTGATCTCGGAAAAGCCACCCGTGCGCAGCGCCAGGTGGAGGCGGTTCATCGACACCGACTTGAGGTAGGCCAGCGTCCTCGCCGTCTCCCAGGAGTCCACCGTCTCCGCGACGGAATCGAACCTGTACTGGAGCGCCACCTGTTCGGCCAGGTGATTGAGCACGACGCGGTCGCCCACGGTGGCGAGGGCGGCCTGGCGCAGCGACAGCGTGAGATCCTCGAGCTCGTTCTGCCAGGCGAGCAGGTCCAGGTCGAGCAGGGCGAAGGCCGAGGCCTGGTTCTGGCGGTTCGTGAAGTAGGAGGCGAGCAGGGCGTGCAGCGCGCTGGTGATCGCCAGGCTGCCAATCAGGACGAGCAGGATTCGCCTCTTGATGCCGAGCTTCATCGTCCGCGCTCGCGTGCCTTCGGCGTTCGTCCGGGCCGCGTCATGGCCGCTGGTAGCCGTGGTGTGCGGCGAAGTCTTCGTCGATGGTGGCCGCAGCCCGGGCGAGCTCCGCTTCCACGTCGGCACCCACGATGATGGCATCGACGGCGCGCGAGAATGCGTTCCTGATCGTCCCGTAGCCGGGCGTGGCCGGTCGCGGCACGCCGGCGCCGATCTCGAGCTGGCGGGCGAAGAGGTTCAGCGGCCCGCGGGGACCGTAAAGGGGGGAGCGGGCCAGCGCCGAACGCCGTGCCGGTACGGCGCCGTTGCCGTTGGTCATGCGCAGGATCTCCTCGGGGGACAGCAAGCGCTCCAGGAACTTCCAGGCCCCGGCGGGGTGGGGGCAGGTGCTGGTCATGGCCCAGTTCCAGGAGCCCATGCCGGTCTTGATGCCGTATCCGAAGTCGGGCATGGGCAGCAGCACCAGGTCCTCGCCGAACGCCTTCCGGTACATAGGATACTTCCAGTGCCCGATCCATGACAGCGCGGTACGGCCGGTCTCGAACTCGTCCGCCCGATCGAACACCGCGCTCGCCCACCCGCGCTCGAACCAGTGCTGGAAACGCTTCATCGCCGCCACCGAGCGCTCGCCGTCGAGGACGCCGCGCGCCGAGCGCAAATCCCCGCGCTCGATGAGATCGCCGCCGAAGCCCTGCAGGATGGGCGCATACGCGTAGCTGTAGAACTCGTTGGTACGGACGGAGACGTTGAAGCTGAGGGCGTGGTCGACCTCGTCCAGCGCCGAGAGCCTTTCCAGCGCATGCTCGAACTCGGCGAGATCCCAGGGCGCTTCGACGGTCGGAATGCGGACGCCGGCGGCGCGCAGGTGCCGTCGGTTGCCCCAGATGGCCAGGCCCGAGTCGAACTGCGCGAGGCTGTAGAGGCGGCCCTCGTAGGTGCCCTGTGCCACGACCGAGGGCAGAAAATCGGCGAGCAGCTCCGGCGGCACGAAGCGGTCGATCGGCTGCAGGAAGCCGGGCCAGGCGAAGGCGTAAAGGAAGGGGCCGTCCACCTCCAGCACGCAGGGCAGGGTTCCGGTCGCGGCGGCGCTGTGCACCCGGTCCTCGTAGTCCCGGCTGGTGGAAGGATAGACCTCGACCCGGTAGTCGCCCTGGCTGCGATTGAACGCCGTCGCAACCCGGCGGACGCTCTCGTATTCGCCCGTGCCTTCGCCGGAGTGGGTCCACACCCTGATCCGCTTGAGCTGCGATGGGGGCTCGTCGTGGACAGCCGCGGCATCGGGCCCCGCGGCCACGGCCGGACAGGCCGCGACGAGTGCGACGAGTCCGATGGCGGCGAGGCGGGCGAGCCGGGCCGGCAGCCCGGCGCCGCCGTGCGTGCCCATGCCCGGCGGCTTCTCAGAAGTCATACCGGAGCGTAGCGGCGATCGTGCGGCCATTGATCGAGCGCGCGGTGTTCAGGCCGTCCGCGGTGACGCCGGCGGCGCCGTTCGGCGCCTCGGTGAGGCCGATGGTGTCGAAGACGTTGTGGCCCACCAGGGAAAGGGTGAGGCCGTCGGAGAGCCGGTACGAGGCGAAGAGGTTGACCTGCGTGAACGCGGGCAGCCAGAGACCGCCGCCCACCGGCGACCGGGTGGTGCCGATGACGTTGACGCCGGCGCCGTACTTCTCCGTTTCGTAGTCCAGCGTCAGCTGGTACACGAAGCGCGGGTTGATCTGCTGGCCCTCGTTGGCGGGGTTGATCTCGTCGCGGGTGATCTCCCCGTCGGTGTACGTCAGGCCGCCGCTCGCCGTAAGGCCGCGCCAGGCCCAGGCCGCCTCCAGCTCGGCGCCGCGGGCGAGGTAGACCCGGTCGGTGAAGCGGCTAGTCACCGAGGTGATGTCCTGGTCGGTCACCTTGGTCCTGGCCTGGAAGAGGGTGAGGAAGACCCGCGCGCGCTCGCCGCGCCACTTGAGCCCGCCCTCGATCTGCTCGACCTTGTTGATCGCCACGCGGGCGGAGACGCTGCCGTCGGGCCTCACCCCCCCGCCGAACAGCAGCCGGTCGGCGTTGGCGCGGCCCCCCTCGCTCACCCGCGCGAACAGGGCGAGGTCGCGGCGCAGGAGGTAGTTCACGCCGAGGGAGTAGGAGAGGTAGCGGTGGGTGTAGTCCACCGGACGCGCGTCCCGGCTGTCGACCACCGGCACGCTCTGCTCGGGCCCTTCGATCGCCCCGTCGCCGTCCACGTCCACCGCCATGGTGCCGCTCGCACCGGCATAGCGGCCGGACGCGCGCGCGATGTCGTAGCGCAGGCTGGCATCCACGTTGAAGGCGTTCTTCTCCCAGTTCACCGCCAGATAAGGGGCGTCCGTGCGGTAGCGGACGTCGAGCGTGCGCACGCAGCAATTGCTCCAGAAGGGTTCGCCATAGGCCACCAGCCCCCCCTGCGTCACCAGCTGCCCGCCGGCGTCGACCACGTCGAGCAGGGCCGCGTCCTTGCCCCGCACTTCCAGCAGGTAGGTGTTCCAGTGCCAGTCCTGGACGATGTCCTGGCGCGACTTGAAGTAGCCAAGCGTGACCGCGGTGGTGCCGAGGGTGGCGCTGTCGAAGGTCTTGGTCAGCTTGAAGTCGTTGGCGATGTTCCCCATGTCCTCCAGGGAGGTGTTGAACAGGTGGGTGCGCACCGCGAGGCCGTTGCCGTTGAGCCCGTCGGGGTCGGTCACCGGCTGGCCGGCGCGTGGGCCGGTGGCGTAGCGCAGGGTGGCGCCGGGGCCGCCGATCGCGCTCGCCAGCTCGGAGGCACGCGCCACCTGTGCCGGATACGGCCCGATGAAGCCGCCCTCGATGGCGGCGAAGCGGAACTTGTTGTCCACCCGCCAGCCCTCGCCCAGCCTGAACGACGCCTCGGCGCCGATGGCCTGGGTGCGCGCCTCGTAGCCTTCGTCGAGGTCGGTGACGAAGCGCTTGCCGTCGCCGCCCACGGCGATGTCCTTGCGGAAATGGCGCGACTGCATGGCACCGTGGAGGACGTCGAAACCGGGCAGCGATCTCACGTGGGGATCGCCGTTCGAGCCGGTGATGGAGATCGGCACCGGCAGATAGACCGGAGTGTGGTCGTCCAGCACCTTGAAATTGACGCGGACGTAGCCGTTGTCCAGTTCGTGGGTCAGGTTGCCTTTGAGCTGCCCGCCGCGCTCGGCGGCGTAGCCCACCGTGCGCGGGCCCTCGCCGCGACGATAGAAGCCGCCGAGATGGAAGCGCGACGCCTCGCCCAGCGGCCCGCCGTAGTCGAAATCCACCCTTTGCTGGTCGAAGTCGAGCCCGTGGGAGTAGCCCGCGGCGCCGCCGGCGATCTCGCCGGTCTTGCTGATGAAGTTGATCACGCCGCCCGGCGCGTTGCTGGCGAAGGTGGCGGCCGAGCCGCCGCGGATCACCTCGATGCGGTCGACGCTGTAGTCGGCTCGAAGAAAGGTGTCGGCGGTGGCGAAGTTGATGTCGCCGAAGGCGAGGACGGGCAGGCCGTCCTCCTGGAGCTGCACGAGCTTGGCGCCGCCGCTTTGAGGCAGGCCGCGCACCGAGATGTTGGCGTTTCCTTCGCCGCCGGAGGCCTGGGCGAGAATCCCGGGGATGTTGCGCAGGATGTCGGCGGCGCTGCTCGGCGCCGAATGGGGGACCTCTTCCGCGTAGACGACGCTGCCCGAGGCGCTCGAGCGGATCCGGGTGAGCGGATTCGCCGTCGCGGTGACGACGACCGCATCGAGGTCCATCCCGGGCATGTCCTGCACGGAATCGCCAATAGGTTCCACCTGTGCCGGCCCCTCGCTCGGCGCCGAGTCCTCGGCTCGGGCCAGGTCGCCGAGCAGCAACGCCGCGGGCACCAGGGACCCGAGAAGAGCAAAGCGAGCCATGCCGCCCTCCCGTCTATGACTTGCAACGATAGCGCTGCACGAGAACGGGGGGAAGGGGTTACACCAACAGGGGGAGCGCCGTTCACGCTCCGTCCAAGGAATCCTGCGGCGCGGCGTGTGCGGCGCCCGACCATGCGAGGCTCAGGTCCGGGAGCGGGTGAGGTAGCCGAGCACCTCGTCCATCAGCGCGTGGATGCGGGCGTAGGTTTCGGGCGAAGCCGCCCGCAGGACGGCCGCGGGCTGGATCCAGGGGGCCTCGACGAGCTCGTGGCCGCAATGGTCGATCAGCGAAGCGGCGCTCTCGGGCGTCGTCTCGAGATGGAACTGCAGTCCGATCACGTTCGGCCCCAGCTGAAAGGCCTGGTTCTCGCACGCCTGGCTGCGCGCGAGCCGTACGGCGCCCGGTGGCAGGTCGAAGGTCTCGCCGTGCCAGTGGAACACCTTGCAGCGCTCGGGGAAGGCGAAGCAGTCCCCGGGCGTGGGTGTCGCCTCGACGTCGAACCAGCCGATCTCCTTGTGCGGCCCCGGATGGACGCGCGCGCCGAGCGCGCTTGCGACGAGCTGCGCGCCCAGGCAGATTCCGAGCACCGGCAGGCCAAGGCCGACCGCCTCGCGCAGGAACCGCTTCTCGTCGCGCAGCCAGGGCAGCTCGGCCTCGTCGTTCACGCTCATAGGCCCGCCCATGGCGATCACCATGTCGAGGGCGTCGAGCGCGGGAAGCGCGGACGACTCGTAGAAGCGGGTGTACGTGAGCGCGGCGCCGCGCGCGGCGAGCCAGGCCTCGATGCTGCCGAGGCCTTCGAAGGGGACGTGCTGGAGGACGTGGACGTTCATGTGGGTGTTTCCGCGATCGGGGCGAAGCCGTCGGGGGTCGGCGATGTTCTCCTCGCCCGAATGTTTTCGTTACTGCTGAACCCCCAACCCGTCGAGCTTGCTCTTGTCGAGATACTTCGTGAAGCTCTGGAAGCCCGCGCCGACGGTCTGGTCGGTCATCAGCTCGTACATTGCCGCTTCGCCCAGGACGCCGAAGCTCCTCTGGAAGGCCGCCTGCCCGCCCTCGTAGCGGATGGCGTTCATCGTTTGCTTGCGGCAGTCCTGAGTCACCAGTCGCTCGAACAGCGTTGCGATCCCGCGATCCATCCGGTCGCGGTCCGCGGCGGAGATCGTCGCGATCGGCCCCACTTCCGGATGGAGTGCCGCCGTCGCGAAAACCCAGCGCACCAGGGCGGCCTTGTCCTTCTGCGACGTGGAGGCGACCAGGCATCTGCCCATGTCGTCGGAGTAGATGCCGGCGTGCGATGCGCCGGACAGCAAGAGGCTGATGAGGATGAAGAGATGGCGCATCGTTTCCGGCTCGGTAAGCAGTGGTTGAGTTGATCGGACTGGGGAGAACTGGAGCTCCAGGATCGCAGCCGTAACGGCTACGGCGCGCCCGACGGCGGCTCTTTCCGGTAGCGCTTTGTCATGTTGCGCCACGCTATCCCAAGCGGTGCGTCGTGTCAAAGCGGCCGAGCGCGACCCGCGCGCAAGCCGTCCGACGCGCCCTACGCCAGCTGGACCTTGTTGCGCCCCTGTTCCTTGGCCCGGTAGAGCGCCGCGTCGGCGCGGGCGAGGACGAGTTCGCCCTTGGAGTCGTCGTCGCGGAAGGATGCGACGCCGATGCTCACCGTGAAAGGCACCGTCGTCGTGCCGACGAGGCACGGCTGGGCGGCGACCGTCTGGCGCAGGCGCTCGGCGAGGATGCGGGCGCCCTCGGGGTCGGTGTTGGGGAGGAGGGCCGCGAACTCCTCGCCGCCCAGGCGGCCGAGGACGTCGATGGTGCGGAGCTTCTTGCGCGCGATCCGCGCGAAGTGGCGCAGCGCCTCGTCGCCGACGGCGTGTCCGTAGTGGTCGTTCACCTGCTTGAAGTGATCGATGTCGATCATCAACAGGGAGGCGGATCTCCCGAAGCGGTGATGGCGGGCGAGCTCCTGCTCCAGGCGCTCCAGGAAGTAGCGGCGGTTCGGCAGCCCGGTCAGCACGTCGGTGGT
The DNA here is from genome assembly GCA_020725025.1 of Azoarcus sp. Taxonomy (GTDB): domain Bacteria; phylum Pseudomonadota; class Gammaproteobacteria; order Burkholderiales; family Rhodocyclaceae; genus Aromatoleum. The sequence goes on from DYFV01000012.1 coordinate 15,073, forward strand.
GGCCAGGCGCCTGAGCTCCAGCTCCTTCTCCTTCCGCTCCGTGACATCACGGTAGAGCCACAGGTGGCCGAGGAAGCCGTTGTCGTCCAGGACCGGCAGGTAATCGCGCTCCAGGGTACGCCCGTCGGCCATGTCGAGCTCCTCGGCGAGGACCGCCTGGCGGCGCTCGAGGATCTCGTCCATGCGGGCGGCGAATCGTTGCGGGTGGACGAACGATGCCTTCACCGCAGCGACCTCGGCCGCGCCGTCGGCGCCGATGAGCGCCTCCGGGGTCGCCGCGACGGAGAAGAGGTCGCAGAAGGTCTGATTCGTGAGGACGATCTTCCGTGTTTCGTCCTCCAGCACGATGCCGCCGTGAAACCGCTCGATCACGTTCGCGAGCCGGGCCCGCGCCCGTCTCAGGTCTTCCTCCGCGGCGTGGCGTGCGGACACGTCCTGGAAGACCGCCACGGCTCCGGTGCGCTCGCCGTTCTCGGTGATCGGCGTCACAGTGAGCATCACCGGGAAGAAGCTGCCGTCCTTGCGGATGAACCATTCGTCCGTGCGGCGCGGCTGCCCGTCCGTGAGCGTCGATCGGATCGGGCATTCCTTGTCCGGGTAGCAGCGGCCGTCCGGATGGTGATGGTGAAAGAGCTCGTGCTGCAGCCGGCCGACGACCTCGTCCTTCGAATAGCCGAGCATGGCGAGCGCCGCCGGGTTGATGAAAGTCGTCCTGCCTTCCGGATCGACCCCGTAGATGCCCTCGCCGGCCGCGGCGAGCAGCAGCTGGTTGTAACCCGAAACCTCGCGCAGGGTCTCTTCCGCCGTCTTGAGGTCGGTGATCTCCTGCACCGTGCCGACGACCGAAACCAGTTCCCTCTCCTCGTTCAGCTTCAGCTGCGCCTTCTCGCGCACCCAGCGGACCCTTCCGTCCACCACGATGCGGTGCTCGACGTCGTAGTCTGCGCCGAGCAGCGCCTCCCGCCATGCCGCGTCCAACCGGGCGCGGTCGTCGGGGTGCACATAGGACTGGAACAGCGCGTAATCCGCCGGGACGTCCGGGGACAGGCCGAAGATGCGATAGGTCTCCGCCGACCAGGCGAGGCGGCCGCTGCGCACGTCCATCTCCCAACTGCCGAGACGGGCCACCGACTGGGCCCGCTCCAGCATGGCTTCGCTTTCGGAGAGGGCGGCCGTCGCCACGTCGATGCGCCGCTGCAGGCCGCGCCGCGTCGCGCCGAGCACCCACACGAGCAGGGCCTGGGCCAGCCCGTAGGCCAGAACGACGAACAGCTGCGTCGAAACCTGCTCACGCTTCCATGCGGCGAGGAAAGCGGTCTTGTCGCGCCAGACGAGCACGGAGCCGACGGTCGGGCGTGCCGGATCCACCTTGCCGAGGTAGTCGCGCAGGGGGAAGCGCGTGAGGTGCCAATCCTTGCCCTGCCAGGCGAGCAGGCGCGACAGCGTTCCGTCGTCGTGCACCTCCGGCAGGACCGCCTTTTCCATCCAGCCCTTCACCTCGTCCCGCGACGACGCTTCCAGGTAGCACCTGCAGCCCGTCTCCGCGCGCGGCCCGCTCAAGGGACGGTACTCCTCCCACACGCTGCCTTCCACGTGCTGCTGCTTGAGGAGAACCGCGAACCCGGCCCCCACCTGGCCGTCGAGACGGGCGAGCTGGGTGTCGAAGGAGGTGCCCGCCTCCAGCGCGCCCAGGTAGCTGCGGATGCCGTCGCGGTCGGTGTGCCACACGGGCACGACGCCGCGCACGCCCGAATAGATGCGCCCCGTTTCGAAGCCGGTGCGCGGCTCGCGGGTGCGATCGACATCCACGATGATGTGGCGCAGGCCGTCCATGCGGTCGCCGTAGCGCTCCGGCGTGTGGACCCGCAGGTAGGACAGCGAGCCCGGGCCGAACTGGAAGTGGAGCTGCCGGACGCCGAACTGCCGCTGCATGTCGGACCAGGCGGGCGCCAGATGGTCGTAGAGCGCCTGGCGCAGCGTCTCCGTTCGCGCGCCGCCGCGGCCGCCGCCTTCCGCTTCTAGGCTGAGCTTGCCCTCGTGCAGCAGGGCCTGGACGGCCGGATCGCTCGCCGTCATCGAAGCGAGGGCGAGCATCTGCTGTTCCAGATCGGAGAGCGCGACCTCGAAGGTGGTGCGCAGCGCCGCCGACTCCTCCGCGAGATTCTCTTCCAGCTCTCGCCGGTCATGGAGCCAGAACAGCACGCCTACCAGCACGAAGATGCCGGCCAGCGGGATGCTCGCCAGGAGGGTGACGAGGGGAGAAGGGAGGCCCGAAGAACGATTCTGCACTGGCTGGCGTCTCGATCGTTGTCTGAATCGGATTTGCCGGCGTCGTTGCCCCATCCGTACGACGTATGGATGACTGCGGCCGACCGCCGTCGCTCCATGGGCCGTCCGCCGCCCGGCGTCGTCATGGAAATCGAGATTGTCGCACGCCTTTCGAAATGTCAAAGCAATCCGTATCGAATTCCGATCGGGCAAGACCGGCTGCGCCGGCGAGGCGGCGTGTATGGCGTCCGGCATATCGCCGACCGCGCCGCGGACGCGCGCGGGGTTGCAGGGCGGGCTTCCCTGAGCTAGAGCTTGAGCATTCCCGATCCGGGGCATGGGAGGCGCAATGGCATTCGACGAAGGTTTGGCGGAGCGGGTGAGGGCGGTCATCGGCCGGCGCGCCGGCGTCACCGAGCGCAAGATGTTCGGCGGCCTCGCCTTCATGCTGAACGGCCACATGTTCGTGGGCCTGCTGGGCGAGACCCTGATGGCGCGCGTCGGGCCGGCGGGCTACGAGGCCGCGCTCGCCGAGCCGCACGTGCGCGAGATGGACTTCACCGGGCGGCCGATGCGTGGCTACGTATACGTGGCGCCGGAGGGGATAGACGGGGACGCGGAGCTCGCGCGCTGGGTGGAGCGCTGCATGGCGTTCGTCGGCACGCTGCCGCAGAAGTGAAGGCGCGCCCTGCGCGAAGGGACCTCGGGCAGCCGTCATCCCCCAAGCGCAGACCGGCCTCCGTAGGAGCGGCGGAAGCCGCGAACCTCCCGCTCCTGGGTGGATTCAGTGCCGCCGTTCGATGAATGCGCACGGGGGCGGCGCCGCGGTTATCATCCGCGGGCCGCCGCACATGCCGATCCGCCTCCCGATGACCTGCCCTTCCCCTTGCCGCCGCACCGCCCGGCCCGACCGGAGCCGCCGTCCATGAGCGCCCAACTGGGACTCGGCCTGCGCGACGTCGCCGCCCTCGGCCAGGTGTTCACGCCCGAGCCGGTGGTGCGCGCCATGCTCGCGCTTCGCCGCAACCGCGGCCGCGTGCTCGAGCCCGCCTGCGGCGACGGCGCCTTCCTGCGCCATCTGCCGCCCGGCACGGTGGGGGTGGAGTGCGATCCGACCCACTGCCCGCCGGGCGCGCTGAACCTCGACTTCTTCGCCTATCCGCTGCGCGAGCAGTTCGAAACCGTCATCGGCAATCCTCCCTACGTCCGCTTCCAGGACATCCCGACGGCCACCCGCAACCGGCTGCACGCCGAGCACTTCGACGGGCGCTCCAACCTCTACCTCTTCTTCATCGAGAAGTGCCTGCGCCACCTCGCGCCGGGCGGCGAGCTCATCTTCATCACGCCACGGGACTTCCTCAAGGCGACCTCGGCGGTGAAGCTCAACCGCCTGCTCTTCACGGCCGGCACCATCACCGACGCCATCGAGCTCGGCGACGCCCGGGTGTTCGACGACGCGGTGCCCAACTGCCTCATCTGGCGCTTCGAGAAGGGCTGCTTCGAGCGCACCATGCGCTACGCCGAGATCGGCGCCGGCCAGCCGCTCGCGCCCGCCCTCGCCGCGCCGGCGTGGGAGACGCGTCACCTCGTGGAATGCGCGGGCCACCTGATGTTCGCCCGCGGCGACTACCCGCTGCGGCTCTCGGACATCGCCTTCGTCAAGGTCGGCGCAGTGTCCGGGGCGGACGACCTTTACGCCGATCCCGCGCTCGGCAACCGCGACTTCGTCTGCTCGTCCACCGTGCGCACCGGCCAGACGCGGCGCATGCTGTGGATCGACCCGGCCGACCCGCCCCCGGCGGCGCTGCTGCCCCACAAGGCCCGCCTCATCGCGCGCCGGGTGGCGGACTTCGACGAGTCGAACTGGTGGCAGTGGGGCCGGGGCTACCACCAGTCGGACCGCCCTCGGGTGTACGTGAACGGCAAGACGCGCGCGGCCGCGCCCTTCTTCCTGCACGACTGCCCGCACTACGACGGCTCGGTGCTGGCCGTCTTCCCGCGCCGCAGCGACATCGATCTCGCGGACTTCCGGGACGCCCTGAACGGCGTGGACTGGGCCGACCTCGGCTTCGTGTGCGACGGCCGCCACCTCTTCACCCAGCGCAGCCTGGAAAACGCGCCCCTGCCCGCGGAGTTTCTCGCCTTCGCGCCGGTCTGACGCGTAGGCATGCGCGAAGTCGGGCTGGTGTAATATTGCCCGCAATCAATTTCCGCCGCCGCAGCCGCCCCCGACTGCGGCGCTTTTTTCGAGAACAGCCCATGGTTCCTCATCTGACGACCGCGCTTACCGGCCCGTTGCTCGAGCTGGAACGCCGCTTCCTGGACAACGCGAGCGAGATCGAGCAGTGGATGCGCGTGCAGTGGCAGGACCACATGCCGCCCTTCTACGGCTCCACCGACCTGCGCAACTCCGGCTTCAAGCTCGCCCCGGTGGACATGAACCTCTTCCCCGGCGGCTTCAACAACCTCAACGACGTCTTCATGCCCCTGTGCGTGCAGGCGGCGCAGTCGGCCATCGAGCGCATCTGCCCGGATGCGCGCAAGCTCCTGCTGATTCCGGAGAACCACACGCGCAACCGCTTCTACCTGCAGAACGTGGCGAAGCTCATGAACGTGCTGAAGCTCACCGGGCTGCAGGTGCGGGTGGGCTCCCTGATCCCCGACATCACCGAGCCCACCACGCTCGAGCTCGACGACGGCGCCACGCTGACCCTCGAGCCGCTGGTGCGCCACGACGGGCGGGTGGGGCTCGAGGGCTTCGACCCCTGCGCGATCCTGTTGAACAACGACCTCTCCGCCGGCGTGCCGCCCATCCTCTCCGGCATCGACGGCCAGTGGGTGATCCCGCCCCTGCATGCCGGCTGGCACACCCGCCGCAAGTCGGTGCACGCGGCCGCCTACGATCGCGTGGCGCGCGAGTTCGCCGAGGTGATCGGCATCGACCCGTGGCACATCAACCCCGAGTTCCGGGTATGCGGACAGATCAACTTCCAGGAGCGCACCGGCGAGGAGTGTCTCGCCGCCCAGGTCGATCAGCTGCTCGCCCGCATCCGCGAGAAGTACCGCGAGTACGGCGTCGACGAGACGCCCTTCGTCGTGGTGAAGGCCGACGCCGGCACCTACGGCATGGGCGTGATGACGGTGAAGGACGCCTCCGAGGTGATCGGCCTGAACCGCCGCCAGCGCAACAAGATGGCGGTGGTGAAGGAGGGTCTGCAGGTGCACGAGGTGATCATCCAGGAAGGCGTGCACACCTTCGAGACGGTGGAAGGCGCGGTCGCCGAGCCCGTCGTCTACATGATCGATCACTATGTGGTGGGCGGCTTCTACCGGGTGCACACGGAGCGCGGCCGCGACGAGAACCTCAACGCCCCCGGCATGCACTTCAAGCCGCTCGCGTTCGAAACCTGCTGCACCCTGCCCGACTGCAAGCAGGGGCCGGACGCGGCGCCTAACCGTTTCTACGCCTACGGCGTGGTGGCACGATTGGCGCTGCTGGCGGCGTCCGTGGAGATCGAGGAGACGGCGCCGGTGGAGGAAGCGCTGGTCTAGCCGGGGTTTTCTCCCTCCCCTTCAAAGGGGGGAGGGACCTTCCAATATGCGATAGCGGGCCTGATAAGCTTGTCGCGCTGCGCCGTTAGACCATCGGAACGCCCATGACCCGCACCCTCAAGCTCGCCTTCGTCCTCGACCCCCTCGACGCCCTGAAGCCGTACAAGGACTCCAGCATCGCGATGATGCGCGAGGCCGCGCGGCGCGGGCATTCGCTCTTCACCATCCAGCGCGAGGCGCTGATCTGGTCGGAGGGCGCGGTGGCGGCGCGCAATCACGCCATCCGGGTGAACGACGACGACCGCGCCTGGTACTCGCTCGACGAGCCCGAGCTTACCCCGCTCGCCGCCTTCGACGCGGTGGTGATGCGCCAGGATCCGCCCTTCGATTTCGAGTACATCACCGCCACCTGGCTGCTGGAGCGCGCCATGGCGGGCGGGGCGCGGGTGTTCAACCATCCGCGCGCGATCCGCGAGCACTCCGAGAAGCTCGCCATCACCGAGTTTCCCCAGTTCATGGCGAGCTCGCTGGTCGCACGCGACGCGGTGGACATCCATGCCTTCATCGACCAGATCGGCGACGTGATCCTCAAGCCGCTCGACGGCATGGGTGGCAGTCAGATCTTCCGGGTGCGGGCCGACGATCCGAACCGCAACGTGATCATCGAGACGCTCACCGCCGAGGGCACGCGCACGATCATGGCCCAGCGCTACCTGCCGGCGATCGCCGAAGGCGACAAGCGGGTGCTCATCATAGGCGGCGAAGTGGTACCGTACGCCCTCGCGCGCATCCCCAAGGCGGGGGAGACCCGCGGCAATCTGGCCGCGGGCGGACGCGGCGTGGCGATGCCGCTGACCGACCGCGAGCGCGAGATCGCCGAACACCTGGCCCCGATCCTGTGGGAGCGCGGGCTGATGGTGGTGGGGTTGGACGTGATCGGCGGCCACCTCACCGAAATCAACGTCACCAGTCCCACCTGCTTCGTGGAGATCACCACCCAGACCGGATTCTCGGTACCCGCCCTCTTCATGGACAAGCTCGAACAGGCGTGCAACTGATGCGCGCCGTCTTCTTCCGCGCCCCGCTGCGGGCGCTCTTCCTGCTCGCGCTGCTGGCGGGGTTGCTGGCGGGCTGTTCGCGCCCCCAGCTCTTCCACCAGGAAGCCTACGTCTTCGGCACCCGGGTCGATCTCACCGTCTACGGCGGGTCGCACGAGCTGGCGAGCGACGCGATGGCGGCCGTGCTGCGGGAGTTCGACCGGCTGCACCACGCCTATCACGCCTGGGAGCCGTCCGAGCTCACCGTGCTCAACGAGGCCATCGAGCGGCGCGAGCCGGCCGAGGTGTCGGAGGAGCTGGCGAACATGCTGCGCGACGCTCAGAAGCTGGCCGAAACGGGCGACGGCCTGTTCGACCCGGCCCTGGGCGGCCTCGTCGCCCTGTGGGGCTTCCACAGCGAGGAGTTCACGCCGCGCCGGCCCGACCCCGAGGCCCTGCGGGCGCTGCTCGAGGAGCGCCCGCGCATGAGCGACCTGATCATCGAAGGCAGGCGGGTGGAGAGCCGCAACCCCTCGGTACAGCTCGACCTGGGCGGCTACGCCAAGGGCTATGCGCTCGACCGCGCCGCCGCCATCCTGCGCGACAAGGGCATCACCAACGCGCTCATCAACATCGGCGGCAACGTCATGGCGCTCGGCAGCAAGGGCGACGCGCCGTGGCGGCTGGGCATCCAGCATCCCCGCGAGCCGCGCCCCCTCGCCACCCTGCCGCTCTACGACGGCGAGGCGATCGGGACCTCCGGCGACTACCAGCGCTATTTCGAGCTCGACGGCATGCGCTTTTCGCACCTGCTCGATCCGCGCACCGGCGAGCCGGCGCGCGAGACGCAGTCGCTCACCGTGCTGGTGACGCCGCAGGAGCGGGCGGGAACGCTCTCCGACGTGGCGAGCAAGCCCGCATTCATCGCCGGCGACCGGTGGCGCGAGTACATCGCGCGCTACGGCGTCGAGCATGCGCTGCGCGTGGCAGCCGACGGACGCATCGAGGTCACCAAGGAGATGCGCGCCCGCCTGCAGTTCCCTTCCGGCACCGGGCCGGTCACCGTGGTGGAGTGACGCGGCGATCGCGTCCGATCCGCCGCCGGTTCGACACTGCGACAACTTGAGCCCATGCCCCCCGACCGTTCCGATCTCGACCGCCTCGCCATGGGTCTCATGGTGATCCTGTGCGCCATGTGGGGCCTGCAGCAGGTGGCGATCAAGGTCGCCAACGCCGGCATCTCGCCGATCTGGCAGGCCGGGCTGCGCTCCATCGGCGCCACCGTGCTGGTATGGGCCTGGGCGAGCCTGCGCGGCGTGCGGCTGTGGGCGGCCGACGGCACCCTCGTGCCGGGCATCGTGGCGGGGCTCCTCTTCGCCGGCGAGTTCGCCCTGATCTTCTGGGCCCTGGAGTACACCAACGCCTCTCGCGGCATCATCTTCCTCTACACCGCGCCCTTCTTCGTCGCCCTCGGCGCGGTGTGGCTGCTCCCTCACGAGCACATGCGCCGCGCCCAATGGACCGGCATGGCGCTCGCCTTCTGCGGCGTCCTCGCACTCTTCGGGGAGAACCTGCTGCGCCCGGCCGGCCAGGCCTGGATCGGCGACCTGATGATCCTCGTTGCCGCCGTGCTGTGGGCGGCCACCACCCTCACCGTCAAGGCGACGCCCCTCGCACGGGCGCCGGCCGAGAAGACGCTGCTCTATCAGCTCGCGGTCTCCGCCATCGTCCTTCCGCCGCTGTCGCTGGCCTTCGGCGAGCCGGGGGTGTTCGCGCCGAGCGCGGCGGTTTGGTGGAGCCTCGCCTTCCAGATCGTGATCGTCGCCTCGGCGAGCTATCTCGGCTGGTTCTGGCTGGTGCGCCACTACCCGGCGACGCGCCTGTCCTCGTTCTCCTTCCTGACGCCGGTGATGGGTGTGCTGTCCGGCGGGCTGCTGCTGGGCGAGGCGCTCACGCCTGCGGTTTTCCTGGCGCTGGGGCTGGTGGGGGCGGGGATCTGGATCGCGAACCGGCCGGCCCAGGAGCCTGCGGTGGCGGCACGCGAGGTGCCGGCGGATCGCTAGAGCGACGGGCTCTCGGGTCGGCCCTTCGCCTCCCCCCTCAACCACTCCATGAAGCGCGCCACCTCCGGCCTTTCCGCGCCCGGCCCCGGGACCAGCCAGTAGCCGCGCCCCTCCACCACCCGCCGCCCGCATCCCACCGGCACCAGCCGCCCCTCGGCGAGCAGGTGGTCGATGAGCTCCTGCCGTCCGAGCGCGACCCCCTGACCCGCCACGGCGGCATGGATCAGCTGGTCGTAATGGTTGTAGCCCACCACCGCGCGCGGCCGCAGGTCGGCGAGTCCGGTGGCCGTGAGCCACTCCTGCCAGCGCAGCGAGGGGTAGGTCGGATCGTCGAACTCGAGCAGCACCGTCTGCGGCAGCGTGTCCCGGTCGAGCCGGCGCGCGGCCACGGCGGGGCTCGCCACCGGGATGACGGTCTCGCCGAAGAGGCGCTCCGCGCCGGGCGGGGCGTCCCGGTCGGCACAGTAGCGCAGGGCGAGGTCGACTCCTTCCCGCGCCAGGTCCACGATCCGGTTGCCCGCTGCGATCCGCACATCGATGTCCGGATGCTGCGCCTGGAAGTGCGCGAGCCGCGGCACCAGCCACAAGGCCGAGATGCCGATGCTGGAGGTGACCGTCACAGGACGTGGGCCGGGTGCGCGCAAAGCCTCGGCCAGGCGGGCGTACTCGTCGAGCCATCCTTCCGCGGCCGAGGCGAGCCGAGCGCCTTCGGGCGTGAGCGCGAGGCTGCGGATGCCGCGCACGAAGAGCGGCACGCCCAGTGCCGACTCCAGCGTCTGGACCTGGCGGCTGACCGCGGACTGGGTGAGATGGAGCTCCTCGGCGGCGCGGGTGAAGCTCAGGTGGCGGGCGGCGGCCACGAAGCCGCGCAGGGGGTCGAGCGGGGGTAGGCGCAGGAGCGGGTTATGCATGAGTTTTTCGCATCGAAACGATGCCGTTTTTCCGTTTGTACGGCTTCACCGTCGTGACGATACTCCGTTCATGGCGACCCGGATAGATGCACAAAGTGCATCCGTGGTACGCCCCGACGGAGGCTGTCATGGAAACCCGCAAGCAAATCTCCCGCATCACCCTGGCACCGCGCGAGGCGATCCTGCTCGACCATGCCGCCGGTATGGAAGTGACGGTCCGGCGCGGCCGCCTGTGGCTTACCCAGTACGGCGACAGCCGCGACATCGTGCTCGGGCCGGGCCAATCCTTCGCGATGACACTTCCGTCCGGCCTGGCGATGAGCGCGGGCGGCGAGGTCGACTTCCTGCTGCGCCCGGCCGTGCCGGCCAGACGCAGCGGCGGCTGGCTGCGGCGGTTCGCCGGCCTTTTCGACCCGCGCTGGAGCAGCGCCGCCTCGCGCTCGCTTGAAGGGCGGCTGCGGATGCACCGGGCGGCGTAAGCGCCGCCTGCCCCGGATCTCGTCGCACTCCGTCCGGGCTACGGAAGACCTGCCGGACACAGGTGGCGTAAGCTGTCGGCGGCGGCCGGGAATGGGGCTTGCGAGGCCGGGAGTCCGGACAGGATGACAGGAGAGGCAGATGTCGCGACCGACGATGGAGCTGTGGTACGAGTTCGCCAGTTCCTATTCCTACCTCACGGTGATGCGCGTCGAGCCGCTCGCCCGGGAGGCGGGCGTGGAGGTGGTGTGGCGGCCCTTCCTGCTCGGCCCGGTGTTCCTCGCGCTCGGATGGAACGACTCGCCGTTCAACATCTACCCGCCCAAGGGGCGCTACATGTGGCGCGATCTCACCCGGCTCGCGGCCAAGTACGGGCTGCCCTTCCGGGTGCCGAGCCAGTTTCCGCGCAACGGCCTGCTCGCCGCCCGGGTCGCGCTGCGTCTGGCTCACACGGACACGGAGGGAGCGTTTTCGCGCGGGGTGATGCACGCCAACTTCGCCGAGGACCGGGATATTTCCGATCCGGGGGTGATCGCGGACATCCTGCACGGACTGGGCCTGTCGCCCGATCCCCTGCTGGCCGAAGCGGTCACGCCGGAGAACAAGCTCGCACTGCGCCGTCAGACCGAGCGCGCCGCCGAGCTGGGGCTGTTCGGTGCGCCCAGCTTCCGGGTGGGCGAGGAGCTGTTCTGGGGCAACGACCGGCTGGAAGACGCCCTGGAGTGGGCGGTGCGGCACGTGTAGCCCGGATCGAGCGGAGCGGAATCCGGGCTACAAAACTACGGATGCCGGTGTCAGCTCCCGTTCCGCAGCTCCTCGCGCTTCTGGCGGATACGCTCCTCGTAGCGCTCGCGGTCCCGCGCCGCCTGCTCGGCACGCTTGGCGGCGGCGGCTTCTGCCCGGGCGCGCGCCTCGGCCTTCTCGGCATCCTGGATGCGGCGCTCGGCGGCCGCTTCGGCCTCCAGGCGCGTCGATTCGGCCTCGCGCTCGCGGCGCAGCGCCTCGGCCGCCGGATCGGGCACGATCTCGACGGATTCGGCGGGTGCGGCCGGACCGGTCGGGCCCTCGCCGGCGATGCGGCCTGCCTCGGCCGCCTGGCGCTGCTTCTCGGCGAGCTTGATGCGGTTGGCTTCGATCTCCATCGCGCGGGCCTCGCGCACCTTCTCCAGGCGCGCCTCGTTCGCCCGGGCGAGGCAGCGGTTCACCAGGAAGCGCTCGTAGCACTCGGGCTCTGCCTGGCGGTAGGTCTCCTCCGCCTGGGCGCGCAGCGCCTTGGCCTCCTCGAGCAGGCGTTCGGCGTGTTCGAGGTCGGTCTCCGCCATGGCGGCAGTGGCGGCGAGGGCGAGGAACCAGGGCAGGAGGCGGTACGGCATCGGCTTCGGGCGTTGCGGCAGTGGGGGATGCGTAGAATAACGCCTTTGCCCGTCGATACGCTGACCGTGATCCAGTTCCGCAACCTGCGCCTCGCCCGCGGCGCCAAAGTTCTCATCGAAGGCGCCTCGCTGCAGATCCACCCCGGCTGGCGCGTCGGCCTCACCGGGGCGAACGGCTCGGGCAAGTCGACCCTCTTCGCCCTGCTGCGCGGCGAGCTGCACCAGGACCAGGGCGACCTGGAGATGCCCGCCGGCTGGTCCGTCGCCCACGTGGCCCAGGAGACGCCGGCGCTCGCCCAGCCCGCCATCGAGTACGTGCTCGACGGGGATGCGGAGCTGCGCCGGGTGGAGGCCGAGCTCGCCGCCGCCGAGGCCGCCCACGACCCGGCCGAGGCCGCGCATATCGGCGAGCTTCATGCGCGGCTTCACGAGATCGGCGGCTACGCCGCCCGCGCCCGCGCCGCGGCGCTGCTCGACGGCCTGGGCTTCCTGCCGGCCGACGCCGAGCGCCCGGTAGCCGACTTCTCCGGTGGCTGGCGGATGCGGCTGAACCTCGCCCAGGCGCTGATGTGCCGCTCGGATCTGCTGCTCCTGGACGAACCGACCAACCACCTCGATCTCGACGCCGTGCTGTGGCTCGAGCAGTGGCTGCGCGACTACCGCGGCACCCTGGTGCTGATCTCCCACGACCGGGAGTTCCTCGACGCCTGCGTGACCCACGTCGCCCACATCGAGGGCCAGCGGCTCACCCTCTACAGCGGCGGCTACTCCGATTTCGAGCGCCAGCGCGCCGAGCGCCTCGCCCAGCAGCAGTCGCTGTTCGAGAAGCAGCAGCGCGAGATCGCCCACATCGAGGACTACATCCGGCGCTTCCGGGCCAAGGCGACCAAGGCGCGCCAGGCGCAGAGCCGCATCAAGGCGCTGGAGCGCATGGAGCGCATCGCGGCGGCCCACATCGACACGCCGTTCTCCTTCGCCTTCCGCGACGGCCCGGCCGCGCCCGATCCGCTGCTGCAGATCGAGGACGGGGCGGTCGCCTATGGCGCCCACCGGGTGCTCGAGCGCATCGGCCTAACCCTGCGCCCGGGCGAGCGGGTGGGGCTGCTGGGGCGCAACGGCGCCGGCAAATCCACCCTCATCAAGCTGCTGGCGGGCGAGTTGCCGCTCGCCGAGGGCCGCCGCACCGAGGGCAAGGGGCTCGCCATCGGCTACTTCGCCCAGCACCAGCTCGAGGTGCTGCGCCCCGACGAGTCGCCGCTGCAGCACCTCGTGCGGCTCGACCCGCGCACCCGCGAGCAGGAGCTGCGCGACTTTCTGGGCGGCTTCGATTTCCGGGGCGATGCCAACGCGACCGGCACCGGGGCGGGGACGCCCTGCGGCAGCTTCTCCGGCGGCGAGAAGTCGCGGCTCGCGCTGGCGCTGCTGATCTGGCAGCGCCCGAACCTGCTGCTCCTCGACGAACCCACCAACCACCTCGACCTGGAGATGCGCCACGCGCTCACCCTCGCCCTGCAGGACTACGAGGGCGGCATGGTGCTGGTGTCCCACGACCGGGCGCTGCTGCGCGCGACCTGCGACCGCTTCCTGCTGGTGGACGGCGGCCGCATCCAGCCCTTCGACGGCGACCTGGACGACTACCGCGACTGGCTCGCCGAGCGCCGCGCCGCGGCGAGTGCGGCGGCGAAATGTCCCGACCGCAGCGCCGACAAGGCGGCGCGCCGCGCCGAGCGCGAGCAGTCCGCCGCCGAGCGCCAGGCCCGCCTCGCCGCGCGCCGGCCGCTGGTGAAGGAGCGCGACCAGCTGGAGAAGAAGCTCGCCGGCTGGAACGGGGAGAAGAAGCTCCTCGACGCGCGCCTCGCCGACCCCGGGCTCTACACCGGACCGGAGGCGGCCCAGCTGCAGACGCTGCTCAAGCGCCAGGCGGAACTGGCCGCATGGATCGACGAGGCGGAGCTGCGCTGGCTGGAGATCTCCGAGCAGCTGGAGGCCTTGCCGGCGGACTGAGGCGGGTGCTCGCGGCTTCGACCGCTTGCGCACGCAATCCGCCGCTTCGGGGTCACCGCTTCCTGGCCGGATCTTCCGCGGGGTTCAGGTACTCGATCCCCCACGGCCCGGTGCCGTGCAGCTGGATCACCGTCTCTTCGCCCTTGGTGAACGCGTACATCGGCATGCCCGGCGGCATCACCGCCACGGCGCCCTCGGGATAGGCGCGCGCCTTGGCCGGGTCGGCCTTCTCGCCGATGCCCAGGTGGAGCGTGCCGGAGATCACCGTGACCCGCTCGTGCGTCGGGTGGGTGTGCGCGGGAATGGTGAAGTCCGGCGGCATCTTGATGCGGAAGGTGAACGGCTCGGCCTTCTTGAGGTCGCCTTCCAGCACCGCGAGCTGCGCGCCCGGGCCGATGGACGGCGCGTCCTTCCACTCGATTTCCGCCGGTACGAGCGAAATGTGGCCCTCGCTGCCGCTCTTTGCGGCGAGGGCCGATGCCGGGGCAAGCGGGCCCAGCGCCAGCGCGAGGGAGGCAGCCGCGAGCACGGTCTGTCGTTTCATGTTCCTCTCCTTGGTCTCATCCCCGGAATGGCCGACCCGATGCCACCTGCCGGGGCGAAGTCGCCGGCCGGGAGCCCGTCGCGACGAGGACCGGCGCCCGCCGCGCGGCGCCCGCTCCGCCTCTGCTGTGGGCAGCGGGCCTTCTCCTTGAACTGACGATGGGCCGTCCACCGGGTTCCGGCCGATGGGCCTACGGCACCAGCCACCGCTCCGGATCGATCTTCCACTTCTCGAACGACTCGTAGCCGACGATCCGGTCGGCCCCATGGCGCAGGTCGAGCACCTCCGGGGGCAGGTAGTGCCCCTGGGAGGCGTGGAAGATCACCCGCACCGAGGGCAGCAGCAGCTTGTCCGCGTGCTGTTCGAGCACCACGGCCAGGCGCCCGCTCTCGAGCCGCACCAGCGAGCCGCTCGGATAGATGCCGATGGCGCGCACGAAGGCGTGCACCAGCTCGGGCTTGAAGTGGAAGCGGCTCCATTCGAGGAGCTTGCTCAGCGCCTCGGTGGGAGCGATGGCGTGGTGATAGACGCGGTTCGAGGTGATCGCGTCGTAGACGTCGACGATGGCCGCCATCTGCCCCGCGGGGCTGATCGCCTCGGCGGCGAGCCGGTTGGGGTAGCCGCTGCCGTCGTAGCGTTCGTGGTGCTGGGCCGCGACCTCGGTGGCGATGCCGCTCACCCCCACCGTATCGAGCAGGATGAGCTTGCTCTGTACGGCATGGGACTTCATGTGCTCGAACTCGGCCTCGGTGAGCTTGCCGGGCTTGTTCAGGATCGTCTCCGTGATCTTCACCTTGCCCACGTCGTGGAGCAGGGCGCCGAGGGCGAGCTCCTTGATGGTGTCGCGCGGCAGCTTGAGCTCCCGGGCGAAGGTGGTCATCAGGGCGCACACCGATACCGAGTGCAGGTAGGTGTAGTCGTCGTGCCGCTTGAGGCGCGCCAGCGGCAGCAGGGCGTCGGGCTGGCGGAAGATGGAGGCGACGATGCCGTCCACCAGCGGCTCGACCTTCTCCATCTCGATCTGCCGGCCCAGCCGCAGGTCGTGCATCATGCGCCGCACGATACGGTGGGCGCTGCGATGGAGGCCGCGCGCCCGGGCGAGTTCCTCGGCGAAGCTGGCGGGCCGCGGGGATGCGGGTGCTTCGGCGATGCGGTGCAGTTCCTCGGTCACCGCCTGGCGGGCCGCCTCGCGGGTGGGCGCCGCGGCTACGTCCAGTCCGCGCGCGGTGTCGATGTAGAGCTCGCGCACCCCCGTCGCCCGGACCTTCTCCACCGTGGCCGCGTCCTTCACCGCGAAGCGGTTGCGCAGGAAGTCGTGATCGAGCCAGCCGCAGTTCAGGTCATGCACGTACATGCCTGGTTCGAGCTGGTCGATGCCGATGAGCTTGATCATGGACGCGAGATGAATAACCGCAGCGGTGGAGTGGGATTATGGACGGGCCTGCCCGGCCGGGTCCAACCGATCGGTGGTCCGGCGTGAGCGTGTTCACGCATTGCGGAAAGGAATGCCGGCACGGGAGAATGCAGGCGGGCGCCCGTCCGCGCGCCCCGGGGGAATCCGCATGACCGCCTCGTCCGCCTTGCCGCTCGATCTGCCCGCCCTGCTCGCCGCGCGCGAGCGCATCCGCGACGCCGTGGTGCATACCGCCCAGTGGCAGAACGATCCCCTCTCCGAGGAGCTGGGGGTGCCGATCCGCCTGAAGCTCGAGAACCTGCAGCGCACCGGCTCCTTCAAGCTGCGCGGCGCGACCCACCGCATCGGGCGGCTCCTGGAGGCCCGTCCGCGCCCGTCCGGCGTGGTGGCGGCCTCGGCGGGCAACCATGCCCAGGGCGTGGCGCGCGCGGCCGCCCAGGTGGGCCTGCGCGCGGTGGTGGTGATGCCCGCCAATGCGCCGCTGACCAAGATCCAGGCCTGCCGCAAGCTGGGTGCGGACGTGCGTCTCGTCGGCGAGAACCTGGAGGAGGCGGCCGACGAGGCGCTGCGCCTCGCGCAGGCCGAAGGGCTCACCTTCATCCATCCTTACGACGACTGGGACGTCATCGCCGGCCAGGCGAGCTGCGGCCTGGAGATGCTGGAGGACGCGCCCGACACCACCCTCGTGGTGGTGCCCCTGGGCGGGGGCGGGCTCATCTCGGGCGTCGCGCTGGCCCTGAAGCTGCAGAACCCGGCGATCCGGGTGGTCGGCGTGCAGACCGAGGCGATCGCGCCGTGGCGGCGCTTTCTCGCCGACGGCTCCCTGGAGGCGGCGGCGCCCGGCGCCCACACCATCGCCGACGGCATCAAGGTGAAGCGTCCGGGAAAGCTTACGCGCCAGGTGATCGCCCGCTACGTGGACGAGATCGTCACGGTGGACGACAACGCCATCGCCGAGGCCATCGTGGCGCTGCTCGAGCGCACCCGCACCATCGGCGAGGGCGCGGGCGTGGTGGGGCTCGCCGCGCTGATGCAGAAGAAGATCGCGTTCGGGGCCGAGGACCGGGTCACCGTGGTGATCTCCGGGGGCAACGTGGACATGACCGTGGTGGGGCGCTCCATCGACTACGGGCTCGCCTCCAGCGGGCGGCTGATGTGCGTGGCGGTGACGATTCCCGACGCGCCGGGGCAGCTGCTCGCCGTCCTGCGCACCGTGGCCGAGCTCGGCATGAATGTGCGCCACGTGGAGCACCGGCGCGGCGAGCTGCACGTGGCGGTGGGCATGACGGAGATCATCCTGCAGATGGAGACCCGCGACTTCGAGCACCAGCGCCAGCTCCTGGCGCACCTTGCCGCCGAGGGGCTCGCGGCGCGCAACCTCCTCGCGCTCTGAACGCGGTCCCGGGGGCCGATGGTAGAATCGACGCCCGTTTCCGCCACCTCCCGCAAAGGCCCATCCGTGCAGATCGTCTGTCTCGACCTCGAAGGCGTGCTCGTCCCCGAAATCTGGATCGAATTCGCCGAGCGCACCGGCATTCCGGAGCTGCGCCGCACCACCCGCGACGAACCGAACTACGACACGCTGATGAAGTATCGGCTGGGCATCCTGGCGGAGAAGAAGCTGGGCCTGCCGGACATCCAGGAGGTCATCGCCAGCATGGGCCCGATGGCCGGCGCGCGCGAGTTCCTGGACGAGCTGCGCGCGAGCTACCAGGTGGTGATCCTGTCGGACACCTTCTACGAGTTCGCCAAGCCGCTCATGCAGCAGCTCGGCTGGCCGACGCTGTTCTGCCACCGGCTGGAGGCCGACGAGAAAGGCATCCTGGTGAATTACCACCTGCGCATGGCCGACCAGAAGCGCGAGGCGGTGAAGCGCTTCAAGGAGCTCAACTTCACGGTGGTCGCCGCGGGCGACTCCTACAACGACACCGCCATGCTGGGCGAGGCGCACGGAGGCATCCTCTTCCATCCGCCGGAGAACGTGGTGCGCGAGTTCCCGCAGTTCCCGGTGGTGCGCGACTACGCCGCGCTGCGCGGCGAGATCGACAAGGCCTTCGCGCGCGTGGCCTGAGGGCGGAGGACATGGGGGCGAGGGCGCCGGAAGGCGCCGGTGGGCTCGACGCCGGGCTCTATGCCGGCCTCCAGGAGCTCGCCGCCGGTGCCTTTCCCAAGCGCTGCGCGAACTGCGGCGAAGTGTTCGCCGACGTGGACGACTACCTGCGCCGCACCGGCCGGGTGGCGAGCGGCGCGAGCGGCCTCAAGCAGTCGCACGACGAGGACGGCCGCGTGATCGTCGAGCTCTTCCGCAACTGCATCTGCGGCTCGACGCTGATGGACAATTTCAACGACCGCAGGGATACGAGCGCGGCCGGAGAGCGGCGGCGGGCGCGCTTCAGCGAGCTGATGGAGCGCCTCGCCGTCCAGGGGCTCTCGCCCGAGCTGGCGCGCGCCGAGCTGCTCAAGGTGCTGAACGGCGAACCAAGCGCCGTGTTGCGCGCCGTGCCGCGCGATACCGGTCGGTGACCGGCAAGGAACGACAAAGGATCCGCAGACCATGCATCGCGAACGCTTCTACACCCTGTCCGCCTCCTGCCCCGACCGGGTCGGGATCGTGGCGCGCGTATCGGGCTTCATCGCCGAGCACCGCGGCTGGATCCTCGAGACATCGCTGCACGCGGAGCCGCCCCGCGAGGGCGAGGCCGTCGGGCGCTACTTCATGCGCATCGAGATCAAGGCCGATTCGCTCCCCTTCCATCTGGCGGAGTTCCGCGAGCGTTTCCGCCCGCTCGCCGAAGAACTGGAGATGGAGTGGACCATCACCGACTCCGCGGTGAAGAAGCGGGTGGTGGTCCTGGTGTCGAAGCAGGAGCACTGCCTCTACGACCTGCTCGCCCGCTGGCAGTCCAAGGAGCTCGATGTGGAGATCCCCTGCGTGATCTCCAACCACGACACCTTCCGCGGCTTCGTGGAGTGGCACGGCATTCCCTTCCATCACGTGCCGGTCACCCCCGACACCCGGGACGCCGCCTACGCCGAGGTCCAGCGCATCATCGAGGAGGTGCGCGGCGAGACCATCGTGCTCGCGCGCTACATGCAGATCCTTCCGCCCGCGCTGTGCGCCGCCTACGGCGGGCGGATCATCAACATCCACCACAGCTTCCTGCCGAGCTTCGTCGGCGCCAAGCCTTACCACCAGGCGTGGAACAAGGGCGTGAAGCTGATCGGCGCGACCTGCCACTACGTCACCGAGGACCTGGACCAGGGGCCCATCATCGAGCAGGACGTGATCCGTATCGACCACTCCGACTCGGTGGAGGACATGGTGCGCTACGGCAAGGACATCGAGAAGACGGTGCTCGCGCGCGGCCTGCGCTACCACCTGGAAGGACGGGTGCTGGTGCACGGGAACAAGACGATCGTGTTCCGCTGAGCGGCCGGTCGCGGATTCCGCCGGGGCTCCATCCGGGCTACGAATCCGGCGCTGCAGCCCGGATTTCGACGTCGCCGAACGAAGAATGGGCGCCCCCCGGAGGGGGCGCCCACTTAAAGGGCCGGGCAGAGGAGAGGGCCCGGCCGTGACGCTCAGTGGTGGTAGGCCGTCTCGCCGTGGGCCGTGATGTCCAGGCCCTCGCGCTCTTCTTCTTCCGGCACGCGCAGGCCGACGAAGAGGTCCGCCACCTTGTAGGCGATTGCTGCGACCACACCCGACCAGACGATGGTGATGATCACACTATAGGTCTGGATCCAGACTTGGCCAGCGATCGAGAAATCCTCGCCGCCGGTGCCACCCAGGGCCGGGGCGGTGAAAACGCCGGTCAGGATCGCACCCAGGATGCCGCCCACGCCATGCACGCCGAACACGTCGAGCGCGTCGTCGGCGCCGAGCATGCGCTTCAAGCCATTCACGCCCCACAGGCAGACGAAGCCGGCGAGCAGGCCGATCACGATGGCGCCCATCGGGCCCACCGAGCCGCAGGCCGGGGTGATCGCCACGAGGCCGGCGACGGCACCCGAGGCGGCGCCCAGCATGGAGGGCTTGCCCTTGAACATGGCTTCACCCAGCGCCCAGGCCAGCACCGCGGCGGCTGTGGCGACCAGGGTGTTGATGAAGGCGAGCGCCGCACCCGAGGTGGCTTCCAGGTTGGAGCCGGCATTGAAGCCGAACCAGCCCACCCACAGCATCGAGGCACCGACCATGGTCAGCGTCAGCGAGTGCGGAGCCATGGATTCGCGGCCGAAGCCGATGCGCTTGCCCACCATGTAGGCACCCACCAGGCCGGCCACACCGGCGTTGATGTGCACCACCGTGCCGCCCGCGAAGTCGAGCGCGCCGTCGCCGAGGAGCAGGCCGCCCGGACCCCACACCATGTGGCAGATCGGCAGGTAGGCCAGGGTGAACCAGATCACCGAGAACAGCAGCACCGCGGAGAACTTCATCCGTTCGGCGAAGGCACCCACGATCAGCGCACCGGTGATGCCGGCGAAGGTGGCCTGGAAGGCGACGAAGACCAGCTCGGGCAGCTTCACGTTGTCGGTGAAGGTGTCGGCCAGGCTGTCGATCGTCACGCCCGACAGGAAGAGCTTGTCGAGCCCGCCGATGAACGCGGAGCCCTCGGTGAACGCCAGGCTGTAGCCGTAGAAGGCCCACAGGATGGTGAGCAGCGAGAACACCACCATCACCTGCATGAGCACGGAGAGCATGTTCTTGGAACGCACCAGGCCGCCGTAGAACAGCGCCAGGCCGGGCAGGGCCATGAACAGCACCAGCAGGGTGGCGGTCATCAGCCACGCCACGTCGCCTTTCTCGACCACCGGCGCGGGGGCCGCCTCGGCAGCCGCCTCGACCGCCGCCGCCGCGGCTTCCACCACCGGCGCGGCCTCGGCCGCGGCGTCCTGGGCGAAAGCGCCGCCGGCCATGCCGAAGGCGAGCATCATCACCAGCATCGTCAGGAATTTCTTCATCTCGGGGTCCTCCCTTACAGCGCGTCCGCGCCGGTCTCGCCGGTACGGATGCGGATGGCCTGTTCCAGATCGAAGACGAAGATCTTTCCGTCGCCGATCTTCCCGGTGGCGGCCGACTTCTCGATCGCCTCGATGACCTGCTCGAGCAGGTCGGTCTTGATTGCGGCCTCGATCTTCACCTTGGGCAGGAAGTCGACGACGTACTCGGCGCCGCGGTAGAGCTCGGTGTGGCCCTTCTGGCGGCCGAAGCCTTTCACCTCGGTCACGGTGATGCCCTGCACGCCGATGGCGGACAGCGCTTCCCGCACTTCGTCGAGCTTGAAGGGCTTGATGATGGCGGTGACGAATTTCATGGCTGTTTTCCTTTCAATTACGCGGGGCACACGGCCCCGCCACGGCAGAACAAGGTCAGAACGACTTGCTCACGGAAGCGATGACCCGCTCCCCGACCACGCCGCCACCGGAGAGATCGGTGTCGACGTAGTGCAGGCCGAGATCGACGCCGAGCATCGAGTAGGTGGCGCCGACCTTCCAGTCGTTGTACGAGTCCATCGAGTTGCCCTTGACGTACTGGCGGCCGAAGTGGGCGCTCGCGACGAGGCCGGGCATCACTTCGTATTCGGCGCCGAGGTCGTAGTAGCGGCTGCCGTCCGAGTCGGCCAGGCCGAACAGGTCGGTGAAGGCGTGCGAGTACTTGAAGGTCAGGAACTCCCACGACAGGGCGACGTAGCCCTCGGTGGTGTTCGGGTTCTCCATGCCGGTCTCGGCACGCCAGGTCGAGTTGTAGTTGCCCGGGTAGTTGTAGTGCAGCACGCCCACGTCGAGGCCGACCGGTCCCAGCTCGGTGCTGTAGCCGCCGTAGACGTCGATCTCCAGGCTGTTGCCGGTGGAGGTCGAGGCCGCGATGTCGTTCAGCCAGGAGACGTTCGAGCCCCACACGCCGACGTAGAAGCCGCTGGCGTGCGCGTAGTCGAACCCGCCCTGGATCGCGGGCTTCTCGTCGGTCTGGCTGATACCACGGTAGGCGTAGTCGGACGCGAGGGTCACGTTCGCGCTGATCGGGCTGTCCTCGGCCAGGACGGCGCCCGAACCGAGCATCGGCAGCGCGGCGAGAAGGGCAATGCTGAGTTTGCTTTTGTGCATGTCTTGCTCCTAGAGCGGGTTTGTGTATTCGGCGAGCTCCCTTCAGCACGTACCGTGCCAGACGCCTGAAAAATCGCTGAAGCCCTTTTGTGGTGCGGGTTTCAGGCGATTCACGGAAATTCTGAGGGGGTGTTCGGGAAGCCGGGCGGGGCTCCTGGCCGGCCTTGCCGCACCAAGCTGGTGCGAGATCGGCTTCAGGGGAGCACCACGGTGCGCGCGCGCACCGTCTCGACGCGTTGCCGGCGGGACCCGGCGCCGTCGACGCCCGAGGGGCGGACGGCTCCGGCCGAGGCGGGCGGTGTCGAGGCGCGCGCACAGCGATGGGAATTGCGCACAATTGTGGTGCGTCGACCCCTCCCGCGCCGCCACGGCCGCCGCGGGCGACGTGCTAAACTGCGGTCATTCCGTAGCGATGAAAGAAAGGCGCCGCCATGACCGCACCCCGCATCCTCGACGAACTTGGTGCCAAGCTCTCGGAGCTCGCCGCGAGCAGCCCCGCCCGCGACATCGAGAAGAACGTCAAGGCGCTGCTCGGCAGCGCGTTCGGCAAGCTCGATCTGGTCACACGCGAGGAGTTCGACGTGCAGCGCGAAGTCCTCGCGCACACCCGCCAGAAGCTCGCCGAGCTGGAGCTGCGGGTGGCCGCGCTCGAGTCCGAGCTCACCCGCGAGCGCACCGAGCGCGATACCGAGTAGCCCCGGAGTCGGCGTCCTCGGCCGATTATCCCTTCGTCATTTCCCGTTTGTTCGGTAGACTGCCTCCGGTCCATTCCGGAGGCATGAATGTCGCTCGCCGTCGTACGCACCCGCGCCCTGGTGGGCATCCACGCGCCCGAGGTGACGGTGGAGGTGCACCTGGCCAACGGGCTGCCCGCCTTCAACCTGGTGGGGCTCGCCGACACGGAGGTGCGCGAGGCCCGTGACCGGGTGCGGGCGGCCATCGTCACCTCCCAGTTCGAATTCCCGCAGCGGCGCATCACGGTCAATCTGGCGCCCGCCGACCTGCCCAAGGAAGGCGGCCGCTACGACTTGCCGATCGCCCTGGGCATCCTCGCGGCGTCGGGCCAGATCGACGCCTCCGCCCTCGGCCGCCACGAGTTCGTCGGGGAGCTTTCGCTGAACGGCGAGCTGCGTCCGGTGCGCGGCGCGCTCGCTGTGGCGCTGGAATCGGGCCGGGCGGGGCGTGCGCTGGTGGTGCCGCCGGCCAACGCGGACGAGTCCGCGCTCGCCGCCAACGGGACAGTGCTCGCCGCGGGTAGCCTCCTCGCCGTATGCGCCCACCTCAACGGCCACGGGCCGCTGGCGCCGCACCCCGCACCGCAGGGCGAGAGGCGGCCCTCGGCCGTGCCGGACCTGGCCGAGGTCAAGGGGCAGTTGCAGGCCCGGCGCGCGCTGGAGGTCGCGGCGGCGGGGCAGCATGCGCTACTGATGTTCGGGCCGCCGGGCACCGGCAAGTCGATGCTCGCCCAGCGCCTGCCGGGCCTGCTGCCGCCCATGGACGAGGGCGAAGCCACCGAGAGCGCAGCGGTGCAGTCGATCGAGGGCGGCTTCGATCCGGCACGGTGGGCGCAGCGGCCCTGGCGCGCGCCCCATCACTCGGCCTCCGTCGCGGCGCTGGTGGGCGGCGGCGGCGATCCCCGGCCGGGGGAGATCAGCCTCGCCCATCACGGCGTGCTCTTCCTGGACGAGCTCCCGGAGTTCGATCGGCGCGTGCTGGAGGCGCTGCGCGAGCCGCTCGAGACCGGTGTCGTCACCGTGTCGCGGGCGCGCCGGCGCGCCGAGTTTCCCGCCCGCTTCCAGCTCGTCGCCGCGATGAATCCTTGTCCCTGTGGGCTGGCGGGCGCGCCCGGCGGACGTTGCCGGTGCACGCCGGACCAGATCGCGCGCTATCGCGGCAAGCTTTCCGGGCCGCTGCTCGACCGCATCGACGTGATGGTCGAGGTGCCGCTTCTCGACCGGGCCGAGTTGCTGGCGCAGCCCGAAGGCGAGCCGAGCGCCGCAGTGCGCGAGCGTGTGGTGCGGGCCTGGGCGCTGCAGCGCGGGCGCCAGGGGGTGGCCAACGGGCGTCTGCCGGCGGGGCGGGTCGAGGCGCTATGCACGCCCGACACCGAAGGCCGCGCACTGCTCGCGCACGCGATCGAGCGGCTCGATCTGTCCGCTCGCGGTTATCATCGCATCCTCCGGGTGGCCCGCACGATCGCGGACCTCGCCGGCGCCGGGTGCGTCGGCGCGGCCCATGTGGCCGAGGCGGTCCAGTACCGGCGGGGGTGGAACATGTAGCCCGGATGGAGGAGCGGAATCCGGGGCCGGTGCCGGCCGCTGCGCCGCCCTCCCCGGATTCCGCCGTGGCTCCATCCGGGCTGCGAATATGCCGCGCGCGCGCCGGTTGCCCCCACGAGAGAACTCATGCCTGAATCGTCCCGCCGGCTCGCCTGGCTGCTCGCCGCCCTGGCCGCCCTCGGCCCCTTCTCGATCGACACCTACCTGCCGGCCTTTCCCGCCATGGGCCAGGCGCTCGGGGCCACGTCCATGGAGATCCAGCAGACGCTCACCGCCTACATGGCGACCTTCGCCTTCATGGTGCTGTGGCATGGAGCGCTCGCCGACCGCTACGGGCGGCGCCGGGTGATCCTGGTCGCGACCGGCCTCTTCGCGGCGGCCTCGATGGTGTGCGCGGCGGCGGACTCCATCGAGTGGCTGTGGGCGGGCCGCGCGCTGCAGGGCCTGAGCTCCGGCGCCGGGATGGTCGTCGGCCGGGCAGTGATCCGCGACCTGCACGAGGGCGCGCGGGCGCAGCGGCTCATGGCGCAGGTCACGGTGATCTTCGCCATCGCGCCGGCGGTGGCGCCGCTCGTGGGCGGCGTGCTCCTCACCGTGGCCGGCTGGCGCTCGATCTTCGTCTTCCTCGCCTGCTTCGGCGCGCTCCTCGCCTGGACGAGCTGGCGCGAGCTGCCCGAGACGCTGGCGCCCGAGGCGCGACACCCGCTGCACCCGGTGAGCCTCGCGCGGGCCTACGGCGCGGTCCTCGGCAGCGCGGCCTTCCTGCTGGTCGCCACCGCCATCGCGTTCAACTTCAATGGCTTCTTCGTGTACGTGCTCGGTGCGCCGCGCTTCGTGATGGACCACCTGGGGCTCGGCCCGAACGAGTTCGGCTGGCTCTTCGTGCCGATGGTGGGCGGCTTCATGGCGGGGGCGGCGCTGTCGGGACGGCTGGCCGGGCGCTGGACGCCCCAGCGGACGATCGGCTTGGCCTTCGCCCTCATGATGGGCGCGGCCGTCGCGAACGTCGCGGTCTCGGCCCTGCTCGCGCCGGGGCTGCCGTGGTCGGTGGCGCCGATCGCGCTCTACAGCTTCGGCATGTCGCTGGGCATGCCCAGCCTCACCCTGCTCGCGCTCGACCTCTTTCCGGCGCGGCGTGGGCTCGCCTCGAGCTGCCTGAGCTTCCTCCACGTGGGGCTGAACGCGATCACCGCCGGCGTGCTGGTGCCCCTGCTGTGGGATTCGCCGCTCACCCTGGCGGCGGGGATGAGCGGCTTTCTCGCCCTGGGGCTGCTGACCTTCGGCGAGTGGCGCCGCCGCCGGCGCCTGCCCTCCGTCTGACGCCGGCCCGGCGGGAGCGGGCGCCGGGCAGGAAGGTAACCATTCTCTTAACATGGTTTTGCAGAAAATCATGACCGGCGCCTCCTGATCGACCCGACTTGCGCTGCCGGGCGCCGCCTTAGTCTGGATGCCTCTTGCCGAACGGGAACGCGGAGGTGTGCCAGATGGATTTCGTGACGCCATGGCTGGCCGTGGGGAGTCGAGCCGATGCCGCAGACGGAGCCGCCTTGCGCGCGGCCGGCATCGACGCCCTGCTCTCGCTCGCGCCGCTCTCCCGGCCGGCGGAAGTCGCACTGCAGCTGAGCCTCGCCGTCGCCGATCGCGCACCCCTTCCGGCGGGGACGATCCGCACCGCAGTCGATTTCCTCGCCCAGCGTGCCGCAGCCGGCCAGCGGGTGCTGCTCCATTGCGAGATGGGGATCTCCCGCTCCCCGGCGCTCGCGGCCTGCTTTCTGCACGAACACGAGGGCATGCCGCTGGATGAGGCCTTCGTCCGGGTCCGCTCGCTGCGGCCGAAGGCGGTACCCGATCCCGCGCTGGTCGACTCGATCCGCGCCCACTACGGCGCATGCGCCCGCATCGATCTGTCCGGCAACGAGAACCCCTTCGGCCCGTCGCCGCGGGCGCGCGCCGCCATGGCGCGGGTGCTGGGGCAACTGCACCGCTATCCCCCACTCGACGCCGCCGAGCTGCGCGGCCTGCTGGCCGGGCGGGCGGAGCTTGCCCCTTCCCAGGTGCTGATCGGCAATGGCGCCTGCGAGCTGATCGACCTGGCGATGCGCAGCCTCGCCGGTGCGGGCGGGGAGGTGCTCATTCCGGATCCCGCCTTTCCTGCCTATCGCTCCGCGGCCGAGCGAGTGGGCGCCCGCGTCGTCACGGTTCCGCTCGACGGCGCCTGCTATCGCATCGAGGCTTTCCTCGAGCGGCTCACCCCTTCGACGCGGCTCGTGGTCGTCGCCTCGCCCCACAACCCCACCGGCACCCTGATGCGTCCCGCCGACTGGCGCCGCCTGTGCGATGCGCTGCCGTCCGGCGCGGTGCTGCTGCTCGACGAGGCCTACCGCGACTACGCCGTCGGGCGCGCGCTGATCGACGGCGTCGGCGACGTGCGGGCGGGCAGGCCGGTGCTCGTGCTGCGCTCGCTCTCCAAGGTGGAGGGCCTCGCCGGGCTGCGCGTCGGCTACGGCTTTGCGCCCGAGCCGGTGGTGCGGCGGCTCGCGGCGCTGTGCCCGCAGTACCACGTGGGCTCGCTCGCCCAGGTTGCGGCGCTCGCGGCGCTCGCCGACGAGGAGCACGCCCGGCGCAGCGTCGCGGCCAACGCCCGCGAGCGCGAGGTGCTCACGGCGGGGTTGGCGCGCCTGGGGCTCGCCTTCGTTCCCTCGGCGGCGAACTTCGTCCTGCTGCGCGGCCCGCGCGACGCGCTGGCGCGGCTCGCAGCCCGCGGCGTGGCGGTGAAGTGCATGGCGCGCTACGGCCTGCCCGGCCACATCCGGGTGAGCGTCGGCCTGCCCGAGGAAAACGCACGCTTTCTCGCCGTGCTCGGCGAGCTGGTGCGCGAGGACCACCCATCCCGGGCGACAGTCCCGGTCTGAAGGAGACGAGCGAGATGGTGATGATGATGGCCCCCGGCGGAACGCTGGAGATGGCGAAGACGGTGCTCGACGAGGGCGCGGACGCGGTGTACGTCGGCGTGGTCGGCTGGAGCCGGCGTGGCGCCCAGGACGAGCTCGACGACGACGAGATCCGCCACACGATCGATTACGCGGCCGCGCGCGGCAAGGAGGTGCGCGTGGTGGTGAACACGCTGCCGAGCTCCACCGAGCTGCCGATGTTCGTCGAGCGCGTCGAGCGCTACGCGGGCTGGGGCGCGCAGGGCTTCATGGTGAGCGACATCGGGGCGATGCGGCTGGTGAAGGAGCGCCTGCCCCAGGTGAACATCCACACCAGCGTGGGTTGCGGCATCACCAACTACGAGGACGTGCGCTTCCTGCGGGAGATCGGCGCGGACTACGTCGTGCTGCCCTACCGCCTGTCGGTGGATGAGATCGCCAAGATCAAGCAGGCGGGCAAGGTCGGCATCGAGGTCTTCCTGTTCAAGACGCCCTCGGGCGGGAAGATCTGCCCGGGCAAATGCAACATGAGCAGCTACTTCAGCTTCCGACGCTGGCTCGACGCCCAGGGCAAGGACCACTTCTTCGGCTCCGCCTCCCGCGGCGGCGACTGCCTGCGGGTCTGCCAGACGGAGTGGAACTTCAACGTCGGCGACATCGACTACCGCCTGCCGATGACCATCAAGACGAATCCCGCCCTGTGGCTGGAGGAGTTGCCCGCCTACCTCGCCGCCGGCGTCGATTGCCTGAAGGTGCCCGGCCGCGACCGCTCGGCGGGGCTGGTGTGCGACATCGTTCGGGTCTACCGGCGCGCGGTGGACACCATTCTCGGCTCCGACCACCCCGATCTTGGCCCCTTCGCATCCGAGCTCGAGGTCTTGCGCGGGCGCTGGATGACCGAGCGCAACAAGCGCGACAACCGCCTGCTGCGCCAGGCGATCGACGAATCCCGGCGCGTGGCCGCCACCCCCCTGTGAGGAGACGCAACATGTTCGAGCTATCCACCGACGTCGGCAATCTGAAGGAACTGCGCGAGGGCGACTTCTCCGCCTACGACGCGCTCTACCTGGGCGACTTCTCCTGTCCCGAGTACCCCAACAACTTCAGCTCCCACGCCGAGCTGCTGGAAGCCGGCCTGGAGATCACCCGCGCGCGCGGGCAGAAGGCCTACCTGCGGCTCTACGCGGTGCCGGGCAACGACGACCTCGACTGGGTGGGGGACCTCATCGACACCGCGCTCGGGCTGCCTTTCGACGCGCTCGAGGTGCACAACCTGGGTGTGCTGCGCATGCTGCGCGAGCGCGGCTGCGAGCTCCCCATCCACCTGGGCGTGTTCGGCAACCTGTACACCCACGAGACCGCCAAGGTGCTCAAGCAGTACGGCGTGACCCGCGTCTATCCCAAT
Source organism: Azoarcus sp. (assembly GCA_020725025.1). GTDB lineage: Bacteria > Pseudomonadota > Gammaproteobacteria > Burkholderiales > Rhodocyclaceae > Aromatoleum. The sequence goes on from DYFV01000012.1 coordinate 43,435, forward strand.
CCCGAGCTCTCGCTCGACGAGGTGCGCTACATCGCCGAGCACGCCGAGGTCGAGGTGCTGGTACCGGTGCACGGCAAGATCCCCCTGGTGATCTCGGAGACCTGCTTCATCCTCGAGCACAGCGAGGAGGGGGGCGGCTGCGGGGAGGGTGCCTGCTCCTACCAGTGCACTCAGGAGCACTGGCTGAAGCGCGGCCGCGGCGACGGCAGCCGCGCCGATTGGTCGCTCAAGGACACCGGGCGCATGACGCTCTCCGGCAAGGACCTGTGCATGGTCGAGCACGCGGCGAAGCTCGCCGGCATGGGCCTCCGGCACTTCTACGTACACAACAAGGGCGAGGCGCAGGGCTATGCCGAGGCGGTCGGGCGCATCTACCGCGACGCGCTCGGGCGCGCCTTCGCCGGCGAGCCCGCGGACGATTTCGCGCCCGCGCTCGCGACCCTCGCCGGTCTCGCCCGCGAGGGGCTGTGCAACGGCTACTACTTCGAGGGCGCGGGCCAGCGCTACGTCGGGAGAGCGTGATGACGGCCCGCATGCTGGCTCCGGCGGGCTCGCTGGAGATGGCCCGCGCGGCGGTGGACGAGGGCGCCGACATCATCTACGTGGGCCCGCTCGGCTTCTCGCGCCGGCCCTACGAGTCGGAGATGAGCGACGAGGCGATCCGCGAGGCCGCCGCCTACGCGGCCGCCCGCGGCGCCGAGCTGCGGGTGGTGCTCAACACCTACCCGACGCCCTACGACTTCGGCCGCTTCGTGGACAAGGCGCTCGGCTACGCCGCCGACGGCGCCTCGGGTTTCATCGTCACCGACGTCGGCCTGCTGCGCGCCCTGCGCCGCGAGCTGCCGGAGACGGTGCTGCACGTCAGCATCGGCAGCGGCATCAGCAACGCCGGCGACGCCGCCTTCTACCGCGACGCCGGCGCCGACGTGATCATCCTGCCCTACCGCTGGGACGTGGCCGAGATCGAGGCGGTGCGCCGCGCGAGCGACATCGGGCTGGAGACCTTCCTGTTCGAGACGGTGCAGACCGGAAAGGTCTGCCCCGGCAAGTGCATCATGAGCAGCTACCTGCGCTTTCGCGACTGGCTGGAGATCGAGGGCAGCCGCGACTTCCACGGCAGCGCGAACCGCGGCGCCAAGGAGTGCTACCGGGTGTGCCAGGCCAACTGGGACTTCGGGGTTCCGGGGGCAGTGCCCCACGAGCTGAAGCTGCGCCGGGACGCGCGCCTGATGCTCGACCAGCTGCCGGCCTTCCTGGCGGCCGGCGTCACCTGCTTCAAGCTCTCCGGGCGCGAGCGTCCGGTCGCCATGATCCGCGACCTGGTGCGCTTCTACCGCAAGTCGATCGACGAGGTCGTCGCGGGCGTCCGGGATCTCGGCCACCACGCCGAGGAGCTGGCCGAGCTGCGCCTGCGCTGGGTGCGCGAGAAGAGCCGGCGCGTGGACACCCTGATGGACCGGGCGGCGAGCTATGTCGCGTGAGCTGCCGCGCGACGCACGCGACGGGCTGCCCGAGCTGCGGGCGGCCTTCGAGGCGACCGGCAGCGGCGCCTGGCTGATGCGCGCGATCACCGCCTGCGGCCTCGACCACGCCAACGGCTACCGCCTGTCGCTGCAACTCGGCGACGACCGCATGCGCGGCGGCTGCCAGGCGACCGAGGCGCGCTTGATCGCCGGCGCGGTGGACCTCATCGACACCGACTGGCTCTCCCTCGCCCGTCATCGCGCGGGGGGGCTGCCGCTGGTGGCCGTCGCGCCCTACGGTGCGATCTTCGGCGGCCTCGTCGCCCCGTGCGACGGCGAGCTGCGCACGCTCGCCGATCTGCCCGGCAAGCGTATCGGCGTGGTCCATGCTCAGGACAAGAACTGGCTCCTGCTGCGCGCCGTGTGCCGACAGCGCCATGGCTTCGACCCCGCCGGCGTGTCGAGCTGCGTGGTCACCGGCTCCAAGAGCGCCTTGCGCGAGGCGCTCGCGGGCGGCGAGCTCGACGCGGCGCTGCTCTACTGGCACCAGGTGCCGACGCTGGTGGCCGACGGCGAGTTCCGTGAAGTCTGCGATCTTGTCGAGTCGCTTGCGACGCTGCCCGGAACCTCGTGCCTCGTGCCCTCGACCTTCTTCGTGTTCCACGAGGCGCTGCTGCGGGCGGATCACGGACGGGCGGAGGCCTTCGCGCGCTCCGCCGCTGCCGCCGCCGAGCGCCTGCGCACCGACGCCGCGCTGTGGTCGCGGGTGAGCGGCGTCTCGCTCTGCACCCCGGCCGGCGCCGCGCTCCGCCGCAAGTGGCTCGCGCGCGTCGGTTTGCCGTGGGCGCCCGCCATGACGGGTGCGCTGCAGCGGCTCGCGGCCCTGCTCGACGGCGCGCCGCAGCGCGCTCGCCACGACCTTCCACCGTCCGCCTGGCTCTCCGCCGGGCTCCTCCAGTGAGGTGAACGATGACGATCCTGATGGCCCCCGGAGGCACGCTCGCGATGGCGATGGCCTCCTTCGAGCGCGGCGCCGATTCCGTGTATGTGGGTCCGCGCGGCTGGAGCCGGCGCCCGGCGACCGACGAGCTCGACGACGGCGAGATCGCCGAGTTGATCGGCGAGGCCGCACGCGCGGGCCGCGACGTGCGCATCGCGATCAACGTGATGCCGGCGCCTGACGAGGTGGGGCTCTTCCTAGACCGCGTCACCGCCTTCGCCGCCATGGGTGCGGGCGGCATCATGCTCTGCGACCCGGGCCTGATCCCCCTGGTGCGCGGCCGCTTCCCCGGCCTCGACATCCACGTCAGCGTCACCGCGGGCGTGTTCAACGTCGAAGACGTGCGCTTCTACGACGAGCTCGGCGCCGACTACGTGGTGCTGCCCTACCGCTGGGGGGTGGCGGAGGCGGCGCAGATCCGCGCCGCGAGCCCGATGAAGCTCGAGGCCTTCCTCTTCCAGAATCCCCACCGCGGCCGGATCTGCCCCGGGCGCTGCTACTCGAGCAGCTACTTCCATGTGAAGCACCTGCGCGGTGACGGCGACAAGGACGTCTTTCTCGGCTCGGCAGCGCGTGGCGGCAGCTGCTACCGCATCTGCCGCGGCCAGTGGTCGCTCACCGCGGGCGAGCGGCTGCATCCGGACTCGCCGCGGCTCAAGGGCAGCCCCGAGCTGCTGCTGTGGGAGGTGCCGGAGTACGTCGCGATGGGCGTCGAGCGCTTCAAGGTGCCGGGGCGGGAGCGCACCGCGCCCCTGGTCGCGGACATCGTCGGCTTCTACCGGCGCGTGGTCGACGCGGCGCTCGCCGGGGAAGGCGTCGAGGGCTTCGCGCCGGAGTGGCTGGAGCTCAAGGCGCGCTGGAGCGGCGAGCGCGAGCACCGCGACGGCGCGCGCATCGGCCGCGCCGAGCGCGCGGGCCGGATCGAGGTCGCGGCGTGAGCGTCGCGGGCGGAGCCGTGTGGATCCGCGACCTGGCCGAAGTCGCGCCCGAGGACGCCGGCGCGGTCGGCAACAAGGCGCTGCGTCAGGGCCTGCTGCTGCGCGCCGGTTTTCCGGTGAGTCCCGGCTTCTGCGTGAGCGCCGCGGCCGTCGAGGCGTGGTGCACCGGGGGGGAGGGCCGCGCGGCGGTGCGGGCGGCCTTGGTCGAGGCCTACCGCGAGCTCGGCGGAACGGTCGCGGTGCGCAGCTCCGCGATCGAGGAGGACGGCGAGGCGGCAAGCTACGCCGGTATCTACGTCACCGAGCTGGGGGTCCAGGACGAGGCGGGGCTGGTCGCGGCCTTCGAGCGCTGCGTCGGCTCGTGGAGCGCGCCGGCCGCCGCCGACTACCGTGCGCGTCTCGGGCACGACAGCCCCGGCCTCGCGATCCTCGTCCAGCGGCTGGTGCCCGCGATCGCGGCCGGCATCGCCTATACCCGCGCGCCGCTCGACGACGGCCGCCGCGAGGTGCACATCGACGCGGTGTGGGGACTCGCCGAGCCCCTGGCGGCCGGGCATCAGCCGGGCGACAGCTTCGTCCTGTCCCACACGGGGCGCCTGCTGCGCCAGCGCATCGCGGACAAGCCGCAGGCGCTGATGGGCGACGGCCTGCATGTGTTGGCACCGCGACGCGCGCGCTCGGCCTGCCTCACGCCGGCCCAGGCACGCGAGGTGGCGCAGCTCGCCTTGCGCGCCGAGGCCTACTTCGGGGGGGCGCAGGACGTCGAGTTCGCCATCGACGTGTGCGGCGCCTGGATCGTGCAGGCCCGGCCGCTGGTGGCGGCACGGCCGGCCGGCGGGGCGGGGCTCGCGCGCTACCTCGCAGCCGAGCGGCGCCGGCTCGCCGGGCGTTTCGCCGACCTGCGCCGGCGCGGCCTGCTCCAGGGCCGCGAGATCGTGCTCAGCAACGGCAACATCGGCGAGCTGCTGCCGACCCCGACGGCGATGAGCTTCGGGCTGTTCCGCGACGTCTTCGCCGGCCGCCACGGCGCCATCGCGCGCGGGCGGCGGCGGCTCGGCTACTGTTTCGACGCCCGCTGCGTCGACCATCTGTACGAGCGGGTCGCCGGGCAGGCCTATTTCAACCTCGAGGTGGACGCGGCGACCTTCGGCGACGGCGCCGTGCACCCGATCGACGACTACCTGGCGCGCGTCGAGGCCGATCCCGCGCTGGCGAACTACCCGGAGGTGCATCTTTACGGGCGGCAGGCCGCGGCGGACGAGGTCTGCGCGCGCTTCGACCGGGGCCTGCGTGCGGCCGCCCACGACTATCGGGCGCGCTACGAGCGGGAGATCGCCCCGGCGCTCGAGGTGCCCGCGTCTCTCGCGGCGGGGGTCGAGGCCGCCGGCCCGCAGCGGGTGGTGCGTACCGTCTCCGCGCTGCTGCGCTTCCTGCGCACCGGTCCGTGCGTGGAGTTCGTCGTTGCGGCGCGGCTCGGCTTCCACTTCGCGGCGGTCGTGCGCCGCCGCCTGGAAGCCTTGGCGGGCGAGGCGGGGGAGGCGCTGTGCGCGCGCCTGCTGTCGGGACTGCCGGGGAGTCTCGTCACCCGTCAGGCGCTGTGGCTGGAGGAGCTGGCCCAGGGGCAACGCAGCGCGGCCGACTACCTCGCCGCGTACGGGCACTGTGCCGACAACGAGCTGGAGCTCGCCGAGCCCCGGCTCTTCGAGGCGCCGTGGCGGCTCGACGATCTGGCGGCGAACCTCCTCGCCAGCGGGCGCCGGCCGGCGGCCGAGTTCGAGCGCCGGCGGACGGCCCGCGTCGCTGCCGAGGCCGAGCTCGGCGAGCGGCTGGCCGCAGCGGGCGTCGCGGACGCGGACCGGGCGGCGCTCCTGGAAGCGCTCGCCCTTGCCCAGCACTTCCTGCCGCTGCGCGAGACGATCAAGCACCGCTACACGACGGTGCATGGGCTGGTCCGTCGCGCCGCCCTTCGGCTGGCGGCGCATCTCGGCTGGCCCGACGACCTGATCTTTCACCTGTACCCGCGCGAGCTGCCCGGGGCGCTGCGCGATCCGGCGCGGCTGCGCCGGATTGCCGAGCGGCGCGCCGACGAGCACGCCATGGCGCGGCTGGCCGCGCGCCTGCACTGTGTCCCGGCCGTGGTGTTCGGTTCGCGGCTTCACGAGATCGGCCTGCCGACGAGCGCTGCGGGCGAGGGCGATCGCGCCTGGTGCGGCACGGCGCTGTCGGCGGGCCATGCCCGGGGCGTGGCGCGGGTGCTGGCACCGGGCGAGCCGGTTCCGACCGAGGGCTGGCGTGGCGACGAGATCCTCGTGCTGCGCGCCGCCAACCTGGGCGTGACGCCGCTCTTCCGCATGGTCGCCGGGCTCGTGGTGGAGGTCGGCGGCCTGCTCGCCCACAGCGCGTGCCAGGCGCGCGAGGCGGGCATCCCTGCGATCGCGTTGCCCGACGCCACGCGGCTCATCGGCGACGGAATGCCGATCGCCATCGACGGCGCCAGCGGCCGCGTCGCCCTGCTCACCCCCACCCCCGGAGTCCGCGCCCATGACCACCGCCCCGCCCCTGCCACGGTTTGATCTCGAGGGCCGCGTCGCGCTGGTCACCGGCGCCGGCGCCAACGGCGGGATCGGCCACGCCCTGGCCCTCGGACTGGCCCGTGCCGGCGCCCGCCTGGCGATCGCCGACGTGGACGAGAACGGCCTCGCCGCCACCGCCCTCGAGCTCGCCACGCTGGGTTCGCCGCCCCTCGCGCGGCTCGCCGACATCGCCGTCGCCGCCGAGGTGGACGCGCTGTTCGGCGCGGTCGACGCGCAGATCGGGCGCCTCGACATCCTGGTGAACGTGCCCTTCGCCTTCCCCTCGCGGGTGCGCCCGCACGAGCTCGCAGCCGCCGACTGGGAGCGCATGCTGGCGGTGAACCTGACCGGCTACTTCCTTTGCTGCCAGGCGGCGCTGCGGCGCATGCTCCCGGCGGGGCAGGGGAGCATCATCAACATCGGCTCGAACGCGGGCGAGACGGCCCTGGGGCGCGGCGCGCTGCCCTACAGCTGCACCAAGGCGGCGGTGCACCAGATGACGCGGGAGCTCGCGGTGGAATACGCCGGCGCCGGCATCCGGGTAAACGCCATCCTGCCCGCCCAGACGCTCACCCCCGGCCTGCGCGCCCACCTCGAGACGCCGCGCTTTCGCGACCACGTGCTACCGCGCATGCTCGCGGGCCTGCCGCAGGGGCGGCTGCTCGAGCCGGAAGACTACGTCGGCCCGGCCGTGTTTCTCGCCTCCGATGCGGCACGGGCGGTCAACGGCGTGCTGCTGCCGGTGGACGGCGGCAACCTGGCGATGAACGCCGGGGGCAGCCACGTCTGGCCGCCCGCATGAGGCTGGTGCGCTACGGGCCGCGCGGTCGCGAGCGGCCCGGACTGATCGACGCCGACGGCATCCTGCGCGACCTCTCCGCCCACGTGCCCGACATCGGCGGCGCGGTCCTCGCGCCTGCCAGGCTCGCTGCGCTGCGACGCCTCGCTCCCGCGCGGCTGCCGGCGGTGGCGGGGCGTCCGCGGCTGGGCGTGCCGGTGGCGGAGGTGGGCAAGATCGTCGCGGTCGGGCTGAACTACCGGGCCCATGCCGCCGGCGGCCACGCGCTGCCCGACGAGCCCATCCTGTTCCTGAAGGCGCCCACTGCCCTGTGCGGCGCGCGCGACACGGTGCGGCTGCCCGCGGGTGCGACGCGCGGCGACTGGGAGGTGGAGCTCGCCATGGTGATCGGCCGCCGCGCCCGGCGTGTCGCGCCGGAACGCGCGCTGGGGCACGTGGCGGGCTATTGCGTGGCCAACGACGTGTCGGAGCGCGGCCTGCAGTTCGAGCGCGGACCCCAGTGGGACAAGGGCAAGAGCTGCGACACCTTCTGCCCGCTCGGGCCGTGGCTCGTGACCCGCGACGAGGTGCCCGATCCCCAGCGGCTGGAGTTGTCGCTCACGCTGGAGGGGGAGACGATGCAGCAGGCGAGCACTGCCGACATGCTGTTCTCCTGCGCGGAGATCGTCGCCTTCGTGAGCGGCCTGATGACGCTGCTGCCGGGCGACGTGATCCTCACCGGCACGCCGCCCGGCAGCGGCTTCCTGCGGACGCCGCCGCGCTACCTTCGCCACGGCGAGCGCATGCGCGCGGCGATCTCGGGGCTGGGCGCCCAGTGCTCGCCCATCGCGGTCGAGCGCTGAGGCGGGCCTCCCCGCCAGCCGCGCCCCGGCTTCGCAGCCGGACGAATGCGCAGCGGAGTCCGGCTAGGGCGCCAGCACCTCGCCGGTCGCCTCGTCCATCTCGCCGAGATAGGCGGCGCGCACCTTCGGGTCGGAGAGCAGCTCCTCGCCGGTGCCCGAGAGGGTGATGCGGCCCGATTCCATCACGTAGGCCCGCTTGGCGAACTCGAGCGCGAGGTTGGCGTTCTGCTCCACCAGCAGGATGGTCACCCCTTCCTTGGCCACCGACTGCACCACCTCGAAGATCTTCTCCACGATGAGCGGCGCGAGCCCCATGGACGGCTCGTCGAGCAGAAGCAGCTTGGGGCGCGACAGCAGCGCGCGGCCGATTGCCACCATCTGCTGCTCGCCGCCCGAGAGCGTGCCGGCGACCTGCGCCAGCCGCTCCTTGATGCGCGGGAGCATCTCGAACACGCGCGCCAGATCAGCCTCGATGCCGTCGGCGTCGCTGCGCGAGTAGGCGCCCATGCGCAGGTTCTCCTCCACCGTGAGGCGGCTGAAGATGCCGCGTCCTTCGGGAACGAGCGCGATGCCGCGGCGCAGCCGCTTGTGGGCCGGGACGCCCTTCATGCGGTCGCCCTGGTAGAAGATGTCCCCGGCCGCCTGCGGCAGCACCCCGGCGATGGCGTTGAGCGTGGTGGTCTTGCCCGCGCCGTTGGCACCGATGAGGCAGACCAGCTCGCCCTGGTAGAGCTCGATATCGACGCCCTTCACCGCCTGAATGCCGCCGTAGGCGACGTGCAGCCCCGAGAGCTGGAGCAGCGGGGAGTTCGGATTAGTGTGCATGCTTGTGGCCTCCCCCCAGGTAGGCGCCGATCACCGCTTCGTTGCGCTGCACCTCCGCCGGCACGTCCTCGGCGATCTTCTTTCCGAAGTCGAGCACGGCGACGCGGTCGCACAGGCCCATCACCAGCTTCACGTCGTGCTCGATGAGGAGCACGGTGATGCCGTCGTCGCGGATCTGCTCGATGAGCTGCTTGAGCTGGCCCGTCTCGGTCGCGTTCATGCCGGCCGCCGGCTCGTCGAGCGCCAGCAGCTGGGGCTCGGTGGCGAGCGCCCGGGCGATCTCCAGGCGGCGCTGGTCGCCGTAGGAGAGGTTCTTCGCCGTGGTGGTGGCGAAGCGCTCGATGCCCACGTAGCGCAAGAGCTCGTAGGCCCGCTCGGTGGTGAGCCGCTCCTCCTCCCGCGTGTGCCGGTTCTGGGTGAGGATGCCCCACACGGTGGCCTTGGTGCGGATGTGATGGCCCGCCATCACGTTCTCGAGGGCGGTGAGCTCGCGGAACAGGCGGATGTTCTGGAAGGTGCGCGCGATCCCCTGCTCGACCACCAGGTGGGGCTTGCCGGTGGGCAGCTCCGCACCGTTGAAGACGAACTCGCCGTCGTCGGGCACGTAGGCGCCGGTGAGCACGTTGAAGAAGGTGGTCTTGCCCGCCCCGTTGGGGCCGATCAGACCGTAGATCTCGCCCTTGCCGATGGAGAGCGACACGTCGGCCAGCGCCTGCAGGCCGCCGAAGCGCTTGCCCACGCCGCGTGCCTCGAGCAGCTTGATCATGGCCGCACCCCCTTGCCGTGGAGGTGCTCCACGTGGGAGTAGCGGGCGTTGGCGGGAATGAGCCCGGCCGGGCGCAGCAGCATCATCAGGATCATGGCCAGCGAGAGCAGCAGCATCCGCAGCACCTCCGGATCGAGGATGACGGTGCCGAACAGCGCCTGCTGCACCGGCAGCGCGATATGGCGCAGGATCTCGGGCAGCGCCGAGAGGATGAGGGCACCGACGATGGCGCCGGCGATGTTGCCCATGCCGCCGAACACCACCATGGTGAGCACCGCGATCGACTCCATCAGCGAGAACGACTCGGGCGACACGAAGCCCTGGAAGGCGCCGAAGAGCCCGCCGGCCACGCCGCCGAAGGTGGCGCCCAGCGAGAAGGCCAGCAGTTTCATGTTGCGCGTGTTGATCCCGATCGCCTTGGCCGCCAGCTCGTCGTCGCGCATCGCCGCCCAGGCCCGTCCCACCCGCGAGATCTGCAGGCGCTGGATGAAGACGATGGAGCCCACTACCGCGGCGAGGAAGAGGTAGTAGTAGAGGAAGAGCGAGTTGATCGACAGGGTTTCGGTCACCTCGAGGTTGCGCGAGAGATCCCAGCCGAAGATCACGATGGGATCGAGCGCATTGATCCCCTGGGGCCCGTTGGTGATGTTGATCGGGTAGTTCAGGTTGTTCATGAAGATGCGCACGATCTCCCCGAACCCGAGGGTGACGATCGCCAGGTAGTCCCCTCGCAATCGCAATACCGGAAAGCCCAGCGCGATGCCCGCCAGGGCGGCGAAGCCCGCGGCCAGCGGCAGCACCACCCAGAAGGGCATGTGCACGCCGAAGTGGGGGGAGGCGAGGAAGGCCGCCGTATAGGCGCCCACCGCGTAGAAGGCGATGTAGCCGAGGTCCAGGAGCCCCGCGAAGCCCACCACCAGGTTCAGGCCCAGGGCCAGCATGATGTAGAGCAGCGCGAAGTCGAGCACCCGTACCCAGCTGCGGCCGAACATGATGGCGATGAGGGGCGCGGCGAGCGCGATGATGATCACCACCCAGCGCGCCGCGTTGAGGTTGCGCTTGCCGAGCCAGGGCACGGCCATGGCGAGTTCGTTCATTTCTGCCGTGCTCCCTTGTCAGGCCCGGTCGGACACCCGCTCACCCAGCAGGCCGGTGGGCCGGAAGATGAGGACGAGGCCGAGGATGATGAAGGCGAAGATGTCCTGGTAGGACGAGTTCAGGAAACCGAAGGTCAGGTGCTCGATGTAGCCGGCGCCGAAGGATTCCACCAGCCCCAGCACGACGCCGCCCAGCATCGCGCCGCCCAGGTTGCCGATGCCGCCCAGCACCGCCGCGGTGAAGGCCTTGAGACCCGGCATGAAGCCCATGCCGTAGTGGGCGATGCCGTAGTTGCTGGCGTACATCACGCCCGCCACTGCGGCCAGCGCCGCGCCGATGACGAAGGTCACGGCGATGATGGCGTTGGTGTCGACCCCCATGAGCGCCGCGACCCGGTGGTTCTCGGCCGTGGCGCGCATCGCCCGGCCGAGCTTGGTCCTGGTCACGAGCAGGATCAGCCCGGCCATGATCAGGGCGGAGACGACGACGATGGTGATCTGGACCGGGGTGACGAACACGCCCTCCACCGGCTGGATCGGCGTGGTCGAGATGAGCTGCGGGAAGGTGTGGTAGTTGCGCCCCCAGAGGATCATCGCCACCGTCTGCAGCAGGAAGGACATGCCGATCGCGGTGATCAGCGGCGCGAGCCGAGGGGCGTTCCGCAGGCGCCGGTAGGCGAGCCGTTCCATGGTGAAGCCCAGCATCATGCACACCGGGATGGCCACCACGAGCGAAAGCGTGAGCATCGCGATCGGCGACATGCCGGGTGCGACGCCCATGAGAAAGAGCATGGTCTGCAGCGCGGTCATCGCACCGACCATCATCACGTCGCCATGAGCGAAGTTGATGAGGCCGAGGATGCCGTAGACCATCGTGTATCCCAGGGCGACGAGCGCATACACGCTGCCGACCACCAGGCCGTTGACCAGTTGTTGTAGGAAGATTTCCATCGTGCACTCTGCCGAAGGCGCCGCTTGCTCCTCCCCCCTTCAAGGGGGAGGCTGGGAGGGGGATGGGTGGAAGGCGAGGCGATTCTTCAAGGGGTGGGGGAGAGGGACGGGTGGAAGATGACTGCCGCTTCGTTAATCGTCTGCGCTGTCCGCCCATCCTCACCCGGGCCCTCCCCTTGTAGGGGAGGGTGAGAATAGCGCCCCTTCGGGGTGGTTACATCGGCTGCCAGCTGCCGTCCTTGTACCGATACACCGTGACGGCGCCCTCCTTGATGTCGCCCTTCGCGTCGAACGCGATCGTGCCGGTCACGCCCTGGAAGTTCACCTTCTTCAGCTCGGGCAGGTACTTGGACGGCTCCGCCGAATCGGCGGCCTTCATGGCGTTGATGATCGCCGTCGCCGCGTCGTAGGCATACGGCGAGTAGATCTGAACGTCGGTGCCGAAGCGCTTCTTGTAGCGGTCGCGGAACTCGGCGCCGCCGGGCATCTTGTCGAGCGGCAGGCCGGCCATCGAGCAGTAGGTGGAGGGCGTGATCGCCTCGCCGGCGAGCTTGATCATCTCGGGGCTGCAGCCGCCGTCGCCCGTGACGAAGGCGGACTGGATGCCGAGCTGCTTGATCTGGCGCACCATCGGGCCAGCCTGGGCGTCCATGCCGCCGAAGAAGATCACGTCGGGCTTGGCGCCGCGGATCTTGGTGAGGATGGCGTTGAAGTCGGTGGCCTTGTCGTTGGTGAACTCGCGCGCGACGACCTTGGCGCCGGCCGCCTTGGCCGCCTTGTCGGTCTCGTCCGCGAGGCCCTGGCCGTAGGCGGTGCGGTCGTCGATGATCGCCACCGTCTTCGCCTTGAGATCGCCGGCGATGAACTTGCCGAGCACGCCGCCCTGCTGCACGTCGTTGGCGATGGTGCGGAAGACGCCCTTGTAGCCCTGCTGGGTGAGGGTCGGGTTGGTGGCCGAGGGCGAGATCATCGGAACGCCGGCCTGGTTGTAGATGCGCGAGGCCGGGATGGTGGTGCCCGAGTTGAGGTGGCCGACCACGCCCTTCACGCCGGCGTCCACCAGGCGCTGGGCCACCGTGGTGCCGGTGCGCGGGTCGGCCTGGTCGTCCTCGCCCACGAGCTCGAACTTCACCTTCTTGCCGCCGAGGGTGATGCCCTTGGCGTTGGCGTCCTCGATCGCCAGTCGTGCGCCGTTCTCGTTGTCCTTGCCCAGGTGGGAGATGGTGCCGGTGAGCGGCGCCACGCTACCGATCTTCACCACCATTTCCTGAGCATGCGCCGAGAGCCCGATGCTCATCACTGCCAGTGCCACGATGGTTCTTTTCATGCCTGACCTCCAAACAAGGAATGTTCAAGGAAGTACCTGTTGGGACTTGTCCGCCGCGCGCCGAGCCGGGCCGGCGGGTGCTGCAGCATGCTTCCGTCGCCGCTCTCCGTACTGCCCGTTTCGCCTGCCGGAAGCGGGCGCCGGGTCGAAAAGTGCGCCTATTCTGCCCAAAAAGCAGGCAAGGGGGCGCGGTCCGTCAGGCCGGAAAGCCGTCGCCGGCATGCTGCCAAGCAACAATACGCGCTTCGGCGGGGATCCTCCATCCATCTCCGGCCCACTCCCGCTGTGGCGTGCTGCGACGTCCGACGCGGAATTCCGTTTGTTGTGCAGGGACGGGTGTCCGCTGCTGCAACGCACAAAGCATGCCATATAGTGGATAACCCTAATGGGGTGATCCACGATCCGGCGATTTGTGGCGTCCGGCCATGAAAAAGGGGCGCTTGCGCGCCCCGTCCCGGCCAGCTCGAGCATCGCCGCGCACTGCGGCGGTGCGCTGCGGGCCTACTTCAGCGGCTCCCACTTCCCGCCCTGGTAGCGGTACATGGTCACGCCGCCGTCGCGGATGTCGCCCTTGGCGTCGAACGCAACGGTTCCGGTCACGCCCTGCATCTCGAGCTTCTGCAGCGCCGGCAGGTACTTCTTCGGCTCGACCGAGTCGGCCGCCTTCATCGCCTCGATCAGCGCCATGGCCGCGTCGTAGCTGTAGGGCGCATAGAGCTGCACGTCGGTCTTGAAGCGCTCCTTGAAGCGCGCATTGAACTTCTCGCCGCCGGGCATCTGGGCCATCGGGATGCCGGCCTGGGTGCAGTAGGCGTCGGCATTCATCGCGTCGCCGGCGAGCTTGATCATCTCGCCGGTGCACGCCCCGTCGCCGCCCAGGAACTTCGCCTGCATGCCGAGCTGGCGCATCTGGCGCAGCATCGGCGCGGCCTGCGCGTCCATGCCGCCGTAGAAGATGGCGTCCGGCTGGCGGCCCTTGATGCGGGTGAGGATGGCGGTGAAGTCGGTGGCCTTGTCGTTGGTGAACTCGCGGCCCACCACCTGGACGCCCAGCTTCTTCAGGCTCTCCGCGAAGGCGTCGGCGAGACCCTGGCCGTAGGCGGTGCGGTCGTCGATGATCGCGACCTTCTTCGCCTGCAGGTTCCCCACCGCGTACTTGGCCATCGCCGCGCCCTGCTGCAGGTCGTTGGCGATGACCCGGAAGGTCACCTTGTAGCCCTGTTGGGTGAGCTTGGGGTTGGTGGACGAGGGGGTGATCACCGGTACGCCGGCCTGCTCGTAGATGCGCGAGGCGGGGATCGAGGCGCCCGATGTCACGTGGCCCACCACACCCTTTACGTCGAGATCGGTCAGGCGCTGGGCCACCGTGGTGGCGGTGCGCGGATCGGCCTGGTCGTCCTCGCTCACCAGCTCGAAGCGGACCGTCTGGCCGCCGATGGTGACGCCCTTGGCGTTGGCGTCTTCCAGTGCGAGGCGTGCGCCGTTCTCGCCGTCCTTGCCGATATGGGCGATGGGGCCGGTGAGCGGCCCCGCGTGGCCGATCTTCACCACCGTCTGGGCGTGGGCTGCGGTGAGGCCGAAGCCCGCCAGCGCGAGCGCGAGCAGTGTTCTCTTCATGACGACTCCGATTCGTTGCAGGAAAATGCCCCGGCGGTGGCGCCGTCGCGCTTCACCCGGGACGGCGGGATTCTAGCTCGCAATCGGTTCTCGGTCCCCGGGGGCGTGGGTCGGGACGGTTTGAACGAAAGGGCCGGGCGGCGCCTCCAAGTCACAGTTCGAGCGGCACCGTCCGTCGCGGCGGCGCCAGAGGAAGGAAAGCGGAGATGCATTCGCGCGTACTCGCCGCCCTGGCCGTCATCCTGCTCTTGTCCGGCTGCGCCACGGTCCCCAGCACCCGGCACGTCTTCACCACGGAGGCCGAGATCCTCGCCGCCTACGGCGAGCCGGTGAAACGCTGGGCCAACGACGACGGCACCACCACCCTCGAATACTCGACCCAGCCCAACGGCGAGATCACCATGATGTACACGGTGGACCAGGGCGGGGTCGTGCTGCGCCAGGAGAACGCCCTGGCCGACGAGAACCTCGCGCGCATCGAGCGCGGCATGACCAAGGACGAGGTGGCGCGAATGCTCGGCCGGCACCGCTCGGTACAGACCTTCGTCAACTCCGGCGAGGAGGTTTGGGACTGGAACGTCCGCAACGACTACCCCGGCATCCTCGCCACGCTCTTCAACGTGCACTTCGTCGACGGCAAGGTGGTCCGCACCAGCCGCAGCTACATCTATCCGAACGACAGCGACCACTTCGGCCTGTTCGGGCTGCACCCCTTCTACGACCCTTTCCCGCCCCGCTTCGGATGGCGCTATCCGCTCCGCTCCCGCTGGTCCCGCTGGCCCTACTACGACCCGTTCCACCGCCCCTGGTACTTCTATTGAAACTTGACCGGCGCGCACCGGCTGGCGCATCATTCCCGCCTCGCGCCGATTTGAGCCTTCAGCTTGCGGGCGCGTAACAAATGCCGCTAAAGCGAGACGCGCCTGAGAGCCCGAATCCTCGAGCCCGTTCCGCCACCCGGCCGAACGGGCTTTTCGCTTTTGCCGAAGGCCAGACTTCGCCTTGAAGAGACGCACGCCATGCAAGCCGACCGCAGCACCGAACTCGCCCGCCTCCTCGCCCGCCGCATCCTCGTCCTGGACGGTGCGATGGGGACCATGATCCAGCAGGAGCGGCTTTCCGAGTCGGATTACCGCGGCGAGCGCTTCCGCGCGCACCCGAAGGAGCTCAAGGGCAACAACGACCTGCTGGTGCTCACCCGCCCGGATGTGGTGGCAGGCATCCACCGCGCCTATCTCGAGGCGGGCGCCGACATCGTCGAGACCTGCACCTTCAACGCCACCCGCGTGTCCCAGGCCGAGTACGGGCTGGCGGACGTGGCCTACGAGCTCAACGTCGAAGGCGCCCGCCTGGTGCGCGAGCTGTGCGACGAGTACACCGCCAAGAACCCGGACAAGCCGCGCTACTGCGCCGGCGTGCTGGGCCCCACCTCGCGCACGCTCTCCATCTCGCCCGATGTGAACGACCCCGGCTACCGCAACATCAGCTTCGAGGCGCTCGCCGACGACTACCTCGCCTCCGCGCGCGGGCTGGTGGAGGGCGGGGCGGACATCCTGCTGATCGAGACCATCTTCGACACGCTCAACGCCAAGGCGGCCGTTTTCGCCATCGAGACCCTCTTCGACGAGCTCGGCCGGCGCCTGCCGGTGATGATCTCGGGCACCATCACCGACGCGTCCGGGCGCACCCTGTCCGGCCAGACCGCCGAGGCCTTCTGGAACTCCCTGTCCCACGCGCGCCCCATCGCCTTCGGCCTCAATTGCGCCCTCGGCGCGAAGGAGCTGCGCCAGTACGTGGAAGAGCTCTCCCACGTCTGCGACACCCACGTCTCGGCCCACCCCAACGCGGGCCTGCCCAACCCGCTCGCGCCCACCGGCTACGACGAGACGCCCGAGCAACTGGCCTCCGCCATCCGCGAGTGGGCCCAGGCCGGCCTGGTGAACATCGTCGGCGGCTGCTGCGGCACCACGCCGGCCCACATCGCGGCCATCGCCGAGGCAGTGGCCGACGTCGGCCCGCGTGCGGTGCCCGCGCTCGAACCGAAGCTGCGCCTGTCGGGCCTGGAGTCCTTCAACGTGGGCCCGGACTCGCTCTTCGTGAACGTGGGCGAGCGCACCAACGTCACCGGCTCCAAGGCCTTCGCCCGCATGATCCTGGAGGGGCGCTTCGACGACGCGCTCGCCGTCGCCCGCCAGCAGGTGGAGAACGGCGCCCAGGTGATCGACATCAACATGGACGAGGCGATGCTCGATTCGAAGGCGGCGATGGAGCGCTTCCTCAAGCTCATCGCCTCCGAGCCGGACATCTCGCGGGTGCCGGTGATGCTCGACTCCTCCAAGTGGGAGGTGATCGAGGCGGGCCTGAAGTGCATCCAGGGCAAGGGCGTGGTGAACTCCATCTCCATGAAGGAGGGCGAGGCCGAGTTCCTGCGTCAGGCGCGGCTCGCCCGCCGCTACGGCGCGGCGGTGATCGTGATGGCCTTCGACGAGCAGGGCCAGGCGGACACCTTCGCCCGCAAGACCGAGATCTGCAAGCGCGCCTACGAGCTGCTCACCGGCATCGGCTTCCCGCCCGAAGACATCATCTTCGATCCCAACATCTTCGCCATCGCCACCGGCATCGCCGAGCACGACAACTACGCGGTGGACTTCATCGAGGCGGTGAGCTGGATCAAGGAGCACCTGCCCCACGCCAAGACCAGCGGCGGGGTCTCCAACGTCTCCTTCAGCTTCCGCGGCAACGACGCGGTGCGCGAGGCGATCCACACCGTGTTCCTGTACCACGCCATCCGCGCGGGCCTCACCATGGGCATCGTCAACGCCGGCCAGCTGGGCGTCTACGACGACCTGGAGCCCGCCCTGCGGGAGAAGGTCGAGGACGTGGTGCTGAACCGCCACCCGGGCGCAGGCGAGGCGCTGGTGGACTTCGCCCAGACGGTGAAGGAGGGCAGGGCGAAGGCGGCCGGGCCGGACCTCGCCTGGCGCCAGTGGCCGGTGGAGGAGCGCCTGTCCCACGCCCTGGTGAAGGGCATCACCGATTTCGTGGTGGAGGACACCGAGGAGGTGCGCGCCCGGCTGGAGGCCGAGGGCAAGCCGCCGCTGGCCGTCATCGAAGGCCCCCTCATGGCCGGCATGAACGTGGTGGGCGACCTCTTCGGCGCGGGCAAGATGTTCCTGCCCCAGGTGGTGAAGTCCGCGCGCGTCATGAAGCAGGCGGTGGCCCACCTCATCCCCTACATCGAGGCGGAGAAGCTCAGGACCGGCGCCACCTCCAAGGGCCGCATCGTGGTCGCGACCGTGAAGGGCGACGTGCACGACATCGGCAAGAACATCGTCGGCGTGGTGCTGGGCTGCAACGGCTACGAGGTCATCGACCTGGGGGTGATGGTGCCCGCCGAGAAGATCCTCAACGCCGCCCGCGAGCACGGCGCCCAGGCGATCGGCCTGTCCGGCCTCATCACGCCGTCCCTGGAGGAGATGAGCCACGTGGCGGCCGAGATGCAGCGCCAGGGCTTCGAGCTGCCGCTGCTCATCGGCGGGGCCACCACCAGCCGCGCCCACACCGCCATCAAGATCGCGCCGCACTACGACCAGCCGGTGGTCTACGTGCCGGACGCCTCGCGCGCGGTGGGCGTGGTGACCGCGCTGCTGTCCGAAGGCGGGCGCGCCGACTTCACCGCCCAGGTCGCCGCCGACTACGAGAAGATCCGCGCCCAGCACGCCAACAAGAAGGGGGTGCAGCTGGTGAGCCTGGAGGCTGCGCGGGCCAACCGCTTCCGCTGGGACAGCGTGCCCGGCTACGTGCCGCCGGTGCCTGCCGCGCTCGGCGTGCAATCCCTCGATGTGCCGCTCGAGGCGCTGGTGGAGTACATCGACTGGGGCCCCTTCTTCCAGACCTGGGACCTGGCGGGCAGCTTCCCGAAGATCCTCGACGACGAGGTGGTGGGCGAGACCGCGACGAACGTCTATCGCGACGGCCGCGCCATGCTCGATCGCATCGTGGGCGAGAAGTGGCTCTCCGCCCGTGCGGTATTCGGACTCTTCCGCGCCGCCAGCCTGGGCGACGACATCGCCTTCTACAGCGACGAGACGCGCACCAAGCCCGCGATGGTGTGGCACGGCCTGCGCCAGCAGCACGAGCGCCCGGCGGACAAGCCGCACTACTGCCTGGCCGACTTCGTGGCGCCCGACGATTCCGGCGTCGCGGACTTCGCCGGCGCCTTCGCGGTGACCGCGGGTCTGGGCATCGAGGCGAAGCTCGCCGAGTTCGAGGCGGCCCACGACGACTATCACGCGATCATGCTGAAGTCGCTCGCCGACCGCCTCGCCGAGGCCTGCGCAGAATGGCTGCACGCCAAGGTGCGCAAGGAGTTCTGGGCCTACGCCGCCGACGAGGCGCTGGACAACGACGCGCTGATCCGCGAGGAATACCGGGGCATCCGTCCCGCGCCGGGCTACCCGGCCTGCCCGGACCACACCGCCAAGGGCGCGCTCTTCGCGTTGCTCGACGCGCCCAAGAACGCCGGAATGGGGCTTACGGAGAGCTACGCGATGACCCCCGCGGCCTCGGTGAGCGGCTTCTACCTCGCCCACCCGGAGGCGCGCTACTTCGCCATCCCGAAGATCGGCCGCGACCAGCTCGCCGACTGGGCCCGGCGGACGGGAATGAGCGAGGCGGAAGCGGCCCGCTGGCTCGCGCCGCTGCTGTAGCGGGCAAGCGCCGCACGGGCGGCACCGCCTGGCGGAACGATTCGGCGGTCTGCGCCGCCGACGAGGGCGGCGCCGGACCGGCTCATGCTGCGGTCATCGGGTCGATGATGCCGCCGACCTCGGTGATCTTGCTCGCCGGGAAGCCGCTGACGCGGGCGTGCTCGCGGACGGCGTCCTCGTTCTCGGCGAGGTAGATGCAGAAGGTCTTGTCGTCGGCGACGTAGGACTGTACCCACTGGGCCTTGCCGTCGAGCTTGGCCAGCGCGGCATTCGACGTCTGTGCGGCGGCCTTCAGCTGCTCCGCGTTCATCTTGCCGACACCGGGAATATCGCGTTCGATAACGTAGCGTTTCATGACTGTGCTCCTCTCGGTTGGGGTTGACTCTGGATCTCCGCATCCCTTCCCCATCGGTTGCCGCCGGCCTGGCGCCGCTGTTCCGCGGGCGGCGCCGATGGAGTATGGTCACGTACGCTTGCTGGCCGAATGGTTGCTGTGGCCAGGAAGCATTCGCGAGATGCAGGGACAGTCTATTTTTTGAGGTGGGACCGAGTCCTTATCCTTCCCTGATCTTTTGCTGACCATTTCCCGAGCGTGCAGGAGCCGCCCGGGGGGAACGGAACGAGGCCATGGCGTCATTCCGCTTCGGCGATTTCGAGTTGAGCGAGGAGGGTCGCCAACTGCGTCACCGCGGCGCCGAGATCGCGCTTCAACCGCGTGTGTTCGACCTGCTCGCCTATCTGCTGCGCCATCACGGCCGCGTGGTGACCAAGGACGAACTGATGAGCGCCCTCTGGCCGGACGTGCTGGTGACCGAGGCGTCCCTGCAGCGCCTCGTCAGCCTCGCCCGCAACGCCTTGCGGCGGGGCGGAATGGACAACGCGGTGCGCAGCTTTCCCAGGATCGGATACCGCTTCGCGGCGGCCGTCGAGACCGGAGCTGGCAACGGACCCGGCGACGACCGGCCCGCTCCGGCCGGTTGCGCCGGCACCGTCGAAAGGGCCCGTGTGCTCTTCGGGCAGCGCAACTGGAGGGCAGCCGCCGAAGCGTTCGAGCGCGCCGATCTCGCGGGCGGGAGCAGCGCCGATGACCTGGAGCTCTGGGCACGGGCCCTGGAGTGCTCCGGGTTCCCCAACAAGGCCCTGGAGATTCTCAGGCGGGCAGCGATCGCACACGGTGCGGCCGGCAGGGACCGGGCGGCGGCCGCGGTCGCCATCACGATCTCCAGGATCCACCTGGAACGCAACGAGGCGGCCGCCGCCAAGGGATGGCATGCCCGTGCCGCCAGGCTGCTCGGGGACGTGACGGACTCCCGCGAATACGGGCTGCTGTGCTGGATGGGTGCGCGCATCGCGGCAGCCGACTGCGAGCCCGAGCGGGCCCTCGCCCTGAGCGGTCAGGCCTGCGAAACGGGAAGATCGATCGGCGACACCGAGGTGGAAGCCCTCGGCCTCATGTATCGGGGCTTCTACAAGCTGTGCCTCGGCAGCACCGAGGATGGCCAGGACGACCAGGACCATGCCGCGGCCCTCGCCCTTTCGAGCGGCGTCGATCCGATGACCGGAAGCACTCTCTACTGCAACATCCTGTGGGCGTGCCGCAACTTCGGGGACTGGGAGCGCGCGAACCAGTGGACCCTGGGATACCAGAAATGGTGTCGAGAATGCGGCATCCTGAATTTCACCGGCTCCTGCCGCCTGCATCGGGCGGAGCTCCTGAGCGTGCAGGGCACGCTGGACCAGGCGGAGCATCTGGTCACCGAGGCATTGGAAGGGTTGTCCACCGACGCCCCCTGGGCCATCGGGGACGCCTACCGCGTGCTGGGCGACATCTATCGCGTGAGGGGCGAGTTCGACAAGGCGGAGCAGGCGTACGAGAACGCCTGCGCGGCGGGCTGGGACCCGCAGCCGGGGTTGGCGTTGCTGCAGCAGGAAAAGGGCGATGGAGCGGCGGCCCTTTCCGGCCTCGAACGTGCCATGGTGGGCCGCACCTGGCCGACGCTGCAGCGCCAGGGGATACTGCTCGCCTACCAGGCGCTGATCGCCGCTCGCAATGGCTTGAGGGAACGGGCCCTGCAGGTGATCGGATCGCTGGAGGACGTGCCGGGGCGCTGGTCGACGCCGTCCATACGCGCCGTCGTCGCCGAGGCGAAGGCCGAACTCTGCGCCCGCGCAGGCGAGCCGGCTGGCGCAATCGAGCAGTTGGAGATCGCGCGGCGGCTGTGGAGCTCGGTCGGCGCCGCCTTCAATACTGCCGAGCTGCGGCTCGCCATCGCGGAACTGCTTATCCTGCAGGGCACCCCGGCCGGCGCCGAAACGGAGATCAGGGCGGCACGCTTCCTTGCCGAGCGGCTCGGAGCCGCGAAGCTGATCGGCCGCTGCGACGAGCTCGAAGGCGCCCTGCGCGCCGGTTAGGTCGAGATCGGCTCGCGACCTACTGCGGTGTCGGCGCGAACAGCCCGTCGGCCCAGGCCGTCGCTTCTTCCACGTTGCGGCGCCGGCACAGGAATTCGTAGCCGCGGCCGGCGCACTCCTCGGCGAGCCGGGCGTCGGCCAGGGCCGCCGCGCGCAGGTGTTCGAGCCCGCCCTCGTCGCCGGCCTCCAGCAGCAGCCGGCCGTAGAGGAGCTGCGAGCGCGGGAAGGGGCCGTCGGGACGGCCGATCAGGTGCTCGAGGAGCGTCCGCGCTTCGGCGCCCCGCGATTGCCGGATGAGCGCGCTCGCCAGCGCGTGCAGGTCCGCCGCGCTCAGCGCCTCGGGGGCGGCCTTGCCGTGCTGGGCGATGGTGGCTGCGTCCTCCACGCTGCGCCGATGGCGGGCCTGCCAATCCGCTCGTTCTTCGCGCCACCACTGGGCGTCGAGCTCCTCGGCGAGGGTCGTCGCGAGCGGGCCGAGCAGGGTCTGGGCGGCGCTGCGCTCGGGCAGGGGCGGGATGCGCGCGCTCGCCTCGATGTTCGCCAGCCGCTCCTGCAGGCAGGGATGCGTGTCCTCCAGGCCCGAGCCTGCCTCCTTGGCCTTGGCGAGGCGTCTCGGGCTCGCCCAGTCGGGATACGCGGTGGCGAAGGCCTTCGGCATCCCGGCGAAAGGCATCGTGATCGGCTCGGCATGCTTGCCCGCCTGGGCGCGCAGCCCGGGCCAGTAGTACCTGTCGATCCAGGGTGCGAGCAATGCCACCCGACACAGGCCGTCGGCCACCGCCTGCGCGCCCGCCGCCCGCGCTGCGGCCTGGTCCGCCTCGTATTCGTCCTGCCGCGACAGCGAGAAGGTGTAGGCGTTGAACCAGGGCGCGTAGCGGGTAAGGGCGGCGAGCAGCAGCCGATCCAGGAGCTTTTCGTCGGTTCGTTGCGCGAGGCGGTCCATCAGGGCGCCGAAAGTCTGTCGCTGGCGGTACACCCAGGTGGCCAGCTTGCCGTGGGCCTCGGCGAGATGGGCGTACTCGTGGGCGAGCACGCCCGTCAGCTCGCGGGTGCTCATCGCCTGCAGCAGGGGCAGGCCCAGCACCAGGTGGTTCTGGTGACGGCCGAAAATGCCGAAGCGCGGTACCTGGGCGATGGCGGCGTTGAAGTCGCCGTCGATCACCACGCGGTCGATGGCCGGTCCCCTCAGTTTGCTGCGGACCCGCTCCACCAGCTCGAAGAGCCTAGGCGCTTCCGCGGCGGTGAGCACGCGTCCTTCAGGCGGGGGAATCGGCGTGAGGAAGGCGCGCAGCGCGGTGAAGGCGATCCCCGCCACCGCCAGTCCGAGCAGGCCGACCTGGAACGCCACCCAATGCAGGCCGTTTTCGCTGGCCAGGCCGAGGCCGACCACGATCAGCGTGATCAGCAGGGCCAGCAGGAGCGCCAGGGCCAGGTAGGCGCTCGCGCTGATCAGCGCCACCTTGACGCGAAAACCGCGCGAGCCCGAGAGGGCTTCGTTCTCCAGGCGGCGCACCAGCAGTTCGTATTCTTTCTCTTCCATCGCTGCAGGGTCCGGCGGGCGGCGAGGGTGTGGGTCCACATGGTACGCCCGCATGGGGCGCGGGCCGTTCGTCGTCGCCCGGCGGTCGAGTTCACGCATTTCGAGACGTTCGCGCCGGGCCGTATCTGTCCGCGGTCAAGGGCGAGTGGCGGGCGTCGTGCTAGGATCCGCGCGTGCTCGGTCCCCGTTCGGGGGCCGACTAATTCGGAGAACCGTCGTGAATCGCTGGACCCTCATCGCCCTGACCGCCTCCCTCGGTCTGGCCGCCTGCGCCGAGCAGGAAGCTGCCTCCGCCCCGCAGGCGGAGACCCCCGCCGCTCAAGCCGCCGCGCCTGTTGCGCAGGCGCCTGCAGCCGCCCAGGCGGCGAACGTCGGCACCGTCATGCATGCCGAAAACGCGGCCGGCTATACCTACGCCCAGGTCGATCTCGGCAACGGGCGGGCTGTGTGGATCGCCGGCGGCCAGATCGCAGTGAAGGCCGGCGACCAGGTGCAGTGGGGCGACTACGCGGTGATGCGCAACTTCCACGCCCGCTCCCTCAACCGTACCTTCGAGGAGATCCTGTTCGTGAACGCCTGGGGCCCGGCGGGGGGCGCGATGGCCCAGGTTGCGCCGCACGGTTCCCAGCCCGGAGAGCATCCCCCGCTCACCCAAAACCTCATGACCGAGCCCGGTCCCGGCGCCGAGAGCGGCCAGGTGCAGAGCGTCACCACCGCCGGCGGGTACAGCTACCTGGAAGTGGCCAAGGGCGACGCGTCGGTGTGGATCGCCGTGCCGGAGACCTCGGTCAAGGCGGGCGACACCGTGAGCTGGACCGGCGGCATGACGATGCGCAACTTCGAGGCGAAATCCCTCGGCCGCACCTTCCCCGAGATCGTCTTCGCCGACGCGGTCAGCGTCGCGAAGTAAGCGCCGAAGGCGGGGCCCGGCGTCCCGCCGCGTCTCACTCGAAGAGCGCGCCCACGCTCTCGCCGGTGTGGATACGCTCGATGGCCGCCGCGAAGAGCGGCGCCACGCTGAGCTGGGTGATCTTGTCCAGATGCTTGTGGGGCGGCATGTGGACCGTGTCGGTCACCACGATGGACTCGATCGGGGCCGCTTGCAGCCGCTCGATGGCCGGGCCGCACAGCACGCCGTGGGCCGCCCCGGCGTGTACGCTGCGGGCGCCCGCGGCACGCAGCGTCTCGATGGTCGATACCAGCGTGCCTCCGGTGGAGATCTCGTCCTCGAAGATCACCGCATCCAGCCCGCGCACTTCGCCCACCACCTGACCCTGCTTGACGTTGGTGTCGCTCACGCGCCGCTTGTCGATGATCGCCATGGGAATGCCCAGGCGCTCGGAGAAGCGTCCGACGCGCTTGGCACCGCCCGCGTCGGTGGCGACCGCCACCATGCGCGACAGGTCGTGGTGCTGGCGGAAGTGGGCGGCGATGGTGGGAATCGCG
Source organism: Azoarcus sp. (assembly GCA_020725025.1). Taxonomy (GTDB): domain Bacteria; phylum Pseudomonadota; class Gammaproteobacteria; order Burkholderiales; family Rhodocyclaceae; genus Aromatoleum. Next base: position 67,740 of record DYFV01000012.1, read on the forward strand.
GTGAGGTGGTCGACCGGCACGCTGAAGAAGCCGTGAACCTGGTCGGCGTGCAGGTCCATGGTGAGCACCCGGTGGGCGCCGGCCGTCTGCAGCATGTCGGCGATGAGCCGGCCGGTGATGGAGATGCGCGGCGCGTCCTTCTTGTCGGAGCGGGCGTACGAGTAGTACGGGATCACAGCGGTCACGCGACGTGCCGAGGCGCTGCGCAGCGCGTCCAGGGTGATGAAGAGCTCCATGATGTGGTGGCTCACCGGCTCGGTGAAGGACTGCACCACGAACACGTCGCGCTCGCGTACGTTGGCCTGGATCTGAACGTGCAGGTTGTCGTTGGAGAAGCGCGAAATCTCCAGCGGGCTCAGCTCGATGCCGAGCCGGCGGCAGATCGCCTCGGCCAGCGGGCGGTTGGAACCACAGGCGAAGATGCAGAGTTCGTCGTTCATCGTGGCAGCCTCCCTGGCGCAGTCGGGCTGCCATTGTAAGCCTGCCCGGCGTGGGGCACTACCGCCGGGTAGGGGCTGCGTCAATACAGCAGGTACGGTGTGCGGGCCGCTTCCCATGCATGCTCGTCGGCGCCCGACAGGGCCTCCAGGTCGCCCGGGGCGGCGGCCGGATCGTCCACCCACTCGCGCAGGAGCGGGCTGCCGTTGATGAGGTCGATCGCCAGCCGGTCGTGCTCGTACTCGTAGGGAAAGTCCCGCCACAGCGGGTAGTCGGGCTGGAGTTTCCGCAGCGCCTTGAAGGCGAGCGCCAGCAGGCGCCAGGGGCGGAAGGCCCGGTGGTCGTAGTGGGCCGGATCCTCCACATGGATCTGCAGCCCGCTGCACAGCCTGCCCGCGTGCTTGTGGAAGGTGGGCTCGAACCAGCACTCGCGCAGCACGCAGCCGGCGAGCCACTCGGGGGCGAGCGCCTGCATCTCGGCGCGCAGCGCCCGCGCGTCGATGTCGGGGGCGCCGAAAAGCTCCAGCGGGCGGGTGGTCCCGCGGCCCTCCGACAAGGTGGTGCCCTCCAGCATCACCGTACCGGCGTAGCAGCGCGCCATGGACAGGTTGGGGGCGTTGGGGCTGGGATTGACCCAGCTGCGCTCGCCCGCCGGCCAGCCGAAGCCCGGGGCGGCCTCGGGCGCCCAGCCTTCCATGGGGACCACCTCCAGCTCCACGTCCAGCCCCAGGGTGGCCACGAACCAGCGGGCGAGCTCGCCCATGGTGAGGCCGTGGCGCATCGGCAGCGGCCCGGCGCCGACGAAGCTCTCCCAGCCCGGGCGCAGGGTGAGCCCCTCCACCGGCCGGCCGGCGGGATTGGGCCGATCGAGCACCCACACCGCCTTGCCGTGGGCGGCCGCGGCCTCCAGCACGTAGCGCAGGGTTGTGATGAAGGTGTAGATGCGGCAGCCGAGGTCCTGGAGGTCCACCAGCAGCACGTCGAAGCTCGCCATCATCGCGTCGGTGGGCCGGCGCACCGTGCCGTACAGGCTGAACACCGGGATGCGGTGCACCGGATCGACGAAGTCCGGCGACTCGATCATGTTGTCCTGCTTGTCGCCGCGCAGGCCGTGCTGGGGGCCGAAGGCTGCGGTGAGGCGGACGTCGGGCAGGGCGCCGAGGGCGTCGAGGGAGTGCTCGAGGCCGCGGGTGACCGAGGCGGGGTGGGCCAGCAGCGCGACGCGCCGGCCGCCGAGCCGGGCGCGCAGGCCCGGGTCGGCGAGCAGGCGCTCCAGGCCGAAGGTGGTGGTGGAGATGGCGGTCATGATTCGGATGTCCGGGCGGGAGCGAGCTCGAAAGCGAAGCCCCCGCGGTGATGGAAGTCGGGTTGCGGCGCGGGGTGGTGCAGCGCCCAATAGGAGAGGCCACCGTTCGCGTCCTCCACGACGGCGCTGAGGCCGATCCGGAGGGCGGCGCCGGCGGCTGCGGGCGGCAGGGAATCGGGTACGAGCCGGGCCTCGAGCTCGAGCCGGTCGGCGTGGTGTGCGATCCGCAGGGTCGGCGCCGGGATGGGGGGCGCCCCCGGGTCGCGCTCGCGCTCGGCGCTGAAGGCGTAGGCCGCCCACTGGCCGGACGGCGAGAAGTTGAACTCGCGGTAGGCCGCCTCGCCCGCGACCGCGACGAAGGCCTCGAAGCAGGTGTGCTGCCACAGGCCGTCGGCGGGCGCCGGCGGGCAGGGGGCCGGGATCCGCAGGCGGTCAGCGTCGGCGTGCAGGACGTAGCGCAGCGTGAGCGCACCGCTCGCCTCCCGGTCGAGCGAAACGGCCACCGCGCACGGAAAGGCGACGGGCCGCTGCGGGTGCGGATGCAGCGTGAGGCGGACGGGCGGAGCGGACATGCGGGGGCGGAGCGGACGCGGAAAAGCCCGCATCTTAGCGCCGACCGGCGACGGGCGGCACCCGACCGCCGCGCGCGGGATGATCCCGGTCAACAGCGTCGGGGCGGGCCGGAGGCACAATTTGCGCGGCCGTACCGTGCGGGGAGGCGCGCATGCAGGCTCTTTCGTTCCCCTCGCGATCGCGAAGGATGGCGGCGGCTGTGCTCGCCGCCGTCGTGCTGCTGCAATCGGGCTGTGCCACTCTTCCGCCGCCGACGACCGCGCACCAGGGCGATCCGGGCCGGGTCGCGGTCGTGGCCGCAAGCGAGGCCCCGAAGCTGGAATTCCAGGGGTTCGCGCGCGGCAAGGGCGAGGGGGCGATCCGTGGGGCGGGCGCCAGCTTCGGGGAGTGCCTCGGCGCGATGAGTCACGGCGGCTGCAGCGGCGAGCTCTGCGGCGCCGTCCTCGTCCTGATGCTCGGCATCTGCGGCGCGATCGGGGTGGTGGGCGGCGTCGTGGGCGCGGCCGAGGCGCCGTCCGCGCAGGCGGCACGGGCGGACGAGGGGGCCGCGCAGGCAGCATTTGCGACCGCGGAGATCCAGGAAGCCCTGCGTGCTCACGTTGCCGCGGCGGCGCTGGCGGCCGGCGAGCGGCTCGTCGAGCCGCCGCCGTCGCCGGGCGATGGGGCCGCTCGGTCCGGTTACGCGGCCTTCGCCGCGGCCGGCGTCGACAGCGTCCTCGAAGTCGCGCTCGTCGAAGCGGGAACGCGGGGGCGGGGCATCAACGATCCGGTGGCCGCGTACATGACGGCGCGGGTCAGGCTGGTGAGCGCCGCGGACGGCCGCGAGCGTTTCGTCCGCAATTACACGTACCTGGGGCCCCGCCACGCCTTGGCGGAGTGGGCGGCCGACGACGCGCGGCGCCTGCGGCAGACGCTCGAAGCCGGTTATCGGAGCCTCGCCGAGCACATCTACGACAGCGTGTTCCGGCTCTATCCCTTCCCCGAATGGTCGCCGCACGGCGCCGGCGTGCTCGCCGCCGCGTTCGGCTTGGCACCGCTCTCCCCGCGCACCCGCGGGGCCTTGCCCGCCGACGACCTGATCGGGTCGCGCTTCAACTGGACCGAGGTGGACAGCCTGCAGCCGGTGCTGCGATGGGAGGCGTTCCCGCGGGCGGGCGACCTCAAGGTGGCGCCGGACGAGATGGCCCGGGTCGCCGGAGTGCGCTACGACCTGGTGATCGCCCGGTCCGAGAACGCCGCGCCCGGCGAGATCGTGTATCGCCGGGACGGACTCGCAGCCACGGATCACCGGCTCGAAACCGCGCTCGAGCCGGGGGCGCGCTACTTCTGGAGCGTGCGCGCCCGCTTCGTGCTCGACGGGCGCGAGCGCGTCACCGAATGGAGCTCGGTGCACTACGCGGCGCGCGAAGGCCTCACCGCGCCTTCGCCGTTCTCGTACCGCTTCCGGACGCCGTGAAGCGTCCGGCCGGTGTCGCAGTTACTGCTTGATCGCTTCCAGCGCGATGTTGAGCGTCACCTCGTCGCCCACGTAGGGGGCGTGCTTTCCGGCGTTGAAGTCGCTGCGCCTGATCACCGTGGTGGCGTCGGCGCCGATGGCGTCCTTCTTCACCATCGGGTGGGGCATGCGCTTGTACGAGGTCACGGTGAGCGTCACGGGCTTGGTGACGCCCTTGATGGTGAGGTTGCCGTCGATGGAGACCGGCTTGTCGCCGTCGAACTTCACCGCGGTCGACTTGAACGTGGCGGTCGGATGGGCCGCGGTGTCGAGGAAGTCCGGTCCCTGGATGTGCTCGTCGAAGAGGGCCGAGCCGGTATCCACCGACTTCATGTCGATCACCACGTCCACCGCGCCCGTGCCCTTGGCCGCGTCCAGCGTCACCGTACCGGTGGTCTTGTTGAAGCGCGACAGCTGGGTCGAGTAGCCGAAGTGGCTGTAGGAGAAGCGCGGGAAGGTGTGGCCGTTGTCGATCGCGAACACTTCGGGCGCGGCGATGGCCGGGGTGGCGATCAGGGTGGCGAGGGCTAGGGTGGCGAGGGTCTTCATGGTGGGTCTGTCCTCCGGACGGGTTGTGGGGAAGCGTTACCGCTTACTTCGCGGCGGCCACGGCCGCCAGTTGGAAATCGATGCGGATCTCGTTGGCGACGGTGCCGAAGTCGGCCCACATGCCTTCGCCGATGCCGAAGTCCGCGCGTTTGAGGGTGAAGGTGCCGGCGAGCACGCCGCCCTTGCCCTGGGGGGTGAAGGTCACCGGGGCGGTCACCTCGCGGGTGCGGCCCTTGATGGTCAGCGGGCCGCGCACCTCGAAGCGGTTGGGCCCGAGCACCTTCACGGAGGTCGATTCGAAGCGCGCGGTGGGATGGCTGGCGGCGTCGAACCACAGCTTGCCGCCGAGCTCGTCGTTGGCCTCGGCGAAGCCGGCGTCCACGCTCGCCACCGGCACCACCAGGGTGGCGCGCGCCGCTTCGGGCTTGGCCGGGTCGAAGGCGAGCTTCGCCTCGAACTTCTTGAACTCGCCCTCGAGGGGCACGCCCATCTGGGTGTAGCCGAAGGCGAGCTTGCTCTTCGCCGCGTCGATCGCGGTGTACTCGGCCGCGCTCGCCACGTGCGGCGCGGCGAGCGCGGCCAGCAGGGCGAGGCCGGCAAGGCGGGGCTGGGGACGGGTTGCGGTCATTGTCGTTCTCCGTTGGGGTCGGGGTTATTTCGTCGCCCCGCGCGGCAGCATGCGGGCGAGCACGTCGTCGCGATCGACGAAGTGGTGCTTCAGCGCTGCACCCACGTGCGCCGCGACGAGCGCGAGGAGCGTGTAGTTGAGGGTCGCGTGGGTGCCTTCCAGGAAGTCGCCCAGCGCCTTGTCCTTGGCCACCAGGTCGGGCAGCGGCAGCACGCCGAACCAGACCGTGGGCACACCCTTGGCCGAGCTCATCAGCCAGCCGCTGACGGGGATCGCCAGCATCAGCAGATAGAGCAGGCCGTGGGCGGCGCCGGCCGCCCGGCGCAGCAGCGCCGGCATGGTGTCGGGGAGCGCCGGCGGGGGATGGCCGAGGCGCCAGGCGAGCCGCGCGCACACCAGCGCGAAGAGCGTCACGCCCGCCCACTTGTGCCACGAGACCAGCTGCAGCTTGGCCGGCGAGAAGGGCAGGTCCTCCATGTAGAAGCCGAGCGCGAAGGTGCCGAAGATGCCGAGCGCGACGAGCCAGTGCAGCGCGATGGCGACGGGGGTGTAGCGGGCGCTCATGCCGTCGCCTCCTCGCGGACGGGATCGAACACGAAGCTGTCCATGGACAGGATGCCGTCGGAGATGCCGCCGTCCAGACGCTCGGCCGGTGCGGCGCCGGCGGCGCCGAGGGCGAAGAAGAGGGGCATGAGGTGCTCGTCGGTCGGGTGGGCGCGCACGGCGTGCGGCGCTTGGGCGCGGTAATCGAGGAGGCCGTCCACATCGCCCGCCGCGATCCGCTGCCACACCCAGGCGGCGAACTCGGCCGGGTAGCCGTCGCGTGCCGCGCCGCTGCGGAACTCGTACAGGTTGTGGGTGAGCGTGCCCGATCCCACCAGCAGCACCCCGGCCTCGCGCAGGGGCGCCAGCGCCTCGCCCAGGGCGAAGATCGCGCGCGGGTCGCGGGTGGCGGGCTGGGAGACCTGCAGCACCGGGACGTCCGCCGCCGGATAGAGATGCATCAAGGGCACCCAGGCGCCGTGGTCCAGCCCGCCGGTGGTGCTTGCGGCGGCCGAGATGCCCTGGCGCGCCAGCAGCGCGCGGACTTCCGCGGCCACCTCGGGTGCCCCGGGCGCCGGATAGGCGAGCGCGTACAGCGCCGGCGGGAAGCCGCCGAAGTCGTGGATCGTCGCCGGTGCCGACAGCGCCTGCACTTCCACCGCGCGGGTCATCCAGTGAGGCGACATCACAAGCACGGCGCGCGGCCGCGGCAGGCGGGCGCCCAGCGCGCCGAGCTGCGGGCCGAGCTTGCCCGGCTCGAGCGCGAAAGTCGGCGAGCCGTGGGAGATGAAAAGGGTCGGAAGTTTCACACCGCCTCCTTGCGATCGGCGTTCTGCGATTGTTGGCAAGATATTGGTTAAGGCGGATCGAATAAAGCGGCTTTCGCTTGATTGATTGTTGCTGAATTCGCGACAATCCCGTCATGGACCGATTCCGCGAGATCGAGGCCTTCGTGGCCGTGGTGGATGCCGGCAGCTTCGTGAAGGCCGCCGAGGCGCTGAACGCTTCCAAGGCGGCGGTCTCGCGCGCGGTGCTGGAGCTGGAAGCACGGCTGGGCGCACGGCTGTTGCAGCGGACCACGCGGCGGCTGTCGCTTACGGAGGCCGGGCGCGAGTACTACGCCCGCTGCCGCCAGATCCTGGGCGAGCTGGAGGAGGCCGACGGCGTGGTCGGCATGGCGAGCGGCCAGGCGGTCGGGACGCTGCGCATCAACGTCCCGGTGTCCTTCGGCATCCTCCATCTGGCGCCCCTGTGGGGCGCGCTGATGGCGCGCCATCCGGGCCTGGAGATCGACGTGACCCTCGCCGACCGCCAGGTGGACCTGGTGGACGAGGGCTACGACATGGCGGTGCGCATCACCCGGCCGGCGGACTCCTCGCTGGTGTACCGCCGGTTCGCCACTACCCGCGTGGTGATGTGCGCCTCGCCCGCCTACCTGGCGCGCCGGGGCACGCCCCAGAGCGTCGCCGAGCTCGCCCGCCACGAGGTCGTGGCCTACACCTACAAGGCCGGCGGCGACCTGTGGCGCTTCGACACGCCGCACGGCACGGAGGAGGTGATGACGCACGCGCGCCTGCGTGCCAACAACGGCGAGACCTGCCGCGCTGCGGCACTCGACGGGCAGGGCATCGTCCTGCAGCCCACCTTCCTGGTGAGCGAGGACCTGGCCACGGGGCGGCTCGTGGAGATCCTGCCCGACTGCCGTGGCCCGGAGATCGGGATCTACGCGGTCTATCCCTCACGCCGCCACCTGTCCATGAAGGTGCGCGTCACGGTCGATTTCCTGGCCGCCTGCTTCGAGCAGACGCCCTGGGCGTCATGATGCCTCGGCTGCGGCCACCGCGGTGACCACATAGCGCAGCGGCCCGCCGGCGCGCAGGGTGTCGAAGGGGTAGCAGGTCACCAGGGTGAGCCGCGCGCCGTCGGGTGCAGGAGCGATCACCGACAGGTCGTGCTTGTCGACGATGCGCACGTCGGCCACCCGGTAGCGCAGGTTGGCGCCACGCGCGGTCTCCACCACGATCTCCTCGCCCTGCTCCAGCCATTGCAGGAAGGCGAAGTGGGTGTCGCGGTGCGCGCCGATCACGCTGTTGCCCGCTTCACCGGGCAAGGGCGTGCCGAACATGTGGCCCGGGCCGAAGGCGATGGTGCGCCCGTTCGCCCCGGCCAGCACGTAGCGCTCGATGCCGCGGGCCGGCGCGGTGAGCCGCGCCACCGGCCAGGTGTCGGCCCACGGCCAGGGACGCACTTCTGTGGCGCCGGAGAGGGTGTCGCGCCAGGCGTCCTCGATCAGCACCTCGGCGAGCCAGGCCTTGGCATGGATGTAGCCGGCGTGGCCGATCTGCCATAGCCCGGCGGCGAGCGCCAGGGCGGCCGCCACGAGGAGGGCGCGGCGCGACCTCGGCACGCCGCGGGCCGGCGCTTGGGCGGCTGCGCCCGCCGCGCCGGGCCAGGCGCATTCCACGCCGAGCATGTCGAGAAGGGCGGAGTCGGGATAACGGGTGTCGGCGAGCATGTCAGGCCTCCGGACGGAAGGGGATGCGGGCGCGGGAGGCGCCCCACAGGAGGGCGGCGCAGACGAGCGCGAAGCTGCCCACGAGCAGGTTCCAGCGGGCATCGGTGGCGCCGGCGGGCAGCTCCCCGAACACCGCCGCGTGGTCCATGCCGGCGGGCAGGTTCACCGGCACGGCGCTGCTCTCGAGGGGCTTGTCGGCCGGGCGCGCGGGGCTGCGGTCCACCGCCACCAGGCTGGTGTAGCGGCTGACCAGGTGGTGATCGAGGGCGAGCGCCACCACGTCGCGGCGCACCGTCTCGGCGTCCGCGCCGTCGTGCAGGCTGTCCATCAGCGCCTCGATCCTGCGCCGCGCCCACAGCACGCCGAGGCCCCGGCCGCGGCTCGCCTCGGCGAGGTCGAGCACCGATTCCCAGCGCACGCCGTCGCGGGTGCCGCTCACCACCACGTTGCCGACCGGGCGCTCCAGCGCCGCGGAGACCAGCACCGGCTCGCCCAGGTAGAGGTCGGGGAGTTGCGCCGGCGAGGCGTCCACCGCGCCCGCGCCCTGCCAGGCGACGGTCACGTTCTTCAGCACCGGCGACTCCAGGCGGGCGAAGAGCTCGCTCATGCGCGCGCGCACCTCCTCCACCTTGCCGATGTAGGTGTAGCTGCCGCGTCCGGCCTCGGCCGCCTTGCGCATGAAGTGCGCGTTGGGGGCCGATCCGATGCCCACGGTGAAGAGCCGCGCATCGCCCAGCCGCCCCTTGATGAGCTCGAAGAGCGCCCCCTCGTTGCCCACCATGCCGTCGGTGAGGAAGATCACCTGGCGCACCCGCGCGCCGTCCGAGCGGCCGTCGAGGGCGAGGTCGAGGGCCGCGGCCATCTCGGTGCCGCCCTGGGCCCGCAGCCTGCGCACCCAGGCGAGCGCCTTGGCCACGTTCGCCTCGTCGGCCGCCTGGGCGGAAGGGAAGAGCGGCGTGGGCCGATCGTTGAATTCGATGAGGTTGAAGCGATCGCCCGGGGCGAGCCGCGCCACCGCGAGGGCCAGCGCCTCCCGCGCCTGGACGATGGAGGTGCCCTCCATGGAGCCGGAAGTGTCGATCACGAAGGTGACCTCCCGCGGCAGCGCCTGGGTGCGCCCGGCGAGCATGGGCGGCACCAGCATGAGGAGCGCGTGGGCGCCCGCGTCGCCCTGCTCGGTGAACAGGGATACCTGCGGCCCGTTGCCGCCGGCGACGGTCCAGGAGAGCTCGAAGTCGCGGTCGGCGGGCACGTCGCCGCCGGCGAGCTCGACCACGCGGCGGCTCGCCGTGGGGGCGTCCACCCGCACCATGTGGTAGGCGCTGTCCACCTCGTGCACCGTCATGCCGGCGTCAAGCTCGATGCGCAGCGATACCGGGTTGATCGCCCCGGCGCGGGGATGGCGCACCGGCGGGGTGATGCGCGAAGCGTCCGGCACCTGGTCGGTGTTGCGCGCCCAGCCGTGACCGGCCGGCCCCGTCGGCTCTCCGGGGATGTAGCGGGGACCCGCCACCAGCGGGAAGCGCAGGCGGTAGCGGCCCATGCCGTCCCGGCGCTCGTAGGCGAGGGTCTGCTGGTACTCGATCTCCACGACCACCGTCTGGCCCGGGCCGATGTTGGCCACGTTGGTGGTGAAGAGGTTGGGCCGCTCCTGCTCGACCAGCGCGCTGCGCTGCCCGGCCGCGCGGGCCGCCTCGTACTCCTTGCGCGCCGCCTCCCGCTCGCGGATCTCGCCCTCCACCACCCGCTCGCCGACCACGAGCCGCAGGCGGTCCACCGCGGCGTTGTCGGGCAGCGGGAAGACGTAGATGCCTTCGCGCCACCTGTCTCCCGGGTTGGTGAAGCGCTGCACCACCCGCGCCCGGGCGATCGGCCCGGTGATGCGGACCGAGACGTCGGTGTGCAGCAGCACCGCCGGCTGGCTCGTGCCCTCCCCGCGCAGGATCAGGGTGCCGCGGCCGGCGTCGGCGGGTTTCATCCCTTCGGCCCGGGCGGGCGTGATCGCCGCGGCGGCAGCGAACTCGCTGGCGCGCGCCGGGGCGGCGAGCAGCAGGACGAGGGCGGCCAGCGCGAGGCTCACCCCGAGCGCGCCGGCGAAGATGCGCAGGAACCAGCCGACGAGGTCGCGGGCCGGATGACGGGAGGGGGCGTGCGCGGCAGGCGCGGAAGACATGATGGCGGCTCCGTTTCGATGCGGGTCGCGGCCCGCGGGATGGAGCCATTGAAGCGGGTGAAGGCGGCACGAGCCGGGGCGAAATCGGGCCGGACGGCGGCGAAATGTGGCAGGAAAATGGCTCCTGCATCGGGCGGCTGGTGCCCCGCCGCGCCGGTGCTATAGTCGGCCCGAATTCAGCCTCAGGACAGGAGCCCATGGGACGCCGCATCGCCATCGTCGAGGACGAAGCCGCCATCCGCGCCAACTACGCCGACGCGCTCACGCGCCAGGGCTACGAGGTGGCTGCCTATCCCGACCGCCCCGCGGCGCTCGCCGCCTTCCGCACGCGCCTGCCGGATCTGGCCATCATCGACATCGGCCTGGGCGAGGAGCCCGAAGGCGGCTTCACCCTGTGCAGCGAGCTGCGCGCCATGTCGGTGCGGCTGCCCATCATCTTCCTCACCGCCCGCGACAGCGACTTCGACATCGTTTCCGGCCTGCGCCTGGGTGCCGACGACTACCTCACCAAGGAGGTGAGCCTGCCCCACCTGCTCGCGCGGGTGGCGGCGCTGTTCCGGCGCATGGAGGCGCTCGCCGAGGCGCGCCCGCAGGAGGAACGCCTCGAGCGGGGCCCCTTGGTGCTCGACGTGATGCGGCTCGCCGCCCAGTGGCGAGGCGAGCCGGTTGAGCTCACCCTTACCGAGTTCTGGATGGTGCATACGCTCGCCAGGACGCCGGGCCACGTGAAGAGCCGCGACCAGCTGATGCACGACGCCCGGCTCGTCGACGACGGCACCATCACCTCCCATGTGAAGCGCATCCGCCGCAAGTTCGCCGCGGTCGACCCGGATTTCGACCGCATCGAGAGCGTCTACGGCATGGGTTACCGCTGGAAGACATGACCTGATGAACGCGCCCGCACCCGTCGAGCCCGCGGCCCCGCCGGCCGCATCAGGCGCCGCTCCGGCCCCGCGCCGCCGCGCCTGGCCGCGGCCGCGCTTCTCGCTGCGGGCCAAGCTGGCGCTGCTCTCGCTCCTGCTGCTGGCGCTGCCCTGGGTGGGCTACCGCTACGTGAAGGAGATGGAGAACTTCCTCCTCGCGGGGCAGACCCAGGCCCTCATGGCGACGGCGCGCGCCGTGGCCACCGCGCTGCACGACCGGCCCCAGCTCATGGGGATCAAGCCGCGCACGCGCGGTACTCCGCTCGAGACCGAATTCGCGCTCTTGCCCGGTGAGGAGCTCCTCGAGCCCCTGCCGATGCCGCCCCGGGAAGAAGAGCCGGCCTCGGTGGCCGAGGTGGAGGCCATCCTCAAGGGCCTGGACCGCACCACTTCGCGCATCTGGGTGGTGAACCGCGACCTGCGGGTGCTGGCGCTGTCGGGCAGGCTCAAGACCGCCGCGCCGGTGGACGAGTCGAAGCTGGCGTGGTGGCACCGGTTGTGGCGGCGCGCGCTGGCGGTCGTGGTGCCGCCGCCGGGCACACGGCTCGATGCGGCGCTGGACCGGGAACGGCTGGCCCGCGGACGCGAGGTGCACGAGGCACTGCTCGGCGTGCCGGGCGCGCGCTTGTCCGAGGCGCGTCCCGGCCAGGCGGTCATCCTGTCGGCGGCGCATCCCATCTGGAGCGGCGACAAGGTGCTCGGCGCAGTGGTGGTGGAGGAGACGACCCACTCCATCCTGTCCCTGCGCAACCAGGCGCTCGAGCGCCTGCTCGCGCTCACGCTGGCCGGTTTCGTGGTGGCGGTGGTGGTGCTGATGGGCTTCGCCTCGCGCCTGTCCTCGCGCATCCGGCGCCTGCGCGACGAAGCGGAGAGCGCCATCGACGCCCGCGGGCGCATCACCGGGCTCGCCGCCGCCTCCCACGCGGGCGACGAGGTGGGCGACCTCGCGCGCAGCTTCTCGGCGCTCCTCGAGCGCGTCACCCGCCACAACGCCTATCTGGAGAGCATGGCGAGCCGGCTCTCCCATGAGCTGCGCACGCCGATCGCGGTGGTCCGAAGCTCCCTGGAGAACCTGCATGCGGAGCCGTTGCCCGAGGGTGCCCGCACCTACATGGAGCGTGCCGAGGCCGGCCTGCGGCGGCTCTCGCGCATCCTCGCGCGCATGAGCGAGGCGAGCCGGCTGGAGCAGGCGCTGGCCGCCACCGAGACCGAGCGCTTCGACCTGCGGGCGGTGGTAGCCGAGTGCGTGAACGGCTATCGGGTCGCCTACCCGCGGCGCCGCTTCGAGGCGGATCTGCCCGATTTCCCGGTGTGGGTGCGCGGCGCACCCGACCTCGCCGCCCAGATGCTCGACAAGCTGGTGGAAAACGCCGCAGATTTCGCGCTGCCCGACACCGCCATCCGGGTAGGGCTGCAGTTTCGCGTCACCACCGCGGCGCTGTCGGTCACCGACCTCGGCCCGACGCTGCCGGCGGAGCTGGAGGGGCGGCTCTTCGATTCCATGGTCTCGGCGCGCAAGCGCGACGGCGACGAGGAGCCGCACCTGGGCCTGGGGCTCTACGTCGCCCGCATGATCGCCGCCTTCCACGGCGGCACCCTGCGCGCGGACAACCTGCCCGGTGGCGACGGGGTGTGCGTGACGGCGGTGTTGCGGCTGGCTTGAAATGCCCGCCGCGTCGCCCGGATGGAGTACAACGGAATCCGGGACCGACCGAGACCGTCTCGCCGCCGGACCCGGATTCCGCCTTCGGCTCCATCCGGGCTACGGAGCCCTACAGCGGCAGCGAGACGGAGAGCCACACCGACCGGCTCACCGGATTGGCCGCATGCGTGCCGTGCAGCACCTGCTCGGTGCGGTCGGCGATCTCCTGGTGGCGGGGGCCGAGGTTCTGGGCGGTCAGTCCGAACTGCACCGGGGTGGTGCCCACCCGGGTGTGCCAGCTGAGGTTGGCGTCCCAGGTGGTGTAGGGGCGCGCCACGTAGTGGAAGCTGGGCACGAAGCCGTCGCCGCCGGCGAGCGGGCCCATGCGCAGCACGGAGATCATGCTGCGCCAGCCGCGGCCCCAGTCCTGCAGCCACGAGAGGCTCGCGGTGTACGGGGCGGTGCGGTCGTCGATCTCGCGCGGGCCGAAGCGGCGGTCGATGAGGCTGTGCGCGAGGCGCAGCTCGGTGCCCGGAAGCGGGCGGGTGGCCAGTTGGTACTCCACCCCGCGCAGGGTGATCGGGCGGTCCAGGTTCTCGTAGCGGGTGGAACCGAGGAAGCCCGCCAGCAGCGGCCGCGGCTGCGGATCGGGCTGGGGTGCCCGCAGGATGAAGTCGTGGATGCGCTCGTTGAAGAGGCGCACGTCGAGCGTCGTGGACCAGGTGGTGAAGCGCCCCAGGTAGCCCAGCTCGAGCGCGTCGATGCGGGTCTGGCGCAGGTCGCGGTTGGGCAGGAAGGGGCGCACCAGCACGGCGCCGCTCGCGGGATCGACGGCGCGCACGTCGCCGTAGAGCTCGAACGGGATGCGCTGGCGCCAGGCGCGCGAGTAGCCCGCCCGCAGCGTCTCCCGGGTGGTTGCCTGCCAGTTGGCGAAGAGTCGTGGGCTGAACCGGGCGGGCTCGCCTGAGTAGCGTTCCTGGGCTGCGCCGAGGTTGATGGTGAGCGGGGCGAGCGGGCGCCATTCGGCGTTGCCGAAGAGGCGCACGAGCGTCTGCGCGGGCGGATTGCCGGCGGCGAAGAGGAAGGGGGAATCCACCCGGTCGCGCCGTGCTTCCACGCCCCACACGAGCTGCACGTCGCGCGCCGGCGCGCTGCGGTGCTGCAGCTCGAGGTCGTCGCGGGTGCTGTCGCGATGACGGTCCAGGGGCACGGCGGGGAAGCCGGGGGCGCTCGCGGTCCACGCCTCGCGGATGCGTTCCACGTTGCGGTACCAGCTCAGCACCCACTCCTCGTCCGGCGCGGGATTGTGGCGCCACTGCAGGTGCACCGTGTGATTGTGGTTGCGCACGTTGCGCGGCCCGTCGTTGCCGAACACCGAGTCGGCGTAGCCCTCGCCGCGGCGTCCGGCGCTGCCGCCCAGGCGCAGCATCAGGGCGTCGCGGGCGGAGGGCTGCCAGTCGGCGCGCAGCGTCAGCACGTCCATCCGGCTGGCGTCGTTGAGCCCGTCGAACCCGTCGTCGCGTTTCGTGGCGGCATTCACCCTCAGGGAGTGGGGACCCGTCGCGCCGCTCCAGCCCGCCTCGAGGTCGCGCACGGCCGCGTCGCCGGCGCGCAGCGTCCCGCTCGCGCCCGGCAGGTCGGCGCTGTGGCGGGTGATGATGTTCACCACGCCCAGGAAGGCATTGGCGCCGAAGCCGCTGGCGTTGGTGCCGCGCACCACTTCGACGCGATCGATCTCGTCCATCGCGAGCGGCAGCGCGCTCCAGTCGACGCCGCCGAAGGCGCTGGGCGAGATCACCGAGCGGCCGTCCACCAGCACCTGCATCTCCGAGGGGAAATCGTTGGACAGGCCGTGGTAGGTCACCCACTGGGCGTGGCCGCGCTCCTGGCCGACCTGCATCCCGGCGACCAGCCGCAGCACCCGCGCGAGGTCGCGGTAGCCGGTGGCGGCGATCGTCTCGCGGTCGATGACGGTGGCCGCGCCGGGGGCCTCGTGCAGCGGTTGGGGCAGGCGCGAGGCGGTCAGTACGACCGGGAGCTCCTCGATGTACGGCGACTCCCCCGGTGTTGCGGCCGAGGCGCCAAGCGCCAACCCCGCGAGCAGCGGCCAGAGGCTTCGAAGTGCGCGCGGGAGCGAATCGGGGAGCGCCGGAGTCGGCCGGCCCTTCCGGGCAGTAGGCATAAACGCGAAGCATAGCCGGTCCCGCGTCCGCTTGGAATCGCGGACGCGGATTCAGCCGCGCGGGAGCCTCGGGGAGCGCGATGGATTGATACAAAACCGCCCGGCTGCGGGGGAACGGCACCTGTGCGGCCGTCGTCCCATTATGGAGGCCGGCCCGTCCCGGCGGCCGGCTTCCGGCAAGAACGGAGGTCATCATGGGTGTCACCAAGTTCGTCCCCGTCCTGCTGCTGGCGATGGCGACCGGCGGCTGTGCCACGTGGGAAGGAATGTCGGATCGGGAACGCAGCGCCGCCATCGGCGCGGGCGTGGGGGGCGTAGCCGGTGCGGCAGCCACCGACGGCAGCGTGCTGGGCACGGTCGGCGGCGCGGCCATCGGCGGCGTCGTGGGCGATCAGATCGGCAAGCGCAGGAAGTAGCCCCCAGGGGATAGGCGCCGCGCACCAACATGGCGCATCCGGCCCATCCGCAGTGCATGCGGTCGGCGCGCCGGAGAGCTGCTCTGGCCGTCTGTTCCCCACGCGCAGAAAGGGAGCCGGCGCGATGTTGATCCGCCCGTAATATCGGCATCGCGCTTGCTTTACGCCTTCGGTATCCCTGCCGAAGGATCTGCGCAATGTTCGCCGATCTCCACCATCTGTCGCATCATGCGGCCTGGCGCCGCCAGCTCGAGATGCTCCTCGAGTCGGCGGGCGAGGGCATCTACGGCATCGATCTGGCGGGGCGCTGCATCTTCATCAACCGTGCCGGCGCCGAGATGCTGGGCTACACGCCCGACGAGGTGCTCGGCCGCAACATGCACTACCTCATCCATCACTCGCATCCCGAT
Organism: Azoarcus sp.; assembly: GCA_020725025.1. Classification (GTDB taxonomy): domain Bacteria; phylum Pseudomonadota; class Gammaproteobacteria; order Burkholderiales; family Rhodocyclaceae; genus Aromatoleum. The sequence continues at coordinate 83,533 of DYFV01000012.1, forward strand.
TGCGCGCTGATGCCGGTGCACGACTGCCGCATCTTCCGTGCTTTCAGGGAAGGCGCGGGCTGCCGGGTGGAGGACGAGGTGCTGTGGCGGCGCGACGGCAGCGCCTTCCCGGCGGAGTACGCCTCCTATCCGATCCGCGACGGCGAGAAGGTGGTGGGCGCGGTGGTCACCTTCAGCGACATCACCGAGCGCAAGCGTACCGAGGCGGCGCTGCACGCCGCCCACGCCGAGCTCGAGCGGCGGGTGGCCGAGCGCACCGCCGAGCTCTCTGGCGCCAACCAGCGCCTGCGGGTGGCGCACGAGTCCCTGCGGCGGCTCTCCGCCCACATGAACTCGGTGCGCGAGGAAGAGCGCGCCCACATCGCGCGCGACATCCACGACGACCTCGGGGCCTCGCTCACCGCCATGCAGCTCGAGCTCAACTGGCTGCGGCAGCGGCTCGCCGACCGGCCCGAACTCGTCACCCACATCGACGCTGCCCTCGACATCGGCACCGGCGCGATGGGCGCGGTGCGCCGCATCCTCAACGACCTGCGCCCGGGCGTGCTCGACCACCTCGGACTGTGGGCGGCCCTCGAATGCCTCCTGCAGGAGGTGGAGGGCCGCAGCGGGCTGCGCTGCGCCTTCGTGTGCCCGGAGGAGGTGGAGCGCTGCCGTCCCGGCCGGGACACCGAGATCGCCATCTACCGCATCGTGCAGGAAGTCCTCACCAACGTGCAGCGCCACGCCGGTGCGAGCCGGGTGGCCTTGGTGGCGCGGGCGCTGGGACGCGACCTGGTGATCGAGGTGGAGGACGACGGGCGCGGCATGCTGGTGCCCGCGCAGCCGACCAGCTTCGGCCTCCTGGGCATGCACGAGCGCGCGCGCGCCATCGGCGGCGAGCTCACCGTCACCAGCGTGCCCGGTCAGGGCACCGCCGTCAGCCTGCGCCTGCCGCAGGCGCTCGCCTGAAGGGGAACCGCATCATGATCGATGTCCTGATCGTCGACGACCACATGATCATCCGGCGCGGGCTGGCGCAGATCCTCTCCGAGGGCCCTCGGGTGGGCCGCGTCGCCGAGGCCGCCGACGGCCCCGCCGCCATGCGCCTGCTGCGTGCCGAGCGCTTCGACGTGGTGCTGCTCGACATCGCGCTGGGCGACCGGGACGGGCTCGACGTGCTGAAGTCGATCCGCGCCGAGTTCCCGGGCCTCGGGGTGATCATGCTCTCCGTCTATCCCGAGAGCCAGTTCGCGGTGCGGGCGATCAGCGGCGGCGCCGGCGCCTATCTCAACAAGGGCTGCTCCCCCGAAGAGCTCCTGGCCGCCATCGCCAAGGTGGCGACGGGGGGCGTCTACATCACTTCCGCGATCGCCGAGCTCCTCGCACGGAACGTGCGCGAGGACTACAACCGTGCGCCCCACGAGGCGCTGTCCAACCGCGAGTTCCAGGTGCTTCAGCTCCTGGCCCAGGGCCGCAGCGTCACCGAGATCGCGGTGCAGCTCTCGCTCTCGGTGAACACCATCTCCACCTACCGCAGCCGGGTGTTCGAGAAGCTCGGAGTGAGGACCATGGTGGAGCTGGTCACCTACGCGGCGCGGGAGCATCTGCTGCCGCTCTGACGGTCGGCAGTTGGTGATCTCGAACCGCCCTCCGGCGGGCCCGCGCATTGCGCGAGCTGGAGTCCGGGCTCTCCCATGCGCAGCCCCTTAGCCAGGGGGAGGAACGGAGTCCGGGTTGGCGGCGGCCGCCGCGCCGCCCTTCCCGGATTCCGCTTGGGCTCCATCCGGGCTACGAGCCTGCCCCTGTGCATGCGGCCCCGTGTAGTACTCCCACTACAAACGGATCACGACAACCGCGATACCGGCGATTCGGGACGGCGCGCACCATGGACACCGTCAGCAAAGCCGCGAGCGAGGTCGCCATGGGCCGCAAACAGGGATTCCGGTTGGGGGTGTACGTCTTCAAGGACGCCGAGGTGCTCGACTACGCCGCGCCCTGCGGCGTGCTGTCGGTGGCGCGGCGCTTCGATCCCGAGCTCGACGTCTTCCTGGTGGCCGAGACCATGCGTCCGGTGCAGACCCAGGCCGGCATCACCGTGCTGCCGAACTACGCCTTCGCCGACCGCCCCGACATGGACGCCTTCCTCATCCCGGGCGGCTTCGGCACGCGCCAGGAGATGCACAACGGCCGGCTCTTCGAGTTCATCCGCGCCCTGCCCGAGACCTGCCTCCTCACCAGCGTGTGCACCGGCTCGTGGATCTACGCGCGCATGGGGCTGCTGGACGGGATCCCGGCCACCAACCGCAAGGAGCCGGACCGGCTGGAGGCATCCCATCTGGGCAAGACCCCCATCGACCGGCTCGCCGAGCTCGCGCCCGCCTGCCGGGTGAGCCGGGCGCGGGTGGTGGACGCCGGGCGGGTGGTGACCGCCGGCGGCATCAGCTCCGGGATGGAGCTGGGCTTCCACCTGCTGCGCCGCGCCGGCTACGACGCCGCCTTCATCCACGACGTGGCGCGCGTCATGGAGTACCACCGCGCCTGGGCGCTGCACGAGCACGACATCGAGTACGCGGCCCCCGCCGCCGCCCGACTGGTTTCCGCCTGACCCCCTTCAATCCAGGAGTCCGTCATGTCCGCTTTCCGCAATCCCTTCGATTACCGGGTGCGTCTTGCCCGCGGCGGCTGCAGCTGCGGCCGCCACCACAGCCAGGCCGAGCACGATGCCGAGGCGCTGGAGCTGCGCCAGATGCAGGACCGCGTGGTCGAGGGCGCGGTGATGCGCGCGCTCTTTCCGCAGGACGAGATGCGCCGCGGCTTCCTCAAGGCGGTGGGCGCCGGCACCGCGCTCGCCGCGATCTCGACCCTCTTCCCCCTCGGCCTCGCCAAGGAAGCCTTTGCCGAGAGCAACGGGGCGCTGGAGAAGACCAAGCTCAAGGTCGGCTTCATCCCCATCACCTGCGCCACGCCCATCATCATGGCCCACCCGTTGGGTTTCTACGCCAAGCACGGGCTGGACGTGGAGGTGGTGAAGACCGCCGGCTGGGCGGTGATCCGCGACAAGGCGCTGGCCAAGGAGTACGACGCCGCCCACATGCTCTCGCCCATGCCGCTGGCGATCTCGGTGGGCGCGGGCTCCAACCCCATCCCCTGGACCATGCCGGCGGTCGAGAACATCAACGGCCAGGCGATCACGCTCTCCATCAAGCACAAGGACAAGCGCGACCCCAAGGACTGGAAGGGCTTCAAGTTCGCGGTGCCCTTCGACTACTCGATGCACAACTACCTGCTGCGCTATTACCTCGCGGAGCACGGCATCGACCCGGACCGCGACGTGCAGATCCGCTCGGTGCCGCCCCCGGAGATGGTGGCCAACCTGCGCGCGGACAACATCGACGGCTTCCTCGCCCCCGATCCGGTGAACCAGCGCGCGGTGTACGACGGGGTGGGCTTCATCCACGTGCTGTCGAAGGAGATCTGGGACGGCCACCCGTGCTGCGCCTTCGCCGCGAGCAAGGAGTTCGTCGCGGCCAACCCCAATACCTACCGCGCGCTTCTGAAATCCATCCTCGACGCCACCGCCTACGCCCGCAAGGCCGAGAACCGCAAGGAGATCGCCGCCGCCATCGCGCCGGCCAACTACCTCAACCAGCCGGTGACCGTGGTCGAGCAGGTGCTCACCGGCACGTATGCCGACGGGCTGGGCAACGTCAAGAAGGACCCCAACCGGATCGACTTCGACCCCTTCCCCTACGAGTCCTTCGCGGTGTGGATCCTCACCCAGATGAAGCGCTGGGGGCAGATCAAGGGCGACGTGGACTACGCCAAGGTGGCGCGCGAGGTCTTCCTCGCCACCGACGCGTCGCGGCTGATGAAGGAGGTGGGGCTGACCCCGCCCGCCGACACCGCCAAGAGCTTCTCGGTGATGGGCAAGCCCTTCGATCCGAAGAAGCCGGCCGAGTATGTCGACAGCTTCGCCATCCGGAGGGTGTAAGCGATGAAGGCCACCCGACCCTGGCTCGCGCCGCTCCTGTCGGCGATCTTCCTCGCGGTCTTCCTCGGCATCTGGCACCTCGCCACCCTGAAGTCGAGCGCCGAGGTGACCGTCGATCCGGAGTACGCCGCCCTGGTCGGGGCGGCCGCCGCGACCGGCGCCAAGTCCGCCATGCCCACGCCGGCCGAGGTCGGCGCCAAGCTCTGGGAGCACGTCGCCGACCCCTTCTACGACCGCGGCACCAACGACAAGGGCATCGGCATCCAGCTCGGCTGGTCCATCGGGCGGGTGCTGGTGGGCTTCGGGCTCGCCGCGCTGGTGGCGGTGCCGCTGGGCTTCGTGATCGGCATGTCGCCGCTGGTCTACAAGGCGCTCGACCCCTTCATCCAGGTGCTCAAACCCATCTCGCCGCTCGCCTGGATGCCGCTCGCCCTCTACACCATCAAGGACTCGGGCATCTCGGCGGTGTTCGTGATCTTCATCTGCTCCCTGTGGCCGATGCTGGTCAACACCGCCTTCGGCGTGGCGAGCGTGCGCCGGGACTGGCTCAACGTCGCCCGCACCCTGGAGGTGTCGCGTATCAGGACCGCCTTCCAGGTGATCCTGCCCGCGGCCGCGCCCACCATCATGACCGGCATGCGCATCTCGGTGGGCATCGCCTGGCTGGTGATCGTCGCCGCCGAGATGCTGGTGGGCGGCACCGGCATCGGCTACTTCGTGTGGAACGAGTGGAACAACCTCTCCATCGCCAACATCGTGAGCGCCATCCTCTTCATCGGGCTCATCGGGATGCTGCTCGACACCACCCTGGCGCGGCTCGCCCGCGCCGTCACCTACCGGGAGTAAGCCTCATGACCCAGCCATTCCTCAAGGTCGAGGCGCTCGCCCGCCGCTACCCCGGCCCTGCGGGCAAGCCCGGCGTAACCGTGTTCGAGAACATCCACTTCGGCATCGAGAAGGGCGAGTTCGTCTGCATCATCGGCCACTCGGGCTGCGGCAAGACCACCATCCTCAACGTGCTCGCCGGGCTGGATCAGGCGAGCGAGGGGGTGGTCATCATGGACGGGCGCGAGGTGAAGGGGCCCTCCCTCGACCGCGGCGTGGTGTTCCAGGGCCATGCGCTGCTCCCGTGGCTCACTACCTTGAAGAACGTCGAGTTCGGCGTGCGCTCGCGCTGGCCCGACTGGACGCCGAAGCAGGTCGAGGCCCACAGCACCCGCTATCTGGAGATGGTGGGCCTGGGCCACGCGCTGCACAAGAAGCCGGCCGAGCTGTCGGGCGGCATGAAGCAGCGGGTGGGCATCGCCCGCGCCTTCGCCATCCAGCCCAAGATGCTGCTGCTCGACGAGCCGTTCGGCGCGCTGGATGCGCTCACCCGCGGCACCATCCAGGACGAGCTGCTCTCCATCGTGCAGGCCACGCACCAGACGGTGTTCATGATCACCCACGACGTGGACGAGGCCATCCTGCTCGCCGACAAGGTGATGCTGATGAGCAACGGCCCCTATGCCAAGATCGCCGAGATCGTGGACATCACCATGCCCCGCGATCGTACCCGCAGCACGATCCACCACGACCCCCAGTACTACCGCATCCGCAACCACCTGGTCGATTTCCTGGTGAACCGCTCCCACGCCTACGCGGGCGACGTCGCGGTGCCCCACGACCCGAAGCACCCGCCCCTCGTGCGCCCCGGCATCGAGGGGGCGGCCGAGATCGTGCCGCTGCCCGTCGGCGCGCCGGCCCTCAAGACCGTGAAACCCGCATCCAGCGCATCCGCCTGAAGGAGAAACCACCATGACCCGCAACGAAGTCACCGACCTGATCCTCGCCGCCAAGCTGAAGAAGAAGATGAGCTGGGCCCAACTCGCCGAGATCGTCGGCTTCAGCAAGGAGTGGAGCACCGCCGCGCTGCTCGGCCAGATGACGCTGACCGAGGCCCAGGCCCAGGCGGTGGGCGCGGCGCTCGAGCTGCCCGAGGAGGCCGTGGCGCAGCTGCAGGTGGTGCCCTACAAGGGCTCGCTGCCCACCGCGGTGCCCTCCGACCCGCTCATCTACCGCTTCTACGAGCTCATCAACGTCTATGGCACCACCTTCAAGGAACTCATCCACGAGGAGTTCGGCGACGGCATCATGAGCGCCATCGACTTCAAGATGGACCTGAAGCGCGAGCCGAATCCGGCGGGTGACCGGGTGAGCATCACCATGAGCGGGAAGTTCTTGCCGTACAAAACGTATTGAGCCGGGCTCCGAATTCCCGCCGCCGCGAACCGCCGAAGGATCCTTGGTAGAATCGCAGCAACCCGCCGCCCGCCGGACCCCGGCCGGCGGCTTCGCCTTTTTGCTCCGATTCTTCCGCGATGACCGCTACCCCCTATCCCCCCGAGCTGCTGCGCGACGTCGAGAAGCGCCGCACCTTCGGCATCATCTCCCACCCCGACGCGGGCAAGACCACCCTCACCGAGAAGCTGCTGCTCTTCGGCGGCGCGATCCAGCTCGCGGGCACGGTGAAGGCGAGGAAGAGCGCCCGCCACGCCACCTCCGACTGGATGGAGGTGGAGAAGCAGCGCGGCATCTCGGTGACCAGCTCGGTGATGCAGTTCGAGTACGACGGGCACACCATCAACCTCCTCGACACCCCGGGCCACCAGGACTTCTCGGAGGACACCTACCGGGTGCTCACTGCGGTGGATGCCGCGGTGATGGTGATCGACGCCGCCAAGGGCGTGGAGGCGCAGACCATCAAGCTGCTGGAGGTGTGCCGGCTGCGCGACACCCCCATCATCACCTTCGTGAACAAGCTGGACCGCGAGGTGAGGGACCCCTTCGACCTCATCGCCGAGATCGAGGAGGTGCTCAAGATCGACTGCGCGCCCATCACCTGGCCGGTCGGCATGGGCAAGACCTTCCGCGGCGTCTACCACCTGCTCGAGGACCGGGTGCTGCGCTTCACCCCGGGCGAGGAGCGGGTCACCGAGGCCGAGGTGATCAAGGGGCTCGCCAACGCCCAGCTCGACGAGCTCTTCCCGCTGGAGGTGGAGAAGCTGCGGGAGGACGTGGAGCTGATCCAGGGCGCCTCGCATCCCTTCTCCCTCGGCGACTTCCTCGCCGGCAAGCAGACCCCGGTGTTCTTCGGCTCCGGGATCAACAACTTCGGCGTGCAGGAGATCCTGCACGCGCTCATCGCCTGGGCGCCGCCGCCGCAGCCGCGGGACGCGGGCGTGCGCCTGGTGCAGCCGGCCGAGGCGCCGTTCTCCGGCTTCGTCTTCAAGATCCAGGCCAACATGGACCCCAAGCACCGCGACCGCAT
>DYFV01000013.1 GCA_020725025.1 Azoarcus sp.
CGCCGACATCAGGGCCTCGATGAGGAAGAGCACGCCGCCCAGCACCGCGAAGGTCGTGCAGGCGACCTCGATGGGCCTGGCGAACCGGCGGGCGAGGGGTGGGTTCATGGCCAGAGTAGCTTCCGTCATGGCTGTCTCCTTGTCGGATCGCACGGTCAGGCGAGGAGCTCGGGGCGGTCGGCGAAGTGCGCCAGCGCCTCGGGGTTGGCCAGCGCCTCGCGGTTCTTCACCGGGCGGCCGTGCACCACGTTGCGCACCGCGAGCTCCACGATCTTGCCGCTCTTGGTGCGCGGAATGTCCGCCACCTGCAGCACCTTGGCGGGGACGTGGCGCGGTGTGGTGTTCTCGCGCACGGTGCGCTTGATGCGCTCGGCGAGGGCATCGTCGAGGGCGAGTCCGTCGCGCAGCTTCACGAAGAGCACGACCCGCACGTCGTTCGGGTTCCGCGGTGGCCAGTCCTGACCGATCACCACGGATTCGAGCACTTCGGGCAGCCTCTCCACCTGGCGGTAGATCTCGGCGGTGCCGATCCTCACGCCGCCGGGGTTCAAGGTCGCGTCCGAGCGGCCGTGGATCACCAGGCCGCCGTGGGCCGTGACCTCGCAGTAGTCGCCGTGACACCACACCCCGGGGAAACGGTCGAAGTAGGCCGCCCGGTACTTCCCGCCGTCCTCGTCCTTCCAGAAGCCGACCGGCATGGAAGGGAAGGGCTTCACGCACACCAGCTCGCCCTTGCCGGCGGCGAGCGGGCGGCCGTCGTCGTCCCACACCTCGACCGCCATGCCCAGGCCGCGGCACTGGATCTCGCCGCGCCACACCGGCAGCACCGGGCTTCCGAGCACGAAGCAGGAGAGGATGTCGGTGCCGCCCGAGATGGAGGAGAGCTGCACGTCGGCCTTGATCTCGCGATAGACGTAGTCGAAGCCTTCGGCGACGAGCGGGCTGCCGGTGCTCATCAGCGCCCGCACGGTGTCGAGCCGGTGGGTCTCGCGCGGCTTCAGCCCGAACTTCGACGCGGCGTCGATGAACTTCGCCGAGGTGCCGAAGTGGGTCATGCCCTCGGCGTCGGCGTAGTCGAACAGGATGGTGTTGTCCCGGGCGAAGGGCGAGCCGTCGTAGAGAAGCAGCGTCGCCCCGGCGGCGAGCCCCGACACCAGCCAGTTCCACATCATCCAGCCGCAGGTGGTGAAGTAGAACACCCGGTCGCCGGGCTTCACGTCGCAATGCAGCCGATGCTCCTTGAGATGCTGGAGCAGGGCGCCGCCGGCCGAGTGGACGATGCACTTGGGCACGCCGGTGGTGCCCGAGGAGTACATGATGTAGAGCGGATGGTCGAAGGCCAGGGGCTCGAAGGCCAGCGCCTGGCCCTCGTGGGGCGCAAGGAAGTCCTCGAGCAGGCAGGCGCGCGGGATCGCCTGCAGGTCGTGCTCGTGGTGGACGTAGGGCACGACCACCACCCGCTCGACGGAGGGCAGTCGCGGCGCGAACTCGGCGAGCTTGCCCAGGCAGTCCACCGTCTTGCCGTTGTAGAAGTAGCCGTCGCAGGCCACGAGCACCTTGGGCTCGGTCTGGCCGAAGCGGTCGATGACGCCCTGCACCCCGAAGTCGGGCGAGGCTGAGGTGAAGATCGCCCCGATGCTCGCCGCGGCCAGCATGGCGACGAGCGTCTCGGGCATATTGGGCATGTAGGCGGCGACGCGATCGCCGGCCACCACCCCCTGGGCGCGCAGCGCGGCGGCGAAGCGGGCGACCTGCCGGTACAGCTCGTCGTGGGACAGCCGGCGCACCACCTTGTCCTCGCCCCAGAACACCACCGCGTCGCCCTCGCCACGCCGGCGCAGGAGATTCTCGGCGAAGTTCAGCCGCGCATCGGGAAACCAGCGCGCACCGGGCATGCGCTCGCCGTCTAGCAGCACGCGCTCGCCGCGCTCGCCGATCACCGCCTCGTCGCCGCCGTCGCCTTCCCACACGCTCAGCCAGAACTGCTCGGACGAGGCCACCGACCAGGCGTGAAGCGCCTCGTGGTCGGGCAGGCTCAGGCGCCAGCGCTTCTCGGCCGCGAGGCGGAAGGCGGTGACGCTGGCGGACGCGACGCGCTCGGGCGAGGGCGTCCACATCGGTTGATCGTTGTTCATGGTGTCTCTTGCGTTCATTCCGCGTCGGGTTGTAGGCCGGGCGCGGCGAGCCGGAAGGCTTCCAGGCGCTCGCAGCGCTCGGCGATGCCGACGAGGGTGGGCATCGCCGACAGGTCGCAGTCGAAGCGCCGCGCGTTGAAGACCTGGGGCACCAGGCAGCAGTCGGCCAGCGTCGGCGCGTCGCCGTGGCAGAAGGCGCCGGTGCGCGGATCGTCCGCCAGCATCGCCTCGACGGCGGCCAGCCCGGTCAGCACCCAATGGCGGTACCAGGCGTTCTTCTGCGCCTCCGATGCGCCGAGCTCCCGGGTCAGGTACTTCAGCACCCGCAGGTTGTTGATGGGGTGGATGTCGCAGGCGATGGTCTGGGCGATCGCCCGCACCCGCGCCCGCTCGATGGGGCCGTCCGGCAGCAGGGCGGGCTCGGGGTGGGTCTCGTCCAGGTACTCGATGATCGCCAGGGACTGGCGCAGCGCCTCGTCGCCGTCGACCAGGGTCGGGACGAGCCCGCCCGGGTTGAGCGCCAGGTACTCGGCGCGGTGCTGCTCGCCGCCGCCGCGCACGAGGTGCACCGGCACCGCCTCGTAGGGCAGCTGCTTGAGCGCGAGGGCGATCCGGACGCGGTAGGCGGCGGAGCTGCGGAAATAGGTGTAGAGCTTCATCGTTCTTTCCGGGATCGTTCGGGGCGGCCCGCCGCCCGGCGAGGCGAGCGGGCCGGCGCCGGGCCTGGACGGCCCGGCGCGACGGATCACATCTCGTGCTTGGAAATCAGCTTCCGGGCGTCGTCGAGCATGGCCTGGCCGGGATAGCCCTTGCCGTTCATCTCCTCGACCCAGTCGGCCGCGATCCGGTCGCCCACCTTGCGCCAGGTCGCCAGCTCGGACTGGGGGATGGTGTTGAACTGGTTGCCGCTCTTCACCGCCAGCTCACGCGCCGCCCCGGCGGACTGGTCCCAGGTGCGGCCGATCATCGCCGAGAACTCGGCACCGGAATTGGCGTCGATCACCTTCTTCAGGTCGGCCGGCAGCTTGTCGTACTTCGCCCTGTTCATGGCGATGGTGAACACCGCGGTGTAGAGGGCGGGCTCGGCCGGGTCGGTCTCGGAGTGATACTTGGTCAGCTCGTGCAGCTTCATGGTCGGGATCACTTCCCAGGGCAGCACGTAGCCGTCGATGACGCCCTTGGAGATCGCCTCGGTCACCGCCGGCATGGGCATGGCCACCGGGGAGGCGCCGAAGGCGGCGAGCATCTTGTTGGTGAGCCGGGTGGGCGCGCGCATCTTCAGGCCCTTGAAGTCGGCCAGCGAGGCGATCGGGCGCTTGATGCCGTGCACGAAGCCGTTGTCGTGGACGTGGAAGGCGAGGGGCTTCACCCGCGCGAAGTCCTTCTGGCCGTACTTCTCGTAGTAGGCCCACAGGGCGCGGCTGGTGCTCTCGGCCTTGCGCGACATGAAGGGCAGCTCGAACGCCTCCACCGAGGGGAAGCGGCCGGCGCTGTAGCCGGGCAGCGTCCACACGATGTCGGCCACGCCGTCGATCGCCTGCTGGATGAGCTGGGGCGGGGTGCCGCCCAGCTGCATCGCGGGGTAGATCTGGCACTTGAGGCGGTTGTTGGATTCGGCGGCGATCTTGTCGCACCAGGGCTGCAGGACCTTCTGCTGGGCCAGCGCGGTCGAGGGCCAGAAGTGGGCCACCTTGAGGGTGATCTCCTCGGCGCTTGCGCTCGTCGCGGCGAGCGCGGCGGCGGTGGCGAGCAGGGTGGTCGCGATCGTTCTCTTGTACATGTCTCTCTCCTCGTGTTTATGAAGTCGTGGTGGTGCGGGCTCAGGCGGGAAGGCTCTCCACCCGGTTCTCGATGGCGCCGAAGAGGCTGCGGCCCTCGGCGTCGAGCATCTCGATGCGCACGGTGTCGCCCGGGCCCATGAAGGGGGTCTCGGGCTTGCCCCGTTCGATGGTTTCGTAGGTGCGCAGCTCGGCCAGGCAGCAATAGCCCACGCCGCCGTGCTCGATGGAAGAGCCCCACAGCCCGCCCTGCTTGTTGGAGACGGTGCCCGAGCCGACGATGGAGCCGGCTTCCAGCTCGCGGGTCCTGGCCACGTGGGCGACGAGCCGGCCGAAGTCGAAGGTCATGTCGACGCCGGCGTTCGGCTTGCCGAAGAGGCGCCCGTTCAGATGCACGACGAGGGGCAGGTGCAGCTTTGCGTCCTTCCACGCCGCGCCCAGCTCGTCGGGCGTCACCGCCACCGGGCTGAAGGCCGAGGCGGGCTTCGACTGGAAGAAGCCGAAGCCCTTGGCGAGCTCGTTGGGGATGAGGTTGCGCAGCGACACGTCGTTCACCAGCATCACCAGCCGGATCGCCTTCGCCGCCTGCTCGGGTGTGGCGCCCATCGGCACGTCGCCGGTGACGACGCTCACCTCGGCCTCGAAGTCGATGCCCCAGGACTCGTCCGCGACGATGGCGTCCCGGGGCCCGATGAAGCTGTCCGAGCCGCCCTGGTACATCAGCGGGTCGGTATGGAAGGACTCGGGCAGCTCGGCCCCGCGGGCCTTCCTCACCAGCTCCACGTGGTTGATGTAGGCCGAACCGTCCGCCCACTGGTAGGCCCGCGGCAGGGGCGAATGGCAGGCCGCCTGGTCGAAGGCCTGCGACCCGAGGGCGCCGCTGTTCAGGGCCTCGTACACCTGCCGCAGCTGCGGCTCGCAGCTCGCCCAGTCGTCGAGGGCGGCCTGCAGGGTGCGCGCGATGGCCGGTACCGGCCGGCAGCGGGATAGATCGCGGCTGACGACCACCAGGGTCCCGTCACGGCCGCCGTGTTTGAGGGTGGCGAGTTTCAATTGTCGAGTCTCCGTCAAGGTCCGCTTCTGACCGGCGGTAGCGGGGGATCAGCCGTCTTCCAACCCATTACATTCGAAAAACATCTATCATTCAAACGACTTTTTCAGATTCATTTATCGGATGATCTAATGAATGTCACCCTCCGCCAGTTGCGCGCCTTCGCGGCGGTCGCGCGCACCGGGAGCTTCACCGTCGCCGCGGAAAGCCTCTTCGTGACGCAGTCGGCGTTGAGCGGACTGATCAAGGAGCTGGAGCAGTCGCTCGGCCTGCGACTGTTCGACCGGAGCACGCGGCGGATCCATCTTTCGGCCATCGGGCAGGCCATCTACCCGCTGATCGACAAGATCCTGCTCGACCTGGACGGCGTGCTCGACGAGGTCACGAACCTGAAGGAACTCAAGAAGGGGATCGTGCGCGTGGCCGCGCCGCAGCTGATGTCCTGCACGCTGCTGCCGGAGGTGATCGCCGCCTACCAGGCAGAGCATCCCCATGTGCGGGTCCGGCTGTCGGACTGCGGGGTGGAGGGGGTGGTGTCGCGGGTGTTCTCGGGCGAGGTGGATTTCGGTGTCGGGCCGGAACGGGACCCGAGCTCCGACATCCGGGCCGAAGAGCTCTTCTGCCTGCCGTTCCACGCCGTGTTCCCGCCGGACCATCCGCTGGCCGCGCAGCAGGAGATCCGCTGGAGCGATCTGGAGCCCTATCCGCTCATCACGCTTCAGGGACAGTTCACCGAGCGCCTGTCCCTCGATCTGCACGCGGCGACGCGGGAAGGCGAGCTGGAGCCGAACACGACCGTCACCTTCATGTCCACCGCCCTGAGCATGGCGAGCTCGGGCCTCGGGGTGACGATCTGCATTCCCTACGCGGCCTCGCTGGTGCGGCTGTACGGCCTGGCCATGCGGCCGTTGGTCGCGCCGGTGGTGGACCGGCGCTTCTATGTGTTCGGCCGCGCCAACCACACCCTGTCGCCGGCGGCGCAGAGCTTCCGCGACTTCCTGGTGCGCTACGTGAAAGAGAACGAGTCGTTCGCGCGCTGAAGCCGCGGGCTCCGGCTTCCGCTCACGGCCGTCGAGTTCGAAGAGGACCTCGACCCGGCTGTCCCGGTCTGCGGTGGTGCCGCGACCGGTCTGGCGCACCTACAGGGTCTTGCCCCTGCCGGCCCCCAGCGAGACTTCCTCCCGCCTAGTCGGACGCACGCACGACCGTTCCGGGCGCTGCGGCAGCGTCGCCCGCCGACACCTCGGCTCGAACCCCTTCACCATCGGGCTGCGCCCCGGTCTGTGGGTCGGGGCTGCCGATTCGGCCGGCCTCGCAGCGGCCCGATCGGCGGGACGCTGCGAGACGGCCCGCTGCCAGCCCGAAGGCGAGCCCCCAGAAGGCGCTGCCGAGACCGAAGAGGGTGAGACCCGAGGCGGTCACCAGGAAACAGATGAGCGCCGCTTCCCGCTCGCCCTCGTGGGCCAGGGCGTCGGCGAGGCTGTTGCCGATGGTGCCCAGCAGGGCGAGCCCGGCCACGGCGAGGATCATCTCGGCCGGGAAGGCGGCGAAGAGCGCCGCCACCGTGGCGCCGAGAATGCCGGTGAGGAGGTAGAAGACGCCCGCCCAGACGGCGGCCAGGTAGCGCCGCCTGGGTTCGGGGTCGGCGTCGGGGCTCATGCAGATGGCGGCGGTGATCGCGGCCAGGTTGTAGGCGAAGCCGCCGAAGGGCGCCAGCACCAGGCCGGTGGCGCCGGTCCAGGCGATGAGGGGCGAGGCCGGGGTGCGGTAGCCGTTGGCCCGCAGCACCGCGATGCCCGGCAGGTTCTGGGAGGCCATGGTGACGATGAAGAGCGGAAGTCCCACCCCGATGAGGGTCGCGGGCGAGAACTCGGGCGTGATGAACACGGGCCGGGCGAAGCTCAGCGCGATCGTGTCGAAGCGGATCGAGCCCTGGAAGGCGCCGAGGGCCAGACCCGCGAGCAGGGTGAGCGGCACCGCGTAGCGGGGCAGGCGGCGGCGCGCGAGGAGGTAGGTGATGAACATCGCAGCCACCAGAGCGAGCTCGGTCCGCATGGAGGCGAAAAGCTCCAGCCCGAAGCGCAGCAGCACCCCCGCGAGCATGGCGCTCGCCAGCGAACGGGGCACGTGGCGCATGATGCGGTCGAACCAGCCGAACACGCCGCAGGCGGTGATCAGCAGGGACGAGAACAGGAAGGCGCCCACCGCCTGGCTCATGCCGACCCCGGCGAGCGCGGTGACCAGCAGGGCGGCGCCCGGGGTGGACCAGGCGGTCAGCACCGGCGCGCGGTAGGCCAGCGACAGGCCGATGCAGCTCACGCCCATGCCGATCCCCAGCGCCCACAGCCAGGAGCTCACCTCGGCCGGGGTGGCGCCGGCCGCCGTCGCGGCCTGGAACACGATGGCAGCCGAGCTGCTGTAGCCCACCAGGACGGCGATGAAGCCGGCGGCCAGGTGGGAGGGGCTGAAATGCTTTAGCACGGGCGCGCTCCCGATGGGGATGAGGTATCCTTCCTGTGCGCTTTAGCGCACGAACGGAGCCTAACAGATGTGCGTTAAAACGCACAAGCACCCGCCGGGATCATGGAAGAACCGAACCGTCACCTCGCCGACACCCTGCGCGCCCTGCGCCGGGACAGGAACTGGAGCCTCGATCGCGCCGCCGCCGAAACCGGGGTCAGCAAGGCCATGCTCGGCCAGATCGAGCGGGGCGAGTCGAGCCCGACGGTGGCGACCCTGTGGAAGATCGCGAGCGGCTTCCACACCTCCCTCTCCACCTTCCTGGAGCCGGCGCCCGAGGCGCATGCCGGGCCGCTCGTGCGGCGCGCCGAGGCGCTGCGCCTGCGCCCGGCGGGGGAGGGCATGCTCGTCGCCCCCCTGTTCCCGTTCGAATCGCGCTTCGGCTTCGAGGTCTTCGAGCTGACCCTGTTACCCGGCTACGAGCGCCGCTCGGAGCCTCACGAGGCGGGGGTGACGGAGCACGTGCTGGTAGTGAGGGGCGCCATGGAGGTGCTGGTCGAGGGCGAGTGGGTGGCGCTGAAGGCGTCGGAGGCGGTCCGCTTCGCCGCCGACCGCCCCCACGGCTATCGCAACCCCGGCACGGAGCCGGTGGTGTTCCACAACCTGATCCATTACCCGCGCCGCTGGGGCTGACCGCGCCGCTCCCACCGGGGAACGGGCGCGGCGGTGCCCGCCCCTCGGCTCAGACCGGCTGCAGCTCGATCAGCAGGTCTTTCGCCGCGACCTTGTCACCCGTCTTGACGTGGATCGCCTTGACGGTGGCGTCCCGGTCGGCCGAGAGCATGGTCTCCATCTTCATCGCCTCCAGGGACACGAGCGGCGTGCCCCGGGTGACCTTCTGGCCCACGTGCACCGCGATGGTGACGACGGCGCCGGGCATGGGCGCGCCCACGTGGCCAGGATTGCTCTCGTCGCACTTCGGACGGCTGCCGCCGCTCGCGACGACGCCTTCCTTGGCGATGCGCATCAGGCGCGGCTGGCCGTTGAGCTCGAAGAACACCTTGACCCGGCCTTCCTCGTCGATGGTGTCGCTGCGGCCGGTCTGGCGCACGATCAGGGTCTTGCCCTTGTCGATCTCCAGCGAGATCTCCTCGCGGTCGACCAGGCCGTAGAAGAAGGCCGGCGTGGGCAGTACCGAGACGTCGCTGTAGGCCTGGCGATGTCCGGCGAACTCGCGGAAGACCTTGGGATACATCAGGTACGAGGCGAGGTCGGTGTCGGACACCGGCTGGCCGGTCGCCGCCTCGGCCTCCTTTCGTGCGGCCTCCAGATCGACGTCGGGCAGGAAATCGCCGGCCCGGCCCGCCAGAGGCTGGGCGCCGCGCAGCACCTTGGCCTCGAGGGCCTTGGGGAAGCCGTCGGGCGGGAAGCCCAGCTCGCCCTTGAAGAGGGAGACGACCGAGTCGGGGAAGGCCACCTCCTTGGCGGGATCGGCGACCTCGGCAGGCGTCAGGTCGTTGGCGACCATGAAGAGCGCCATGTCGCCCACCACCTTGGAGGTCGGCGTCACCTTCACGATGTCGCCGAAGAGCCGGTTCACGTCCGCATAGGCCCTGGAGACCTCCGGCCAGCGGTGTTCGAGGCCCATGGCGCGGGCCTGCTCGCGCAGGTTGGTGTACTGGCCGCCCGGCATCTCGTGCTTGTAGACGTCCGAGGTGCCGGCGCGGATGTCGGGCTCGAAGGGCGAGTAGAAGCGGCGTACGCCCTCCCAGTAGTGGGAGAGGGACTGCAGGGCATCCAGGTCCACGCCCGGGTCCCGCGGCGCACCCTGCAGCGCGGCGGCGATGGAGCCGAGGTTGGGCTGGGACGTGAGGCCGCTCATGGCGTCCAGCGCCCCGTCCACCGCGTCCACCCCGGCTTCGACCGCCGCGAGCACGCTCGCCGCCGCGATGCCCGAGGTGTCGTGGGTATGGAAGTGGATCGGCAGCCCCACCTCCTGCTTGAGCACGCGCACCAGCTCGGCGGCGGCCCGCGGGCGGCACACGCCGGCCATGTCCTTGATGCCGAGGATGTGGGCGCCGGCTTTCTCGAGCTCCTTGGCGAGCCCGACGTAGTAGCGGATGTCGTACTTGGGCCGCGCCGCGTCGAAGAGGTCGCCGGTGTAGCAGATCGTGCCTTCGCACAGGGCGCCGGACTCGATCACCGCATCCATGGCGACGCGCATGTTGTCCACCCAGTTCAGCGAATCGAAGACGCGGAACACGTCGATTCCGCCGGCGGCCGCCTGCTGGACGAAGTAGCGCACGACGTTGTCCGCGTAGTTGGTGTAGCCCACCGCGTTGGAGCCGCGCAGCAGCATCTGGAAGAGGATGTTGGGCACCGCCTCGCGCAGCCGCGCCAGGCGCTCCCACGGGTCCTCCTTGAGGAAGCGCATGGCCACGTCGAAGGTGGCGCCGCCCCAGCACTCGAGGGAGAAGAGCTGGGGGGCCAGCCGCGCGTAGTGCGGGGCGATCTCGAGCATGTCGCGGGTGCGCATGCGGGTGGCGAAGAGGGACTGGTGCGCGTCGCGCATGGTGGTGTCGGTGAGCAGCACCCGCTTTTCGTTCTTCATCCACTCGGCGAAGCCCTTCGCGCCGAGTGCCTCGAGGCGGTCGCGGGTGCCTTCGGGAATGGGCGCGGCGAGGTCGCAGGCGGGCTTGATCGGCTTCGCCAGGGGCAGCTCGGGGAGCTTCCGGCCCTTGACCTCGGGGTTGCCGTTGACCGCCACCTCGCCGAGGAAGCTCAGGAGCTTGGTCGCCCGGTCGCGGCGCGGCTCGAACTTGAAGAGCTCGGGCGTGGTGTCGATGAAGCGGGTGGTGCACTCGCCCGAGCGGAACAGCGGGTGCGCGATGACGTTCTCGAGGAACTGCAGGTTCGAGGACACGCCGCGGATGCGGAACTCGCGCAGGCCCCGGTCCATCCGCGCGATCGCCTCGTCGGGCGTGTGGCCCCAGGCGGTGACCTTCACCAGCAGCGAGTCGTAGAAGGGGGTGATGACGGCGCCGGTGTAGGCGGTGCCCCCGTCCAGGCGCAGGCCGAAGCCGGCCGCGCTGCGGTAGGCGGTGATGCGGCCGTAGTCGGGGGTGAAGCCGTTCTCCGGGTCCTCGGTGGTGACGCGGCACTGCAGCGCGTGGCCGTTGAGGCGGATGTCCTCCTGGGCCGGGACGTAGGAGTCGCCCTCGCCGATGCGGGCGCCTTCCGAGATGCGGATCTGGGCCTTGACGATGTCGACCCCGGTGACCTCCTCGGTGACCGTGTGCTCCACCTGGATGCGGGGATTCACCTCGATGAAGTAGAACTCGCCGCTGTCGGCGTCCATCAGGAACTCGACGGTGCCGGCGTGGGTGTAGCCGGCGGCGCGGGTGAGGCGCACTGCCGCCTCGCACAGGGCGGCGCGGCGGTCGTCGGCGAGATAGGGCGCCGGCGCGCGCTCGACCACCTTCTGGTTGCGCCGCTGCACCGAGCAGTCCCGCTCGAACAGATGCACCAGGTTGCCGTGGGTGTCGCCGAGGATCTGCACCTCCACGTGGCGCGCCCTGCGCACGAGCTTCTCCAGGTAGGCCTCGTCGTTGCCGAACGCGGCGAGCGCCTCGCGGCGGGCGACCTCCACCAGCGCCGGCAGCTCCTCCTCGTTCTCGATGGCGCGCATGCCGCGGCCGCCGCCGCCCCAGCTCGCCTTGAGCATCAGCGGATAGCCGATCTTCTTCGCCTCGGCGCGGATCGCGTCGATCTCGCGGGGCAGGGCGCCGGTGGCGGGAACGACGGGCACCCCGGCCTTCATCGCCAGCTCGCGGGCCGCGACCTTGTTGCCCAGCGCGCGCATCACTTCGGGCTTGGGCCCGATGAAGACGAGGCCCGCCCTGGCGCAGGCTTCGGCGAAATCCGGGTTCTCGGAGAGGAAGCCGTAGCCGGGGTGGATCGCGTCGACCCCGGCGTCCTTGGCGATGCGGATGATGTCCGCGATGTCCAGGTAGGCGCCGATCGGCTTCTGCCCTTCGCCCACCAGATAGCTCTCGTCCGCCTTGAAGCGGTGGAGCGCGAAGCGGTCTTCGGCCGCGTAGATGGCGACCGTGCGGATGCCCAGCTCGCTCGCGGCGCGAAAGATGCGGATGGCGATCTCGCCGCGGTTGGCGACGAGGAGGCTGCGGATCTTCTTCGGTTCGTGGTGGCTGGGGCTCTGGGTCATGGTCGTTTCCGGTTTGTTGGCAGAACGGCTCTAGGTTTCGCAGTTTCGCAGGTTCGTCGCCCGGATCCAGGCTACGGTCCCGTCGTGCAGTTTGGCAGTTTCGTAGCCCGGATGGAGCCCCGGCGGAATCCGGGGCGGCGGTGGGGCGATCGCCTCCGCTCCCGGATTCCGTTCCACTCCATCCGGGCTACGCCCTGTCGGCACGCTCTTGCTTTCTGTCGCGCATCAGCTCGTGCAGCGAGCGCGCAGCGGGGCGCAGGGGGGCCCGGCTCTCGGTCCACGCCCCCTGCCTGCGCGGCAGCACGGCGCGCAGGCGGGTCAGCGCCAAGGTGGCCAGCCGATACAGGGCGGGGCGCGCGTAGAGGAAGCTCCAGGCGCGCATGGCGAGGGCTGGCAGGGGCTTGCGGCCGGCCCCGGCACCGGCGAGGGCAGGCTCGTGGCGGCGGCTCACCGGGTCCTTGTTGCTCTGTTCGCGCAGCTGGATCAGCAGCTCGGGAATGGGGATGCGCACCGGGCAGACCTCGCCGCAGGCGCCGCACAGGGAGGACGCGGTGACGAGGGAGTGGGTGGCCTCGAGTCCCAGGAGGTGGGGCGAGATGATCTTTCCGATCGGCCCGGGATAGGTGGTGCCGTAGGCGAGGCCGCCGATGCGGGTATAGACGGGGCAGTGGTTCATGCACGCGCCGCAGCGGATGCACTGCAGGGTGGCGCGGAAGCGCTCGTCCGCGTAGGCGCGGCTGCGGCCGTTGTCCACCAGGACGAGGTGCACCTCGCGCGGCCCGTCGAGCTCGCCCTCGCGGCGCGGGCCGGTGATCCAGTTGAAGTAGGTGGTCACCGCCTGCCCGGTGGCCGAGCGGGTCAGCAGGGTGAGCAGCGGCGGTACGTGCTCGAGCTTCTCGACGACCTTCTCGATGCCGGTGATCGCGATATGGACGTCAGGCACGCTGGTGCACATGCGGCCGTTGCCCTCGTTCTCCACCAGGCACAGGGTGCCGGTCTCGGCGACTGCCACGTTCACCCCCGACAGGCCCACCGTCGTCCGGCAGAACTTCTCGCGCAGCACGCGGCGGCCGATCTGGATCAGCGCGTCCACCGAGTCGGTGTAGTCCACGCCGGGGATCTTCTCGGCGAAGAGGCGGGCGATCTCTTCCTTGGTCTTGTGGATGGCCGGCATGATGATGTGCGACGGCCGCTCGCCGGCGAGCTGGACGATGTACTCGCCCATGTCCGACTCCAGCGCGCCGATGCCCGCGGCTTCGAGCGCGTGGTTGAGCTCGACCTCCTCGCTGACCATGGACTTGCCCTTGACCACCAGCCGGGCCTCGGCGCGCTGGGCGATGCCGACGATGATGGCCTGTGCCTCTTCGGGCGTTTCCGCCCAGTGCACCTTGACGCCGTTCTTCGTCAGGTTGGCTTCGAGCTGTTCGAGCAGCTCGGGCAGGCGCGACAGGCTGTAGCGGCGGATGGCCTCGCCCAGGTCGCGCAGGCTCTCCAGAGCCTGGGGGTCGGTGAACTGCGCCGCGCGCTTGGCCATCAGGAAGTCCATGGCGCCGCGGAAGCTCTTGCGCAGCTGCGGGTTGGCCACCGTCGCCGCGGTCCGGTCGCGGAAGCCTTCGGCCGGCACGAAATGCATCGGTTGCGCGCTCACTGGGATTCCTCCGTGCTGCGGTCGATCAGGATGACGACCAGCTCTTTCGGCCCGTGGGCGCCGTAGGCCAGGGTCTGCTGGATGTCGGCGGTCTTCGAGGGGCCGGAGATGAAGATCAGGTTGGTCGGCATGCCGGCGGCCCAGCCGGCGGTCCGCAGCGCGCTCGGCAGATCGGCGTGGATGCGGCCGGTGTCGACCAGGCAGATGTTGATCGGCGGCACCAGCGACAGGGTGCGCGGCTGGGAGGGGGAGGACAGGAGTGCCAGCATGCCCGTGTCGGCGATCGCGCAGTCGGCGCGGGTCAGCCCGGCGTCGACCTCGGTGAAGAGCGACTCCTTGTGGGCCTCGAGGGGGCGATCGAAGCGGGCAAGCTGCGGGCCTTGCGGCCAGGGCGCGAGCTCGATGCCGGTCGGCGGCAGCATCAGCGTCCGCACGCCCTTCGCCGCGCACACCTCGGCGACGATCCGCGGCCACTCGGCGTCGTCCGCCACATGGACTTCGGCATGCGCCGCTTCGAGGTTTTTCCGCAGGCTCTGCACGAAGTCCGCCTGGGTCGGCCCGGGCGGATTGAGTGTGCGCCAGGCGCCGACGTCGGGCGCCGCGCAGGGTGCGGCCGGCGCCTCGCGCAGCCGCTGCAGGATGCGTTCGCGGGCGCTCATGCGGCACCCCCGGTGCGCTTCCAGAGGAAGGTCGCGATGTGCTGCCCGCGCAGGCGGGCGCCACGCTTCTCGAGCGTTCCGTTGAGGTTGGCCAGGCAACCGCAGTCGGCCGAGACGAGCACCTGTGCGCCGGTGGCCTCCAGCGCGTCGGCCTTGTCGGAGGCCATCGCCGAAGAGATGTCCGGGTGGCGTACCGAGAAGGTGCCTCCGAAGCCGCAGCACTCGGACTCGTGGGACTGCTGGACCATCTCCACGCCGCCGAGCTGGCCGAGCAGGGCGCGCGAGGTCAGGTGCGTGCCCATCTCGCGCCGTCCCGAGCAGGAGGTGTGGAGCACCGTGCGGCAGGCGTCCCCCTGGTCGTCCAGCCGGACCTGGCAGACATGCACCAGGAACTCGGTGAGCTCGAAGACGCGCTCCGAGATCGTTTCCGCCTGGGCCTGCCGGCGGGCGTCGCCGGCGAAAAGCTGCGGCCAGTGGTGACGCATCATCCCCGCACAGGAGCCGGACGGAACGACGATGGGCCAGGGCTCGGCGAAAAGCTCGAGCTGCTTCGCCGCCACCGCCCGCGCCTCGTCCGGATAGCCGCTGGTGTAGGCGGGCTGGCCGCAGCAGGTCTGCTCGTCCGGAAAGACCACCCGGATGCCCTCGCGCTCGAGGAGTTGCACGCTCGAAAGGCCCGCCTCCGGATCGAAGACGTCCACGAAGCAGGTTCCGAAGAGATAGACCGTCGAGGGTTTCGCGGGGTAGCTGCGGGGAGCTTGGCCAGGAGTCGACACGCTTTGCGTCCTTTTCTGCGGTGGGTGACGATGCAGCCGCCGGAACGGGGTTGCGCTTGGTGGTTCAATGGTCAGACCACAAACGACGAACAAGTTACCTTCCAAGGCCTTTGTTTGTCAAACAAAATGCCCTTGGAGAAAACCCTAACGCTTGCTACCATTCTGATGGTCAGACCAATACGGCGGAGCTTATGATCGAACGTAGAATGGCTGTGTCGCGGGTGTCCGACGCCGTCGCCCGCGAGCTCGAGGAGCGCATCCTCGAGGGCTCGTTCAAGGCCGGCGACCGCATTCCCCCCGAGCGCGAGCTCGCGCAGACCATGGGAGTATCGCGCGCCTCGCTGCGCGAGGCGATCCAGAAGCTCGTCATGAAAGGACTGCTGGTCAGCCGCCAGGGGGAGGGCACCTTCGTCACCAACCGGCTCGACGCCGGCTTCACCGACCCCTGGCAGGAGATGCTGTCCACCCACCCGTCGGTGCGGGAAGACCTGCTCGAATTCCGCCACATGCTCGAAGCGACCGCGGCCGAATGCGCCGCCCTGCGCGCGACGGACGCCGATCTGGAGCGCCTCAGGCTCTCCTTCGCACGGCTGGAAGAGGCGTTCGCGGGCGACGACCTGGACCTGCAGGTCGAGCGCGACCTGGCGTTCCATCAGGCGATCGCCGACGCGGCCCACAACGTCATCATCGGACACCAGACGGCCAGCCTGCTGCGTCTGATGCGCGACCACATCCGCCTCAATCTCGGCATCCTCGTACGCCTGCCCGAGGCGCGCGAGCACCTCCAGCAGCAGCACCGGGCGGTGCTCGAGGCGATCCTCGGGCGCCGTGCGGCGAGCGCCCGGGAGGCCGCTGCGCAACACATCGACTTCGTTCGCGTCCGACTGCAGGAGACCCTGCGCACCGACGCGCGCCGCGAGAGCGCCTTGCGCCGGCTGGGCTAGGGCGCCGGCGGGTCGGGCGGGAGGGGACTAACCCCGCTTCGCCCGGTACATGCCCGCATCGGCGTGACCCAGCAGGGCGTCCGGGTCGCTGCCGTCGTCGGGAAAGACGCTGAGGCCGATGCTGACGGAGAGGGTCGCGGACCCCGTACCCAGGCGATAGGGCTCGCTCAGGATCCGATCGATCTTGTCGGCAACTGCCCTCGCGTGTTGCTCCCGGGTCGGGCCCTCGAGCAGGGCGACGAACTCGTCGCCGCCCAGCCGGGCGATCGTGTCCTCCTCCCGGACCGCAGCGCGCAGGCGCCTCGCCACTTCCACCAGCAGGGCGTCGCCCGCGGCATGCCCCATCGTGTCGTTGATCTCCTTGAAGCGGTCCAGGTCCAGGAACAGCAGCGCAAAGCTCTCCTGCCTGCGCTGTGCGCGGGCAATGGCCTGTTGCAGGCGGTTGTCCAGCAGCTTGCGGTTGGGCAGTCCGGTCAGCGCATCGTGATCGGCCGCGTAGGCCAGCTCTTCCGCCCTCTTTAGCGTCTCGGTCACATCGCGCAGGATCGAGACGGCTCCCGCCAGCCTGTGATGGCGGTCGTACAAGGGTGTCGCCAGCTCCTCGATCACGCGCCGCTCGCCGCCACCGTTCGCCATGACGGTCTGTTTCATGACCTGGCCGGCCGTGCGCAGGGTGTCCTCCATGGCCGTGCTGGTGCGCTGCGGCAGGTGACGGTCGAAGCTCTCGAACACCTCGCTTGCCGGGCGCCCGCGCGCATCCACGGAGGAACGGCCGCAGATCCTCTCGGCCACGAAGTTCAGGTACTCCACGCGGCCGGCGGCGTCGATCAGGGCGACACCCTCGCCGATGGAGCTCAGGACCGTCTGCAGCCGGTCCCTCTCCAGCGACAGGGCCTGTTCGGCAAGCTCGCGACGCCGGTTCTCCTCTTCCAGCTCGTGCTTGTCGAAACGCAGCATCAGCGCGGTGCGAACGGAGCGGTTGAAGTTGAGCGCCGAAACGACCATCCCGACGAGGAAGATCGAGGTCATGACGCCCATGGCCATATGCAGCGTCGTACCGAGCGTAAGGTAGCGATAGATGAGCGGCAGCAGCGTCGGCAGCAGAAACGCCATGCAGGCTTCCATCCTGAACGCCAGGACGGTGATGCTGCCGGCGGACATGCCGGCCAGGACGAAGGCGACGAACACCTCGTAGGCGGCCGAAGAGCCCGGAATCATGACGAAGGCCGATGCGCCCCAGACACAGCCGGCGAGGGTGGTGCCGGCCGTGTAGATGGCGTTCCATCGTTGCGCCGCCTCGGGAGGAGGGCGCGTACGCGTGTATCGCCGGACGAACCAGGTCCGCAGCGCCGTCACCGCGACGAGCAGCCCGTACCAGGCGAGCAGGGCGGCCGGGGCGAGGTAACGGGCCTGGATGAACGCGAGGATCGCGCCGTTCACCAGGGAGATGGAATAGGCGAGCGGCGCGCTCCGGTAGAGCGACCGGACCTGCTCGGCCCGGATCTGATCGGAATACCTGCCCTCGACGCCATGGTCCATGTACATCCCGCGGGACCGCGACCAAGCGGAAAGCCGCGGCGCCGGCCCGCTCGCGCATCAGGCGCGAGGATCGGCGTCCCCCCGCTGGAGCGTCGGCCCGAAAATCCAATCTAGGCCAGATTCGAACCACTTTCATCGCGATCCGGGACACCGTGTCGGGGGCTGCCTGCGCGACGGCCGGCAGCCCCCGCGCAGGCGCGCCGCGCGAGCGGCGCGCACCGGGCTCAGCGCGCCACCAGCGGGTCGCTGACGCCGAGGACGTAGATCGCCACCAGGGCGAGGATGCCGGTCATTCCCACGTAGTAGAGCGTGGGCCAGAAGGTCTTGCGCAGGGTCGCACCCTCGCGGCCGAGCAGCCCCACCGTGGCCGAGGCGGCGACGACGTTGTGGATCGCCACCATGTTGCCGGCGGCGGCGCCGATCGCCTGCACCGCGACGATCAGCGCGCCCGAGATGCCCAGCGTGGTCGCGACCCCGAACTGGAACTGGCTCAGCATCATGTTGCTGACCGTGTTCGAGCCGGCGATGAAGGCGCCGAGCGCACCCACCGCCGGCGCCATCAGCGGGTACACGTTGCCCACGCTGTCGGCCACCCATTGCGCCATGGCGA
Organism: Azoarcus sp.; assembly: GCA_020725025.1. Taxonomy (GTDB): domain Bacteria; phylum Pseudomonadota; class Gammaproteobacteria; order Burkholderiales; family Rhodocyclaceae; genus Aromatoleum. The sequence goes on from DYFV01000013.1 coordinate 17,826, forward strand.
TCGGCATGCTGGGCAGGTCCGCGGCATTGACCCCGGAGTTGATCAGGATGCGCACCATGGGCACGGTGAACAGCAGCACGAAGCCTGCCCCGAGCAACACGCGGGACGACTCGCCGACCGCCTTCGCCAGCGAGCGGACGTGCATCCGGTGCAGGAACACGGTGGCCAGCACCACCGCGACCAGGATGCCGCCGGGCAGGTAGAGCGGCATGAAATCGGCCTTGATGCCCTGCTCGCCGAGGATGTCCGGGAAGGCCAGCACCACCGACTTCAGTGCCTTGCCCACCTCGGGAAAGACGCGGCTGAGCACCAGCAGCGCCCCCACCAGCACGTAGGGCAGCCACGCGCGCAGCATGCCGATCGGCCGGTGCCTCGGCATCTGATCGAGCTTCATCTCGATGTCGCCCAGCCACTCGCTCGGCCAGTCCTTCGGATCGGCGAAGTCCCAGTGCTCCTTCGGCACCAGGAAGCCGGCGCGCGCAGCCGTGGTGACGATCGCCAGTCCGGCCAGGCCGCCGAGCAGCGACGGGAACTCCGGCCCGAGGAACACGCCGGTGGCGGCATAGGGCAGGGTGAAGGCGAGGCCGGCGAAGAGCGCGAAGGGCAGCACCTCGAAGCCCGCCTTCCAGCTCCTGTCCTTGCCGAAGAAGCGCACCAGCATCAGCACCATGATCACCGGCATGACGCTGCCCACGAGCGCATGGATGATCGCGACCTTGCTGGTGATCAGCTGCAGGAACACCTCCCAGCTCGAGCCCTGGGCGGCGAGCTGGGCGCCGATGGTGGCGGTGTCGAGGCCGCTGTTGACGCCGATGATGATCGGCGTGCCGACCGCGCCGAAGGAGACCGGCGTGCTCTGCACCAGCATCCCGAGCAGCACGGCCGCCAGCGCCGGGAAGCCGATCGCCACCAGCAGCGGCGCGGCGATCGCCGCCGGGGTGCCGAAACCGGAGGCGCCCTCGATGAAGCAGCCGAACAGCCACGCGATGATGATCGCCTGGACGCGGCGGTCGGGGCTGATGGTGGCGAAGCCGGTGCGGATCGCGCTGATGCCGCCGGAGTACTTCAGGGTGTTCAGCAGCAGGATGGCGCCGAAGATGATCCACAGCACCCCGATCGTGATCACCAGGCCCTGCAGGGTCGAGGCGAGCACGCGGTTGAAGCTCATGTCCCAGGCGAACAGGGCGATGCCCGCGGTCAGCAGGTACACGGCCGGCATCGCGCGCTTGGCCGGCCAGCGAAGGCCGACGAGCAGGATCGCCGCAAGCAGGATGGGGGAGAAGGCGAGAAAGGCAAGCATGCCGGGTTGTTGCATGGACTGTCCCCCGCTCAGCACGACACGGGTCGTGCAAGTTGGTCGGACCTTCCAAAACGCTCGATAACCATGAATCCCTCCCTATCTGATTGAAATTTTGCGTCTTGAGCAAGAATTGGTCTTACCACTTGACCAAATGCTGCTCTAGACTAGGAGGCGATCTCCCGACGGTCAATTGCCGGGATCCCTTACTCGGAAAACGACGTGCGTGATCGCGGCCCGTCCTTGCCGTCGCCGGGCCGCGCCGATAGATTCCAGGCTATGCCCGCGGACCGCTGTGGCGGTGCCGCAGGGCAGGACGACGAAACCGGAACGAACTCATGAAAGCCGCCCCACTGCAGCAACGCCGCCTGGCTGACGACATCGTCGACCGCATCGAGACCCTGATCCTGGAAGGCACCCTCAAGCCCGGCGAGCGCCTGCCGGCAGAACGCGCGCTGGCCGAGGAGCTCGGCGTGTCGCGCCCCTCCTTGCGCGAGGCGCTGCAGAAGCTGGTGGCGCGCGGCCTGCTCGTGAGCCGGCACGGCGGCGGCACCTTCGTCGCCGAGACCCTCGGTTCGTCCTTCCGCGACCCGCTGCTGGAACTGCTGGCGAAGAATCCCGAGGCGCACCGGGACCTGCTCGAGTTCCGCCACACGCTCGAGGGCTCGTGCGCCTACTACGCGGCCTTGCGCGCCACCCCGCCCGACCGCGAGCGCCTGACCGCGGCCTTCGATCGGCTCGCCGAGTGCCATGCGCGCGCGCGCCGCGTCAGCCGTGCCGAGGAGGGCGCAGCCGATGCCCACTTCCACCTCGCCATCGCCGAAGCCAGCCACAACGCGGTCCTGCTGCACACCATCCGCAGCCTGTTCGACCTGCTCGAGCACAACGTCGTCACCAACATCGGCGGCATGTATCCCCAGGGCAGCGAGGTGCGCGAAACCCTCATGCAGCAGCACCGCGACCTCTATCGCGCCATCATGGAAGGCCGCGCCGACGAGGCCCGCGAGCTCTCCAGCCGGCACCTGCGCTATGTCGAGGAGGTGCTGACCGAGGCCCGGCATGCGGCCCGCCGCGTGGAGCGCGCACAGCGGCGCCGCGCGCCCGCCTGATCGCGAGAGGAGAGGACATGCGTCTTGCGGACAAGGTCTCGGTCATCACGGGGCGGCCGGGGGCATAGGCCTGGCTGCGGCACGTCGTCGCGCCCGGCCTGTTGGGTGACCAGGCCTTGGACTATGGTGTACTGGAGCCACGGTATTCCGACCCACCCACTGGAGCATCGTGCTGCGGCCTGGCGGGCCGTCGGGTCGTCCCCGCGCCTCCGCCCGGGTCGTCCGCGTGATCGCTCCCAGAAAGGAGTATGCGCATGTGCCCGTGCAACGAACCCCACCATGCCGACCACGATCACCAGCACGGCCCGAACTGCGGGCATACCGCGATCCGCCACGGGGATCACGTCGATTATCTTCACGACGGCCACCTGCACCATCCTCACGGCGATCACGTCGACGAGCACAAGCTGGAGGTCGACGCGGCCCGCCCCGACCGCTGCACGCCGGATCACGATTGCGGTGGTCATGAGCGGGGGCACGTCCACGGACCGGGTTGCGGCCATGAAGCCGTGCCGCACGGGGACCACGTGGACTACGTCGTGAACGGCCATCTCCATCACCCGCACGGCACCCACTGCGACGACCACGGCCCCGTCGAGCTGGCTTAGCACTCGTCCCGAACCAAGATGCACCGGCAGGATCCGGGGGTGACGTGTCGGTCGCTCCCGATCAGCTTCCGCTGGACGGCGGGCGGCCCTTCCCGCGAAACCGCGCCGCGAGCGCACAGAAGAAGCGCACGTACTCGGCGTGCCCGCCGGGAAAGACGAAATTCAGCCGGAGCGGATCCTGGTGGTCGCTGATGCCCTCCACCGCTGACCATATGTCGGCCGACGAACCGCTCGCATCCTGCGCCGTCAGGCTCAGCCCCGGCCGGCTCACCTCGCCGCGGCTGCTGTCCACGAAGGCGACCACGTTGTCCGTACCGAAGTCGCGGCCGAGCTCCTGCACCAGGGTCAGGAAGCCGCGGTCGCTGCCGCCCCGCAGGGTCTCGACCTGACCGTCGCGATCGTGTCGGTGAGAGGTCACCGTATCGCCCACCCCCATGATCCGGGGCATGAGCTGCGGGTCGAAACGCTCCCGCGCCAAGGCGAGCAGCTGCTCCGGATCCCGCGGCGCCTGGCGGGCGTTGAAGGCCTCGCCCAGAGGGTATTCGCCGGTGTGCCGGTGGTAGTAGTGGTTGAGCAGCACGAGCACGCCGACTTCCTTGACGGCGCCCGCGAGCATGAACTGGAAGTCCGTGGTGCCGGCGTCCGCGCCGTCCGCGGGCTTGAGCCGTTCGCCGTGCCGGTCGCGCCCGAGGTTCGGCGCATAGTGCACGAAGAAGGCGTCCTGCAGCCCCTGCGCCGCGGCCTCCCGCAGCAGGCCCTCCATCAGCCGCGCCAGATCCCGCTGCAGGCTCGCGTAGGCTTGTGGGCGGTCGCGGAACGCGCGGTGGAACTCGTTGATGTTGACGGTGGGCGAGACGAGGTTGTCGAGCACCGTGGATGCCACCAGCGCTTCGATCTCCGGCGCGGCCAGGGAGTAGGGCGGCTCGGCGAGGAGGCCGGCGAGGAAGCGCCGTGCCGTGTCCGGGACGGCCCGCAGGAAGGCGAGCTCGGCGTCGCTGACCCCCGGGTGGCAGACCTCGCCATGGCAGTCCTGCAGCTGCACCCCGCCACCGGCAAGACCGGGCAGGTACAGGCCCTGCGCCTTCACCTCGGCGGTGCCGGCGAACGCGTTCTCGACGATGCGGTTCATTCCGCGGCTGCCGATGTGCTCGCCGTTGGTGAGCACGTAGAAGCAGCCCTCCAGCAGCTTGCCGGCCTCGACGTAGGCGCGCTCGACGGTGCGTGTGAGCGGGTCGCGCACCAGGCCCATGCACACGCCGTCAAGGTCCTGGATGATCAGCAGCCGATCGCTGGCGGCGAGGGTTTCGAGCAGGAGGGCGTGGTCGCAGGAAAAGTCGTGTTGACTCAGATACATAAGCAAGGACGGGAATTCACGGGTCGGGACGGTGCGCGGGGCGCCCGGGCGCCGGGCACCCCGCGGGGCTGCCCCCAGGGTATTTGAACCGGCTGCCCAGGCCAAGCGCTCCGGGCCGATGGAGGCGGCGCTTCGGCCACGCAAGGAGGCGGCCTGCTCCTTTCGCGGCCGGGTATTCGATAAAGCGTTCTGCCGCTCGTCCGGCGAGGCGGCTTGCCGGTACACTCGCACTCCCGCAAGGGCGGCGATGCCCGGCCGCCCTGTTTCCGCAGTCATTCAAAGGTCTCTCCGATGCATCCAATTCACGGCGCGGAAGCGCTCCTCCCGCCGTCCTTTGCCGATCTGGCGCTCTCCCCCGGCATGCACGCCACCCTGAAGGCGCTCGGCTATCTCGCGATGACGCCGATCCAGGCCGCCAGCCTGCCGCTCGCCCTCGCGGGCCGCGACCTCATCGCACAGGCGCGCACCGGCAGCGGCAAGACGGCCGCGTTCGGGATTCCGCTGCTCACGAAGCTCGATCCGCGCCGCTTCGCGGTGCAGGCGATGGTGCTGTGCCCCACGCGCGAGCTGGCGGATCAGGTCACCCGCGAGATTCGCCGCCTCGCGCGCTCGGAGGACAACATCAAGGTGCTCTCGCTGTGCGGCGGCACCACCATGCGCCCGCAGCGGGAGAGCCTCGCGCACGGCGCGCACGTGGTCGTCGGAACGCCGGGGCGCATCATGGACCACCTGCAGCGCGGCAGCCTCGAGCTCGATGCGCTCGACACCCTCGTGCTGGACGAGGCCGACCGCATGCTGGACATGGGCTTTCACGACGACATCGCGTTCGTCGTCAGCCGCTGCCCGACGCGACGCCAGACGCTGCTCTTCTCCGCCACCTTTCCGGACGCCATCGTGCGCCTCGCCCAGCGCTTCCTGCGCGACCCCTGCGAGGTGCGCCTGCCCGAGCAGCACGAGGCCGGCAAGATCCGCCAGCGCTTCTACGAGGTGAAGCACGAGGAACGCCTGCAGGCCGTGGGCACGCTGCTGCGGCATTACCGCCCGGTCAGCACGCTGGCCTTCTGCAACACCAGGCAGCAATGCCGCGATCTGGTGGATGTCCTGCGCGCGGACGGCTTCCACGCGCTCACGCTCCACGGCGACCTCGACCAGCGCGAGCGCGACCAGGTGCTGGTGCAGTTCGCCAACCGCAGCTGCTCGGTGCTGGTCGCCACCGACGTGGCCGCCCGCGGGCTGGACATCGCCCGGCTCGAGGCCGTGATCAACGTGGATGTGACGCCCGACGCCGAAGTCCACATCCACCGCATCGGACGCACCGGCCGGGGCGAGGAGGACGGCTGGGCGCTGAGCCTGTGCAGCCCGGCGGACAAGCGGCGGGTCGCGGCGATCGCGCAGGCGACCGGCATCGAGCCCGAGTGGCACGAGCTCGCCGAGCTTCACGGCGACAGCGATGCGCCGCTGGTGCCGCCCATGGTGAGCCTGCAGATCCTCGGCGGCCGCAAGGACAAGATCCGTCCCGCGGATGTGCTCGGTGCCCTCACCGCCGGCGCCGGCCTCGCCCGCGAGCAGGTCGGCAAGATCACGGTGAGCGAGCAGTCGAGCTACGTCGCGGTCGCGCGGGAGGCCGCCGAGCAGGCGCTGCGCGGGCTGGCGGACGGTAAGCTGAAGGGCAGGGCGGTGAAGGTGCGCAGGCTGGAGGGCTGAAGGCCGAGCCCGGAGGCACGGGGCGAACGGCAAGGCGGCCGCGGCGCCCTGCCTACACCGACAAGCGAAGCATCTTCAGGGGAGGATTCCCGTCGTGGCTCGGGAAATCCTCCTCGGGGTCGATCCATTCCGCCGCCCGGATGGCCCGTCCGGCCTTGCGCGCGCTGCGTTCCAGCTGATCCAGCCAGGCCATGCGGTCGACCCGGGCGACGTTGTTGCAGCAGAAGAGCGCGCCGCCTTCCGCGGTCGTCAGCAGCGCAGGCTTGAACACCGCCGAATAGTCGTTCACCAGGTCGACCACGCCGAACATGCTCTTGGCGTACCGGGGCGGATCGAGAAAAACCAGGTCGAAGCGCTGTGCCGCGAGCTTGGGAAAGTCGGGCAGGCGCTTGCGACGAACGACCTGCTTCTGACCGAGCCCCGCGTACTGCCGCGCTGCCGGGAAGAAGTCGCTCTTGATGAAGCGCACCGAAATCGGGATCTCGTTCAAGCCGGCATTTTCCTTGCCGACGGCCAGGGCGGTTTCGGCGAAGTCCACATTGACGACTTCGCGCGCGCCGGCCACCGCAGCGGCGATGCCGACGCCGCAGGTGTAGGCGAACAGGTTGAGCACGCTCTTGCCTTCGGCGTCGCGCATGACGCGCCTGCGCGCCGCCCGCAGGTCCAGGAACAACCACGGGTCCTGGCCGGCATGCCGCGCCCGGAATCGATAATTGACGCCCAGCTCGGAAAACGTGCGGGGCTGCTCCGCCAGCGCCATGGCGTCGTCGGCGAGCGGGTTCGATATGCGCGAGTTGCCTGCGCTGCGATCGTTGTAGAAGGCGATCAGGCCCGGCTGCCGATCCCGATAGAACGCCTCGATCTCCTCCAATTCACCGTCCTGGAGCGGATGGTGGAAAGTCTGGACCAGCAGGACGTCCCCGTAGCGGTCGATGGTCAGGCCGTCGTAGCCCTCCACGCTGCCGTGGAAGAGTCGATACGCCGTGGTGCGCTCCGCGGCGCAGCGGGCAAACAGCGCCTCGCGCGCCGCGAACGCGGCCGACAGCCGCTCAGGCAGCGACATTGGGGATGCGGACATGGTGACTCCGGTAAGTGAGCGGGCGCAGCCTTCGACGCACTCCATCCTCTGCAGCCGAAGGCACGGCAGGGGTCATTCGCTCGGGGCGAATCCGTAATACGAACCATAGGCGGACGGAGCCGGCGCGTAGGCGGCAATCTTGATCGAGTCGGCCAGCGTGACCTGATCGGTGAGGCCGTCGACCCCGCCTTCCTCGCCGATCCATCGCTTCTCGACCTCCTTGTCGGTCAGGCCGTCGAGCGCGAGGTTCTCGTCGAAACGCTTCGAGCGGTACTCGAAAGCCGTGTCGTGGGCGATGAACAGGGTGTGAGAGCAGGCGGTGATGCGCGTCTCGTCAGCCGGATCGGCGCCCATGACCCGGGTGCCGCAGAAGGGGCAGTGCACCGGAGTGTAGTAGTAGGTCTTGAGCTCGGTTCGCTGAATGGTGTTTCGCATGATCTGCTCCTTGTCGCGGTGAAACGGATGCCCCCTCCCGCGGTGGCAGGAGTGCCGAAACGGATTGCCGGCGCGGACGACCTGCGTGCGCGGCTGCGGCCGACCCGTTGCATGGGGCTATCGCTGTGTGGGCTGACGGCGATGAGGGCCGGACCGGGAGGGTCCGAACCGGTTCGCCATGCGGGAAAAACGGCGACGATCTTCGTCGCTGCGGCCGGCGGTCGAGGCCGGATCGCCGGACTGCTCGGCGCCAGCCGATGCCATATCCCGAATCTCCGAAAAACGGCGGAGTCCGGCCCCGGTGGGAGGTCGATCCGGCGATGTGTCGATTGGGAAACATCGCCGCAGGGCTGCGGCTACCGGACCGATATGACAGCGGTGCTGCGGGTGAATCGCGGTGCACCATACGCGCTATCGCGCCCCATGGCAAACCGGAGCCCGGCTCCGGTCGAGGTTTCGCCGACCCGTCCTTCCCGGATCTTCCTCCCGTGGCCCGGGGGAGACCCCCCGATGCAGCCCCGGAATCAGCGGTGGATGAAGCGTCCCGAAGTGGTGAAATCGGCGCGGCGGAGTAGTCTTTCCTCATGGACTCCCTGATCGCTGCCGCCGCGCGCGCGCTCGCCGCCGGCGACGCGCTCGGCGCCCTCAAGCGGGTCGCCCTGCGCGACGACCCGCCGGCGCTGGCCCTGCGCGGCATCGCCATGGCCCGGCTCGGCGAGCTACCGCGCGCCCGCGAGCTCCTTCGCCGCGCCGCCCGCGGCTTCGGTGCCCACGAGGAGCGGGCGCGGGCGCGCTGCGTCGTCGCAGAGGCCGAAGTGGCGCTGGCCATGCGCGACCTCGGCGGCTCGCCGCGCCCGCTGGCGGCGGCGTCGACCACCCTGGAGGCGTGCGCCGATCACCCCAACGCGGTGCAGGCGCGGCTGATCGCGGCGCGACGCTTCCTGCTGCTCGGCCGCCTCGAGGAGGCCGAGGCCGTGCTGGCGCACCTCGATGTCCGTGGCCTGCCGGCGTCGCTGGCGGCGGTGGCCGAGCTGGCCGCGGCCGAACTGGCGCTGCGCTCTCTGCGCGTCGGTCCGGCGCAGGCGGCGCTCGCCCGCGCGCACCAGGCGGCCTGGCAGGCGCGCGTGCCGGCGCTCCTGGCCGAGGTGGCGGAGGCGCAGGCGGCCCTCGATCGTCCCTCCGCCCGGCGCCTCTGCGACGGTGGCGAGCAGACGCTGCGCCTGCCCGAGGTGGCCGCGCTCCTCGCCTCGGACGCGCTCGTCGTGGACGCCTGCCGCCGGGGCTTGAGCGCCGGCGGCGCATGGCAGCCGCTGGCGCGCCGGCCGGTGCTCTTCGCGCTGGCGCGGGCGCTCGCCGAGGCGTGGCCCGGCGACGTGGACCGGGAGGCCCTGATCGCGTGCGCGTTCCGTACCCGCCGCCCCGACGAGACGCATCGGGCGCGGCTGCGGGTCGAGATCGGCCGCCTGCGCACCCTCGTCTCGGCGATGGCGGGCATCGAGGCCACCGGGCGAGGCTTCGTCCTCAGGCCGCGCGGCGCGCGCCCCGTCGTGCTCCTGGCCCCGCCCATCGACGGAGAGCAGGCGTCGCTGGTGGCGCTGCTCGCCGACGGGGCGGCCTGGTCCACCTCGGCCCTGGCGCTGGCGCTGGGCGCGAGTCAGCGCACCGTCCAGCGCGCGCTCGTCGAGCTCGAGGCCGCCGGACGGGTGCGCTCGATCGGGCGGGCGCGGGCGCGTCGCTGGCTGTCGCCGCCGCTGGCCGATTTCACGACAATCTTGTTACTCCCCGCTGCGCTCCCGATTCAATAGAGTGGTCTTGCGGCGCCGATCCGAGGCGCATCACAAGGAGCCAGCGATGAACACCATGACGAGCAAGGACACCCCCCAGGTACCGGCGCGTGCCGCCGAGATCGTTCGCGAATACGGCCCGTTCGCCGGCGCAGACGTGGTGCACGGCGTCACCCACGACGGCCGGCGCGTCTGGGCCGCCACCGGGGCCAGACTGATCGCCTTCGAAGCCGACGGCGGCGAGCCCGTGCGCACGCTGGAGCGTGCCTGCGACGCCGGCACCGCCTTCGACGGCAAGTACCTCTACCAGATCGCCGAAGCGCGCATCGACAAGATCGATCCCGCCACTGGCGACGTGGTGGCGTCGATCCCGGCGCCCGGTAACGGGGCCGACTCCGGGCTCGCCTGGGCCGAGGGCAGCCTGTGGGTCGGGCAGTACCGCGACCGCAAGATCCACCAGGTCGATCCCGAGACCGGCGCCGTCCTGCGCACGATCGAGTCCAGGCGTTTCGTCACCGGCGTGACCTGGGTCGACGGCGAGCTGTGGCACGGAACCTGGGAAGGGGACGAGAGCGATATCCGCCGGATCGACCCGGAGAGCGGCGCCGTGCTCGAGCGCCTGGAGCTGCCGCCCGGCATGGGCGTCAGCGGCCTCGAGTCGGATGGCGCCGATCTCTTCTATGCCGGCGGCGGACCGAGCGGAAAGGTCCGCGCCGTGCGCCGCCCGAAACGGGCCGGATCGTGATCGCAGGGCCGTGGCCTGGAGGCGACGGCGGGTGGGTGGCACCCGACCTTGCGCCGAAGGGTCGCGGTGAGACGCCCCTGGCGATCCATCCTTGACATCGCGTCCCTGCCGTCTAGATTACCATCCATATGGATGGTGAGGAGATGGCAGTGAGCGTACATGAGCTTAAGCCGAAACCCGGCGACAACACCGAGAAGATCACCATCAATCTCGGCGTGGTCGATCTGGGCCAGATCGATCTGCTGGTGCAGGAAGGCTTCTACTCCAACCGCACCGACCTGATCCGCACGGCGATCCGCAACCAGCTGGCGACTCACGCCGACGTGGTGAAGCAGACGGTTGCGCGCAAGACCTTCGTTCTCGGCCTGCAGCATTACACGCGCCAGGATCTCGAGGCGGTCCAGGAGGCCGGCCAGACGCTGCAGATCCAGGTGCTGGGCCTGGCGAGCATTGCCGACGACGTCTCCCCCGAACTTGCCCGCGCGACCATCGCTTCGGTGGTCGTGCTGGGCGCCCTGCATGCCAGTCCGGCGGTGAAGGCCGCCCTGGCGGATCGCATCCGCTGACCGGCCATGCCCAGACGAGGAGAATTCCGATGATGGATGCAACGATGCTGGCGGGGATGCGCGAAGCGACCCGCCTGACGCGCGCGGGGCAGCTCGACGAGGCGGTCGCGCTCATCCAGCGCACCCTGCGCGGCGCCCGCGATCCGCAACCCGCGCACCACCCGCGGGACTCGGCACCGCACATGACCCTCGAAGGCCAGTGCCGCGTCGTCGAGGACGAGCCGTTCTCACAGGCGGCGTGTGCCCGCGCGACGCAGGCCGGCGCCTCGGGCGAGGGGGCTGCCGAGGGTAACCCCGAGCCCGCGGCGGCAAGCGACGCGCGCACGCCCAGCCCAACCCGGTTCGGCGCCGGCCTGCATGAAGAATGGACCGCCCGATTGCGCGAGCGGCTGGGCAGCTGGCGCGGGCCGACGGCCTGGTCCGACACGGTCCCCGACCGCTCTCCCGAGGTCGTTCCGGAGGGCGCGCGCTTCATCCACGGCGCCTACACCAACCACGCCGGCACGCGCAGCTACAAGCTCTACATTCCCAGCGGCTATCGCGGGCAGCCGGTGCCGCTGGTGGTGATGCTCCACGGCTGTACCCAGGACCCCGACGACTTCAGCGCCGGTACGCGGATGAACGAACTTGCCGAGGAGCAGGTGTTCCTCGTCGCCTATCCCGCCCAGTCCCCCGCGGCCAATCAATCCAAGTGCTGGAACTGGTTCCAGGCGGGCGACCAGCAGCGCGACCGCGGCGAGCCGTCCATCATCGCGGGCCTCACGCGCCAGATCGTCGCGAACCACTCGGTGGACGCCCGGCGCATCTACGTCGCGGGGCTGTCGGCCGGCGGCGCCATGGCGGTGACGCTGGGGATGACCTATCCCGATCTCTATGCCGCGGTCGGCGTCCATTCGGGGCTGCCGCACGGGGTCGCGCAGGACCTTCCGTCCGCGTTCGCGGCGATGCGGTCCGGCAAGGGGGACGGGACCCGCCGGTGCAGGGGCGGCACGGCCGGCGTGCCCGCCATCGTCTTCCACGGCGACCGGGACACCACGGTGCATCCGTGCAACGGCGACGAAGTGATCGCCCAATGCGCGCCGACGCATGCCGGACGTGAAGCGACCCCGGCGGACGGCCGGACGCCGCGGGTGAGCGTCGAGCGCGGCCAGGTGCCGCAAGGCCACGCGTATACGCGCACCATCTACCACGACAGCGAGGGAAATCCGCTCGTCGAGCAGTGGCTGGTGCATGGCGCCGGCCATGCCTGGTCCGGGGGGAGTCCTCGCGGCAGCTACACCGACCCCAAGGGGCCGGACGCCACGCTGGAGATGCTCCGCTTCTTCGACCAGCATCCCCAGGGCGAGCGTGCGGCGCGGGTATCCTAGGGTAGGTTCCGAGCGACGTTCATCGCGTCGGCCCGCCTCCCGGGCCGTTCGCGGCAGCGCGTCGATGAGTGGAAGGCCGGCGGGGCGCCGGGTGTAGACTCGGGGCCCTGCCCGGCGAACCGGACCGGCGGCACGTTCCCGAACTCCGACACCTTCCCAGGAGACCCCATGCGCAAGCGCGACAACACGCTCACCACCGACCAGAAAGCCCTCGCGATCAACCTCGACAAGTTCAAGTACGGCTCGATCGTCGAGATCGGCGCCGGGCAGGAGGTGGCGCGGCGCTTCTTCTCGGTGGGGGCGGCGGCCGGCACCATCGCGAAGACCATGTCGGCCTACGACATGGCGGTGAGCGACGACATCTACGGCCACGTTGACCGCTACGTGAGCCGCGCGCGCCTGCTGCAGATGCTGGACAAGGAGTTCAGCCAGGTGGTGGAGCGGCTCGCCGACGTACGGCCGAAGAACACCACCTTCTTCGCCTATGCGGCGACGGTGACCGCCCGCAGCTTCAAGCAGAAGAACGAGTCCCACGGCTGGGTGGGGATCCGGCTGCAGCTGCACCCGGGCGCCGAGCCGAGCGACGTGATCCTCCACGTGCGCATGCTCGACAACGACAACGCGCAGCAGTCGGAGGCCCTCGGCATTCTCGGCGTGAACCTGATCCACGGCGCCTTCCACCACTTCCAGAATCCCGACTGGATCATCGAGGGGCTGGCCGACGGGCTGGGCTCGGACCGCATCGAGGTGGACCTCATCCGCTTCTCCGGCCCCTACTTCGAGGAGGTGGAGAACCGCCTGATGAACCTGCACCTCATCCGCAGCTGGCTCACCCGGGCGGTGGTCTTCAATCCGGCGGGCGAGGTGGTGGTGCCGGGCGAGCTGTTCTACCGCAAGCCGGTGATGGTGATGCGCGGCAGCTTCAAGCCGGTCACCCTGGTGAACGTGGACATGATGTGCGCTGGCCTGAAGCACTTCAGCCAGCTGGCGGCGGTGGACGAGAACGAGATCGTGTCGCTCGCCGAAATCACCATGAACTCGCTCATCACCGGCGACAACGTGGACGGCGCCGACTTCCTCGCCCGCATCGACCTGCTCGCCTCGCAGGGCTACACGGTGATGATCTCGGACTACGTGCGCTTCTTCCGCCTGCGGGCCTACCTGCGCCGCTACACCCAGAAGCCCATCGGCCTCGTGCTGTCGGTGCGGGATTTCGGCTTCCTGTTCGACGAGAAATACTACGAGGGCCTGGAGGGCGGCATCCTGGAAGCCTTCGGCAAGCTGTTCCCGGACAATACCCACGTCTACGTCTACCCCTCGCGCCCCCGCCGTGGCGACGACACCGCCCTGGTGACCCTGGACAACGTGGCGGTGCCCGACAAGCAGCGCCACCTGCTCGCCTACCTGAAGGACAACGAGAAACTGCTGCCGGTCCAGCCCCGCGACGAGAGCCACCTGCACATCGACGTCGCCGAGGTGCTCGCCGGCCTGCGCCGCGGCCGCGGCGAATGGGAACAGGACGTGCCCGCGGCGGTGGCCGAGCGGATCGTGCAGGGGCGGCTGCTGGGCTTCGATACGGAGTAGGCGCCGGGCGCCCGGGGGCCACGGCTTCCTGTGATGCGGCGCGCCGCGGTGCGGTGGTTTTGCGGTATCTTTCCATGCGAAGGGAATAATCGCATGTAATCGGATACCCGCTGCCGAACGCCTGCCGCAGCGGACCATACCGGAGCCGGGCGTATGACGAACCGCGTGTTGCGGCTGTTGGCCTTGTCCCTGCTGACCTCGGTCGCCCTTCCCGCCGCTGCCGCGAGCGCGGCCGCCAGCCGCTACTACGAAGACGGCCTCGCCCGTTTCGAGCGCAAGGACATCGCCGGGGCCATCATCCAGCTCAGGAACGCCCTGCAGCAGGACCGCAGCCTCCTCTCCGCGCAACTGCTGCTGGCGCGCGCCTACCTGGCCGACGGCGCTTTCGGTCCTTCCGAGGTGGCGTTCGGCGAAGCCCTGCGTCTCGGCGCGCCCCGCGCGCAGGTGGCCGTCGAGCTTGCGAGCATCTTCCTCGTGCAGGGGCGCGCGCAGAAGCTCATCGACGACCTTCCCCCGGACGGCTTGCCCGGGGATGTCGCGATGCAGCTGCTGGTGCTGCGGGGCAGGGCCTACGCCGCCCTGGGCGATCCGGCGCGCGCCCTGGGCAGCCTGAAAGAGGCGGCCGTGCTCGACCCGCACTCGCCGCTGCCCCACAACGCCATGGTCGGCGTCCTTCTTTCCGAGGGGCGGCACGATGAAGCCCGGGCCGCGGCGCAGCGCGCCGTGGAGCTCGCCCCGCGGCTTGCCGCGTCCTACAGCGCACGGGCCTCGGTGGCCCACGCGGGCGGCAAGCTCGAAGCCGCGGTGCAGGACTACCAGCGCGCCCTCGAGCTCGACGCCGGCGACGACGACGCCCGCGTGGCGCTCGCCGGCCTCTATCTGGATCTGCGGCGCGAAGCTCGGGCCGCAAGCCTGCTGGAGGCGGGGCCCGAGCGGCTGGCGAACGACGCCCGTGCGGTCTACCTGACCGCGCTGCTGGCCGAGCGCGTGGGCGACGCCGAGCGTGCCGGCAAGCGGCTCGCCGAAGCGGCACGTCTGGTCGACGCCCTGCCGGTGCAGTGGCTGCGGGGGCAAGAGCAGTTGCTGATGGTGGGAGCCCTGGCCCACCACGCCAACCGCGACTACGAAAAGGCGCGCACCTACCTGGATCTGCTGGTTCGTCGTTTTCCGCGCAACGCGGGCGCCAGGAAGCTCCTCGCCGCGGTCTGGGTCGACAGCGGCGACCCCGCCCGTGCCGAATCGCTCCTCGACGAAGTGGTGCGCGCCCATCCGGGCGACGCCCATGCCTGGCGGCTGCTCGGCGACGCCAACATGGGGATGCGGCGCTACCGCCACGCCACCGAGGCCTTCGAGCGCGCCGCGGCGCTGGCCGGACAGGGCTCCATGGACGGCGCGCTGGGTTTCAGCCTGCTGGGGCAGGGGGACCGCGCGGGCGCCCGGGAGCGGCTCGCCAAGGCGTTTGCGCGCAACCCGGCGGATCTGGGGGTGGCGCTCACCCTGGCCACCCTGCATGCCCGGACGGGCGACCGCGATGCGGCCCTGGCGGTCGCAGAACATGCCCTGCAGGCTCGGCCGGACGACCCGGCCGCCCTCAACCTCGCCGGCCTCATGCGCGCCGCCGCGATGCGCCCGGACCAGGCGCGCGCGGCCTACGAGAAGGCCCTGCGGCTCGCGCCCGACTTCACCCCCGCCGCTCTCAACCTGGCCCGGGTCGATGCGGCCGAGGGTCGCTTCGATGCCGCCCGCAAACGGCTCGAGGCAATGCTGGCCCGCGACCGCCGCGACGCCGCGGCGATGTACCACCTGGCGCTGGTCGAACGTCAGGCGGGGCAACTCCCCCGCGCTCTCGAGTGGGCGGAGCGCGCGCTGCTCGAGCGTCCCGACAACCTGGACTACGGAGTCCTGCAGGTGGAGTTGCGTGCCGCGACCGGTAACGCCCAGGGCGCGCGCGAGGCCGCGCGGGTCCTCAGCGTCCGCCATCCGCGGCGGCTCGATCTGCTGGCGCTGCAGGCGCAGGCCGAGATCGATGCGGGAGACACGCGTTCGGCGCAGCAGACCCTGCGCGGCATGACGACGCTGGCCGAGTTCGATGCGGCGGCCCTGGTGCGCATCGGCCATCTGCAGCTGGCCGCCTCGGACGCGGCCGGAGCCGCCTACAGCGCGCACAAGGCCCTGCAGGCCGGCCCGCGGGGCGCCGAGGCGCTTTTCCTGGCCGCCCGCGCTGCGCTGGCTGCCGGCGACCACACGGCCGCGAGCGCGCAGGTGGCGGCAATCCGCCGGCATCACGGGGCGCGGGTGGACGGCATGGTCCTGGCGGGCGACGTCGCCTTGGCGCGCGGCGACCATGCGGCGGCCGAATCGGCGTACCGCGAGGCATTTCGCCGCGAGCCTTCGGCCCAGCTGGTGCTGCGGCGTGCCGGCGTGGCGCTGGCCCGCAAGGAAGCGGCCGCGGCCCGGACGCTGCTGGAGGAGTGGCTGCGCCACCAGCCGGACGATCTCGCCGTGCGCAAGGCGCTGGGAGAGCTGCACATCGAGGCCCGCGATTGGCACGCCGCGCGCGTGCAGTACGAGAGCCTGGTGAAGGCCGGCAGCCAGGACGCCGGGGTGTTCAACAACCTCGCCTACGTGCTCACCCAAAGCGGCGACCCCGCGGCCGTCGCTTACGCCGAGCGGGCCGTGCGGCTGGCGCCCGGCAAGGCCAACATGCTCGATACCCTGGGCTGGGCGCTTGCCCGCCAGGGACGCCACGACGAGGCCTTGCGCCACCTGCGCGAGGCCCGCCTGCGACTCCACGGTGCCGAGGTGCAATGGCACCTGGGGTACGTGCTGGCCCGGCTCGGGCACCACGGCGAGGCGCGCCGCGAGCTCGAATCCGCTCTTGCCGCCGGGGCCGGCTTCGACGGGAGCAGGGAGGCTCGCAGCCTGCTGCGAAGCCTGCCGGAGTGAGCTCGGCGTCGAAAATTCTTACAGTTTTATCGATAACGGGTATTGAGAAATGACGTTGGGTTGATTTCAAAGGGCAGTATCGTGCTGGCGCGTGTCTTGCTTTGCATATGCGAACAGCAAATTGCTCCGAGGTTTCCGATGAGCCACTTCCTATCCCGCACCCTTGCCGGCTCCGCCCTGGTTCTGGCGGCCGGCGTCGCTCATGCCGCGGTCGACCAGACCTGGAGCACCGACGGATCCTCGGACGTGGCCGTCACCGGATGGACCGCACCCGACGCAAGCACCCTGCTGCAATCCGGCACCGTGACCCATTGGTACGGTGGCGTCGGAGTGAACACCGGCGTGGCCGACGAGAGCTCGCCGCGCCACGCAGTGGACAACTACCGCAAGAACGAGAGCCTCCTCCTGGATTTCGGCGGAAAGGAGGTCAATCTCACCGGCGTCTCCATCGGCTGGACGGTGTCCGGAACCGGGTTCAACCGATGGGGAGGACTAAGGGATGCCAATCCCGTCAGCGACCTCTTCGTGCTTGCCTATACCGGGAGTGCGGGCTTCTCGTCGGCGGACATGGCCGGGCGGTCCTACAGCCAGTTGCTGAGCAATGGATGGGAGATCGTCGCCAACCACAACGGCAGCGGAGCGCGCACGGCCGGCATCGCAAGCGCCACGCCGATCTACTCCAGCTTCTGGCTCATTGGCGCGGGCGCGTTCCAGGCGACGGCCGGAGGAGGCATCACCACCGGCGATGGGCGCTACGACTTCGTCAAGATCGCCGGGGTGAGCGGCAGCGTCCGGGAAGTGCCGCCCGGCTCCTTGCCCGAGCCCGGTTCGCTCGCGCTCCTCGGTGTCGGCCTGGCCGGCCTGATGGCGCTGCGCCGCCGGCCGGCCGCCTGGCCCTACGGCAGCCGTACCGGCAGCGTCCGCTGCAACTCGATGCCGGTGGGCGACACCGCCGCGCCCAGCGCCACGACCTCCACCCCCGCAGCCATCGCTTCCCGCAGGGCGCGGCCGTAGACCGGGTCGATCTGATCCGCGGGGCGGACTTCCCGTACGTCCTCCCGCTGCACGCAGAAGACCAGCATCGCCCGGTGCCCTGCGGCCACCATTCCCGCCAGCTCCCGCAGGTGCTTGGTGCCCCGCGCGGTCACCGCGTCCGGGAAGTGGCCGATGCCGTCCGCCACCGCCGCCGTGACGTTCTTCACCTCCACGTAGCACGGCGGCCGTCCGTCCGCCTCCAGCAGCAGGTCGATGCGGCTGTCCGTCCCGTACTTCACCTCGCGCCGGATCCGGGCGTAGCCCGCCAGCGCTTCCAGGCGGCCCGCCTCGATGGCCTCCTGCACCAGGGCGTTGCTGCGTCCGGTGTGCAGGCCCACCAGCACGCCGGGCAGGGCCTCCACGAGCTCCCAGGTCCACGCCAGCTTGCGCGCCGGGCTCGCCGCCGCCGACAGCCACACGCCCATGCCGGGCTCCGCACATCCCATCATGGAGCCGGTGTTGGGGCAGTGGGCGGTGAGGATGCCGCCGGGGGTGTCCACGTCGGCGAGAAAGCGCTTGTAGCGCCGAAGCAGGCGGCCGGGCTGGAGCGGGGAGGGGAACTGCATGGTGGGCGGATCGGGCGGTAGGGAATGGCGTTCTTCGCGAGGGGCAGAGCATGGCAGGTTCGACCGCATTTCTCCAGGGAGAAACGGTGTGGCGCCCCTGTTGCCCGCCGCCACACCCCGGATGGAGATCGCGGGCGCGCTCGCCGGAACGACGGCCGCTGCCCATCGGCCCACGCTCGCGAGGATTCCCGCGGCCGGGTGTGCCGCCAGGTCAATACGCCGGCAGATACAGCGGATACAAGGTCGCTTCTTCCCGCTCGATACGGCTCACCAGCACCGCCCCGACCGCATCGAGCTCTTCGGCGAAGGCAGGCAGGAGCCGTGGGTCTGCCTCGATCCGGCGGTACTTGTCGAGGAAACCCATCACCGCCTTGCCGATGCCGTCCATCTCGCGCCGGAACTCGTGGATCAACTCGAAGCTGGCCCTGTCCTGGGCGAGCTGGTGCTCCAGGTAGATGTAGAGCCGCACGTTCTCCAGCAGCAGGTGGGCCTGGATGGCTGCGCGGAAGGCCTCCAGCCCGGCGGCCGCTGCGGCGTAGTCCCTTGCGGCGAAAGCGCGCCGGATCGCCTCGAAGCGGCTCACCAGCTGCACGTGATCGCTCTTGAGCTTTTCGACGAGCTCGGCGCTGTAGTTGATCGCGGTGCCCGGTGCGGAGCCGCCGACGGCCGGCTGCCCGGACGGCGAAGCGGCGTCCGCCGTCGCTTGCCGGGAACCGCTCTTCTTGCCAAACAGAAATTTCAGCATCGGGCTACCTCGACTGGCCACGTCGGCGGCCGGACGATACGCCCCGGGGATGGCCTCGCGACATGATGGAAATCAAAGACGGGCCAATGGAGTCGCGCCCGTGCTCGAGCCGGTGGCCGTTCGTGGCCTGTGCGCCCGAGCCTTTCAGGGCTCGGCGAAAACGTGCATTGCGTGCGGCCCGTGCCGTTCGAGCAGTCCCTTCCAGGTCGCCGCCTTGTCCGCGTCCACATGGACAAGCAGCAGCGTGCGGCCTTCCCGGATCGCCGCCTCGAGCCCCTCGAGCTCCTCGTCGGGAATGCCCATGCGGCGCAAGGCGACCGAGAGCTGCGACACCGCGGCTGCGCCCGCCATCGCGCCGCCGCCCACCGCCGCTCCGGTCGCCGCCGAGGCGAGCGCCTCGACCACCGGTCCGGCGGCCATGACCGCCCCCAGCCCCGGCACGATGAAGAGCCCTGCTGCGCCGCTTACCAGTCCGAGCAGGCCGCCCCACAGGGCACCCATGCTGCCCCAGCCCTTCATCCGCTCGCCGGTGCCGGCATAGTAGATGCCGAGGGGGTCGTCTCCGGAGGCGTGCCCGCCGCCCAGGAGCGACACCTGATCGAGGGGGAAATCCTTGTCGTTGAGTGCGCCGAGCGCCTTCTCGGCGGCGTCGGCGTGCGCGAACTCGGCGATCAGCAGCCGCCGCGGCGCATCGGGATTGGCGCTTACCGTGTCCATCGTCGTGTCTCCTGTCGCCGGTTTGCGGGTCGTATGGCTTCAGCTTTCTTGAGTGGCCGCTGCGCCGAGACGTTCCAGTGCCCTCGCAGCGGCGCCGGCATGACGCACTCGCGAAACTCCGCTTTCGGCGCACCTGTCCTTCCTGTGGACGACGTTTGGCCCAGGGCCGGCGTGCGCCGAGCCCGAGCACGGAGGAACGTGATGCCCGATGTGAATCCCGAGAAGACCTCGCCGGACCCGGTGATCAACTGCGCCGAGTGCATGAAGGCGGTTCAGAGCTCGGAGGCCTACAGCCCGGAAGGGATCGATCACAGGATCGGCTTCTGCAGCACCGAGTGCTACGAGGCCTGGAGCCGCAAGGCCGGCAAGGCGCCGGGCGGCGCGCAGAGCGAGAAGTAGTGAGCGACAGGCGCCCGGAACGCGCCGACGCCGATGACGAGGAGATGGATCGACCTCGTCCACAGGCTGATCGAAGAGCGACGCTCGCGGCTCACACCTCGAAGTAGCGGATGTCCGGCGCGGTGAGCCGCTGCGCCAGCGCCGCGGTGAAGGCCGCCGGCCCTGCCGCGCGCAGGGTGCTTCGCTCCGGGGCCACGCCCGCTTCCGCCAGGGCCGCCACGACGGCGTCCGCGGCCGCTTCGTCCGCGCCGGCATCGAGCTGCAGGTAGCGGAAGTCGTCCAGCGCGGCGGCCCAGGCGCGGCCCTGGTTGGCGAGGTAGTGGCCGCCGGGGGGCGCCGTCCACACCAGGGTGATGGATTCGCTCGTGCCGGCGGCCAGGGCGTGCTCGATCAGCCCCGCCACCGGGGCGAAGCCGTGGCCGGCGGCGATGAACACCAGGGGCCGCTCGTCGTCTTCCTCGATCACGCAGTCGCCCCAGGGGCCGCGCACATTCACCGCGTCCCCCGGCTTCAGCGCCCCGAGGAAGAGCCGCTCGGCGAAGCTGTCGTCGGCGTCCCTGCGCACATGGAAGTGCAGGTTGCGCTCGTCGCAGGGGCAGCTCGCGATGGCGTAGTCGGCGCTGAAGTCCGTGCTGCTCCCCGCCACCCCCAGGGTCGCGCCCTGGCCGGCGAGAAAGCGCAGGCGGTTGCTGCGGGGCGTCTGCAGGTGCAGGAGCAGGGTGTCCGCGTCCAGGGGGCGCACCGCCTTCACCGTCGCCACCAGGCTCTGCTCCGGGATGTCCGCGGCCGAGCGGGCTTCCAGGGCCTCCAGCACCACGTCCGTCACCGCGGTATGCACGCACATCAGCACGCAGCCCTGCTGGCGCTCCGCTTCCGAGAGCGGGTAGTCGCTGGGACGCAGCCGGCGCACTTCCCCCGACACCACCCGCGCCTTGCACAACCCGCAGTTGCCGTTGCCGCAGCCGTAGCTCGGGGTGGCGCCCGCCTTGAGCGCCGCCTCCAGCAGGGTGTCGTTGCCTTCCACGAGGAACTCGCGGTTCGAGGGCCGCAGGGTCACGCGGGCCGAGATCGCACGCAGCATGTCGTCCATGAGGGCATAGGGATCCACGGGGGTTTGAGAGCCCAGCACTTCGGCGAGCCCGGCGTCCAGCTGGGTGGCGACTTGCGAAAGGGCGGGGTGGGGGGCCTGCAGCAGCAGGGTCGCGAGCCGCTCCTGCACCCCGGTGACGAGCTGGTGGTAGCGGGCCAGGTGGCGGCGCAGCTCGGCGAGCTCCTGGCCCTGGGCGAACAGGCGCTGGGCCAGCATCTCCTGGCTCGGCAACACCCGCTCCCGCACCCGGCGTCCGAAGGCCTCCAGCTTGATGCGCTCGATCCGCTCGAAGGCGCCCGTCTCCTCGAGCTGCTGTTCCAGCTCGACATCGGGAAAGGCACGCCCCAGCGCCTCGGTGGAGACGAGACCGTCGAAGGACGCGAGCTCGCCGTCGCGGATCTTCTTCTGCAGCGCGCCGCGGCTCATGCCGGTGAGCTGGGCGGCGCGGGACAACGTAAGCCAGCGGGTCATGGGTCTTCCTCCCGCCGGCAGGATAAGGGCTCTGGCTCCGCCGCCGCCATTACACCGATGGGGGATCCCGTTGTCGTCGGCCGCCTCGCGCCGCCACGGCATCCCGAATGCCGTTACATTACGAGGCTGCGTGCCTCGCATTCCCACACCAATGAAAAAGAACCTCTGGCTGCTCGCCATTGCGCAGGGCCTGTTCCTGACCAACAACGTGATCTTCATCGCCATCAACGGCCTGGTGGGCGTGCGCCTGGCGCCGGCGAGCTGGATGGCGACCTTGCCCGTGATGGCCTATGTGGTCGGCGGGGCGCTGTCCACCGGGCTGGTCGCGCGCAGCCAGCAGCGCTGGGGGCGCCGGGTGTCGTTCCTGCTCGGCCTCGTGGTGGCCTTCGTGACCGTGCTGCTTTGCGCGTTCGCGCTCTGGAGCGGCAGCTTCTGGCTGCTTGTCGGGGGGACGCTGATCGCCGGCTATTACAACGCCAACGGCCAGCTCTACCGCTTCGCCGCCGGCGAGCTGGCGCCACCGTCCTTCCGCGAGAAGGCGGTGTCGCTGGTGCTCGCCGGCGGGCTGATCGGTGCGGTGGCCGGTCCCAACCTGGCCAACCACACCCGCGACACGCTCGCGGCGCCCTTCCTCGGCTCCTACCTCGCGCTGGCGGTGGTGGCGCTGATCGCGATGGCGGTCGTGGCGGCGGTGCGTTTCCCCGCCGAGCCCGTGCGCACCGGCTCGGCCGGCAGCGGCCGTCCGCTCGGCGAGATCGTGCGCCAGCCGGTGTTCATCGTCTCCACCCTCGGGGCGGCGCTCAGCTACGGAGTCATGAACCTGCTGATGGCGGCCACGCCGCTGGCGATGGATATCTGCGGCATGCCCTTCTCCGACGCCGCGCTGGTGCTCGAGTGGCATGTGATCGGCATGTTCGCGCCGGGCTTCTTCACCGGCCACCTGATCAAGCGCTTCGGGGTGTTGAACATCATGGGCGTGGGCGTGCTGCTCAACGGGGCGTGCATCGCGATCGCGCTCTCCGGGCAGGACCTGCACCAGTTCCTGATCGGCCTGTTCCTGCTCGGCGTGGGCTGGAACTTCCTCTTCACCGGCAGCACCACCCTGGCGATGAGCGCCTACCGCTCGGAGGAGAAGGACAGGGCCCAGGCGGCGATCAACCTCGCCGTGTTCGGCACCATGGCGCTGACCTCCTTCGCGTCGGGCGCGCTGGTCACCACCCAGGGCTGGGCCCTGCTGAACCTGGGCTCGGCGGTGCCGGTGGCGATCATGGGCGTCGCCCTGGTGTGGCTGGCGGCGCGGCAGAGAGCGGCGGAGGAAGTGGCGCGATAGGGCAGGGCCGGGTCGGTGCAGGCGCACTTGTCCCGCCGCAATAGCCGCAGCAGATCAAGCTCATTGATAAAGGTCAATAGAGTCGCGTATTCGATAAGCCTAAGCTCAACCCCGGGTGATGCCTGAACAATCAAGAAGACGGAGGGGTATATGAGCAACGAGAGCAAGTGTCCGTTTGCGGGTGCGCATGGTGGCCGGACAACCGTCGGAGCCCAATCCAACCGGGACTGGTGGCCGAACCAGCTGAACCTGAACATCCTTCACCAGCACGCGCCGGCCTCCAACCCGATGGATGCCGGGTTCGACTATGCCGCGGAGTTCGAGAAGCTCGACCTGGCCGCGCTGAAGAAGGATCTCCATGCCCTGATGACCGACTCCCAGGACTGGTGGCCCGCCGACTGGGGGCACTACGGCGGCCTCTTCGTCCGCATGGCCTGGCACAGCGCCGGCACCTACCGCACGGCCGACGGCCGCGGGGGTGGCGGCACCGGCAATCAGCGCTTCGCGCCTGTGAACAGCTGGCCCGACAACGGCAACCTGGACAAGGCCCGGCGGCTGCTCTGGCCGATCAAGCAGAAGTACGGCAACCGGATCTCCTGGGCCGACCTGATGATCCTCGCCGGCAATTGCGCGCTGGAGTCCATGGGCTTCAAGACCTTCGGCTTCGGCGGCGGTCGCGCGGACATCTGGCAGCCCGAGGAGGACATCTACTGGGGCAAGGAAGATACCTGGCTGGGCGACAAGCGCTACAGCGGCGAGCGGCAGCTGGAGAACCCCCTGGCTGCCGTCCAGATGGGCCTGATCTATGTGAACCCCGAAGGCCCCAACGGAAACCCCGACCCGGTGGCCTCGGGCCGCGATGTGCGGGAAACCTTCGCCCGCATGGCCATGAACGACGAGGAAACCGTGGCCCTGGTGGCCGGCGGCCACACCTTCGGCAAGGCCCACGGGGCGGGGGACCCGGCGCTGGTGGGCCCGGAGCCCGAAGCGGCGCCCATCGAGGAGCAGGGCCTGGGCTGGATCAACCGCCTCGGCTCCGGCAGGGGCGCGGATACCACCACCAGCGGCATCGAGGGGGCCTGGAAGCCCAACCCCACCCAATGGGACAACGGCTATTTCGACATGCTCTTCGGCTACGAGTGGGAACTCACGAGAAGCCCCGCCGGCGCCCACCAGTGGGTGGCCAAGGACGTCAAGCCGGAGCACCTGATCCCCGACGCCCACGACCCGTCGAAGAAGCATCCGCCGATGATGACCACGGCCGACCTTTCGCTGCGCTTCGACCCGATCTACGAGCCGATCTCGCGCCGCTTCCACCAGGATCCCGCAGCCTTCGCCGACGCCTTCGCCCGCGCCTGGTTCAAGCTCACCCACCGGGACATGGGACCCAAGGCGCTCTACCTGGGCCCCGAGGTCCCCGCCGAAGACCTGATCTGGCAGGACCCGATCCCGCCGGTGGACCATCCCCTCGTCGACGAGAAGGACATCGCCGCCCTCAAGGCCGAGATCCTGGCCTCCGGCCTGTCGATCCCGGAGCTGGTGTCCACTGCCTGGGCGTCGGCGTCCACCTTCCGCGGCTCGGACAAGCGCGGCGGCGCGAACGGCGCGCGCATCCGCCTGGCGCCGCAAAGGGCGTGGGAGGCCAACCAGCCCGAGCAGTTGGGCCGAGTGCTGACCGCCCTGGAGGGAATCCAGCAGGCCTTCAACGGCGCCCGGACGGACGGCAAGAAGATCTCGATGGCAGACCTGATCGTGCTGGGCGGCTGCGTAGCGGTCGAGGCGGCGGCCAAGGAAGCGGGTCACGCGGTGGAGGTGCCCTTCATCCCGGGCCGCAACGATGCCACCCAGGCCCAGACCGACGTGGAGTCCTTCGCCCCGCTGGAGCCCCAGGCGGACGGCTTCCGCAACTTCCAGAAGAAGACCTACTCGGTCCCGGCCGAGGAAATGCTGGTGGACAAGGCTCAGCTTCTGACCCTGAGCGCCCCGGAAATGACCGTGCTCGTGGGCGGCCTGCGGGTGCTGGGTGCCAACGTGGGCGGCGTGTCGCACGGGGTGTTCACGCAACGGCCGAACACCCTCACCAACGACTTTTTCGTCAATCTGCTCGACATGGGCACGGTGTGGAGACCCGTCCCCGATGCGGAAGGTGTCTTCGAAGGGCGCGACCGCAAGACGGGGGCGGTGAAGTGGACGGGCACCCGGGTGGATCTGGTCTTCGGCTCCAACTCGCAGCTGCGTGCGCTGGCCGAGGTCTACGCCCAGGACGACGCGAAGGAGAAGTTCGTGCGCGACTTCGTTGCGGCGTGGGCCAAGGTGATGAACCTGGACCGGTTCGACCTGAAGCGGTGAGCCTGGGTTAGGGACACCCGGGTGCAGGGCGGGGTGGCTTCTTGCTGCCCCACCCGGTGGTTCGCGGGCCATACCGGTGACGAGGAATGGCGAGTCCGGCAAGCGTCCTGCGCGGCCGGGCCGCAGGATGGCTTCCCTTGTTCGGCTGGATCTCAGCCCTCAACTCTTCCGCAGGAGCGCCACGTTGGCGCAGGGAATCTCGCAAAGCCAATCGCGGTGCCGGGCGATCGCCCGGAAGGTCTCCTCGCGATAGAACACCACGTGGGTCGGATCGCGCCGGTAGTTCCAGCGGGCGAAGGCGGCGTCGTCGGTCTGGAAGGTCGTCATCACCGCCAGCCAGCCGCCGGGCTTCAGCAGGCCGTCGAGGCGGGCGAACTCCTCGAAGGGCCGATGAAAGTGCTCGGCCACCTCGGTGCAGGTGATGAAATCGTAGGTGCCCGCGAGCGCTACCGGGTCGTCGTGGAACAGCGGGTCGTACAAGGCCATCCGGTGTCCGGCCTCGGTGAGCATCGCCGCCAGCGCCGGCCCCGGCCCGCAACCGTAATCCAGTCCCGAGAGACCCGGCGGCAGACGCGCCAGCAAGGGCGTGACCAGACGCGAGAGGAACTTGCGGTATCCGGCGTCGTTCACGTCGTTGCTGTGCAGCCGATACTCGGCAAGCTCGACGGATCGACCGGGCAGCTGCGAGGGATCGAGAAAGGTCGCCTTGCAGGCGTCGCAGCGCCAGTAATCCCGCGGATCCACACGCGAGAAATGCGTAGTGCGCCGGAACTTGCATACCGGGCAGGCCGGGCAGGGCGTCATCGCGTGGGCCCGTCTCGCCGGCGATTCAGCGTCCATGGGTCGCTCCGTTGCGGCGTTTCCCGCATGCTCCCCCCTTGATCGGCATTGCGCGGTTCTCCTCGATAAGGGCTGGCAGCGGTAGACATGCATGTTCTCCGCGCGCCGGTTCCGGCCGAACATACCACGATCACACGGTGGGCCCGTTCATCCGCAAAAATGCCGGCAACTGCGGGGGCTGGTCTTCCTCTTGCCAAGATCGGTTCGGAAGGCGACCGGTCCCCCGCAGCTTTGCCATCTCGTCGTGTCTGTCGCATAGTGGGCAGCGCCGAACGGACACGGCGACCAGTGGGGGAGAGGGCCATGAAGGGAATCGGAAGAGCCGGCGGCGCGGTGGCGCTGTCCTTGAGCTGCCTGACGGCGGGGCCCGCCATGGCCTGGGAGCTGTCCGGTACCCACGCGGTCGAGCTGGTGCGGCAGGACGGCTCGGCCGTGTTGCTCGGGGACATCCGCTTCGAGCCGGCGGGCGACCGCATCGCCTTCCGCTTCGAGCCGGAGCACAAGGCCTACAAGGACTACTTCCTGTCCATGAAGGAGTTCAAGTGCATCGACGGCGAGCGGGAGGTCTTCTGCCACGTGCCCTATCCCTATCCGAATCCGCAAAGCGTGACGCCAAGGGATCTCGTCTGGCTGGAGCACGCCTTCCTGTTCCTGCACAAGAACCCGAGCGAGTTCGGCGCCAAGCTGTGGAACGGCGTGATCTACAGGATGGCTATCACGGATGAGGGCATCGTCGGGACGCCACAGGCGGTGGACCTGAACCTCATCGGCGTGCCGCCGAGCGGCGACGCGCCGCCCTACGGCGCCGGCGAGCGGACGGATATCGAACCGGGAGCGCGCGAGTTTGGGCGATTGCGGATCCGGTGAGCTGCGAGCGGGCAGGGGCGCGTCTTGCCCGTCGCACACTGTCCGCGCCGGATCTCGATACAATCCGCGGGAGTCCTCGTCGCGGCGAGGATTCCCGTGTGCGCTGGTCCAGTTCCCCGTTGAAACCCTGTCTGACCGAGGAGAGTGTCATGCGCAGAATGCTCGGCAAGGGCCTCCTTGCCGTCCTTGCCGCGGCTGCGTCTTGCGCGGCCGCGTCGGAGGCCGAGCACCACGTGGCCATCGCGGGCTACAAGTACTCGCCCGCGGAAATCCGCATCAAGCCAGGCGACACCGTCGTGTGGACGAACGGCGAGAAGCGCACCAGCCATTCCATCCTGTTCAAGGCCACGGGCGAAGAGTCCGAGCGCCTCTTTCCCGGCGAGACCTGGTCCAAGGTCTTTCCGCATGCCGGACGCTACGACTACACCTGCGGACCGCACCCCGAGATGCTCGGCGTCGTCATCGTTGGCGAATGACCGCTTCCAGGGGCGGCGCGGCGAGCTTCGTTGTCGTGGAGAGCATCGGCGCATCCGCACTGGAGCAACGGATTCGGATCCACGGCTGGGGAGGCTCGCCGTTGGATGGAAGGCGAGGGGAGGTCCGGTCTTCGGCCAAAGCGGACGCCCAACCTCTCAACATCTTTAGTCCGTTATGCAGCAGTTAGCAGACGCCGGATTGAAAATCCGCGTGTCTGGCAGCGTTCGTGGGGCCATCAGCGGCGGCAGCGACTGGGGCGCCGCGGTCCTCCAAGCATGGACCGATGCCGACCAGGCGCTCTGGGCTGGGGTGCTGAACTTCTGGTTCCTGGGCCGCGTCTTCGACCGGGTGCGGTCGTGATCGCGGTGCCACAGGCGGCCATCGATCTCGCCAAGCGCTTCGAGGGGTTTCATCGGGTGCCGAGAGCCGATCCCGTCCGCGCGCACCCCTACGTCTGCCCGGCTGGCTACTGGACGATCGGCTACGGCCGGCTGTGCGACCCGAAGAATCCGCCGATCACGGAGGACGAGGCTGAGCGCTATCTGGCGGACGACCTGATGACTGCGCTGACCGCGACGCTGCGCTTCTACCCAGTGTTGGCGACCGAGCCCGAGGAGCGACTCGCGGCCATCGTCGACTTCACGTTCAACCTAGGCGCCGGGCGGCTACAGACATCGACGTTGCGGCGGCGGGTCAATCAGCGGGACTGGTCAGGCGCTGCCACCGAACTGCGCCGATGGGTTCACGGTGGTGGGAAGGTGCTTCCTGGCCTTGTCGCTCGGCGCGAAGCCGAAGTCATGCTCGTCTCGACCGACCTCACACGCCAATCCTGACGTTGTAGCCCAGCGCCCGCAGCCCCTTGCTGGTGCGCATGTTCCGTGGCGGGAACTCGTCAGGGCGGGCCCAGCCGACAACCTCTCCAAGGCTGCTCAGGCCGATGTGAGGGATTGCCCACTGGTCGCTGCGGATCGCGTTCCAGAGTCGGGCCGCGACGCTTCCGTTGCCCCAGACAACATAGTTCAACAGCTCGAGCACGGTCTTGCCGTCGCGTGACCGCTGCCGCCAGAGCCATTCGCCGAACTTTTGAACCTTGTCGTCGCCTGCCTGCGGGCTGTCGGGCAGGCCCAGATGCTCGTTCTCCTGCTTGATTGCATGGTCTCGGATCGCATGCACGCGCGAGATGGCATCGACAAACTCCTCCTCGCTCAGCTTCAGAATGTGGTCGCGTGCCAATAGATCGTGCAGTCGCGGCGACCACTCGTAGATCGTGCGCTCCTCGAAGGAGTGATCGAAGTCGGCGGCATGCCACCAATCCAATGCATCCAGCAAGGCCATCTCTGGGTTCTTGGAGTTCCTGGCGAAGAACTCCTCGTAGGGGTGGCGGTTTCCGTCCTTGACCTGCTTGTAGTAGTAGGCATGCAGGAACTGGTCGGCCTGAACGCCAGGGGCCACCGATGCGTCGATCCAGCTCGGCTTGGCGCCCGGCGCGGAGACCCTGGCGGCGATAGCACGCATCACCTGCAGTGTGTCGTTCCAGTCCTGCTCGAACTTGTGAAAGCGCTTCTCGGACGACCGCTTCGTGTCGACGAACACCAAGCCCCGGTTCTTCGGCAGCAGTCGGTCCTTGTCGAACTGCTGCTCCAACCCATAGTCGCGCTTCGCAAGGTCTGAGCGGCGATCCGCAAGACGAAGCTGCTCTTGGTAGATCTCCTTGGTCAGCGGCCGCGCTCGGTCATCCACTTCCTCGAAGAAATGCAGGAGCTCCCGCTCCATGCCTGTCTCGACAAGCTCGTCATGCGACAGGAACGTACCGGCCTCGATGTTCGAGATCCATGCTCGATCGGACAGGTTGGCGGACCCGACATACGCGCCGGCATCCACCCACCAGATGACCTTCGCATGCAGGATGTCGGGTACCAACTTGCAGTCGAAGTTCGGACTGGCTTTGTCGAGAAACCACTTCAGCACCGCCGGATCGACGGCCACGGTGTAGTCATACCTACCGAAGAACTCCAGTGGTTTCAGGTGCTTTGCGCAAGCCTCGAACAGCTGCAGGTTGTCGCGGTTGGCGTATGCAACCGCCGCCCGAACGCGCGTGCAGGGCTCGATGACCTCGGCGAGAAGGTTCTGAAGTAGCTGCTTGTTGAGGGGGCCGGCAATGAAGCGCATGTCTGTCTTTTAGTGCCGACCAATCACTCAGCCTTCCAGCCCGCCTTGACCTGCGCCAGCACGGCGTTCACCTTGTCGACGACCGTCTGATCGACCTGACTGCCGTCGCCGATCTCCACCGTCACCCGGATGCGCAGCGGATGGCCCGCAGTGGCCTCGCGCAGCGCATCGATATGGTCGGCAAGGTCCTGGACCTCGTGCGTCTGGAGATCCGCGCTGGCCGCCTTCGATCCGTAGTGCTTGGGCGGAGGCGGCTCCTTGGCCTCGCTCTTGCGGGTCACGATCTTGACTGCCGCTGCGCCGCCAAGGTCGCACGGCCAAGCACCCGAGTCGAGGGTCCGTTCGATCAGGCCCAGCCGGAAGGCCTCATCGAGGGCGCTGACAACCCGCGTCCAGGGCAGCACTTTCCCCGCCTTGGACGAAAGGGCTGCATGGATGAGATGAGCATTGGTCGCGTCGCCCTGCCAAGCCGTAGGCAGCTGTACCGGCAACACATCAACGCTGGCGAGCGGAAGCGGCGGCGCGAACAGCTGTGCCGTGTCGTTCACGAATCCCGCGGGCACGTCCTCGGCCAGCACACTCACCGTCCCGTTCACCAACCAGACGCGGCCGCTCTTGACGGCGGCCGCCACTGCGTCGGTGATCGCCTGCGGTATGGCCTCGGGAATCAGCAGGTTCTCGGTGTAGCCGCCCTTGTCGACCTCGACGAAATGCTTGCCGGAGAAGTACGCCGAAAGGTCGGCCAGGGTCACGGGCTCCTTGTCCCACAGACCGGGCAGCTTGTTGGGGCCCAGCAGCTGCGCGTCCAACTCCGAAAGCGAGGCTGCATCCGACAGCACCACTTCGAGGCTGGAGTCCTGAACGGCGTTGTCGTCGGGGCGGCACTTCCAGAAGGTGCGTGTCGACTTGTCGGCTCGCGTCACCCGCAGCACGAACTCGCCCGCCTCGCAGCCCTGCAGCAGCGTCTCCAAGATCGCCGCCCGGTTCAACATCTTCGGCAACTTAGCTGTCGCAGCGAAGGCTCCGACAAGATTCTTGACGAAGCGCGCCTTGTCGCCGGCGCTCCACAGATCGAATGGACCGCCCGGCAGCAGCGCCTCGGCGTTGACAGCCGTGCTCTCGATCCGCAGGCGCTTGTCCGCGACCATCTTGGGGAAGAGCGGGTCGTTGTCGACGTTGATGCGGTATGCGGCCACGTCGTTGCCGTCGTTCACCGTCACCGCGATGCAGTAGGCCATGACGATCTGCGACACCATTTCGCCGCGGGCCGCGCGAATGTTGCCCTCAAGGCGCGTCGTTGCAGCCGTGTCGATGTCGCTGCGCTCCTTGAGCATCTCGCGGACCTTCTCCCAACCGAGCAGGTCACGCACCTTCTCGCGTGCGACGTCGATGCCGTCCTTTGACGGGACGGCCAACACCACCGCATTGCGGTTCTGAGCGCGGGGCTTCTCGGGTCCGGTCGTTTCGTCGATGAAGCGCTTGGCCTCGGCACTCGGCTTGCCGTTGCTCGCCGCCTTCGGGCCCAGCACCGCGTAGTGAAACTCGCCGTCGTCTTCGATGTCCGCCGGGCGAGCCGGCAGCACGTGGACCTTGGCGCCAGCACCGCGTGCGCCTTCGGTCAGCTTGCCTGCGCCGCGAATCTCTTTCTCCAGAACCTCATCGACCAGGGTGGCGCTGACGTTCTGGCGGGCGTCATGATGCATCTGCTTCAGATTCGGCTTGGAGCCGAGGCGCCACACCTTTGGCAAGCCGCCTTCACGATCCCCGGTGAAGGTGTCATCGAGATACCAGGACGCATCGGACCACCGAGTCAGCCCCTTGTCCAACTCGATCCGATCCGGGGAACCGACACCGATCAAGATCTTGAGCTCGCGCGTGGTCGCGCGCTGCCCGATGGGCTGGGAGTGCAGGAACGTCGCCATGACGGCTTGTTCGATCTCCCGCTGCTGAACGCCGAGCAACCCGTCCTGTGCCTTGCGTGCATGCACGAGCTCGGCCTCCAGGATGGCCGTCCAGTTCTGCCGCCGGCCTTCGTACTGCTCCAGCTGCGCCACGTTAGCCAACTCGCGCGCGGCCACACTGAGCCCTTCCGACTTCGGCTCCACCAGGAAAATCTGGGGGCCGATAAGCGGTTGCTTATCCCACTTCACCGCGTCGCGCAGTGCGGAAGCCAGGGTCTTGAGGATGCCTCGCGTCTGCTGAAACCCTTCGAGCTGGGTCCACTTCTGGTACAGGGTCTCGATCAAGGCCGGGTGGAAGGGGTAGGCGTCGGTGTATCGCTTCTCCTCAGCGGCACGGTTCTTCGCGGTGTAGTCATCGATTTCCTGCACGCCATTGAGCGCGCCGAAGACCTGGCTGGGCCACTGCGTGCGGTCGGTATAGCTCTCCAGCTTGAGCAGCCGGCGCCGAAGGATCTCGGGCACGTCCTGGCTTTCGACGGGCTGGATGCCTTCGTCGGCCACCCGCTTGAATTCGTCGTACAGCTCCTTGCTGATCTGCTTGCCGAGCTCGTCCATCTTGCCGGGATCAGAGGCGAGCAGCGAGGCCACCAGGCAGCACCGCGGTACCTTGGCGACGGCCTGGGTCAGGCTGTGCATGAACTCCCGCATGCGGCCAATCCACGCGGGATCGGTATCTGCCATCACACGAACGAACCACAGCACCTCGTCGAACAGGATCAGCACGCCGGCCCCATCCTTGCGCGCGAGCTTGAGCAGATCCTCCATCACCCCGGTGGCTGGCGGGGTCGCGCGTTCAGTGCCGTCATCCTTCAGCAGCTTCATGCCCGCAGTGCCGGCCAGCTGCCAGGCAATCGCGCTCCACGGCATCTTGATCGTCGCCACGCTGCCATCGGGCGCGGTCACTTCCATGCCCTTCTCGGCATCCAGGCGGTCGAACACCACGGAGGCCACATGCGCCTTCGGCAACCCGCCTTCCAGGGCGCAGTGCGCCTTGAACTGCTGTACCGCCGGGACGTCGGGAAGGCTCGCGGGATCGCGCACCAGATGCACCAACGTGATCAGCGAGTGCGTCTTGCCGCCGCCGAAGGTCATGTGCAGCTGGCGGACGGCCTTCTCGGACTTGCCTGCCAGGCGGTGGGTGACGTCACGCGCCAGATCGCGCAGCTTGACCGTGGGATACGTGAGCGCGAAGAACTCCTTGGCGTCGTGATAGACACCCGAGTTGCGGCCCATCACGACGTCGTACAAGTCGGCGGCGAACTGCTTCTGAGAGAGCTCCTGATTCGTGATGTCGTCGCGCAGCTGCACGACCTGGTGCCAGGGCTTGGTGGTGGTCTTGGCCATCGTTGCTTCTCCTTGTCCTTATTCCAGCCCGAGCGGAGCCTGCGCGGTACTGCCGACCGAGCGCAGGTAGTTTTGCAGCCGTTCCAGGATCGAACGTTCTTCGACGCCCTGTTCGTTCATCTCAATCAGAGCTTGAATCAGTTGCGCGAACACCTGGCTGCGGCGCAGAGCGCGGCTGTCGAGGTAATCGTTGACCTTGACGACGTCGCCAGCCACCCACAGCTGCATCAGCTTGTGCACTTGATCGATCAGCGGAATGGCGCGGCCACTGGCCGTCTCCATGCCCAGCGAGCGGTGCTTGCGGGCGCGCCAGTCCTTCAACTTGTACTTGCCGCCACCGCCCGAGGACGAAGCCTCCTCGACATCGCCGTCCTCGTCGTCGCCCGACGCATCTTCGTCCTCGGCCTCGGCCGCGCCGCCGCTGCGTGCCAGCAGCTCATACTGATCGGCCAGCTCGCGCTCCGAGAGCCCGCACGAGACGGCGTAGAGGATGCACGGCCCGGCTGGCGCTTCCTTGAGGCCGAAGTCGTTGCGGTGGAGCAGGTAGTACGTGGTCACGTCGTCCAGCGGGTGGTCGCCAGGCGTGGGTTCGGTCTGTCCGTGCGAGAGCACGCGGCCGACGACGAAGTCCACCACGATGCGACGCACGTGGCCAAGGAAGTCGGTGACCGACATCAACGCCCCAGGCTCGGACGCCTTCTTGACCGCCGGATAGCGGCTGTACGACTCCAAGGCCGGTCCAGTGGCAGCCCAGATGAAGTCAGGGCCGCGGATGCCGGCATCCCAGAAGTCACGCAGCTTGGTCGTGATGCTCGACTCCATTTCCTTGAGAACCTGGGTGTCCCATCCGGCGCGGGCGAGCGGATCACGCTTCCTGCAAACCAGCCAAACCGAAGAAGCCAGGGATGCTCTGCCATGATTTCGGACGCCCCCCCTCATTTCTGTGGCAATCGGCCAGCTTCCGTCAACGACAAAGCCGGTTCGAATGATTGCGGTAACCAGGGTTTCCCACGCATCGGGCTGCTTGTGTGCAAAGACGATTACCAATCTCCCCGAAGGTCCCAGGGCCTTATGGCACGCCGCAAAGGCTCGTGCCATACCCTCCTCGTAGTTGCGCTTTGAGGCCTCCTTGCTGCCGCCGAACCGGGCGGCATCGTCGATCAGCTCGCCGTCACCTTCTTCATGGTTCCACTTGGGCGCAAGCGGATTAGCAAAAGCTGAACTAAGTTCAGGCGATAGGCCGTGGAGTGTCCTTCTCAGCCAGATGTAAAAGAAGTCCATCAAGTCTGAGTAGGGAATCGCGTCGTAATAGGGCGGATCGGTTACGACAATGTCCTGCTCGGAAACGACGCGCATTGCACTCTGGTTCAATACGGTCGCGGCCGGAACTTCGGCAAACGTCGCTGTTGTCAATCCGTCAACTACCGACGCCACATTTGAGAGTGCGCCATAGAAGAATCTGTCGTTTGGCGCGAGTGGATTGCCTTCAGCAAAATCCCACGTAATGGGCAGGGCATATCGCAGGAAAGTCTGCTTAACCTCCTGTGCCTTGGGCTCCCAGATACAGATCGTGCTGAGATAGTTCGCCATTCTGTCCAAGGCCACAGCGAGAAGCGCTTGAACTGCGTCTGAGTAAGCCGCATCTGACCCTAGTCGGTCGCGGAGCTGTCGAATTGCCAAGATGAAGCGGGCAATGGCCGTCATCTGGCGCGCTGTGAATAGCTTCGACCACTGATCTAACCCATAGGCATCGACCGAAAATGCTCGGGATGCCCCTGTACCACCTTTTGGCGTAGGCTCCTTCGGGAGGCCAAAGGGAACCTCGGAGAACAGCGCGTCAAGTTCCCCGTGCGCCACTTGATTTGCGCGCACCTCCATTTCGGTCGGTAGCCTGAACTCCTTGCCACCTGGAGCTTCAACTGCGACAGCAGTGATTCGTGCGGACATTCGACCTGCTCGCCCTTCGAGCCTTATGTCCTCCAGCGTCATGATCGTTCCGCAGCAAGGGCAAGTCGAACCTGATCGACTCATCGTGCCGGCCCCCACGCGCTTGTCGAACTCGCGCTTCTGAGCGGCGTTTCCACCCTGGACTTTGACGTTTGAGTCGATGTGGAAGTCGACCCCGGACCTGTCGTCCCTCGGTCGCATGCAAAGGACAACTCGCTTGTCGTCCTTCTTAGCCAACCACCTTGTCTTCAGCAGCGGGATTTCGGCTCGACAGGCCTTGCAGTGGACCGTCCGCGCCCAGAGGTATGCCACGGTAGGTTTTGCCACCCAACGTGGATTAGCAGGATTGTCCAGATACGCTGCGTCGAAGCCAGCGTTAAGGAGGGCGGTCTGCGGCTCGCCACTATCATCGACCGGGACATGCTTCAAGATGTCGTCGGTATCTAACTTCACCCTTTGATAGGGGGTAAGCGTGCAGAACTCTGCGTAAACAGGGTAGAGACGCGCCAGATCCTTGCGGGCTTCGCGCAACACTCTGCGGCCCCACGCTCGAACATGCCATCCAAGTCCTGCTCTTAGCAGTTCCGGGTCGAGCCCGGGGTTTTCCAGGAGGCTCAGGTTCTCGCCACGGGCAACCGTCTCCATTGCACTGGCTGGTGGAAGGGCCGAGCGAGCAGATTCCAGTTGACCAAGGTGACGCCTTATCTGCGCCGCGGTCATGCCCTTTGCCCTGAGATAGCTGATCATAAAGTCAGCATCAGTGAGCGCGAAACTGGGCAATGGGTACTCGCATCCGGCCAGCGCCTGCGGGTACTCAAGCGTGCACCTCAAGATGAACCAGGCAACCGGATTGATATCTACCGCGGTCACCTCGCAGCCCAAGCGCATCGCCTCCAGAGGAATTGCGCCTCCTCCGGCGAATGGGTCGAGAACTCTGGGCGCACGACCGCCATATGCCTTGCGGATCTCTTCACGAAACCAGTCCATCCCTGGGCCAGCTTCACGACCCCAGGCCAGCACGCCCCCTTCAGTCTCCCAAGCCTCGATTTCTTCAGTGTGCCCGTTGGGCATCTTCTTCTTCTTCAACGTCTTGCTGAGCGTGCCGCCAAGACGCTTGAGGATCTCGTCGCGCTTCTCCTTGTCACCCGGGTCCGGCAACAGGGTGGCGATCAGCGCCGCACGGCTCGCCGCGAGGGGACGACGTGCAGGCCAGATGTGCAGCGTGGAGATGTGCCCGTGTCGCACGTTCTTCTCGTGGACCGAGTCAATCGACGTCTGCTTGAGCGGGAAGGCGACCTCGATGAGCCGCTTGTCGTTGTTCATGGTTGGGTCCTTCAGGTCGCCCCGGTCCGGATGTGCGCCGGCATGGTAGCGATCACCACCAGCTGACTGCCCTCGTCCCAGAAGTAGTAAATGCGCAGACAGCGCCGCGGGTCGCGCGTGTTGCCCCCGTTCTTGAGGTGCCATTCGACGGACACCTTTCGGTTGCTCCAGCCGAACGCAAAGCTGTCCGCCCCGCAGCGTTCGTTGTGGATGCCTTCGTCGACAGGCTTGCGCAGGTCGCTGCTGGCACCGTTGATCCGCGAGTCGCGGTATTCGTTGGCCAGCCAGAGCAGGCAGCGGGCGGCCGTTTGCGGATCGTCGAAGTCGGCTGACTTCGTTTCCCGCCGCGCCCGAGCCGACAGCACGACACGGCCACTGAGCACCTCGTCGCACCAATCAGCGAACGTGTCCCAGCCTTCTGGCAGAGGTATGCCCGCATCAGGCTCGTCGCCGCGCGCCTTGATCTGATCCAGCAGCTGGTGAATGCGGAACTGCGCGCCACGGAGCTGCTGCTCCAGGTTCTGCGCATGCTCCTCGATGGATTTGTGTTCGTCGGACAGCCACTGCTGCGTCTCGGCGGAACGTCGCAGGTCGTCCTTGAGCGCATCGATCTGCGCCTGGGCGGCCCGCAGCTGTTCGATATCGGCAGACCCCGCCTGCTTCAGGCGCTCGCGCTCGAAATCGAGACTGGCATCACGCACGGCGGAGAACGCCAGCACATCGGTACCCAGCTGCAAACGCCGTACGCTCTCGTTGGCAGCAATCCACCGCAACGCGGTCAACGCCGACCGGGCGCGCTCATCCTCGGCGTTGTTACCGAGGAAGAACAAGCGATGCGCGAACGGGTTCGCGTCGTACGTGAAGCCGGGCATGTAGGCGCGCGCGGCACCATTGAAGACGGAGAGCGGTTTGCCCAGCTGCTGCGTCAGCACCCAAGTATAGTTTGCCGGAACAACCACGACTCGGGCGATGCCGAGGGTCACCTTCGCCAGCAGCTGACTGTTAATGCCGGGGAGGGTTTCGCGCTCGGCGACGGAGCAGACCATGTACGGCACCGGGCGTGTAGGGTCGAGGAGCTCGACGATCAGTTGCTCGGCCTCGTCCTCCGAGGCGATGTGCCATGTACTGCCGTCGAGCTGATTGCCGCCCTGACGCAGACCGCAGGCAGAGGCGATCTGTCGAACGAGCCCGGGAACAGCAGGCTCGACCCTGAGCGTCGACTCGGGGGTGCTGGCGAGCAACCGCAGGCTGAACAGCGCGCTGGACGCACCTGGCGCGTGACCGATCACCACCTCGGTGGTCCAGGTGCGCTGCGCCACATTGGCATCGGGGCGGTCCACACGCAGCGCCCAAAGCGCACGGTGGTCGTCAGCGAATCCAGCACCAATGCAGGTGCGTCCGCCGCGGAGATGCTCGAACGATTGCCCATCAGCCGCCAGCGGAGGCAGCTGATCGCCAATCTGCAACGCTGCCCACTTCAGGACTTCGACTCGGGCTGCTTGTGCTGCTGTGGCCGCGTCAGCGCCAGCAAGTTGACCGGCGACGCGAAGCAGCTCGCGTTCGCGGACACGAGTGCTCTCCGGGAGCTTAACAAGGCGGGGACTGCCGGCGACGATGGGTTCTGGTGAGTTCATTCGACGGCCTCCGATGCATTGGCAATGTCGCTGTACGCGATGGCCACGCTGCCCCGCGTCTTGGCGATCAACTTGGCGAAGGGGTTCTGCACCCTGAGCAGACGGGGTTGGGCTCCACCGCAGTCAAACACGGCGTAAAGCCAGTAGCGCTCGCGCAAGATGCAGGCGCGGGCCCACTCGTTCTCGGTCAACTCGATCTCGCCGACGCCCACACGGCCCTTCACCTCAATGCCGCGTTCTTCGCTCACGCGCTTGGACAGCAGGTCAAAGCCCGGGTAGTCGTTCAGGCCGGCCAGGCGTGCTTTGGGCGGCGTGGAAACGTCACGAACGTCGGCTCCCTGTGCGGCCTCGAAGGCGATGGCCACCTCGACCGCGATCCGCTCGACTTCGGCGTCGCGCGCCTTGATGTCGTCGGGATCAGTGGAAGGCTGAACCAGTGCACTCGCCAGCATCTCAACTTGGCCCGCCTGGATCAGTTCGACCTCGCGCCGCGCCTGAAGCAGGGCCTGATCGCGGCGCTGCGCCAAGCTCCTCTGCTGCGCCTTGATTCGGTCCAGCTCGGTATGGGCAGCCCGGTTGCCGTCGCGGGCCTTCTCGGTGAAGCGCTTTCGCGCCGCAGCCAGTTCCGACTCCTGATAGTCAAACGCCCGCTGCAGGTACTCCTCGGTTTCCGTGAGCCGTGACGTGGCGCTCATTCGCTGCAGGTCCGCCAGCTTGCCGACGACATCGCGATGGATGTGTTCCTGCGCGGCCAGACGCCACGTGTCACTCTGCGCGAGAAAGACCACGCTTCCGGGGCTGGGCTTTGGAGCCGGCTTCAGGAGCAAGAGGTGCTCGACCGGCGTCTCAATCAGCCGTCCGTCAGCGTATTGCTTCAGGCCGACCAGGCGCTGTTCGATGGCTTCCGGGCTGTGGAATGCAGGCAAGCCGGGATCAACGCCGCGCTCCACGCTGACGCGTGCGACGTGGAACAAGTAGGGCGCGGTAGCGCTTACGTCTGTAAAGATCGCGCCGCGCAGGGCCTGGTTGCGCGCGTTCTCGATGGCCATCGCCGACAGGCGCTCGAAGACGGGCTCGCCCGGATGCAGGAAGATGGCATCGCGCCCGTCATCCGGGCGGTACACGGTGAACCGGCTGCGCGCTGACTCGGGGTAGGTTTCGAGCACCGGCAGGATGCTGTCCAGCACCCCGCGCTTGCGCGGCCGCATGAAGAAGCTGTTGTCGAGATCGCCGACGAAGTCGATGCCGACGACGGGCGCGGCATGTTCGAGGTAGCGGCGAACGTATCCCGGCAGGAGGCGGCGCATTTCCTCGATGGCCATCGCCTCGCGGAGCTGGGGCAGATCGATGCGGACGTCGCCGCCCTTGCCGTAGATGGTCGCCTCGCGTGCTTCGAGGGCCTTGACCTGCTCGGGCGTGAGCTGACCCGCGAGCTCCAGCGCCTTCTTGTCGGCTTCGTCATCCGACTCGACCGCGCGCTGGATGTAGTCGGTGATGGCCATGCCCTCGAAGATCCGGCCAACCACGTCGAACACCTTGTCCGAACCGAGTTGCTTGCGAATCTCCTCCAGCTTGTCCAGCAGCGTCTTGATGACGCGGCCCTCGCGCGTTTTGCCTGCGACAAGGTTCACGATGGCCACACGGTCGCGCTTCTGGCCGTAACGGTGAATCCGGCCCATGCGTTGCTCAAGACGCGCCGGGTTCCAGGGCACGTCGTAGTTGAACAAGATCCAGCAGAACTGCAGGTTGATACCTTCGGCGGCAGCGTCGGTGCCGATGAAGAAGCGCGCTCCCTTGCCCTCGGCGTCGTGGGGGTGGCGGAAGCGCTCGACCTGTGCGTCGCGCTCCTCGAATCCCAGGCCGCCGTGGATGTAGGCGACCTGGTCGGCGTAGCCCATGCCTTCGAGGCGTCGCGTCAGGAAGTCCAGCGTGTCGCGGTGCTCCGTGTAGATGATGACCTTCTGGTCGCGGTACTGCGGCGACCGAAGTAGCTCCGCCATCCGCTCGAACTTTGACTCCTGTCCGCTGGCGTGGACCGCCTCGGCCAGTGCGATCAGCTCCTGCACCTGACCCCGTTCGTCGATGAGCTCCGCCAGGCTGGTGGCGATGAAGGCGCCCAGCGCTTCGGCTTCGCTTTCCTCGTGCTCCTCTGCGCCCGCCGTTGCGGTCTCCTCGTCGGCCGTCTTCGCAGCAAGGACGTCAACCAGCCGCCCCTCGCGGACCCTGCGGTTCAGCCGCTCTTGCTGGCTGCGCAGCTCCTCCTCGGGCACGCGACCGGACTGGATGTCATCGATCAACGCGTCGAGCTTCGCCAGGCGATTGCGGAAGGAGCAGAGCAAGGCCCACGTGCTGCTGGCCATGCGCCGCTGGA
The DNA here is from genome assembly GCA_020725025.1 of Azoarcus sp. Taxonomy (GTDB): domain Bacteria; phylum Pseudomonadota; class Gammaproteobacteria; order Burkholderiales; family Rhodocyclaceae; genus Aromatoleum. Next base: position 58,038 of record DYFV01000013.1, read on the forward strand.
AAACGGTCATGGCGAACCGTGCCGCCTGACGGTTCAAGAGCCGCGCCTGGTTGTAGTAATGGCGGATGTACGTCGTCGTGCGGTCGTAGAGTGCCTGTTCGCTGACTTCGCCCTGGGAGAGGTCGTAGCTCACGGTGTCGCAAAGGCGCTCGGGATAGAGGGCCTTGCCGCGGAGGTCGACCATCTCCTCCTTCACACGGCGGATGAAGTAGCGGTCGCGCGACTCACGCGGGAACTTGGCGAACGCAGTCTCGGTGCTGAACAGCTCGGGCTCCAGCAGCCGCCACAGGCAGTAGTACGGGTACTCCTTGCCCATGTGGGGGGTCGCAGTGAGCAGCAGGAGGTGGTGCGCAGCCCAGGGCATGCGCCAGTCCTCCGGCAGCTCGCGCACGCCAGCGATTGCCTCGGCAAGACGGTAGCGGTCCGTCGCCCGGAACGTCCCGTCCAGATCGCGGTTCGCGGAGAGCTTGTGCGCCTCGTCGAACACGACCAGGTCGTAGGGCACGACCTGAGGGTCGCGCAGGGCGTTGAACAGTCGCTGGGCGCGCAGGCTGTCGATGCTCACCACGACGAGATCGCTGCCGGCGCCGACAAACGGGTTGCCGTCCTTGGTGTCGCCGCCGGTCACGATCTTGAACTGCAGCTGGAACAGCTTGTGCAGTTCGCGGTACCAGTTGCCCACCAGGCCGGCAGGCGCCACCACCATGACACGGCGGATCGTCCTGCGCGACAGGCTCTCGCGGACGTAGAGGCCCGTCATGATCGTCTTGCCGGCGCCAGCGTCATCGGCCAGCAGGAAGCGCAGGCGATGCTGGGGCAGCATGCGTTGGTAGACCGCAATCCGCTGATGGGGCAGCGGGTCGATCTCGCTGATCTCGGTCGCGAACGCCGGGTTGAACAGATGCCCGTAGGACAGGCGCTCGCCCTCGACCAGCACGCGCAGCGCGTTCGCATCCCCCAGGAAATCGAGCCGGGGCGTCGCTTCGTGAGCGTCGCCGGTTGGCGTGTTTCCGCTGGCTTTCGCCGAAGCAGCCCCGCGAGCGTCGGACCGACCTGCCAGATCCTGCAGCTTGGCCACGCCCATCGCGGATGGCTTGGATTGGCCGTTCTCCCACCGATTCAGCGTGACGAACGAGACGCCCAGCAGCTCGGCGAACTGCTGCTGGGTCAGGTCCAGTGTCTTGCGGAGGTGGCGGATCTGCTCGGGCTTCATTGGGTGCTCGCGCGCTCTGTTGGCTGTTTTATAGCACACGATATATCGCCACAGCAATAGCACGCGGACTTTGCTTCAGCCACCGGTAACACCCAGATAGGGGTCTCATCCACTCTCGGGATCGCCCCCATGACCGTCCGCCATCGCCTAACCGTCGCCCAGTACGAAGCCGTCCGACGCGCGGCCACGCGCCCGAGCCGGGCGCTCGAGCCGCTGCCCTCAAACATCAAAGGGGCCGCCAAGCAGTCCGTGCTGGCGGCACTGGTTGCCCGAGGCTACGCCGTCAAGTGCTACCTGCCGAGGCACGTCGAGTACGTCCTGAATCGCTCCACAATATCTAGACACTAGGCAGACTGCTTTGCCATCCAGAGCAGTCATTCTCCAGAATGGGACGAATGGCAGCAAAGGCCGACCTGCTGTCGTTGCCGGCAACGGATTGAGGCTGAAACGGGGGCGATGGGTTACCGTCGTTGCGTTTAGGGGGTGGCGTCTCGCTCAAGAAACGCATAACCGGACACACTGCTCAGTCGCCTGTCGACGAGGGCCTTGCCAACCGTGAAGTGGTAGAGATCCTGAAAGCGCTCGGTGTTGAGTCCGAGTGCCTCATGCACTGCGTCGTCGAAGTAACAGCCGATGCCGGTGCCCTGGACGCCGGCCGCTTCGGCTTCGAGATAAAGCACCTGGCCGAGCATGCCGGCCTCCCAGAATCGCTGGCGGTAAAGCCACGGGTGGGCGGCGTCGATGTCGTCGAAACGGGCCAGCATGCCGAGGCTGAATGCCGAATCGGCGGCGATGTCCTGATGGCAGGAGGCGGTGGTCGCAAAGTCGCGCGCGTCCAACGGTGCCAGCAGGTATAAGGGCAGGTGTTCGGGGCAGCCCGGAACACTTGCCCAGAGCCAGTCTTCGCGCATGGCGGCGCGCAGGTCGGCGAGCGCGCCGGGTGCCCGGGGCAGGCAGTAGATGCCGGGGTCGAGGCCATCGACCCGATGCACGAAGAGCACAGGATGCACGCAGGGGGTTTCGTCCAGCACTGACCAGGGCGGAATCGCCGCGCGAGGGAGCAAGGCGTCGAGCATGCGATAGAAGCGCTGTGCGCTGATCGCGGTGATGCCGTCGAAGGCCTGGGCGGAACGGCGTTCGCGAATCAGCCTGGTGACTGCGGCGCTGGACGCCGGCGCCAATGGTGGCAAGGGTGCCAGTGCGGTGACCGGGGCGGCCATGCGTGCCGCCTTGCGGGTGGCCGCCGCCACCATCGGGATGTCGGGCCAGTCGCGTTGTGCCGGGCTGAGCGCGTTGGCATGCCCCGCCCAGTGGGCGTTGGCGAGCATCGCGCGCACGCTTGCCGGATTGGGTGCCGCGCCGGGGCCGATCCACAGCAGGGCTTCCGGCGCTTCCCCCTCGGCGACGGAAAAATTCTCGGTTCGGTCGAGGCCGGTGAGGGTGGTGATGTCGTCGTCGCTCCATTCGGTCATCAGACGCGTGGGCCAGCCGAAGATCGCTGCGGCGTAGGCGAGCGCAGCAAGGGCGTGGCCGCAATCGTGCTGGCAGTAACGGAATGCGCGCATGCCGTATTTCCAGGCTTCGCGCCAGTGGATGCCAGTGAGCGCCACCAGCACGCCACCCGAAAACGTGAGCGGTGCCGCCGCGCGCTGTTCGAGGCCATGCCGGTCGGGGCGGTAGTGATAGACGCCGGCGGAGAGTCCGGGCAGATCCGGGCAGACAAGGTAGCCCTCGGTCGGGTGGAGATTGCCGCTGGACGGGTTGCAGCGCAGGGCCCAGCGATTTCCGCCGTAGGACTTCCAGGCCGACAGACCGAGCGACAGTTGCAGCAGCTGGGCCAGATTCTCCACGGTCATCGCCTGCGATGGCCGACCGCCTGGGGCGAACAGGTCGTCCCAGCGCACCGGCAGTTCGTCCTTTAGCAGGGGCAGATCGAACTGCGGCGCGCCGTCGAAGCGACGGAAGGGATCGGGCTGCGTGTCCCAGTCGAGATGGCCAGGGCCGGGCGCGTAGCGGTGGAGGTGGTGTTTGGAGCGTTCGTGGTAGCTGCGAATCGGGTCCATGGCGGCGGCGCGAACTCATTCGGAGTGTGGGAATACGCTACACGGATTCCGCCTCGCGCGCCGCATTGGGCGAGATTTCACGGTCGGGCTGGCTATGAGGCGCCCGGCTCGCGGCCGGTGAGCAAGGAATCGAACTGGGTGCGACCGCGTGCGATGGCGGTGTCCAGTTTCATCGCGCTGAGAAACGGGCTGTCGCTGGCGTCGTCTTGCGGCGCGAACAGCATCAGCTCACCGGATCGGTAGGCTGCCATTCACGTTGTTTCACAGCTCAACGGCAGGTGACCGACGCATTGCCGCCTGAGTCTGGCAAGGCACACAAGGTCGGCACCGGCCGATTACCTGCCAGCCAAATCCAGCTCGCACAATGAAAAAGCCCGCCACCTCTCGGTAAGCGGGCTTCTTTCACCGGGCAGTTACAGCCCTCAACCGCAGGTCCCCACCGCCCCGCACGCCGTGCAGAAGTCGCAGCCGTCCTTGCGGATCACCGAGTAATTCCCGCACTCGGTGCACAGCGAGCCCTGCATCACCTTCGGCTCGTTGTCGTCGCGGGGGGCTTCCAGGATGCCCATCTCGCGGGTCGGGTAGCCCTTCTCGTCGAGCACGCCGAGCATGGAGTAGCGGTGGATCATCAGCTGGGCGATGTAAGCCACGGTGCTGGGGTAGTTCTGCTGGCGCTTGGTGCCGGGGACGAAGGCCATGAAGTCGCCCAGGGGCTCCGGGTAGTTGAGGAGCTTGCGCAGCTTCATGCCGATCCAGGCCGGGTCCATGACGCGCATGTCCAGCGACAGGATGCGGGTCAGGCCGTCCAGGGCGCGCGGGTAGTTGCCGGAGAGCCACACCGAGTAGGGGCGGGTGACGCCGTCGGGCAGGGTGATCTCCTTCAGGCCCAGGACGAAGTCTTCGCCGGTGGCCGGGTTGGCGATGTCCACCGTCCAGGAGAGCGTTCCGTCGGTGCCGGTCTTGGGCTCCTGCAGGCTGAACAGGGTGTCGAGCACCGGGGTGGGCAGGTCGTTGGCTTCCAGGGCGCCGAGCTTCTCGCAGCGGTAGCGCACGACCTGGGCGAAGGCCGAGACCACCCCGGGGAACATGGTCTTCTCGCCGTGGGGCGGGAAGGGCATCTCGAAGGACTTCTCGCCGATGGTGCGGGCGAGCGTGTCGAGCTTGAGCTTGAGCCAGCCGCGGTCGTTGGCGCGCATGTCCATGGACAGGGTCTTGGCCACGGCGCCCAGGCCGCGGGGCTGGTCGGCGCCGTTCACCCACACCTCGAAGGGGAAGGAGCCGCCGTTGTTGCCCACCTGGCCCACGAAGAGGGCGAAGTCGCCGGTCGGGGTGTTGAGCATGTAGGTCCACGCCAGGTTGCCGTCCGGCATCTCGGGGCGGCCGGGCCAGCGCAGGCTGGAGAGCACCGGGGCCGGCAGGCTCTTGATCATCAGGCGGCGGTTGGCGTCGGAGATCTCGACGTCGTGGGGCTGCTTCTGCTCGTTCGACGGCGTGACCGACAGCACCGCGCCCAGTACCGAGTTGGGCCGGTAGGTGGCCAGCCCCTTGAGGCCGGATTTCCACGCCTTGAGGTAGAGGTCCTCGAAGTCGGTGTAGGGGTAGTCCTCGGGGACGTTCACCGTCTTGGAGATCGAGGTGTCCACATAGGGGGCGACGGCCGCGACCATCTCCTCGTGGGCCTGGGCGGAGATCTCCAGGGCGGTGACGAAGTAGGGCGGCAGCTTGTTCACGTCGCCGCCCATGTGGCGGTACAGGCGCCAGGCGTAGTCCTCGACCGCGTACTCCTTGAAGGTGCCGTCGGCCATGCGCTTGCGGCGGGTGTAGGTGTACGAGAACGGGGGCTCGATGCCGTTACTGGCGTTGTCGGCGAAGGCGAGCGAGATCGTGCCGGTGGGCGCGATGGACAGAAGGTGCGAGTTGCGGATGCCGTGCTTGCGGATCTTCTCCTTCACTTCGGCCGGCAGGCGCGAGGCGAAGTTGCCGCCCGAGAGGTAGAGGTCGGCGTTGAAGAGCGGGAAGGCGCCACGCTCCTTGGCGAGCTCCACCGAGGCGAGGTAGGCGCGGTCGCGCATGTAGGCGGAGATCTTGGTCGCCTCGTTGCGCGCCTCGGGCGAGTCGTAACGCTTGCCCATCATGATCAGCGCGTCGCCCAGGCCGGTGAAGCCGAGGCCCACGCGGCGCTTGGACTGGGCCTCGTTCTCCTGCTGCTCGAGCGGCCAGTGGGTGACGTCGAGCACGTTGTCGAGCATGCGGATGGCGACGTCGACCACCTTGCCGAAGGCCGGGTAGTCGAACTCGGCCTTGTCGGTGAACGGGTTCTTGACGAAGGGGGTGAGGTTGATCGAGCCCAGGTCGCAGCAGCCGTAGGGGGGCAGGGGCTGCTCGGCGCAGGGGTTGGTGGCCTCGATGGTCTCGCAGTAGTAGAGGTTGTTGTCCTGGTTCATGCGGTCCAGGAACAGGATGCCCGGCTCGGCGTGGTCGTAGGTCGAGCGCATGATCTGGTCCCACAGCGCGCGGGCGGGAACCTTGCGATAGACCCACAGCCCGTCGTCGCGCTGGTAGGCACCGGCGGCCTTGAACTCTTCGGCCGGTTCGGCCTTGTGGGCGAGCTCCACGTCGGTGCCGGCATCCACCGCCTTCATGAAGACGTCGGTCACGCCCACCGAGATGTTGAAGTTGGTGAGGTCGCCGTGGTCCTTGGCGTGGATGAATTCCTCGATGTCCGGATGGTCGCAGCGCAGCACGCCCATCTGGGCGCCGCGGCGGGCGCCGGCGGACTCGACCGTCTCGCAGGAGCGGTCGAAGACGCGCATGTAGGAGACGGGGCCGGAGGCGTTGGAGAGGGTGCCCTTCACCAGCGCGCCCTTCGGCCGGATGCTGGAGAAGTCGTAGCCCACGCCGCCGCCGCGGCGCATGGTCTCGGCGGCCTGCGCGAGGGCGGTGTAGATCCCGGGGCGACCGTCGACCGCCTCGCTCACCGAGTCGCCCACCGGCTGGACGAAGCAGTTGATGAGGGTGGCCTGCAGCTTGGTGCCGGCGGCGCTGTTGATGCGCCCGGCGGGGACGAATCCGTGCTCCTGGGCCTCGAGGAACTTCGCCTCCCAGTGGGCGCGCTTGTCCTCGGCTTCGACCGCGGCAAGCGCGCGCGCGACGCGGGCGCGAACCTCGTGCACGGTCTTTTCGTCGCCCTTGGCATACTTCTCGACAAGGACTTCCCCGGAAATCTCTTGCGGCGCCAGCGTGGAGGCGTCGGCCTTAGGTGCCTGGATCGTCTTGCTCATGGTCTTCTTGTCTGCCCCTTCGGTTGATGTTCGCGATGCCGTGAAGCATAGCGCTAGAATTCGCGAAGTGCAAAAAAATTAAAACCAATAAAAACAATACGTTAAAAATTATTGCGGTGTGTCAAGAACATCAGAGGCACTAGATGTAGTAGGACGAATTGCATAGCGGATCCGGCTCAAGACCGCGCCGCCACTGGGTTTTCGGTACGCGATATGGGTAGGCCGGCCAGGCGGAAGCAGGGTGCGAAAAACTTGCGGCCGAATTTATTTCGGGGGTGCCGTGTGTCGGATGACGACCGGCCGCTCCGACCCGGTCTCGGGGGCGCGGGGTCGCGCCCAGGGGGCGCGCTATTCCGCCTGCTCGAGGAGTCCGTGGACGAGCGGGGGCGCGACGAGGAGGGCCTGGAAGACGTCCTCGGGCATGGGTTTGCCGTAGAGGTAGCCCTGGGCCAGGTGGCAGCCGATGCCCTTCAGGAAGTCGGCCTGTTCCAGGCTTTCCACGCCTTCCGCCACGACGGCCATGCGCAGGCTGCGCGCCATGGCGGCGATGGCCCGCACCAGCTCGGCGCTGTCCGGCTCGCGGATCATCCCGGAGATGAAGGAGCGGTCGATCTTCAGGGTGTGGATCGGGAAGCGGGCGAGGTAGGCCAGCGCCGAATAGCCCGTACCGAAGTCGTCGACCGCCAGCGACACGCCGAGGTCGGCTAGGGTCTCCAGCGTCTGGCGGATCTCGGGACGGTCGTCGAGGAGCAGGCTCTCGGTGATCTCCAGCTCGACCCACTCGGGCCGGCAGCCGGTCTCGGCGAACACCCGCTGCACCCGCTCGGCCAGGCGGCCGTCGATGAACTGGCGCGGCGACAGATTCACCGCCACCGGGCAGACGCGACCGGTGCGCTCGTTCCAGCGCCGGCCGGCCTGGCAGGCGCCGCGCAACGCCCATTCTCCGAGCTCGGTGATGAGGCCCGACTCCTCGGCCAGGGCGATGAAGCTGGCCGGCGTGACGAGGCCGCGTTGCGGATGGTGCCAGCGCAGCAGCGCCTCGGCCCCCACCACGGATCCCGTGCCGAGATCGACCTTGGGCTGGTAGTAGAGTTCGAAGTCGCCGGCGGCGGCCGCCTTGCGCAGGTCCGCCTCCAGGGCCAGCCGTTCCTGGGCGGCGGCCGTGAGCTCGGGGGCGTAGCGGTGGGCGCGGTTGCGCCCTTCGTGCTTGGCATGGTGCAGCGCCATGGCGGCGCAGCGCAGGAGCTCCTCGGCTTCCACACCGTGGTCCGGCGCGTGGGCGACGCCGAGGCTCGCGGTGAGGCGGATCTCCAGGTTGCCGACGTGGAAGGGGGTGGCGAGCGTCTCGAGAATCCGGGGCGTCGTCGCGACGGCGTCGCGGTCGCCTTCGGTGGTGGGCATCAGGATCGCGAATTCGTCACCCTCCAGCCGGGCCACCACGCACGAGGGATCGAGCGAGCGGCACAGGCGCCGGCTCGTGGCGCGCAGCAGCGCGTCGCCGCTGTCGCGCCCGAAGGTGTCGTTTACCGCCTTGAAGCGGTCGAGCCCGAGCACGATCAGCGTGGCCCCGAGGCCCTGCCGCGCGGCGTCCGAAACGGCGGTGCGGAGCAGGTCCTTCAGCCGGGCGCGGTTGGGCAGGCCGGTCAGGGCGTCGACGTAGGCGAGCTCGTGGAGCTTCTTCCGGTATTCGACGATGCGGGTCACGTCGCGCCCCACCGCCAGGACCCGCGTCACGCAGCCGTGGCTGTCGTATTCCGGTTCGAGGCGGATGTGGCTGTAGCGCAGCTCGCCCGTCGCGTTCATCCAGTCGAGCTCGAACTCCTCGGATCCGCCGTTCGCCAGGACCTTGGCGATGGTGGCCTGGTAGGTGCGCGCGGACTCGCCGCCGGGAAACTCCGCGGGCGTGCGGCCCACCAGGTCGGATTCCTGCAGGCCCGCTTCGCGCAGCGCCTGGGCGTTGGCGCAGATGAGGCGGCACTGCGCGTCGTAGCGGGTGATCGAGTCGGGCGAGCGGTCCACCAGGGTGCGCAGGTCCCGCTCGCGTGCCTGCAGCCTCGCCGTGGCGATGCGGCGCTCGATGTCGATCGCGGCAAGGCGGCTCGCCTCATGTAGCAGGACCATCTCCGCGCGGGTCGGCAGGATGGGACGCTCGCCGAAGGCGGCGACGATGCCCAGCGGCTTGCCGGCCGTGTCGCGGATCGGCACCGTCCAGCAGCTGCGCAGTCCCGCCGCCTTCGCCGCGGGACCGAGCGCTTCGTATCCCGGATGGACCAGCATGTCGGGCACCAGTGACGGGATCAGGTGCCAGACCCCCGAGCGGGAAAGACTGGCCGCCTCGGCGATCCCCGAGCGCTCCAGCGCCTCCTTGAACACCGCGGGCAGACTGGGCGCCGCGGCCACCCTCGGGCGGTCGCCGTCGGACTCGACGAGCAGTACGCAGCAGCGGATGCGCTGCTGCGTGCCTTGGGCGCCCTCGACGTACTCGGCCAGCCGCTCGAGCGCGTGGTCCAGCTTCGATGTGCCGTGCACGCCCTCGAGAACGCGCAGGCGCAGATCCTCGTGGCCTTCGGAGCATTCCTGCGAGGCGCCGGTACCTGCCGTGCGTGGGTTCGCCACGCGGATGGCAAGGCGCAGCGCCGCCAGGTAGAGAAGGACGACGCCCACGTGGACCAGGCCGAAGCCGTGGTCCAGAAGTGCGAGTTGGGCGAAGGTGGTGAAGTCGTTCATGCACGGTCTCCGTGCGGCGTCCGGGTGCAGGGTGGCTTTCCCGGGGCCCCGCGGTGCGATGAGTGCGCTGGCGCGTTAGCTCGAGCTGCTGCACCGGTCGGGCGCCAGGGCCTCGGGCGAAACGCGCGGGGAGTTCGCGTGCAGGCGCAGTCGCGGCGCGGGCACCGCCGGTGCGGACTCCGGCTCGGCCGCCGGCTTGATGTAGCCGAGGCGCAATGTCGCAAGCCAGGCCGTCGTCCACCAGCAGGCGGCCGCGACGCTCGCGGCGATCAGCGCGGCACCGGGCGCGAGCAGCACCGGCACTTCGGGGGCGGGCTGCGGGCGGGCGGGCAGCCTGTCGAGCTTCACGATGTCTCCCATCTCCGTTCTCTCCGTTGGGGTCTTGTCGTCGTTGGTCGTGGAGGAGGACTTGCAGCGTTCGATCGATTACGCACCGGGCGACGGCGTGCTGCCCGGCCCGGACCGCACCGTCCGCAGCGCCATGAGTTCGGCGAGATGCGGGTCGATGAAGACTCGGCCGGCCACGACCTGGCGGACGGCGATGATCAGGGTCTCCGGATCGCAATCCTTGGTGATGTAGCCGTTCGCCCCCGCCCGGAGGGCGGCCTCGACGATCTGGATCTCGTCGTAGGTGCTCAGCACGAGAATGGGCAGGGCCGGGCGCAGGGCGCGTATGCGGACGATGAGCGCTTCGCCGCACAGGCCCGGCATGTTCATGTCGAGGAGGAGCAGGTCGATGTCGTCATGGTCGAGCCGCCGCAGCAGCGCTTCGCCGTGCTCGGCCTCGCCGACCACCTCGATGTCGCCGACGAGCGTAAAAAGCCGCTTGAGCCCGTCGCGCATGAGCGCGTAGTCGTCGGTGATGAGCAGTCGGATGGGGTTGGGTGCGTCTTGCATCGCCTTGGGGTTCGAGGAGCCGTCGCCGCCGGGCCACCGGCGTTCCGGGATGGGCGGACACGCCCGATTGCGTGGCCGGCATCTTGGGATCCATGTTCGTCCCGGTGGCCGGGGCGGACAATCGGCCCGCTCCTGAATTGAGGGTAGGGATGCGCGAGCAGGGGGTAAGGAAATCCCTGCGTCGGAGGCGGAAGCCGCTTCCTGGGAAGCGTGGGCGGGTGGGCCGCGCGGGACGGCGGCCGGCTCAGTCGATCAGGTGGTGCACCATCGCGTAGCGGACGATGTCGGCGTTGGAGGTGAAGCCCATCTTCTCCATCATGCGCGCCTTGTGGGTGCTCACCGTCTTGTTGCTGATGGAGAGCTGGTCGGCGATGTGATTTACGCTCATGCCGCGGGCGATCAGGCGCAGCACCTGGAGCTCCCGGTCGGTCAGGCACTCGTGGTCGGCGCGCTGGCCCAGCCCGCTCGCCTCGAGGGCCATCTGCTCGGCGAGGTCGGGGTCGATGAAGCGCTGCCCGGCGGCGACGCGGCGGATCGCGGCGAGGAGGGTTTCGGGGTCGCGGTCCTTGGTGAGATAGCCGCGCGCTCCGGCGCGCAGTGCACGCTGGGCGATCTGCGTCTCGTTGTGCATGGAGAGCACCAGGATGGGCAGGGCCGGGTGGTGGGCATGAACGCGGGCGATGAGATCCTCCCCGCTGATGCCGGGCATGCTCATGTCGAGGAGCAGCAGGTCGACGCCGTCCTGGCGCAGGCGATCGAGGAGCTGGGCGCCGTTCTCCGCCTCGCCCACCACTTCCAGGTCGCTCGCCAGCGCGAAGAGGCGTTTGAGCCCTTCGCGCATGATGGTGTGGTCGTCGGCGATGAGCAGGCGGATCATTCGGAGTCTCCCTGGCCCTGGGCGGGGATCGTGACGGTGACGCGGGTACCCCGGCCGGGAGCGCTGGCGATGGTGAGCTCGCCGCCCAGCATCTGGCCACGCTCCCGCATGCCGAGCAGGCCGAAGGTGCTCTTGCGGCGCACGGCCGGGTCGAAGCCCTTGCCGTCGTCGCTGACCTCCAGTCGGTAGCTGTGATCGTATTTATCGAGCCGCACTTCGGCCCGGCTCGCCTCCGCGTGGCGCGCGACGTTGGTGAGCGACTCCTGCACGATGCGGAACAGCGCCGTGGCGCGCTCGTCGTCGAGGGAGACGCTCTCCTCGGGGAGCTGCAGCCGGCACTGGATCCCGCTGTGCCGCGAGAAATCGTCGATCAGCCACTCGAGCGCCGAGGCGAGGCCCATGTTGAGCACGCCGGGACGTAGGCTGGAAGCGATGTCGCGCACGACCTGGATCGCCCGGTCGGCGAGCGCCATCAGCGCGCCCACGCGCTCCACCAGCAGGGGATTGTCGGCGCCGAATTCCAGGCGCAGCACGGAGACGCCCATGCGCAGCGCGGTGAGGTGCTGGCCGAGTTCGTCGTGGATCTCCCGGGAGATGCGCTTGCGTTCCTCCTCGCGGGCGGTTTCGCGGCGCCGGGTGAGGTCGCGCAGCTGGGCGTTGGATTCCTGCAGGCGACGCTCGGCCTCCTTGATCGCCGAGATGTCGCGCCCGACGGCGAGTACGCTGACGACGCGGCCTTCGGCGTCCCGCTCGGGGACCAGGCGGATCTGATGCCACGCGTGGGCCGGGCAGTTCGCGGAGGGGATATCGGTGATGAAGAGCTCCATCTCGGCGGCGCTTCCCGATTCGAGGACTTCGCGGAGCTTTCCCTCCAGCTGCTCGAGGGCGGCGGAGTCGGCTCTCGCCTCGGCCAGCGGCTTGCCGAGCAGAGACGCGAGCGGCGTCTGGAGCAGGCCCTGCAGGCTCGGGTTCGCATACAGGTAACGGCACTGGGTATCGAAGCGCGCGATGAAGTCGGGCGAGTTCTCCACCAGCGCGCGGAATTCCTGCTCCCGCTTGTGGAGGAGGGCACGGGCGCGCTTGCGCTCGGCGTTGATTTCCAGGTGGGTGGTGACGCGGGCGATGAGCTCGTCGATCTGCAGCGGCTTGTTCACGTAGTCCACCGCGCCGGCGCGAAAGCCCGCGAGCTTGGCCTCCGGTTCGGTCAGCGAGGTCATGAAGATGACGGGGATGTCCCAGGTCAGCTCGCTCGCCTTCAGGCGCCGGCAGGTCTCGATGCCGTCCATGCCCGGCATCATGACGTCGAGCAGGATCAGGTCCGGGTCGACCAGCTCGGCGCGGGTGATGCCTTCCGGGCCGTCCTGGGCGATCAGGACCCGGAAGCCGTGGGTCTCGAGGTACTCGACCGCCACGCGCAGGTTGATCGGCGTGTCGTCGATGATGAGGATGGTCCGGCCGTCGGCCGCGGGTGCCGGTGTCGTGCTCACGATTCGGAGGTCCCGTTGAAGTGGCTTTGGATGAGTCGCAGCAGGGCCTTGGACTGATAGGCCTCGGCCAGCTGCCGCACCTGTTCGGCGAAGGCGCCGAAGCGCGTGTCGAGCGTGGCCAGCCGTTCGGTCTCCCGCGCGATCTCGCGCATGTTCCCTTCCAGGGCGAGCTGGTGCAGCTGTTCCAGCTCATGCCGGGGCGGCACCACGATCGGTGTGGCGCGCGTGCCGTCGCGGGTTCCTCCGCTCGCGGGATCCGCATGGATCCAGCTCAGCGCGAGGAGATCGGCGACGCGCGCGAGGAGCGCGGCGCGGTCGATGGGCTTGGGCAGGAAGGCATCTATTCCCGCTGCCAGGCAGCGTTTCTCGTCGCTCCCGGAAGTGCTCGCCGATACCGCGATGACGGGCACGGCGCGCAGCGCCGGCAGCTCGCGCAGCCGGCGGGTAGCCTCCAGCCCGTCGATTCCGGGCAGGACGACATCCATCAGGATCAGCGCCGGCAGGTCCGCGCCTGCCCGTTCGACGGCCTCCTCGCCGCTCGCCGCCTCGCTCAGCTCGAATCCGAGAGGCGCGAGCATGTCGGCAAGGACCGCGCGATTGGCGGGAATGTCGTCGACCACCAGGATGCGCCTGCGTGGGCCCGCGTATCCGACCACCCGCTGCTCCAGCGGCGGCGGCAGCGGCCGGCGCGCGACGACCGGTACGGCAAGCTCGAAGGCGAACAGGCTCCCTTCGTTCGGCCGGCTGGCGACCGTGATGTCGCCGCCCATCATCTGCACGAGCTGGCGGCTGATGGCGAGTCCCAGGCCTGCGCCGCCGGCCCGTTGTGCGAGGCCGCCGGCCTGCTCGAAGGGGTCGAAGATGGATTCCAGCCGCTCCGGTTCGATGCCGACGCCGGTGTCCTCGACCTCGAAGCGCAGGTTTCCAGGCGGCGTGAAAGTCGCGCGCAGGGTGACCCGGCCGCGCTCGGTGTAGCGCACCGCGTTGGCGAGCAGGTTGAGCAGGACCTGGCGCAGCCGCTTCTCGTCGGTCTCGATGACGGCGGGCAGGTCGGGCGAGCGCTCGCACTCGAAGGCCAGCAGCTTGTTCTCGGCCTTGATGCGGATGATCCCGGCGATGGTCTGAAGAAACCGCTCGAGCTCGATCTCGCCCGGATGCAGCTCGAGCCTGCCGGCCTCGATTTTGGCGAGGTCCAGGATGTCGTTGATGAGGGTGAGCAGGTGCTCGCCGCTCTCGCGGATCACCTCGATGCCGGCCCGTTGGCGCTCGTCGAGCCGCGGGTCGAGCTCCAGGATCTGCGCGTAGCCGAGGATGCCGTTCAGCGGGGTGCGCAGCTCGTGGCTCATCTGGGCGAGGAAGTCGCTGCGCAGTCTGGCCAGTCGCTGGGCTTCGGCGAGTGCCGCCTCGCGGGCCGCTTCGACGGCCTTGCGCTCGCTGATGTCGCGGGCGAAACCGACGGTGCCGAGCACGGTGCCGTCCTCGTCGATCACCGGCGCCTTGAAGGTCTCGAGCCAAATGGCTTCCCCGCCGGCGAGCCGCTGGGCCTCTTCCACCGTCTTGGGCGCGCGGGTCTGCATCACTTCCAAGTCGTCGGCGCGGAAGGTCTGCGCGATCGCGGGGGGAAAGACGTCCAGATCGGACTTGCCCATCAGCTCGCCGGGGGAGAAGTGCAGGGCTTCTGCCGCAGTCCGGTTCACCGCCAGGAAGCGGCTCTCGGTGTCCTTGAGCCACACCCACCAGGGCAGGGTGTCGATGAGGGTGCGCAGGTAGCGCGTCTGCTGGCGCAGTTCCGAAGTGCGCGACTGCACGCGCTGTTCCAGGCCGGCGTTGAGCCTGCGGACGTCGTCCCGCGATTCCTGCAGTTGCTGGTTGGTGAGGGCGAGCAGGCGATTGGAGCGGCGCAGGCGCATCAGGAAGAACGCGACGCCGGCCAGGGCGACCATGCTGCCCCCGAGCACCGTCCACAGCCAGCGCTGCTGCAGCGCGTGGCGCTCCAGTTGGGCCGTCTGGAGCTCGTTGCGCCGGGTGAGCTCCTCGATCTGCCTGCGTCGGCTTTCGGCCTCGTAGCGCCTGGTGAGCGCGATCACCCTGGCGGCAGTCTTCTCGCGTTCCGCACGCTCGCGCGTCTTCGTGGCCTCCGTCAACAGCGCGTAGGCGCGGGTATGGTCGCCGGCGAGAGCGTTTGCGGCGGCCACGCGCTCGGCGCTCTGGCTCAGGTAGAGCGGCAGATCGATGTCGCGTGCGAGCGCGAGGCCGCGCTCGGCGTCGGCAAGCGAGGCGGCGGCGTCGCCCAGCGCCTCGTGCGTCGCGCTGCGCGCGTTGAGCACGTACCACATGCCGATCTTGTTCGGCTGGCGCTCGTAGATGCCGGCGATCTCGTCGAACAGCGCGAGCGCCTCGCGGTAGCGCGCCTCGCGCTGGAGCACGTGGGCGAGGGCAAACAGCCCGAAGGCCTCGTTGAACGGGGCGCCGATCCGACGGTAGCTGGCGATGGCCTCGTGGATCAGGGACTTGCCCTGCTCGGGGTTCCGGTGAGACGTGGCGTTGCCGAGGTGGATCAGCGCATCGGCCGCCAGCAGCCCGTATCCCGCCTGAAGGGCGTACTCGCGCATCTGCCGGAAGTGGTCCAGGGCCTCGGCGTGGCGATCGCTCAGGTCGAAGGAGATGCCCATGCCCTGATGCGCGTAGGCGTGCACCAGCGGGTTGCTGCTGCCCTGCGCGATCTCCATCGCCTGGACGCTGAGCGCGACCGACTCGTCCACCTGGCCGATGCGGCGGTACATCATGGATGTGTAGAGGAGGGCCCCGGCGAGCAGGTCGGGGCGGTCGACGCCGTCGAGCACCTCGAGGCTCTGCGTGGTGGCGGCGATCAGGCCAGGGATGTCGCCGATGTTGACCGAGATGAGGGCCAGGTTGAGATCGGCCTCGGCCTGCCCGGCCCGGTCGCCGTGCCGAGCTGCCAGATCCCGGGCGCGGCGCGCAGCGCTGCCCGCTTCGGTGGTCTGCCCCTTGTACAGCTGGATGCGCGCGAGCAGGTTCAGCGCGAGGATCTGGTCGACGATCGGGGCGTCGGCGGGCAGCGCCGAGTGCAGTCGGAGCGCTTCGTCGTAGGCCAGCGCCACGTCGTTCTCCGCCAGAACACGGGCGCGGGCG
Source organism: Azoarcus sp. (assembly GCA_020725025.1). Classification (GTDB taxonomy): domain Bacteria; phylum Pseudomonadota; class Gammaproteobacteria; order Burkholderiales; family Rhodocyclaceae; genus Aromatoleum. Next base: position 73,736 of record DYFV01000013.1, read on the forward strand.
GCGTTCGCGCGCCATTGCGCAAGGGTGTCGGCGCAGTGTGCGGTGGCGGAAAGCCCGAGGGCGAAGACGAGCAGCGCGAGGCGGGCGGCCACCCGGACGCCGGCCAGGCGGCAGGCAGGGCGGGCGTGGAGCATGCGAGCCGCGATCGTCGGGTCGATGGCGTGGAACATCGTCAGAATCGCGTGGATGCCGTGAGGCCGAGGTAGCGGTCGTTCACCCAGGTGCTTTGATGCCTGTGACTTGTTCCGTAATAGGCCCGGCGCACCGTTCCGAGCAGATTGTTGCCTTCCAGCGTAATGGTGAGCCGATCGTTCGGCCGGTAGCCGACGGAGGCGTCCAGCCAGCCATAGGCCTCCGTATAAACGGGCAGGGCGCCCACCCCCGCGATGTTCACGATCGAGGAGAGGTACTTGTCACGCCAGTTGTAGGCGACGCGGGCCGACACCCGCCCGCGCTCGTACATGCCCACCAGGTTGTAACTGTGTCGCGACAGGTTCTGCAGCGGCACTTTCTGGCCGAGGAGGGGGCTGGCAGTCTCGCTGTCGACGAAAGTGTAGTTCGCCTGGATGCCGAAACCGCGCAGCCAGCCGGGCAGGAAATCGAAGAACTGCTGGTAGCCGATCTCCGCGCCCTTGATGGTGGCGCCGCCGCTGTTTCGCGGCCGGCTCACCTGGTAAAGCACGCCGTTGTGCAATTCGGGGCTGCTCACCATGGTGACGAAGCCGTCCACCCGCTTGCGGAAAAGCGTGAGATACATCGCCCCGCCGCGGCCGAAGTAGCGCTCCAGCGCCAGGTCGAGGTTGTCCGAGCGGACGGGCTCCAGTTCCGGGTTGCCCGCGGCTCCCTGGTTCAGCGCCGGGTCGATGGAGTTGGCGAGGAGGACCAGCGAGGGCGAGAGCTGGTCGAAGTTCGGCCGGGTGAGGGTCTTCGAGGCGGCCGCGCGCAGGAACAGGTCGTCGGCGAGCTCGTAGCGCAGATTCACGCTCGGCAGGTAGTCGGTGCTCTCGTTGTCGATCTCGATCGGCACCACCGGGCCGCGGATGGTCGCGCCGGTGCCGGGGTCGACGCTGTCGAGCCGGCTCGAGCCCGAGACGGCGCTGCGGGTCTGCACGATGCGCAGGCCCAGGTTGCCGTCGATGGGCAGGTGCTCCCCGGCGAACTCCGCCATCAGGTAGGCGGCACGGGTGTCTTCCTCGATCTTCCACACGCCGAGCGGATCGCCCGCCACCGGAAGCGGCGTGCTCACGCCGAAGGCCGCGCGCAGGGCCGCCGGGTCGCGCGCGCCCTCGAGATTGCCGACGAGGAAGTCGGTGATGCTGGTGCCCCGGCCGCCCAGGAAGTCGTCGAGGGCGCTCGCCTCGAGGAACTGCGGCCGATCGGTGGCGGCGACGCCGGTCAGCGAGACGTCGCCGAAGATCAGCCCGGGCGCGTTGGTGGCGCTTCGCCGGGCGAGTCGCGTGCCGGCGGCGAAGGTGTGGACGAAGCCGTCGAGCCGGTACTCGCCGTCGAGCCGGGCCGCGGTGAGCTCGCCCTCGAAGGGGCGCGCCCGGTAGGCGAGGCCCGTGTAGCGCAGGTTCGCCGGGTCGAGCAGGTCGGTGCCGCTCACCGCGGTGCGCGGGATGTCGGAGGACAGGTCGTGGGTGAAGCTCGCGGCCGTCCCGGCGAGGAAGGGGCCGGAGAAGAAAAGGTCGTTCTCGCTCTTCGTATGGCTGAGGTCGGCCTCGAGGGTGAGCGCCTCGCCGCGCCACGAGCCGCCCACCGCCAGCTGCTTCGTGCGATCGACCGTGTCGCGGGCGAAGCTCAGGATGGAAAGCGGCGCGTTCGTCCAGGTGATGCCCGCCAGGTCGTTCGTGCCGGGGAAGAGCGTCGCGCTGCCGGGCGCGAAGGAGGACGAGGCGAAGACGTTGATCTGGTGCGACTCCTGGCGGGTGAGGAGCTCCGCGTAGCTGCCCTCCGCATAGAGCTCGAGGGCGTCGTTCGGGCGCCACTGAAGCGTCAGGTTGCCGGCGTTGCGCTCGCGCGTGCCGGCGCTCACGGTTTCGGAGGTGGCCGAGGGGGCGAACACCGTCCGGCCCGGAACGAGGTCGGTCCGCGCCACCGGGTTTCCGGTGTTCTTCTGATCTTCCCGCCAGGCGCGCTTCTGGTGGGCGAGACTCACGAGCAGGCCCGCTTCGCCGGCATTCCCGGTGGTCCAGCGGCGACTCGCGAGGGCGGAGAACTGCCCCTCGGTCCGGTCCGCCAGGTCGGCATGGACCGCGCGTGCCGAGGCGGCGAACGTGCTTCGCGGAAAATCGAACGGCCGGCGCGTGCGCAGGTCCACCAGTCCTCCGACGCCACCTTCGATCTGGTCGGCCGAGGAGGTCTTGTAGACGTCGATGCCGGCGAGGAGCTCGGAGGGGATGTCGGAAAAGTCGAGGTTGCGGCCGGTGCCGGCGGTGAAGATCTCGCGGCCGTTGAGCGTCGTCTCCATCTGGGTGAGGCCGCGGATGGTGACGGCGGCCCCCTCGCCGCGGTCGCGGCCGATCTGGATGCCGGTGATGCGCTGGAGCGCCTCGGTGACGCTCACGTCGGGAAGCTTCTGTATATCGTCGGCGACGACCGAGTCGACGATCTCCGCCTTCTCCCGCCGGATGTCCAGCGCGGTGGAGAGGCTGGCGCGCGAGCCGGTGACGACGACGGGGCTGAGCTGGGCTTCCTTGCCGCGTTTTTCGGCCGCCGGCTCGGCCTGCCCGAAGGCGCCGCCGGCCAGCAGGAAAGCGGCGATGCCGGTGAGACGCGACGGCAACGCCTTCCGGCGCATCGTAAGCCGGTGTGGCGCGAGGCTGGGGTGGCGGGCCGGGGCGGGCTGCATGGCGCATTGTCGCATATCAGGCAAAAGCCATATATAGAGCAGGACTATGATGAGCTGCCCAAGTTGGGCGAATGGCACTGCTGTTGCGCCAGATCAGACCGCGCTTCGACCCGCTCCCTATAATCCCATTCTGAACGCATGGACAACGGAGTCGCATGATGGTGGATGACGAGAGGCTCGTCGCGGACGTGGTCGCACGCCACGGCGGGGCACCGTCGCAGTTGCTGCAGGTGCTGATCGAGATACAGGAGGCGATCGGCTGGTTGCCGCCGGCGGTCCTGACCCGGGTCGCCCGCGGGTTGAAGCTGTCGCGGGCGCGGGTCGAGGGGGTGGCGGGTTTCTACAGCTTTCTGCATAACGAGCCGGTGGGGCGCTACCGTATCCTGTTCTCGGACAATATCACCGACCGGATGCTGGGCGCGCCGGCGCTGATGGACGCGCTGTGCAGTAAGCTGTGGCTGGAGCCCGGCAAGCTCGCCCAGGACGGGCTGGTGAGCGTGGATACGACCTCCTGTACCGGCATGTGCGACCAGGGACCGGCGCTGCTGGTAAACGGCCGGGCGATCACCCGCGTCGATCATCAGCGGGTGAACCAGATCGCCGAGCTGGTGCGGCAGGAACGCCCCGTTTCCGACTGGCCGGCCGAGTTCTTCCAGGTCGAGGACAACATCCGCCGGCGCGACGCGCTGCTCGCGGCCGATTTCGTGCCCGGCTCGGCGCTCGCGGCGGCGATCGCGCGCGGGCGCGACGGCTGGGTGGAGGAGATGCGCCTGTCGAACCTGCGCGGCCGCGGCGGCGCGGGCTTCACCACCGCCGTGAAATGGATGGCCTGCCGCGACGCGGCCGGCGCCGACAAGGTGGTGGTGTGCAACGCCGACGAGGGCGAGCCGGGCACCTTCAAGGACCGGGTGCTGCTCACGAGCTTCGCCGACCGGGTCTTCGAGGGCATGGCGCTGGCCGCCTGGGCGACCGGCGCGACGACCGGGCTCCTTTATCTTCGCGGCGAGTATCGCTACCTCCTCGAGCCGCTCCGCGCGGTGCTCGCACGCCGGCGCGAGGCGGGGCTTCTCGGAGCCGGCATCCTGGGGGAGCAGGGCTTCGACTTCGACATCGACATCCATCTCGGCGCCGGCGCCTACGTGTGCGGCGAGGAGACGGCGCTCCTGGAGTCGCTGGAAGGCAAGCGCGGCACGCCGCGCATCCGCCCGCCCTTCCCGGTGACCCACGGCTACCTCGGCCGGCCGACGGTGGTGAACAACGTCGAGACGCTCGCCAAGACCACCCTCATCGCGCTCGAGGGCGGGGCGGCCTTCGCCGCCACCGGCACGGCCCAGTCCACCGGCACCAAGCTCCTGTCGATCTCGGGGGACTGCGCCTTCCCGGGCATCTACGAATACCCCTTCGGCGTCTCCATCGAGCAGGTGCTGGAGGACTGCGGCGCGAGCGACACCCAGGCGGTGCAGGTGGGCGGGGCGTCGGGGGTGACGGTGGCCTCGTACGAGTTCCACCGCCGCATCGCCTTCGAGGACGTGCCCACCGCCGGCGCCTTCATGGTCTTCGACTCGAGCCGTGACCCGTTCGAGATGGCGAGGAACTTCGTCCACTTCTTCGCCCACGAGAGCTGCGGCTTCTGCACGCCCTGCCGGGTGGGTACGGCGCTCCTCAAGGGCTACATGGACAAGCTCGCCCACGGGCACGGCGCCAAGATGGATCTGGCGGACATCGAGTGGATCGACCGGCTGCTCAAGAACGCGAGCCATTGCGGCCTGGGCTCGAGCGCGCCCAACCCGGTGATCGATGGCCTGGTGAAGTTCCGCCCGGCTTACGAGCGGCGGCTGAAGTCGCTCGAGTTCGAGCCCGCCTTCGATCTGGACGCTGCGCTCGCCGAGGCGCGCCGAATGACAGGCCGCGACGACGCCGCGGCCCACCTCGATTCCGGGGAGCATACCCGATGACCAAGCAGTTCCTTTTCGACGGCCGCCCGGTGCCCTTCACCGACGGCCAGACCATCCTCCAGGCCGCGCGCGAGGCCGGCCACTACATCCCGCACCTGTGCTGGCACCCGGACTTTCCGGCGCACGGCTCGTGCAAGCTGTGCATCGTGAAGGTGGGCGGCCGTCACGTGTCTTCCTGCGCCATGCCGGCCAAGGAGGGGATGGAGGTCGAGAGCAACACGCCGGAGATCAACGCCGAGCGGCGCGCGCTTCTGCAGATGCTGTTCGTGGAGGGCAACCACTTCTGTCCCTCGTGCGAGAAGAGCGGCAACTGCCAGCTGCAGGCGCTCGCTTACGAGCTGGAGATGACCAACGCGCGCTTCAATCACTTCTACCCGGACCGTCCTGTGGATGCTTCCCATCCGGACGTGCTGCTCGACTTCAACCGCTGCATCTTCTGCGAGCTGTGCGTGCGCGCCTCGCGCGATGTGGACGGCAAGGGCGTGTTCGCGCTCACCGACCGCGGCATCCGCAAGCACCTGGTGGTCAATGCCGAGTCGGGGCGGCTCGCGGACACCGACTTCGCGATCACCGACCGCGCCGCCGACATCTGCCCGGTGGGCGTGATCCTGAAGAAGCGCGTGGGCTTCGCCGCCCCGATCGGCGCGCGCAAGTACGACGCCGAGCCGATCAGCAAGGTGGCGATGAAGGAGGGCGAGTGATGGATGCCGCGACGAAACCCAAGCTGCGGGTGGCCACCACCTCGCTCGCCGGCTGCTTCGGCTGCCACATGTCCTTCCTCGACATGGACGAGCACATCTTCGAGCTGGCGCAGCTCGTGGAGATCGACCGCTCCCCGCTCACCGACCTCAAGCACTGCGGCCCGTGCGACATCGGGCTCATCGAGGGCGGAGTGTGCAACGCGGAGAACGTGCACGTGCTGCGCGAGTTCCGGGCGAACTGCAAGACGCTCATCGCAGTGGGCGCCTGTGCGATCAACGGGGGCCTGCCGGCCCAGCGCAACCACCTGGACCTGGGCGCCTGCCTGCAGGAGGTCTACCAGTTTCGCGAGGGCGTCACCGACGCCGCCGTGCCCGACGACCCGGAGCTGCCGCTGCTGCTGGACAAGGTGCACCCCATCCACGAGGTGGTGCGCGTGGACTATTTCATTCCCGGCTGCCCGCCTTCGGGCGAGACGATCTGGAAGTTCCTGACCGATCTCATCGCCGGGCGCACGCCGCGGCTGCCGTACTCGCTGCTGCGATTCGATTGAGGCTTACCCATGAGTTTCCCGCTTGAAACTGCCGACGACCGCGACAAGCTGCGCCGGGTGGTGATCGACCCGGTGTCCCGCGTCGAGGGCCACGGCAAGGTCACCCTCCTGCTCGACGAGGACAACCACGTGCGCGAGGCGCGTCTGCACATCGTCGAATTCCGCGGCTTCGAGGTCTTCATCCAGGGGCGTCCCTACTGGGAAGTGCCGGTCATGGTGCAGCGCCTGTGCGGCATCTGCCCGGTGAGCCACCACCTGGCCGCCTCCAAGGCGCTCGACGGGGTGGCCGGCGCCCACCCCATCACCCCGACCGCCGAGAAGATGCGCCGGCTGATGCACTACGGCCAGATCCTCCAGTCGCACGCGCTGCATTTCTTCCACCTCTCCTCGCCGGACCTGCTCTTCGGCTTCGATTCCGACGTCGGCCGGCGCAACGTGCTGGGTGTGGCCGCGGAGCATCCGGACATCGCCCGCCAGGGCGTGCTGCTGCGCAAGTTCGGGCAGGAGGTGATCCGCGCCACTGCGGGCAAGCGCATCCACGGCACCGGCTCGGTGCCCGGCGGGATGAACCGCCACCTGGCGCCGGAGGACCGCGCCCGGTTTGCCGCCGAGCTGCCGCAGATCCTGGAGTGGAGCCGCGGCGCGGTGGCGATCGCCAAGCGCCTGCACGCCTCCGATCCGGCGCTCTACGATCACTTCGCCGATTTCGACTCGGCGATGCTGAGCCTGGTCCGCAAGGACGGCGCGATGGACCTGTATCACGGGCATCTGCGGCTGCGCGACGCCGAGGGCGACATCGTGCTCGACCGCATCCCGCCGTACGACTACGCGCGAGTGCTGCACGAGCAGGTGAAGCCGTGGAGCTACATGAAGTTTCCCTACGTCGCGCACCTCGGGCCGGAGCGCGGCTGGTACAAGGTCGGGCCGCTGGCGCGGGTGCAGAACTGCGACTTCATCCCCACGCCGCTGGCCGAGACCGAGCGGCGCGAGTTCGTCGAGCACGGGCGCGGCCGGCCGGTGCATGCGACGCTCGCCTTCCACTGGGCGCGCATGATCGAGATGCTGCACGCCGCCGAGGTGATCTCGGAGCTCCTGGACGATCCCGATCTCCTCGCCGGACCGCTCACCGCCGAGGGGCCGCGGGTGAGCGAGGGGGTGGGCATCATCGAGGCGCCGCGCGGCACACTGATCCACCACTACCGGGTGGGCGAGGACGACCTGGTGACGATGTGCAACCTCATCGTCTCCACCACCCACAACAACCAGGCGATGAACACCGCGGTGCGCGAGGTGGCGCGGCGCTACCTGGACGGGCAGACGCTCACCGAGGGGCTGCTGAACCACATCGAGGTGGCCATCCGCGCCTACGACCCCTGCCTGTCCTGCGCCACCCACGCGCTGGGCAAGATGCCGCTGATGGTGGAGCTTGCCGACGCGGGTGGGGACATCGTCGACCGGATCGTCCGTGCCTGAGGCGGTGCCGCTGGTCGTATTCGGGGTCGGCAACGAGTCGCGGGGCGACGACGCGCTGGGGCCGCTGCTCCTGAGGCGGCTGGAAGCGAGCCTTCCGGCCGGCGCGCGGGTGGTGGCGGACTTCCAGCTTCAGGTCGAGCATGCGATGGACCTCGCGGGGGTGAAGCTCGCGCTCTTCATCGACGCCGCCTGCGGTCTCGAAGCGCCGTTCGCCTTCCACGAGATTGCGCCCGGCGGGACGCCGTCGGCCTTCTCCCACGCGATCTCTCCGCAGGCGGTGCTGGAGGTCTATGCCCGCGTCGAAGGCCGCGCGCCGCCGCCGGCCTTCGTGCTCGGCCTGCGCGCGCGCCGCTTCGAGCTCGGCGAGCCCCCGAGCGAGCAGGCGCTCGCCGACCTGGAGTCCGCGGCCGGTTTCGCCGAAAGGCTCCTCGCCGTGCCGGCGGCCGCCGAATGGCGCACCCTCGCATTCGCGTAGCCCGGAAGCCCCGGCGGAGTCCGGGAACGGCGGCGGCATCCTTACGGCCCCTCCCGGATTCCGTTCCTCCATCCGGGCTACGTGGCGGTAGATGCCCGTGCGGCGTGTCCGGCGCGGGTCACCGCACGTGCAGGTCCGGGAAGAATAGCGCCACGTAGCCGGCCAAGCTGAGCTCCGCCTCGGCGCGGATGCGGCCGAGGCTTTCCGGGCGCATGTCGAGAAGCGGCCACACGATGGGGTCGATGTGCATCGCGGCGTCCTCGCTCGATTCCCCGAGCCGGTCCGCGCGCACAAGTTGCGCGGCGACGTGGATGATCGCGGCCTCGTAGGCGTTCTCCGCCGCGAGTCGCGGGTTGGTCTGGGTGCCGACCACCTGGGCGAAGGCCGACGGCAGGTGCCAGTGATCGATCAATGTGGCGCCGACCTCGGCATGATCGCAGCCCACGAGACGGCGCTCGGCCTCGGCGAGCGACTCGCCTTCCGCGTCCGCAGTGGCCTGCGCCTGCGCGGCGAGCGTGGGCACCGTCTGGTACATCACGAGATGCCCGATGTCCGCGAGCAGTCCGATCACGAAGAGGCGCTCGGCGGTGGGAAGCGCGCAGCCGCGCCCGATCTCGCGCGCCGTCAGGCCACACAGCACGCAGCCGCGCCAGAAGCGCGCCATGTCGAGCTGGGCGGGCCGCACCCGCGACATCACTCCGGCGAGGGAGGTGGCGAGCACCAGGTCGTGCACCTGCTGCAGGCCGAGGATGTTGACCGCCCGCTGTACCGTGTCGATCTTGCCGCCGAAGCCGTAGAGCGCGCTGTTCACCACCCGCAGCAAGCGCGCGGTGAGCGCGGCGTCCGCCGAGATGAGGCGCGCCACCTCGGTGAGCGAGCCGTCCGGGACATCCAGTTGTTCCCGGACACGCAGGTAGACGCTGGGCAGCGAGGTGAGCGGTCCGACGTTCGCGACGAGTTCCTGGGCTGAGTGCATCGGCCTTGTCCGTGGTGGCGTGCCCCGATTATCCGGTATCCGTGCCCTGTGATGCACGCCGCGGTGCGAAGGTGACGGGCTGATCCGGCAGGGTTTCGGGTTGAAGGGTGACGTGCTCGATCTCGAAGCGGGCACGCAGCATGTCGCGCAGCGCCGCGAGCACCGCCGGCCATTGTCCGCCGTTTTTCAGGACGATGTGCGCGGACAGCGCCGCATGGGTGGAGTCCAGGCTCCAGATGTGCAGATCGTGCACCGAGCGCACGCCGGGGACCTGCGCCATCGCCCGGCCGACTTCCGGCAGCGACAGGTTCTCGGGAACGCCCTCGAGCAGGGTGTGCGTGGCCACGCCCAGCAGGCGGAAGGTGGACACCAGGATGAGCATGCAGATCAGCATCGACAGCAGCGGGTCGATGGGATACCAGCCGGTAAAGTGGATCACCGCGCCGGAAGCCAGCGCGGCCACCGAGCCGAGCAGGTCGCCCATGACGTGCAGCAGCGCGCCGCGGGTGTTGAGATCGCCGTTGCCGCGGGAGAGCATCCAGGCCACTGCCACGTTGAGCGCGAGGCCGACGGCGGCGACCACCATCACCGCGCTGCCATGCACCGGCTGCGGCGCGATGAGCCGTTCCACCGCATGCCAGCCGATGAGCGCCACCACCGGCAGCATGAAGAGCCCGTTCGCCAGTCCGGCGAGGGTCTCGATGCGGCGCAGTCCGTAGGAGTGCCGAGGCGAGGCGGGCCGTCGCGCGAATACGGCCGCCACCGTGGCGATGGCCAGCGCGAGGCTGTCGGTAAGCATGTGGCCGGCGTCGCCCAGGAGCGCGAGCGAGCCCGACCACCAGCCGGCCACGGCTTCCACGGCGGCGAATCCGAGCGTCAGGCCGAGCGCCCAGGGCAGCGCCCGGCTCCCCGCGCCGTGATGGTGGTGATGGTGACCATGCCCGTGCCCGTGTCCGTGATGGGCATGAGCCTGGTGGCCGTGCGGATCGGTCTCGGACATCTCTACCGGTGACTCCGGATGAAGGGTGGAATTCGCGCCGTGCCGAGCGGCCGCGCGGTGCACGGTCCACAATGTCCGCAGGACGTGCTCTTCGGCGGCGCGCGCTCATGGAGGGTCATTATGCGCATCATCACCTGGAACATACAGTGGGGTCGGGGCGCCGACGGCGCGGTCGATCTTTCACGCACCATCGCTGCGCTGCGTGCAATGCCCGATGCAGACGTGATCTGCCTGCAGGAAGTGGCGCAGAACCTGCCCGGCCTCGTCGGCGGGCACCGGGAGGACGGACCGGCCGTGCTGGGGGAGGCATTTCCGGCTTACGAGCCGGTTTTCGGCGCGGGAGTGGACGTGTCCGACGGGCAGGGCGGGCGGGCCCGCTTCGGCAACCTGCTGCTGTCGCGCCTGCCGGTGGACCAGGTGTTCCGCCACCTCCTGCCCTGTCCGGTCGATCCCGCCTATCCCTCCATGCAGCGCTGCTGCCTCGAGGCGGTGGTGAGCGCGCCTTGGGGCCCGGTGCGGGTGCTCACCACTCACCTGGAGTACTACTCGGTGAAGCAGCGGCGTGCCCAGATCGGCGCACTGCGCGTCCTGCAGGAGGAGGTGGCCGGACACGCGCGCGTGGGACGCATCGACAAGGACTCGAACCCCGCCTTCGCGGCGCGCGTTCGGCCGATCGCGGCGGTGATCTGCGGAGACTTCAACCTCGAGCCCGATTCGCCGGAGTACGCGCTGATGGGCTCGCCGCTCCCGGACGGCGTGCCGGCCTGGCGCGACGCTTGGCGAGTGTGCCACGGCGACCGTCCGCATGCCGCTTCGGTCGGCCTGCACGGGGCGGAGTGGCCCGACCGGCCCTACTGCTGCGACTACCATTGGGTGACGGAGGACCTCGCGCCGCGGGTGCGCGCGGTCGCCGTCGAGGCGGATACGCCCGCCTCGGACCACCAGCCGGTCATCCTCGAGCTCGCCGATTGATCGGGGAAGCCGCGAATAGCGTGTAGCTAGCGCATCAGGCCGGGCGTCCCGAGGGCGTATCCGCCACCACCAGGTCGCGATAAGCGTGCCACGTGGCGTGGCCGATGATCGGCATCAGCACCACCAGGCCGAGGTGGAAGCTCAGGAATCCGACCACGGTGAACGCGACGATCAGGAAGCCCCACACCAGCATCGCCCAGGGGTTGTGCGCGAGCGCGGAGATGCTGGTGAGCATCGAAGTGATCGCGTCCTGGTCGCGGTCGAGCATGAGGGGGATGGACACCACGCTCACCGCGAATACGATGGAGGCGAAGATCAGCCCGATGCTGAAGTAGACCAGCAGGAATTCGAGGTTTTCGAGCGACAGCAACTGCGACAGGAAGCCCGAGAGGTTGGGCATCTCGTTGGTGTAGAAGAGGGCGAAGATGATGAGCGAGGCGCGCGTCCACACCAGGAAGATCACGCCGAGCACCAGGGCGAACAGGCCGATGTTGCCCATGTTGCGACGCCACACGGTGAGCGTGGGGGCGAGGTCGCAGCGCTCGTCGCGTTCGCGCCGGCGGCTGATCTCGTAGAGACCCATCGCCAGGAAAGGACCGAGCAGCAGGAAGCCGGCGGTGAGCGCGGAGGTGTACTCGTAGGCCCGCTCGAAGACGATGGTGATGAGCAAACCCATCGCGGCGAAGCAGAAGCCGTAGAAGAGGCTGGGCACGGGGCAGGCCCGGAAGTCGTCGAAACCGCGGCTGATCCAGCGCAAGGGCGCCGTGGCGCTCACGTCCCTGACGGCTGGAAAGGGCAGCTCGGGTACCTCATGGGTGGCGTCGTTGGGGTCCGCCATGCATGTCTCTCCTGTCCAGGTTTTTGCCCTCCCTGCGCGGCGTCGGGCCGTCGCGGTCGGGTCGTATTGTCGGTATGGATGCTTCGAGCGCGCCGCTCAGGAGCCGAGATGGTGCCGGATCGCGTCGCTCACCGCGTCGGGTGCTTCCGCCATCATGGCGTGCCCCGAGCGCGACACTGCAATGATACGTGCCCCGCCGGCAGATTGGGCGAGTACGTCGTAAAGAGGCTTTACCGCGCGCTGGGGCGTCATCTGGTCGCGCTCGCCGCACAGGAGCAGCGTCGGACAGCCGATCCTTGCGGCGGCGGCCAGGCCGCCCTGCCAGGCGTTGCAGGCGGCGAGGTCCGTGGCGAGGACGCCCTCGCCCTGGCGAGCCATCAGGGCGCGGTTCATCCCGGTGAGCGACATGCCGGGCGAGGCGCTCGCACCCAGTTGCGAGCGCGGCGTGAAGGACCACTGGTTGATCATGGCGTGGGCCGCCGCCCGGCGTTCGCGCGCCGCGGCGAGCAGCGGCTCGGCGACCGGCATGGGGGCGACGCTGCCGACGAGGACCAGTCGTGTCACGCGGTCCGGTGCCTGTGCGGCGGCCTGCAGTGCCACCAGCGAGCCCATGCTGTGTCCGACGAGCCCGGCCCGTTGCGCCTCGGCCGCGTCGAGCAGCGCCACGACCCAGTCGGCGAGCGCCTCGATCGAGGTGAGCGGGGTGCCGGCCGACCGCCCGTGTCCCGGCAGGTCCGGGGCGAGAACGGCGAAGCCGTGGTGGGCGAGGGTGCGCGCCTGGAAGTTCCACACGCTGTGGTCGTTGCCCGCCCCGTGGATGAGCAGGGCCACCGGTCGCTTCGCGTCGAACGGCCGGCCGCCGGTGTAGACGTAGGCGGGCGTGCCCGCGACCTGGAGCTCCATGTCTAGCCCTTCAGCGTGCGCTCGGCCGCGGCGAGGCCGCGGTCGAGGTCGGAGAGGAGATCCTCCGCGCTCTCCAGCCCGACGGAGAGCCGCACCGTGCCTTCACCGATGCCGGCCGCCGCGAGATCGGCCGCCGACATGCGGAAATGGGTGGTGCTCGCCGGGTGGATGACGAGGGACTTCGCGTCGCCCACGTTCGCCAGATGCGAGAAGATGCGCAGCGCCTCGATGAAGGCGCGTCCCGCCTTGCGGCCGCCGCGCAGCTCGAAGGACATCACCGCGCCGGGGCCGTCGGGCAGGAGGCGCCCGGCGAGCGCGTGGTCCGGGTGGTCCGGCAGCCCCGGGTAGGCGACCCGCTCCACCAGGGGGTGTGCGGCGAGGTGCTCGGCCACGGCCCGCGCATTGGCGACGTGGGCGCGCATGCGCAGGGGCAGGGTCTCCATCCCCTGCAGGATCTGGAAGGCGTTCATGGGCGAGAGGCAGGCGCCGAAGTCGCGCAGGCCTTCGCGCCGGGCGCGCAGCAGGAAGGCGGCGATGGGCGACTCTTCCGCGAAGTCCATGCCGTGGAAACCGTCGTAGGGCTCGGTGAGCGTCGGGAAGAGGCCCGAGGCCTCCCAGTCGAAGCGCCCGCCGTCCACCAGCAGGCCGCCCACCGCGACGCCGTGGCCGCCGAGGAACTTGGTGGCGGAGTGCATCACCAGGTCGGCGCCGAGGGCGAGCGGGCGCTGCAGGCAGGGCGTGACCAGGGTGGCGTCCACCAGCAGCGGCAGACGGGCCTCGTGGGCGATGGCCGCGACGGTCGGGATGTCGAGCACGTCCAGGCCCGGATTGCCCAGCGATTCGCCGAAGAACAGCCGCGTTTCCGGGCGCAGCGCCGCCCGCCACTGGTCCGGGTCGCGCGGATCGACGAAGGTGGTCTCGATCCCGAAGCGGGGCAGCGTGTAATGGAGCAGGTTGTGCGAGCCGCCGTAGAGGGCCCGCGAGGCGACGATGTGTCCGCCGGCGCCCATGAGGGAGGTGATCGCAAGATGCAGCGCGGCCTGGCCGCTGGCGGTGGCGATCGCACCCACGCCGCCCTCGAGCGCGGCGATGCGCTCTTCCAGCACCGCATTGGTGGGGTTCGAGATGCGCGAATAGACGTGACCCGGCCGCTCGAGATTGAAGAGCGCCGCCGCCTGGTCGGCGTCGCTGAAGACGTAGCTGGTGGTGAAGTAGATCGGCGCGGCGCGCGCACCGAAGGTCGCGTCGGGCGATTGCCCGGCGTGCAGCGCGAGCGTGTCCGCGCCGAAGGGAGTGGGATCCGTCATCGGGTGAGCCCGCTCAGGCCAGTTCGTCGGGTTCGATCAGGCGCTCGATCACCGCGATGCGGTCCTTGAGGGCCAGCTTGCGCTTCTTCATGCGACGAAGGAGTAGTTCGTCCTCCTGCGGCGATGCCGCGAGGCGGGCGATCGCCTCGTCCAGGTCGCGGTGTTCGGACCTGAGTTCATCCAGCCGGGCTTGCAGGCTGGTGACTTCGTCGAAAGCTCCATCACTCATCGTATACCTGCTTGCGCTGCGCGACCGTGCGCCAACAATGGTTGCCTTTCGCGTTATGGTATGCGCCGCCGAGGGGAATGACAACTTCGTGCCACCGGCGGACCGCGTGCGTGCACCGGTGCAGCTATGATGAAACAGGCGAGAGCCGAGATAGTCGAAGTCGGGAGCGGACTATCGCGGCTGAAATCGATTGAAAGGAGTGAACGAGGTGAGCAAGGCGTTCGTGAAGGAAAGCGACGCGGCCGACGACGACGAGGACATGCCGGCAGGCATGCGGCTGCCTGCCGGAACCAAGAACTACATGACGCGCCGGGGGTACGAGGGGCTGCGCGCGGAGCTCGAGCAGCTGGTCAAGGTGGAGCGGCCGCGCCTGGTGGAGACGGTGGCCTGGGCGGCCTCCAACGGCGACCGGTCCGAGAACGGCGACTACATCTACGGCAAGAAGCGCCTGCGCGAGATCGATCGGCGCATTCGTTTTCTGATCAAGCGCATCGAGAGTGCCGAGGTGGTGGACGTGGCCGAGCAGCGCAACGCGGAGCAGGTGTTCTTCGGCGCGACGGTGAGCATCGCGGACCTGGACGGCGGCGAGGAGCAGACCTGGCAGATCGTGGGCGTGGACGAGGCCGATGCGAGCTGCGGCCGCATCAGCTGGATCTCGCCGCTGGCACGTGCGCTGCTCAAGGCGCGCGAAGGGGACGTGGTGCGCTTCATGAGTCCCGCCGGGATGCGCGAGGTAGAGGTGGTGGAGATCCGCTACGTTTGACCCGGCGCCCTGGCGCGCCGGATTGGGTGATGGAATGGTGTGGTGCAGGATCGACCACGTCGCGAACGTGCCCGTGCAGGACGGACGGCGCGCGCGCTGACGGGACAGGTGCCCTCCCGCAGCGTCCGAGGTAAGGAACATGAAGCTGACGTCGATGCCGGTGGTCGTCCGGCTCAATCTGATCCTCGCAGTCGCCTTCCTGGGAGTGATCGCGCTTGCGGCCGTCGCCCTGTCCGGGTTTCGCGCCCAGATGCAGCACGATGCGCAGCGGGCGGTACGAAGCCTGGTCGAGTCGGCCCACGCGACGGTTGCGCATTTCCACCGTCTCGAGCAGTCGGGCGAGGTCACGCGCGAGGCCGCGCAGGCTGCGGCGAGGGAGGCATTGCGCGCGGTGCGCTACGACGGTGACGAGCACTTGTGGATCACCGACCTGATTCCCGCGATGGTCATGCATCCCCTTCGAACGGAGCTCGAGGGGCGGGATATGAGCGAGGTGCGCGATCCGGCCGGCAAGTATTTGTTCCGGGAGTTCGTCGCGGCGGCGGGGAGCGGCGGCGGCTTCGTCGAATATCTGGAGCCCTGGGGGAGCGCTGCCGAGCCCCGGTCCAGGCTCGCCTACGTCAAGGCGTTCGAGCCGTGGGGCTGGATCGTCGGCGCCGCTGCCCCGGTCGGCTACATCGAGATCGCGGTCATGAACAATCTCTACCGCTATGCGGCGGTAGTGGTCGGTGCGATGACGGTGCTGGGCCTCGTCACCTGGCGCGTGGCGCGCAGCCTCACGGGCCAGCTCGGCGGCGAGCCCGCCTACGCGCAGGAGATCATCCGCCGCGTATCGCAAGGCGAGCTCCAGGTCGACGTCGAGGTGAAAGGCGACAATCGCCACAGCGTGCTGGCCGGGCTGGCCGGAATGCTCGCGCAGCTGCGCGCGATGATGGGCGAGATCGGCGGTGACGCGGAACGGACGGCGAGCAGCCCGCACGAGGCCGCGCCGCAGCTGGCCGGACCGGGGCGCGGGCAGGCCGATGCGGCGTCCGCGGTCGCCACCGCGCTCGAGCGGCGGCCGGTGAGCATCGGAAAGATCGGCGACACCCCGCCCGTGGCCGAGCAGAAGACCCAGGATGCTGCCGGGCCGACCTCCCAGGGCGGAGCGGACGGTGCTGCGGCAGCCGGCAGCGACGCGGCCTCGGCGGCCGAGGCGGCGGAAGTCGCAGTGCGCCTGCGGCAGGTGCTGGCGCGGGCGAAGGAGATAGGAGCCATCACCGCCGTCATCCGGGAAGTGGCGATGCAGACCAATCTGCTCGCGCTCAATGCGGCCATAGAGGCGGCACGCACCGGCGAACGGGGGCGCAGCTTCGCGGTGATCGCCGACGAGGTGCGGGGCCTCGCGGAGCGCACCGCCACGGCGACGGTTCAGATCGAACGCATGCTCGGCCACATCCAGCACGACACCCAGGGCGCGGTCGCGGACGTGTCCGGGGCGGCGGGCAAGGCCGCCGAGGAGACCGTCGTCAAGCAACGGGAGCCGACCGGTTCGCTGCGGGAGATTCGTGCAGGCGCGGACCTCGCGCTGGCGCGCATCCGCGATCTGGCCGAGGCGAGCAAGGAGCAGGGCGCAGCCGCCACCCTGGCCCAGCAGGTCGAGCAGATCGCGCAGATGGTGGCGGGCACCAACGCCTCGATGCAATCGGCGGTCGGTGCAGTGGAAGAGCTCGAGCGGCTTGCGGCCCGCCTGCGCGAGGCGAGCGGGCGGTTCCGCGGCTGACCCCGGCCGCGGGCGGAGACGGCGGGGCTTGAAAACCCGCGACGGCGCTCCCATGTATGGGCGCGTCGATCATCAAACGGAGTCGTTTTCATGTCCAGCGCGCAAGCCGCTACCCAGACCCTCAACTTCCAGGCCGAGGTGAAGCAGCTGCTTCACCTGATGATCCACTCCCTCTACTCGAACCGCGAGATCTTCCTGCGCGAGCTGATCTCCAACGCCTCCGATGCCTGCGACA
>DYFV01000101.1 GCA_020725025.1 Azoarcus sp.
CCGCTGACCTCTTGCATGCCATGCAAGCGCTCTCCCAGCTGAGCTATACCCCCGACCGCGAAAGAGCGCGCATTATAGGGTGCCCCTACCCCGGTGTAAAGCGTCCTCGAGAGGTTTTTTCATACTCCGATGACCTTGCCGGGATTCATCAATCCACGCGGGTCCAATGCTGCCTTGACCGTAGCCATGAGCTCGAGTTCGATCGGTGACTTGTAGCGCTTGATCTCCTCGCGCTTGAGCTGTCCGAGGCCATGCTCGGCCGAGATCGAACCGCCCAGCTCATCCACCAGGTCGTGCACCACCCGGTTCACCTCCGGGGTCGTGGCGATGAAGCGGGCGTTGTCCTGGGCATCGGGGCGCGACAGGTTGTAGTGGAGGTTGCCGTCGCCGATGTGGCCGAAGGCGACGATGCGCACCTCGGGCCAGCGCGCGCGCAAGGCCTCCCCTGCCCGGGCCAGGAACTCGGGAATGCGGCTAACCGGCACCGAGACGTCGTGCTTGATGCTGATGCCCTCGATGCGCTGCGCCTCCGAGATGTTCTCGCGAAGCGCCCACAAGGCCTGGACCTGGGCGAGGTTCGCGGCCACCGCCGCGTCAAGCGCGAGACCGGCCTCCAGCGCCGCGCCGAGCTCGCGCTCGAGCACCGCCTCCAGGTCGGCGTCCTCGGCGGTGTCGGCGAGTTCGACGAGCACCGTCCACTCGGGCTCGCCTCCCAGCGGCGCCCGTGCGCCCGGAATGTGGCGCAGGACGAGCTCCAGGGCGCTGCGCCCGACGAGCTCGAAGGCGCTCACCCGGTCGCCGCAGCGCTCCCGCAGCCGGCTCAGCAGCGCGACCGCGGCCTCGGGACCGGCCACCGCCACCCAGGCCACGGCGCGCGTGCGCGGCCGGGGGAAAAGCTTCAGCACCGCTGCGGTGATGATCCCGAGGGTTCCTTCGGCGCCGATGAAGAGCTGCTTCAGGTCGTAGCCGGTGTTGTCCTTCCGCAGGGCGCGCAGACCGTCCCACACCCGTCCGTCGGGCAGCACGACCTCGAGCCCCAGGGCGAGCTCGCGCGTGTTCCCGTAACGCAGCACGTGGACGCCGCCGGCGTTGGTCGAGAGGTTGCCGCCGATCTCGCAGCTGCCTTCCGAGGCGAGCGAGAGAGGAAAGAGGCGATCGGCCGCGGCAGCCGCCTCCTGCACCGCCGCCAGGGTGCAACCCGCCTCGGCGACGAGGGTGTCGTTGGCCGGATCGACGGCGCGGATTCGACTGAGGCGCGACAGGCTCACCACCACCGAGCGGCCGGTCTGCAAGGGCGTCGCGCCGCCGCACAGGCCGGTATTGCCGCCTTGCGGCACGATGGCGAGACCGGCTTCCGCGCAGGCCCGCACCACGGCAGCCACCTGCGCCGTGTCGGCCGGCCGTACCACGGCGAGTGCATTGCCGGTGTAGCGGCCGCGCCAGTCCGTCAGGTAGGGCGCCATCGCTTCGGGATCGGAAAGTACATGGGGCGCCCCCACCGCCTCGGCGAGGGCGCGAATCGGGTCGTTCATCGACAGGCTCTCCGCGTCAAACGTGGCCGAGGCTGTAACGCAAGGCGGGCAGCATCCGCGCGACCGCGGCCTCGCCCTCGGCGATCGCCTCGCGCGCACGGTGGAAATCCATCGCCCCGAGATGGCCCAGGCGCGGCGAAATTTCCACGTCGGCCGGCTCGCCGGCGAGACGGCTGCGCGCGATGCGCATCTGCATGATGTTGATGCTGGTGGTCAGCACGGTGATCACCGACGGAACGCCGGCGCTCAACTCCTTGGTACCGTTGCGTGGGCCGCCGTTCCCGCCGTTCCCGCCGTTGCCGCCGCTGCCGCCGTTTCCACCGACCCAGAAGCGCCCGAGCAGGCGCTCGGTCCATCCGAGCATGGACTCTTCCTCCTCGACGGGCGCCGGACGCCATGCGCGGCCCACCATGTCCGAGCCCAGATCGACCGCGATCACGACGTCTGCGCCCATCGCGCGGCAGAGGGACACCGGCACGGGGTTGACCAGCCCGCCATCGAGCAGCATGCGCCCCTCGCGCAAGACCGGCGTGAGCAGCCCGGGAATGGCGATCGAAGCGCGCACCGCATCGGCCACGCTGCCCTCGCGCAGCCAGATCTCGCGGCCGGTATGAAGCTCGGTCGCAACGCAGGCGAAGCGGCGATCGAGCTCGGAGAAGTCGCGGTCGACGAAGTTGCGGGCGAAGTACTGCATGAGCTTCTGCCCCTTGATGAGCCCGCCGCGCAGGCTCACGTCGAGCAGCCCCATCACATCCTGCCACTTGAGCGACTCGGCCCACTCGGTGAGCTTCTCGAGATCGCCCGAGGCGAGCGCGGCACCCACGAAGGCGCCGATGGAGCAGCCGGCGATCACCTGGGGATGGATGCCTTCGCGCTCGAGCGCGCGCAGCACCCCCAGATGAGCCCAGCCGCGCGCGGCACCGCTTCCGAGCGCGAGCCCGACGACGGGGCCGTCGGCGGGGTCGGAGAGGGGTGTCAGCCGGTGCATGGGCGCGGGGCCGGTCAGGGCAAGGGCACCGCGTAAAGGTCGTGCACGTCGCAGTCGGTGATGCGCACGCGGGCGAACTCGCCCGGCTGCAGGTGCTCGCCTTCGGGAATCATCACCAGGCCGTCGATCTCGGGCGCGTCGGCCGGGGAGCGGGCGATGGCGCCCTCCTCGTCCACCTCGTCCACCAGCACGGTGATCTCCCGGTCGATCCAGCGCTCGAGACGCTGGGTGGAGATGTCCTCCTGGAACTCCATCAGCCGCATGCGACGCTCCTCACGCACGTCGTCGGGCACGGCCTCGGCGAGCGCATTGGCTTCGGCACCTTCTACCGGAGAATAGGCGAAGGCGCCGACCCGGTCGAGTTGCGCCTCCTCCAGGAAGCGCAGCAGGGTCTCGAAGTCTTCTTCCGTCTCGCCCGGAAAGCCGGTGATGAAGGTCGAGCGGATGGTGAGGTCGGGGCAGATGCTGCGCCAGCTGCGGACGCGCTCGAGCACGTTCTCGGCGTTGGCCGGGCGGCGCATGGCCTTGAGGATGCGCGGGCTTGCGTGCTGGAAGGGCACGTCCAGGTAAGGCAGGATCTTGCCCTCGGCCATGAGCGGGATCAGCTCGTCCACGCTCGGGTAGGGATAGACGTAGTGCATCCGCACCCACACGCCGAGCTCGCCCAGGGCCTTGGCGAGATCGACCAGCCGCGTCTTCAGCGGCCGGCCATTCCAGAAGCCGGTACGGTATTTGGTGTCCACCCCGTAGGCGCTGGTGTCCTGAGAGATCACCAGGAGCTCCTTCACCCCGGCGTCCACCAGCGACTCGGCCTCGCGCATCACGTCGTGGATCGGACGGCTCACCAGGTCGCCGCGCATGGACGGGATGATGCAGAAGGTGCAGCGATGGTTGCAGCCTTCCGAGATCTTGAGGTAGGCGTAATGCCCGGGCGTGAGGCGGATCCCCTGGGACGGCACGAGATCGGTGAAGGGGTCGTGGGGCTTGGGCAGATGCCGGTGCACCGCCTGCATCACCTCTTCGGTGGCGTGCGGCCCGGTCACCGCCAGCACCTGCGGGTGGGCGGCGAGCACCACGTCGTCCTTGGCGCCGAGGCAGCCGGTGACGATCACCTTGCCGTTCTCGGCAAGCGCCTCGCCGATGGCGTCGAGGGACTCCTCGACGGCAGCATCGATGAAGCCGCAGGTGTTGACCACCACCAGGTCGGCGTCGTCGTAGCTGCCGCTGATGTCGTAGCCTTCGGCGCGAAGGCGCGTGAGGATGTGTTCGGAGTCGACGGTTGCCTTCGGGCAGCCGAGCGAGACGAAGCCGACG
Source organism: Azoarcus sp. (assembly GCA_020725025.1). Lineage (GTDB taxonomy): Bacteria > Pseudomonadota > Gammaproteobacteria > Burkholderiales > Rhodocyclaceae > Aromatoleum. The sequence goes on from DYFV01000101.1 coordinate 3,835, forward strand.
CGCGGCACGCCGGCGGTTTTCAGTTGCGTCATGTTCTCTCTGTCGGAACCGCGTACGGCGGCGCTTGCCGGGCGTCGAGGTCGTGCTATTTCTGGGTTGCGCGGCCGCCCTTGCCGGCGGGCGCGGCCGCCGGCTCCTTGGTCGCGGTCTTTTCGGCCGGAGGCGTCTCGGCGGCAGCGGCGCTGTCCTTTGCCGCCGGGGTATAGTTCGGGAAGGGGAAGCCGGAGAAGATGTTGCGGGTCTGGTTCTCGATCTGCTCCTGCATCTGCGTGAACATCTTCTTGCTCTGCTCGACGTAGGTGCCCATCACGCTCTGCAGCGCCGGCCCCTGGAAATTCAGGAACTGGGCCCAGAGGTCCTGGCTGATCGGGCTGTTCTCGCCGTAGATGGCGCGGGCCTGCTCCTGGAGCTTGCCCTGCATCTCGGTGAAGGCCTTGATGTTGTTCTCCAGGTACTTGCCCATCATCCCCTGGGTCGCGTTGCCGTAGAAGCGGATCATGTGCGCCAGCAGGTCGCTGGTGAACATCGGCGCCCCCCCGGTTTCCTCCTCGAGAATGATCTGGAGAAGGATGCTGCGGGTCAGATCCTCGCCGCTCTTGGCATCCACGACCTGAAACTCCTCCCGCGCGAGCACGAGTTCCTTGACGTCGGCGAGCGTGATGTAGGAACTGGTGCGGGTGTCGTAAAGACGGCGGTTCGGATACTTCTTGATCAGGCGTGCTTGGTCAGCCATTTCAGGTCATCTCCTCGGCGGCGATAAGGTGGGTCCGCTCTGCATGTGCGCAAAATTATACCGCGCCGCCGAAAGAAAAACCCCGCCGAATGGCGGGGTTACGCAGCGATCGGCATGCTGCGCATGGTGCATCAGCACATGTGCAGGCCACCGTTGATGTTGATCGTGGCGCCGGTGACGTAGCCGGCCAGCTCGGAGGCGAGATAGGAGCACAGGGCGCCGATCTCTTCGGGCTTGCCCAGGCGCTTCATCGGGACGGTGTCGATGATGCCCTGGCGGATGTCTTCGCGGATCGCCATCACCATGTCGGTGCCGATGTAGCCCGGCGCCACGGCATTCACCGTCACGCCCTTGGTGGCCAGCTCGGCGGCCAGCGCCTTGGTGAAGCCCAGGACGCCCGCCTTGGCGGTGGAGTAGTTGGTCTGGCCGGCCTGGCCCTTGACGCCGTTCACCGAAGAGATGTTGATGATGCGGCCCCAGCCGCGCTCGGCCATCTTGGGCGAGACGTGGTGGGTGACGTTGAACAGGCTGTTCAGGTTGGTGTTGATCACCGCGTCCCACTGCCCCTTTTCCATCTTGGGGAAGAACTTGTCGCGGGTGATGCCGGCGTTGTTCACCAGCACGTCGATCGGGCCGACGTCGGCCTCGATCTTGACGATCATCGCCTTGCACGATTCGTAATCGGAGACGTCGCCTTCGGCGGCGACGAAGTCGAAACCCAACGCCTTCTGCTGAGCCAGCCATTCGTCCTTCTGCGGGAAGCCGGGCAGGCAGTTGGCGACGACCTTCATGCCATCCTTCGCCAGAGCCTGGCAAATGGCGGTACCGAGACCACCCATGGCGCCGGTCACGAGTGCGACTTTCTGAGTCATTGTGCAAATCCTCTTGCAGCAGTTGGTAACGAAGAACCTTGGCCGTCCGCACCGCTCCCGGAGGGCTTGACCCGTTCCTCTTGCGTTCACTGTGCGGCAGTGCAACTACCGCAGAGCAAGTAGATTATATGCACAATCGCCTAGTCTTGCTGCATCGCAAAAACAACAAAAAAAACGGCGCGCCGTGCCGGGCGCGCCGTCGGGTTCGTGCGCTGGGCGCTCAGAACATGTGCTGGCCGCCGTTGATCGAGATGTTGGCGCCGGTCACGAAGGCCGCCTCCTCCGACGAGAGATAGGCCACCAGCCCGGCGATCTCCTCCGGCTTGCCCAGGCGTCCGATCGGGATCTGCGGAAGGATCTTGGAGTCGAGGATCTCCTGAGGGATGGCGGTGACCATCTTGGTGCCGATGTAGCCCGGCGAGATCGTATTGACCGTCACGCCGGAACGCGCCACCTCGAGGGCGAGCGCCTTGGTGAAACCGTGCATGCCGGCCTTGGCCGCGGAATAGTTGGTCTGGCCGAAAGCGCCCTTCTGGCCGTTCACCGAGGAGATGTTGATGACCCGGCCCCACTTGCGTTCGACCATGCCGTCCATGACCTGCTTGGTCATGTTGAAGACGCTGTCGAGGTTCGTGCCGATCACGGCATCCCAATCCGCACGGGTCATCTTGCGGAAGGTCATGTCGCGAGTGATGCCGGCGTTGTTCACCAGGACGTCGACCGGGCCCACGTCCTTCGTCACCTGCTCGACGCAGGCCTTGCACGAGTCGAAGTCGGCCACGTCGCAGGGGTAGGCCTTGAAGCCGTAGCCCATGTTGTTCATCGTCTGCAGCCATTCGGCCGCCTTGGTATTGCCGGGCGAATGGGTCGTCACCACGCGATAGCCGAGGGCGGCCAGCTTGATGCAGATGGCCTCGCCGAGGCCACCCATGCCGCCAGTCACGAGTGCGATTCTTGCCATGTTTTTTCCTCCACTCCCGTTGCGTCTCTCGAAGGGTCGGTCACTTCTTCACGCCGGCGGCGCCCCCCGTATTCGCCGCCGTTCGTCGATTCTTGTTCTTGTGCGAGCCGGACGCGGAGTCAGGCCTTCTCCTTGACGTAGCGCCCCGGAGCCGGCTCGATCACCCGGTACTTCGTGTTGCCCAGCCTGCGGCGCGCGGCCACCTGCTTGCCGCTGCGCGGCTTGAGCCACTCGATCCAGTGTAGCCACCAGGAGCCCTTGCATTCGCTCGCCGCGTCGAGCCACTCGTCGGGATCGGCCACGCCGGACGGGCCCACCCAGTAGCTGCGCCGGTTCTTGGACGCCGGATTGATGGCACCGGCGATGTGTCCGCTCGCGCCCAGCACGAAGGTCGCCTCACCGCCGAGCAGCCCCCGCGAAAGGTAGGCGCTCTTCCAGGGGACGATATGGTCCTCGCGGGTGGCGAGGAGGTAGGCCGGTGCATCGATCTTGCCGAGGTCGACCTTGGCACCCAGCATCTTCAGCCGCCCCGGCACCCTCAGGTTGTTCTCCAGGTACATGTTGCGCAGGTACCAGGTGAGGAAAGGCCCCGGCAGGTTGGTGCTGTCGGAGTTCCAGTACAGCAGGTCGAAGGCCGGAGGCTGCTTGCCTTTAAGGTAGTTGCCGACCACGTATTGCCACACCAGGTCGTTCGCGCGCAGCGAGGAGAAGACGTTGGCGAGTTCCTGCCCCTTGAGCAGCCCCCCCTTGCCGATCGCCGCTTCGCGCGCGGCCACGCTCGCCTCGTCGACCAGGCAGCCGAGTTCGCCCGAGTCGGCGAAATCGAGCAACGTGGTCATGAGGGTGAGGCTCTCCACCGGATCCTCGCCACGGGCGCGCGCCACGGCGAGCGCCGACGCGAGGATGGTGCCGCCCACGCAGAAGCCGAGCACGTGCGGCTTCTTCACCCGGGTGACGGCACGCACGATATCCAGCGCGGCGAGCGGCCCCTTCTCCAGGTAGTCGTCCCAGCCGAAATGGCCTTCCGCCGGCCCCACGTTCTTCCAGGACACGAGGAACACCGTGAAGCCCTGCTCCACCACGAAGCGCACCAGGGAGTTCTCCGGCTGGAGGTCCATGATGTAGAACTTGTTGATGCAAGGCGGGACGATGAGCAGCGGCTTCTCGGCCACCTTGTCCGTCATCGGCGCATATTGGATGAGCTGCATCAGCTCGTTCTCGTAGATCACCGAGCCGGGCGTCACCGCCAGATTGCGCCCGATCTCGAAAGCCGCCTCGTCGGTCATCGAGATGCGCCCCTTCTCGAGATCGGCGAGCAGGTTCTGAATCCCGCGCGTGATGCTCTCCCCCTTGGACTCGAGCGCCTGCTTGATGAACTCCGGGTTGGTGGCCGCGAAATTGGACGGTGCCAGGGCGTCGATGTACTGCCGCGTCAGGAACTGCACGCGCGACTTGGCGCGACCGTCGGCCATCGGCAAGGCCTCGGCCACGTCCTTGAGGAACCCGGCGTTGATCAGGTAGGCCTGGCGGAGGTAATCGAAGATCGGGCTCTCGCGCCATTCCGGCGCGGAAAACCGCCGATCGCCCGCCTCGGGCTCGACCACCGCGTGGCCGTTGCCGTTCGAGCCCCGCTGCAGCAGGGACGACCACAGGGCGACGTGCCGGTCGGCGAAGGCCTGCTGCATGCGCGCGAACTCCTCGCTTTCGGGCAGGGGCAGGCGCTGCGCGGCCGAGCCGCGGCTGTCTTCCATCGCGGCGTGCTGGCGCGCCACCATGTCGAAGAAGTTCTCGACCATGGCCTGGCCGAAGCGCAGCATCTGCTGGGTCGCGAGACTTGCCTGCTTGTCGTCGGAATCGGACATCAGCCCCTCCTGAGGCGGGTGTTCATGGTCGCGTCGACGCGACCCTTCGTTTCGGTTTTCGTCATCGGGCAATGCCCTGCCCCACCGCGGGAATCACCGCGCGGGTAGAATCTGCGCCATGTACCTTATCGCAATCGCGTGGCTCTATGTCGTGCTGCTCGTCGCCGTCGCGGACACGACCGTGATGGGCGGCATGCTCACCTTCACGTTCTGGGGTATCGCACCGCTCGCCCTCTTCCTGTGGCTTTTCGGCACGCCGGCGCGCCACCGGCGTGCCGCACGGAGCGCCGCGGAGACCGACGCGGGACCTAAAGATAGAGCCGATTCAAGCCCCGATCAATAGCCGTCCCATGCGTTCGGACTAATCGGCGAGCCATACCAGGGACGCGAAGCGGCCCGTTACGCCGTCACGTCGGTAGGAATAGAAGCGCGCGTCCGAGACGGTGCACAGGCCACCGCCATACACCCCGTGGACGCCGATCGCCTCCAGCCTCAGCCGGGCGAGCCGGTAGATGTCGGCGAGCCATTTGCCCTCGCGAACGCCGGGCCGGAAGGCGCTCACGGCCCGGGCGTCGGCGGCGACGAACGCCTCGCGCACCTCCCCTCCCACCTCGAAGGCGTCCGGCCCGATGGCGGGGCCGAGCCAGGCGACGAGCTTCGCCGGCGGCACCTGGAGTTTCGCCACCGTCGCCTCCAGCACGCCTGCGGCAAGCCCCCGCCAGCCCGCGTGCGCGGCCGCGACCACACTGCCGGACCGGTCGCACAGCAGCACCGGCAGGCAGTCGGCGGTCATCACGGCGCACACGGCGCCGGGACGGCGTGCGACCGACGCGTCGGCGCGCGGTGGCGCGTCGGCCGGGACGTCGGCCTCGGCCACCGCCGTACCGTGCACTTGGTCGAGCCAGCAGGGTTCGGCGGGCAACTGCTCGCGGACGATCGCCCGATTGGCGCGCACCGACTCGGGCGCATCGCCGACGTGAGTGCCGAGGTTGAGGCTCGCCCACGCCCCTTGGCTCACGCCGCCGCGACGTGTCGTCACCAGCGCCCGCACGCGCGGCGGCGCGGGCCAGTCCGGCCGGATCCAGTCGGCGCTCACTGGAAGACCCTCCGCGAGATCTCGTCGCCCGGCCGAGCCCCGGCGGAATCCGGGGGCGGCGGCGAGACGACCGCGGCCGACTCCGGATCCCGTTGCACTCCATCCGGGCCAGACGGCGGTGCCGAAAAACGGCACCGGGTCGACACAGGATGTCTCATGCCCTGTCCTCCCTTCGCAGCCGGGCGAGCAAGGCCTCGAAATCGGCCGGCAGCGGCGATTCCCAGACGAGTTCGGCGCCGCTCGCGGGATGCAGAAGGCCCAGCCGGAAGGCGTGCAGCGCCTGGCGCGGGAAGGCGTCGAGGAACGGCACGGCGCTCTTCCGGCGCCCATAGGTCGCGTCTCCCGCCAGCGGGTGACCGATGTGCGCCATGTGCACCCGGATCTGATGGGTGCGGCCGGTCTCCAGCCGGCATTCGACGAGCGTGGCGTGGCCGAACCGCTCCCGGGGCGCATAGTGGGTCACCGCCGGACGTCCCGCCCCCACCACGGCCATGCGGGTACGCTGCGTGGGATGTCGCCCGATGGGCGCCTCCACCGTGCCCGACCCCGTCACCTGTCCGTGCACCACCGCGAGATAGTGGCGCCGCACGCTGCGGGCCTGCAACTGGCGCACCAGATCGGTCTGCGCCTCGAGCGTCTTCGCCACCACCAACAGGCCGCTGGTGTCCTTGTCCAGGCGGTGCACGATGCCGGCCCGCGGTACGGCGGCGAGCGCCGGTGCATGGTGCAGCAGGGCGTTGAGCAGCGTGCCGCTCCAGTTGCCGCTGCCCGGATGGGCCACCAGCCCGACCGGCTTGTCGATCACCAGGATGTGCGCATCCTCGTACACCACGGCGAGGGGTATGTCCTCGGGGGTTTCGGCCGTCTCCTCGGGTGCCGGTGCGGCCTGCACCTCGAGCATCTCGCCGCCCCACACCCTGTGCTTGGCGTCCTGGCGACCACCGTCCAGGAGCACCCGCCCGGCCTTGAGCCATGCCTGCAGGCGGCTGCGGGAATGGGCGGGGAAGAGCTGCGCCAGGGCCTGATCGAGACGCAGACCGGCGCAGTCGTCGGGGATCGTCAGATGGTGGTGCGAAGCAGCCTCGTCGGCTGGGCTATAATCGCCGGATTCATTCACGCGAGTGTTTTCGATGGCACGGTTCACCCTGGGAAGTGTAGCGGTTATCGGTGCATTGCTGCTCGGCGGCTGCGGCCTGCTGCCGGAACAGGTCGACGAAACTGCGGACTGGAACGCCCAGCGCCTGTACTCCGAAGCGAAGACGGCGATGGAGGAAGGTTCGTACGATCAGGCGATCAAGTTCTTCGAGAAGCTCGAGGCGCGCTACCCCTATGGCCGCTTCGCACAGCAGGCCCAGATCGAGGTCGCCTACGCGCACTACAAGTCGGGGGAGCCGGCGCTGGCGATCGCGGCCTGCGACCGCTTCATCCGGCTGCATCCCAGTCATCCGAACGTGGACTACGTCTACTACCTGAAAGGCTTGGCCACCTTCAACGAGGACCTCGGACTGCTGGCGGGGCTGTCCAACCAGGACCTGTCCGAGCGCGACCCGAAGGGGGCGCAGGAATCCTTCGACACCTTCCGGGAGCTCGTCACGCGCTTTCCGGAGAGCCGCTATGCGGAGGACGCGCGCCAACGCATGCAGTACCTGGTGAATGCGCTGGCCGCCCACGAGGTGCACGTGGCGCGTTACTACTACCGGCGCGGCGCCTACGTGGCCGCCATCAACCGCGCCAAGGCCGCGCTCACCACCTACCCCCAGGCGCCCGCCATCGAGGAGGCGCTGTTCATCCTCGTGAAGAGCTACGACACGCTGGGCATGACGGATCTGCGCGACGATGCGGACCGCGTGCTGCGGAAGAACTTCCCCGACAGCGTCTACTACGCGGGCGGCCCCAAGGACGACCGGCCCTGGTGGCAGCTCTGGTAAGCCCCAGGGGGCGGAGGACCGCCCGCCCCCGTCTCACGGGCGCTCTTCAGCCGCGCCCGTAGCTGTCCTGGAAGCGGACGATGTCGTCCTCGCCCAGGTAGCTCCCCGACTGCACCTCGATCATCTCGAGCGGCAGCTTGCCGGGATTCTCCAGCCGATGAGTCACTCCCAGCGGGATGTAGGTCGACTGGTTCTCCGACAACAGGAAGGTCTCCTCCCCGCGCGTGACCCGCGCCGTGCCGCACACCACGATCCAGTGCTCGGCCCGGTGGTGATGCATCTGCAGGCTGAGCGCGGCACCGGGATTGACCACGATGCGCTTGACCTGGAAGCGGTCGCCGCCGTCGATCGAATCGTAATACCCCCAGGGACGATGGATCTTGCGATGGGCCGCGGCCTGCGGGCGGTCCTCGGCCTTGAGCCGCGACACGATTCTCTTCACATCCTGGGTGCGGTCCTTGCGCGCGACCAGGACCGCGTCGGGCGTCTCCACCACGACCAGATCGTCGACGCCGAGGCAGGCCACCATGCAGCTCGTGCCGATCACCAGGCTGTTGCGGGTGTCCTCGAGCACCACGTCCCCGCGCGCCGCATTACCCGCGGCGTCCTTGTCGGCGAGCGCCCATAGCGCGTCCCACGCCCCGACGTCCGACCAGCCCACCGACATCGGCACCACCCGCGCGGCGATGCCCAGCGACGGCGTGCCGGCGAGCTTCTCCATGACTGCGTAGTCGATCGAGTCCGAGGGGCAGGCCTCGAACGCCTCCCGCGCGATGCGCACGAAATCGGCATCGCGCGTGGCCCCCTCGAACGCCGCCCGGCAGGCCTCGAGCATCTCCGGATGGAAATGGCCGATGGCCTCGAGCCAGGTGCGGGCACCGACGAGGAAGAGGCCGCTGTTCCACAGGTACTCGCCGCTTGCGAGATAGCCGGCGGCGGTCGCCGCGTCGGGCTTCTCCACGAAGGCCGCCACTTCATGCACGCCGGGCGACGCCTGGGCACCGATGCGGATATAGCCGTATCCGGTCTCGGCACGCTCGGGCACGATGCCGAAAGTCACCATGCCCCCGGCCAGCGCGCCTTCGATGCCGGTGTCGATGGCGAGATGAAAGGCGGCGCGATCACGGATCACATGATCGGCGGGCATGACCAGGAGCAGGGCGTCACTGCCGTCGGCACCAGCCGCCAGCGCGGCGAGCGTGAGCGCCGGGGCGGTGTTGCGCCCGACGGGCTCGAGCAGCATCTGGCGCGTCGCCACACCTGCCGCGCGCATCTGCTCGGCGGTGATGAAGCGGTATTCCTCGTTGCACACCACGATGGGCTCTGCAGCGAGCGGCACGCGCCCGGCGAAACCCGAAAGCCGCTTTGCAGTGTCCTGGAGCAGGCTGTCATCGCCGAGCAGCGCCAGCAGCTGCTTGGGATGATGTTCACGGGAAAGCGGCCACAGGCGGGTGCCCGAGCCACCGGAAAGAATGACGGGTTGAAGTTTCATGTTTCGGTTCTCGTCACCGGCATGCGCGCTGCATGTGCGCCGCAGCATGGAATGGGAGCGCCGAAGGATACGACAAAACGGCCGCCGGCGCCCTGCAAGGATGCGACGCCTCGGTTCACGATCCGTTCAGCGAACCGGGTCTAGTCTTGGCGCCATGGAACCGCAGCCGCGGTTGCACGCAAGCCGAGGAGAAGATCATGAAGAGCCTGCAGTCCATCGTCGCCGCCTCCATCCTGGCCTTCGCCGCCACCGCCCATGCCGGCTACGACGACTACGAACACCACGACAGCGCGAGCTACACCGACTGGGCCAGGGTGACCCGCGTGACGCCCCAGTACGAGCGGGTGAAGGTCGCACGTCAGCGCTGCCGTACCGAGTACCTGAGCGAACACGACGAATATCGCGAAGAGGGGCGCTCCTACGGCGGCGCGATCATCGGCGGCATCGCGGGCGGTATCCTCGGGAACCAGGTCGGCCGCGGCGACGGGCGCAAGGTGGCCACCGCCGCCGGCGCGGTCGTCGGGGCCATCGTGGGCGATCGCATCGACAACGGCGGCTATCGCCCGGTCCGCAACGAGCCGATGCACCGGGAGGTGCAGCGCTGCCGCACGGTGCACGACTGGGAGGACCGGTTGACCGGCTACCAGGTCGAGTACGAGTACCATGGCCGTCACTACACGCGTTTCATGACCGAGGAACCCGGGCGGCGCTTCCGTGTGCGCGTGTCGGTGACGCCGGCCTGACCGGAGCGCCCCGGAATCGGGGGCGGAAGCGCGCTGCGCGCGGCTTCTGCCACAATGTCGCCACCTCCGCAAAGGACTCGCCATGCCCTACCTTTCCGTGTCGCGTCTCGCCCTCGTGCTCACCCTCACCCTCGCCCTCGCCCAGCCGTTCGCCCACGCGATGGACCGCGACGAAGCGGCCGCCCGCGCCCAGCAGGCGAGCGGCGGACGAGTGCTGGCGGTCGACCGCGCCGAGCAGGACGGACGACCGGTGTTCAGGGTCCGTGTGCTCACTCCGTCCGGCGAAGTACGCGTGATCGTTGTCGACGCGCGCACCGGCGCCACCCGCTGAGATGCGCCTGCTGCTCATCGAGGACGAGGCCCCGCTGCGATGTAGCCTTGCGGCGGCCTTGCGCGAGACGGGCGCCACGGTCGACGAGGCGGGCGACGGCGAAGAAGGCCTCTACCTCGCCCGGGAGTACCCCTTCGACGTGGCGATCGTCGATCTGGGCCTGCCGAAGCTCGCCGGGCTCGAGCTCATCCGGCGCCTGCGTGCCGACGGCTCGCTCCTGCCCATCCTGATCCTCACGGCGCGCGGGCGCTGGCAGGACAAGGTGGAGGGCCTCGAAGCGGGTGCCGACGACTATCTCACCAAGCCGTTCGAGACGCCCGAGCTCGTGGCGCGGGTGCGCGCCCTGTGGCGCCGTGCCGCGGGCGCTGCCGGCCGCGTGCTGCGGGTCGGGCCCTACGCCCTTGATCCGGACGCGCAGCAGGTGAGCTGCCAGGGTGCACCGGTGGATCTCACCGGCTTCGAGTTCCGGCTTCTCGATTACCTCGTGCGCCATCGCGAGCGGGTGGTCTCGAAGCAGGAGCTCGCCGACTATCTCTATCCCCATGACACCGACCGGGACAGCAACGTCCTGGAAGTCCTCATCGGCCGCCTGCGACGCAAGCTCGATCCGGAGGGCCGCTGGAGCCCGATCGAGACGGTGCGCGGGCGCGGTTACCGGTTCGCGCCGGCGGAGGCCTGAGTTGAGGCGTCTGCCGCTGTCGCTACGCGCGCGCCTGCTTCTCGTCTCGCTGTCCGTGCTGGTCGCCTTCGTGGTGCTCACCGGCGCCGTACTCGACAGGGCCTTCCGGGCGAGTGCCGACGCCGCCCAGACGGCTCGCCTCGAGGCGCTGCTCTATCTCCTCATGGGTACGGTGGAAAACGGGCCCGACGGCGTACCTCGCATGCCCGGCCAGTTGCCCGAGGCGCGCCTCGCCCTGCCCGGCTCCGGCCTTTATGCGGCCGTTTTTCGGGCCGATGCGGGACTGCACTGGCAATCCGATTCGACCCTCGGGCTCGACATCCCCTTTGCGGGGGCGCTCGCCCCTGGCGAGCATCGCAGCGACGTCCGCGAGAGCGCGGACGGCGCTCCCTACAGGGTGGTGAGCCAGGGCGTGCGCTGGGCGATCGGGCCTGAGCCCATCCTGCTCACCTTCAGCGCAGCCGCCCCGCTCGCCGCCCGAGGCGCCGAAGTGGAAACCTACCGGCGCAATCTATGGGGCGCCCTCGCCGTCATGGCGGCGCTGCTGCTTCCCGCCCTGGTGGGAGTGCAGCATTGGGGACTGCGCCCGCTGCGGCGCGTGGCGCGCCAGCTCGCCCGCATGGAAGCGGGCGAGACCCGGGAACTCGCCGGACGATACCCGGCCGAACTGGCGCCCCTGGTGACCAACCTCAACCGCCTGCTCGGGCGGGAGCGCACCCAGCTCGAGCGCTACCGCGCGGCCCTGGGTGATCTCGCCCACAGCCTCAAGACCCCGCTCGCCGTGCTGCGTGGCGCACCCGCCGACGAGCATCTGCCCGAGGTGGTGGCCGAGCAGATGCGACGGATGGACGATATCGTGCAGTATCAGCTGCAGCGCGCCGCCACCGCGGGCGCGAGCCAGAGTGCCGCGCCGCTTGCGCTCGCGCCGCTCGTGGAGCGGCTGCTCGCAACCATGGCGAAGGTCCACGCCGCGCGCGCGCTGCGCCTTGCGCACGACCTCCCCGCTTCGCTGGCGGCACGCATCGACGAGGGCGACGCCATGGAGCTTCTCGGAAACCTGCTCGACAATGCCTGCAAATGGGCGGTCCACGAGGTCTCGGTGCACGCCGAGCGCCGCGCGGGAGGCCTGTGGTTGGCAGTGGACGACGACGGGCCGGGAATCGCCGAGCCGCAGCGGCTTCTTCAGCGCGGGCAGCGCGGCGACGAGCGCACCCCGGGGCACGGCATCGGGCTCGCCATCGTTCAGGACATCGCCCTCGCCTATCGCGGCGAGGTACGCATCGAGCGCCATCCGAACGGCGGTACCCGGGTCGCGGTGTGGCTGGGGCAGACCTGACGGGTTCGGAGCGATTCGACGGCCCCGGAAAACAAAAAACCCGCCGACGAGGGCGGGCTCATTGCTCGGACTGGCGGAGAGTGAGGGATTCGAACCCTCGATACCGGTTTTAGCCGGTATGCTCCCTTAGCAGGGGAGTGCCTTCGACCTCTCGGCCAACTCTCCAACCTTCGAGGGCGCGATCATAGCGATTCCGCGCCCCGGGGTCAAACTCAGGCGGCGGCGTCGAGGCCGAAGGCCTTGTGCAGCACGCGCACGGCGAGCTCCAGATACTTCTCCTCGATCGCCACCGAGATCTTGATCTCGGACGTGGAGATCATCTGGATGTTGATCCCCTCCTCGGCGAGCGTGCGGAACATCTTGGACGCCACGCCCGGGTGCGAGCGCATGCCCATGCCGACCACCGAAACCTTGGCCATCGTCTTGTCGCTGGAGATGGCACGGGCGCCGATGTGATCCTTCACCCCCTCGAGGATCTTCACCGCCTTGTCGAGATCGCCGCGGCTCACGGTGAACGAGAAGTCGGTGGTCCCGTCGTGGCCCACGTTCTGGATGATCATGTCGACGTCCACATTGGCATCGGCGATCGGCCCCAGGATCTGATAGGCGATACCCGGCTTGTCGGGCACTCCGAGCACGGTGAGCTTGGCCTCGTCGCGGTTGAAGGCGATGCCGGAGATGACGGGTTGTTCCATTTTCTGATCTTCCTCAACAGTGATGAGCGTGCCCTCCCCTTCCTGGAAGCTGGAGAGGACGCGCAGCTTGACCTTGTACTTGCCGGCGAATTCGACCGAGCGGATCTGCAGCACCTTGGAACCGAGGCTCGCGAGCTCCAGCATCTCCTCGAAGGTGATGGCGTCGAGCTTGCGCGCTTCCGGGACGATGCGCGGGTCGGTGGTGTAGACCCCGTCCACGTCGGTGTAGATCTGGCACTCGTCGGCCTTAAGCGCCGCGGCAAGCGCCACCCCGGTGGTATCCGAGCCGCCGCGTCCGAGGGTGGTGATGTTGCCGTTCTCGTCGACGCCCTGGAAACCGGCGACCACCACCACGTTGCCCTCGTCCAGATCCTTCTTGACGGGGGCCTCGTCGATATTGAGGATGCGCGCCTTCGTATGCGCGCTGTCGGTCAGGATACGCACCTGTCCGCCGGTGTAGCTCTTGGCCTTGACCCCGATGTCGTGCAGGGCCATGCACAGCAAGCCGATCGTGACCTGCTCGCCGGTCGACACCACCACGTCCAGCTCGCGCGGGTCGGGCTGGGTGGCCACTTCCTTGGCGAGCGCGATCAGGCGGTTGGTTTCCCCACTCATCGCAGACACCACGACCACCACCTGGTGGCCCTGCGCCTGGAAGTTCGCCACCTTCCGGGCGACGTTCTTGATGCGCTCCGGGCTCCCCACCGAGGTGCCGCCGTACTTCTGAACTATCAGTGCCATCGTCGTATCCAAGACGCTAGTGGATAAAGGGTTGAATTCTATCCAATGCGGCGAAAAATTGCAGGACGGGGGCGTGCCGAGCGCCGCAATCCCCCATATCCATTGCGGTTAGCCGAAGGACCGTGACTTTTTCGTTGTATGTGCACGGAATAGTGTTCTATACTTTACTTGCCCTATGACCTAAGTCGTAGGTTCCCGGCACAGTACAGTTGGTTCTCATAGCACAACTG
>DYFV01000102.1 GCA_020725025.1 Azoarcus sp.
CACCTTCTGGAAGCGGCGCTCCAGCGCGGCGTCCTTCTCGATGTACTTGCGGTACTCGTCCAGGGTGGTGGCGCCGATACAGTGCAGCTCGCCGCGGGCGAGCGCGGGCTTGAGCATGTTGCCGGCGTCGATGGCGCCTTCGGCCTTGCCCGCGCCCACCATGGTGTGCAGCTCGTCGATGAAGACGATGATGCGCCCTTCCTCCTGGGCGATCTCCTTGAGCACCGCCTTCAGGCGCTCCTCGAACTCGCCGCGGTATTTCGCGCCGGCGAGCAGTGCCGCCATGTCGAGGGAGAGCACGCGCTTGCCCTTGAGCGTCTCGGGCACCTCGCCATTGACGATGCGCTGGGCGAGCCCCTCGACGATCGCGGTCTTGCCCACGCCGGGCTCGCCGATCAACACCGGGTTGTTCTTGGTGCGCCGCTGCAGGATCTGGATGGTGCGGCGGATCTCGTCGTCGCGCCCGATCACCGGATCGAGCTTGCCCGCGCGGGCCCGGTCGGTTAGATCCAGGCAATACTTGGCAAGCGCCTCCCGCTGGCCCTCGGCCTCCTGGCTCGACACCCCCGCCCCACCGCGCACCGCGGTGATGGCCGCCTCCAGCGGCTTGCGGGAGAGCCCGTGCTCTTTCAGCAGCCGGCCCGTCTCGCCCTTGTCTTCGCTGAGCGCGAGCAGGAACATCTCGGTGGCGATGAACTGGTCGCCGCGCTTCTGCGCCTCGCGGTCGGAGAGGTTCAGCAGATTGGACAGGTCGCGTCCGACCTGTACCTCGCCACCGTGCCCTTCCACCTTGGGCAGGCGGCCGATGGCCTTGTCGAGCGCGCTCTTCAGCGGCGGCACATTGACTCCGGCGCGCTGCAGCAGCGACACCGTGCCGCCGTCCTCCTGCTCGAGGAGCGCCTTCAGCAGATGCTGCGGCTCGATGAACTGCTGGTCGTTGCCCACGGCGATGCTCTGTGCATCGCTGAGGGCCTGCTGGAACTTGGTTGTGAGCTTGTCGAAGCGCATGGCGAAAATCCTTGTGGCCGGTAGGGAGTTGCCACGCAGATGGGGGCGTGCCCGGCGAATTCAACTGCCACGGGAGCGCTTCGGCGAGCGCGATTGCCGGCGACACCCCTATAATGTTGCTGCAGTGCAACTTCGGATGCGCTCGTGGGGTTCGGCCCTCTCCGCACTCCTCGCCACATTCTGCTGTGCTATGGTTAGCAACAGGGCGAGGGAGCGACGCACCGGGGTGATTCGTACCGAAAGCGACGTGTGCAGCCTCATTGAACATCTAACCCGTGTGTGGAGGAAAAGGATGGCTACGAAGCAGGATCAGTTCAACGAGCTCCAGAAGAAGAACCTCGAGGCGGCAATGCGTCTGGCGCAGATGTCCATCGAAAACTCGCAGCGCATCATGGAACTGCAGGTCGCGACGGCCAAGAGCCTGTTCGAAGAAGGGGTGCAGAACGCCAAGGCGCTCTCCAGCGTCAAGGATCCCCAGGAGATGATGGAACTGCGCTCCCAGTACGCCCAGAGCACCGCGGAGAAGATGCTGGCGTGCGCACGCGAGATGGCCGAGCTCACCAGCCGTGCTCAGGCCGAGATCGGCAAGCTCGTCGGCGAGCAGCTGTCTCTCGGCAGCCAGGACATGTTCGAGGCGATGCAGAAGGTCTTCAAGGGCATGCCGATCACCGACCAGAACGCCATGACCGCCATCCAGAGCGCCATGGACACCACGCGTGCGGCCTTCGAGCAGATGACGCGGGCCTCCACCGAGGCCTTCCAGGCGTTCACTCAGCAGGGCACCGGGACCCGGGGCAAGCGCTGAGCGCGTACTGCACCATGAGAAACGGCGCCCGCGGGCGCCGTTTGTTTTTATGCGACGGACCAACCGCCCGGCGGCCTCAGCGCCGCAGCTCCACGTCGTCCCAGCGCGCGGCGGCGCTGTCGTCGCTCTCCCGCGCGTCGACCCAGCGGGCACCCTCGGGCGTTTCCTCCAGCTTCCAGAAGGGGGCGCGGGTCTTCAGGTAGTCCATGATGAATTCGCAGGCGGCGAAGGCCTCGCCGCGATGGGCCGCGGCCACGCCGACGAACACGATACGCTCCCCCGGCTCGAGCCGGCCGTAGCGATGAATCACCCGAACGCCCAGGAGGTGCCAGCGATTGCGGGCCTCCCCGGCGATCTCTTCGAGGGAGCGCTCGGTCATGCCCGGGTAGTGCTCCAGGGTCATGGCGGACACCCCGCTGCCCTCGTTCGCGGCCCTCACCAGCCCGACGAAGGTGGCGACCGCCCCCACGTCGTGTCGCCCCGCCGACAGCGCCGCGGTCTCCGCGCCCGGATCGAAGTCTTCACGCTGGACGCTTACCGACACGGTGTCAGCCTCCGGTAACGGGGGGAAAGAAGGCGACTTCGTCGCCGGGGCCGACCAGCGAGGCCGGGCCGGCCATGCGCTGATTGAGCGCCGCGCGCACGTTGCGCCCCTCCGCCAGGGCCTGCCAGGCATCGCCGCGATCGGCCAGGAAGGCACGCAGCTCGCCGACGGTGGACACGCCCGAAGGCAGCGCGAAGGACTCTTCGGAGCAGCCGACGGCGTCGCGCAGCGACGCGAAATAAAGGACTTTGACGTTCATGGGCCTCAGTATAACAACTCGCCGTAGGGGACGAAGCGCACCGGCTGGCCGCGCTCGATGGGGGTGCCGGCGGGCACGTCGACCAGCCCGTCCGCCCATACGATGGAGGACAGCGCAGCGGCGCCCTGATTCGCATGGATCTCTACGCCGCCCGACTCGTTCGCCCGGGCACGCAGGAACTCGCGGCGCTTGTCCGGCCGCGGCCAGTCGAAGTCGGCCCGCAGGGTGACGGCGCGCGGCACGGCCTCGCGCACCCCCTGGGTGGCGAGGATGAAGGGCCGCACCATCAGGAGGAAGGTGACGAAGCTCGACACCGGGTTGCCGGGCAGGCCGATGAAGGCGGCCGCCCCGACCCGCCCGTAGGCGAGCGGCTTGCCGGGCTTCATCGCGATCTTCCACATCTCGAGCACGCCCTCGGCCTCGACCGCCGGCTTGACGTGATCCTCCTCGCCCACCGACACGCCCCCGCTGGTGACGATGAGGTCGTGCCCCTGGGCCGCCTCGCGCAGCACCGCGCGAGTGTCGTCGAGTCGGTCGGGTACGATGCCCAGATCGGTCACCTCGCAGCCGAGCTGCGCGAGGAGCGCGCGCAGCTGGAAACGGTTCGAGTTGTACACGCCCCCGGGCGGCAGCGGCTCGCCGGGCATCACCAGCTCGCTGCCGGTGGAGAAGAGCGCCACCCGCATGCGGCGCACGACCGGCAGCTGAGCCAGCCCGACCGAAGCGGCGAGGCCGATCTCCTGCGGACGCAGGCGCGCGCCGGCGGCGAGGATGGTCGCCCCGAGGGCAAGCTCGCTGCCCGCCCGGCGCACCGCCTCGCCCGGTCTGGGCGCGTGGTTGATCACCACGGATTCGCCCCGGTGCTCGCACAGTTCCTGCATCACCACCGCGTCGGCGCCCGGCGGCAGCGGCGCGCCGGTGAAGATGCGGGCGGCCGAACCCGGCTCGAGCGCATGGCCGACGCTGCCGGCGGGGATGCGCTGGGTGATGGGCAGGACGGTGCCGGAAGCCGTCACGTCGGCCGTCCGCACGGCGTAGCCGTCCATCGAGGAGGTGTCCAGGGCTGGCACCGCGAGGGGCGACACGACGTCGGAGGCGAGCACCCGCCCCGCGGCGACCAGGGTGTCGGCCATTTCCAGCTCGCGCAGCGGCCGGGTCTTGGCGATGAGGGTGGCGCGCGCCTCGTCGAAGGAGAGCATGTCTGCGTTCATGGCTTGCGGGCGTAATCGAGGATGAAGTCGGCCACGGCGGCCGCGTCGTTGAGCGGCAGGCGCGGCAAGGGGCAGTCGATATCCGCCTCGGTGGCCACCGCCACCACGTGCGGGTTGTCCTGCCACAGCGGCGGTTTGCCGTTCTCGGGCCGATACACCTCCACCTTGGGCACGGCGGCCGCCTTGAAGCCCTCGATCAGCACCAGGTCGCAAGGCTCGAGCAGGCGCAGCTGCTCCTCGAGGCCGGGCTCGGGCGCGCCGCGCAGCTCGTGCATGAGCACCCAGCGGTCGTTGGAGAGCATCAACACCTTGGTCGCGCCGGCCTCGCGGTGCCGGTAGGAATCCTTGCCCGGGCGATCGAGGTCGAAGCCGTGATGGGCGTGCTTGATCACCGCCACGCGGATGCCCCGCGCGGTGAGCTGCGGGATGAGCTTCTCGATCAGGGTGGTCTTGCCGGAACCGGACCAGCCGGCGATGCCGAACACGATCATCTTCAGGACGGCCCATGGGAGGAGTCGGGCCTCAGAGGATACAACATTGCGCCGCCGGGACGGACGGCGCGGGCCTCCGTCGAAGGGGGTACCACCATCGAGTCAGGGCTGCCCGCAGGGCAGCGCCACCACCGCCGCGAAGCCGCCGCCGGGGGTGCGGAAATTTGTGGTCTGGCCGCGGTAGAGCCGCGCCGCCACGAGCTGCACCTTGCCGCGGTATGCATAGCAGCGCAGGTCCATCTTGAGCTCGGTGGGCACGCCGGCGACCGACAGGTGCCGCTCGCCCGGCGCCACCAGGCGCTGGGCGATGTAGTCACCGGCGAGGATCTCCTCGAACACCCGCCGGGTGAGCTTGTCGCCGCGGTAGGCGGCGCGGCTGCCGAAACCGGTGGCGGGCTTGAAGAACAGGTTGCGGCGCCCCTGCCACAGGAGCTCGGCGTCCTCGGGACGCACCCTTTGCGTGGGCGGGATGCCGGCGGCAAGGACGGCGCGGGTCGGCGCATCCACCCCCAGCGCAGCGAGTGCCGACTCGTCACCCAGGCGCGCCAGGTTGCGCTTGTCCGCGTACAGCGAATGGGCGCGCGGGTGCGGCGTGACGACCGCGCCCTGGGCCGCCCATGCGGCGGCGAGCGCGGCGCTCTCGGGTTCCGCCAGGGCGAAGTCGGTGAGCCGGTTATAGACCAGATCGATCGCCGTCTCGCCCA
Source organism: Azoarcus sp. (assembly GCA_020725025.1). Taxonomy (GTDB): domain Bacteria; phylum Pseudomonadota; class Gammaproteobacteria; order Burkholderiales; family Rhodocyclaceae; genus Aromatoleum. The sequence goes on from DYFV01000102.1 coordinate 5,023, forward strand.
GCCACAGCTGCCCGTCGTGCCAGGAGAGCTCGGCCGGATCGCAGATGTAGGCGGCCAGCCCCTCGCGCTCGAAGAGCCGCTGGAAGAGCAGGAACTCCGGCAGCAGGTATTGCCCCTGGGGATCGCGGTCGACGATCGCCACCGTGCGCCATGGTGCATCGCCACGCACGGCACGCCATTCGGCGCGGAACATGTCCAGGAAGGCCGCTTCGGGATCGCCCGGTCCGCCCGGCGACATGGCGGCCTCCAGCGGGGCGACCTCGGCGCAGCAGGCGCGCTGTGCGCGGGCGAGCGCCACGTTCAGGAGCCCGCCCCCGGCATTGGTGTTGACCTCGATGAGCTGCGGGCCGGCGGTCCCGAGGTGGAAATCGAAGCCCAGGAAGACGCCGGAGGCGGCGGTCTCGACCCGCGCCGCCGGGGGCGCCGTCTCGAGCACGCTCGCCTGCCATGCCGGCAACGCCACCACCCGCTCCACCGCAGCCACGATGTCGGCCATGCGGGCCTGCTGGCGCTCGGGCAGGAAGGCCACCGAATCGGCGAAGAGGTGCGGGCGCGAAGCGCCGATCATGGCGAGCAGCGCCCCGTCGCGGGGATCGCGCTCGAGCTCGGCGCGCAGGCGCTCGTGGTCGAGCGAGACGCACTGGCAGCCGCGGTTCAGGCGCGCCGCGACCTCCTCGCAGTCGCCCTCGGCGAGGGCCCTCAGCAGCGGGTGGGCATCAGGTTCCAGTTTGCCGCCCCTCGCCTTCACCGGGTGCCGCGAAGGGCGGCGGCAGCGCTTCGAGGAAGGCCACCGCCTCGGCCTCGACGCGGGTGCGCCGCATCGGGGGGAGGCTGCGCCACACCACCTTGCCGTAGGGCTTGTCGATCATGCGCGGGTCGCAGATGCAGAGCAGGCCGCGGTCGCCCTCGCTGCGGATGAGGCGGCCGGCCCCCTGCTTCATGTTGATGACGGTGCGCGGCAGCTGGTAGTGCATGAACGGGCTCTTGCCGCTCTTCTGCAGGTGCTCGATGCGCGCCGCGAGCACCGGGTCGTCGGGTGGTGCGAAGGGAAGTTTGTCGATCACCACCAGCGAGAGGGCGTCGCCGGGCACGTCCACGCCCTCCCAGAAGCTCTGGCTCGCCACCAGCACCGCGTTGCCCAACCGCCGGAAGCGGTCCAGGAGCTCGCTCCTCGAACCCTCGCCCTGCAGGAGCAGCGGCAGCGTGTCGCCGCCTGCGGCGAAGGCCTCGGCGAGGAGCCCATGCACCCGCCGCATCGCGCGCAGGGAGGTGCACAGCACGAAGGTGCGGCCCCGCGCGGCGCGGATCAGGGGCAGCGCCACGCGCGCCACCGCCTCCGCATAATCGGGGTGGTTGGGATCCGGCATGTTCTGCGGCGCGTAGAGCACCGCCTGCTCGCCGTAGTCGAAGGGGCTCCCCCACACCGCGGTGAGCGGCGCCGGCGCGAGGAAGGACAGCCCCAGCTCGCCGCAGTAGTGGCCGAAGTCCTGGCCCACCGCCAGGGTGGCGGAGGTGAAGATCCAGGCGCGCGGGTGGCTCTCGACCTGACGGCGGAACACGTTCGAGACGTGGAGCGGCGTGCTGTTGAGCGTCGCCGACTGGGTAAACACCTCGACCCAGCGGATGAGCTCGTTCGACTCGGGTGTGCGCCACTTCGTCAGGCGCTCCGCGATCTCGCCGGCACGGCGCAGGCAGTTCGCGAGCCCCTCCGAGCGCTCGGCCTGGGTGCCGAGGATCTCGCCGAAGCGCGCGAGCTCGTCGGCGAAGTCGGCGACGCCCTTGTCGAACGCCGGAAGCGCCGCCGCCTGAGCCGCCGAAAGGCGCGCCGGCTCGGCGCCGAAGGCGAGCCGCAGGTCGCGTGCGGCTTTCTCCAGGGCGCGGGTGGCATCGATCAGATCGCGGCAGTCGCGCGCCGCGGCAAGCGTCTCCGAGCGGGTGTCGCGCGCCAGCTCGAGCACCTGGGCGGTGGACACGCTCTCGCCGAAGAACAGGCTCGCCGTCTCCGGCAGCTGGTGGGCCTCGTCGAAGATCACCGCGTTGCAGGCGGGCAGGAGCTCACCCATGCCTTCGTCGCGCAGCATCACGTCGGCGAAGAAGAGATGGTGGTTCACCACCACCACGTCGGCCTCCATCGCCGCGCGGCGAGCGGCGAGCACGAAGCACTCCTTGACGTTGGGACACTCCTGGCCGAGGCAGTTGTCACGGGTGGAGGTGGCCGACAGCCACGCGGGCGAGTCCTCGCGCACGTCGCTGCACTCGGCCTTGTCGCCGGTGTGCGTCGTCTTGGCGAAACGCACGATGGCGCGCAGATCCGCCGCCTCCTGGGGGCTCTGGAAGCGCCCGTCGCGGGCGTTGCGTTCCAGATGGTAGGGGCAGACGTAATTGGCACGGCCCTTCAGGAGCGCGATCGACACCGGTACCTTGAGGGCCGCGCGCACGGTGGGCAGGTCCCGGTTGAAGAGCTGGTCCTGCAGCGTTTTGGTACCCGTGGAGATGATGACCTTCCCACCCGCCATCAGGGCCGGGACGAGATAGGCGAAGGTCTTTCCGGTGCCGGTTCCCGCCTCCGCCACCAGCACGCGGTTCTCGCGCAGCGCTTCGCTGATGCGCTGGGCCATCTCGATCTGCTGCGGCCGCGCCCGGAACGCGGGAATCGCCCGGGCGAGCGGCCCATCGGGCGCGAAGAGCGATGCGGGATCGGACATCGGGCAGAGACGCCGGCGGCACTCGGCGGCGCAGGTAGGAATGAAGCGTGATTCTACGCCGAGCGCCGCATTGGGAATACGCCCTGCTGCGCCTGGGCTTGCCCTCGCCTGTCATGCCCGCTTCATCCTCGTGCAACTTGTACTCCCGACAATCCGATCGCCCCCTAACCAACAGGAGTAGAACAATGAGCAAGCCCGGTCGCGAGGAGTGTTCCGACAACCTCTCCGCCAACGAGGATTTCCAGGAGGTGGTGGCGCGCGCGGTGACGCGCCGCGGCTTCCTGAAGAGCGGCGCCGGCCTCGGTGCCGCCGCCTTCCTGGCGGGTCCGATCGCCGCGTTCGCCAAGGCCGACCACATGCCGATGAAGGCGAAGAAGGCGCTGAAGATCGGTTTCGCCCCGGTGGCCACCGCCTCCGGTGATTCCGTCGTGGTTCCGCCCGGCTACCGCACCCAGGTCTTCGCCCGCTGGGGCGAGGCGCTCTTCGCCGACTCGCCCGCCTGGCGCCCGGATGCCGGCAACACCGGGGAAGAGCAGGCACGCCAGATCGGCGACAACCACGACGGGATGCACTTCTTCCCGCTGCACCGCCATTCGAGCAAGGAAGGCCTGCTCGTGATGAACCACGAGTACACCAACTACGAATACCTGTTCGGCCAGGAGTACCTCGAACCCTGGACGGCCGACAAGGTGCTCAAGGCCCAGAACGCCCACGGTCTTTCGGTGCTGCATGTGGCCGAGCGTCATGGCAAGTGGGAGATCGTCACCGGCTCGCGCTTCAACCGCCGCGTCACCGGCAACACGCCGATCGCGATCTCGGGTCCCGCCGCGGGCCACCCTCTCCTGCGCACCAACGCCGACCCGAGCGGCACCCGGGTGCTCGGCACCCTCAACAACTGCGCCAACGGCTTCACGCCGTGGGGCACCTACCTGGCCTGTGAGGAGAACTTCAACGGCTACTTCGGCACCACGGCGGGAAGCGACGGCCGCGACGAGCTGATGAAGCGCTACGGCATCAGTGCCAAGGGGACCGGCTATCGCTGGGAGGAGCACGACGATCGCTTCGACTACATGAAGGAACCCAACGAGTGCAATCGCTTCGGCTGGGTGGTCGAGATCGATCCGTTCGACCCCGAGTCGATGCCGGTGAAGCGCACCGCACTGGGCCGCATCAAGCACGAAAACGCCGCCTTCACGCTCTCGCGCAACCGCCGCCCGGTCGTCTACATGGGCGACGACCAGGCCCACGACTACATCTACAAGTTCGTGTCCGACGGGCACTACGCGCCCGGGCGGGGCAAGGACAACGGCCGCCTTCTGGACCACGGCAAGCTCTACGTGGCACGCTTCTCCGACGGCGCCGCCTCCGGCGACTTCATGGGCACGGGCGAGTGGATCCTCCTCGACAAGTTCGCGAACCCGGTGCTCGCCGCCGACCCGCGCTTCGCCGACCAGGCCGAGGTGCTGATCAAGGCACGGCTCGCGGCCGATGCGGTCGGTGCCACCAAGATGGACCGCCCCGAATGGATCACCGTGCATCCGGAAACCGGCGAGGTCTACTGCACCCTCACCAACAACAGCGGCCGCAAAGTCACCGACGACGCCAATCCGCGCACGGCCAACCGCTACGGCCAGATCATCCGTTGGCGCGAGGCGGCCGGCGATGCGGCCGCCACTTCCTTCGAGTGGGATCTCTTCGTGCTCGCGGGCAACCCGATCGCCCACCCGAAGCGCGACGACCTGCGCTCCGGCTCGGCCAACATCACCGCGGACAACACGTTCAACAGCCCCGACGGACTCGCCTTCGACGAGGACGGGCGGCTGTGGATCCAGACCGACGGCAACTTCTCCAACACCGGCGACTACCTCGGCCAGGGCAACAACCAGATGCTCTGCGCCGACCCCGCCAGCGGCGAGATCCGGCGCTTCCTGGTCGGCCCGGCCGGCTGCGAGATCACCGGCATCAGCTGGACGCCCGACCAGCGCACCATGTTCATCAACATCCAGCATCCGGGTGAGGTGGGCAGCCACCCGAACCGCCCGGTGATGCCGGAGGGCATGTCCATGGACGAGTACATCGCCGCCAATCCGCTCGCCTTCAGCCACTGGCCGGAGGCGTCGGGAGGCCGTCCGCGGTCGGCGACGGTCGTTATCACCAAGGAAGATGGCGGGGTGATCGGCACCTGACCCGAACGCCGCAGCAGTTAGCGTCCTTCACGCCCATCGCATCGCCCGCGGCGATGCGATGGGCGTATCTCTTTTTTCTAATGAAGAACTGACCATCGTCAGTAAATGTTTCCTGCGGGCGGCCGAAAATAGCTCCGTGGCATTCGCACCGCCCGCCGATCCGGGGCGGAAAAGAACTCGAGAATCTCCGGAGGACACCATCATGGCAGGCAAATGGTCGGTCCGTACCCAGCTGATCGTCCTCGTGACGCTCACCTGCGGACTATTCATCATCGCGCTTGCGGGCTCGATGTGGCAGATGCAGCGCACCCAGGAGCGCACCATCGGGTTCATCGATACCGAGCTCAAGATGGAGCGCGACGTCACCAACGCCTATGCGCAAGGCCTGCAGATGGGCCAGGCGCTGCGCAACATCCTGCTCGACCCCGAGAACCCGCAGGCCTACCAGAACTTCGCGAAGGCCGAGAGCGGCTTCGATGAAGTGCTCGCCCGGGTCACGGGCCAGCCCGACACGCTGAAAGGGAACGCCCAGGCGGCGAGGATGCTGGAGGACGACGCCAGGAAGTGGGCACCCCTGCGCAAGCAGGTCATCGAGGCCGTGAAAGGCGGCGATCTCGAGCAGGCCAAGAAGATCCTCGTCGAGCAGGAGACGCCCGCGTGGCGGGTGGTGCGCGGCCAGCTGCTCGAGCAGATGGAGCATCTCGAAGCACAGGCCGGGGTAATGCGTGAGGAGATCATCGCCGCCTACGAGGCCGCACGCCTCTTCGCGGCGGTGCTCGCGGCCGGCGCCCTGCTCGTTTGCGTGGGCGTTTCGATCTACGTGATCCGCGACCTGATCCACCAGCTCGGCGGGGAACCGGCCTACGCGGTGCGTGTCGCGCGGCGCATCGCCGCCGGCGACCTTGGGGAGCGCATCGAAACCCGCGCGGGCGACCAGGACAGCCTGCTCGCCGCCATGAAGTCGATGCAGGACGGGCTGATCGGCACGATCGGAGAGATCCGCCGGGCAGCGGATGCGGTTGCCGGCGCGATCGACGGGCTGCGCCACAACGAGGAAGCGATCGCGAACGCCTCGATGGAGCAGAGTGAATCGGGCAGCGCGATCGCCGCAGCGGTGGAAGAGATGACGGTGAGCATCGGCCAGGTGGCCGAGCATGCCGACGAAGCCAACCGGCTCTCGGGCGAGAGCGCGCAGCAGGTCACTCACGGCAGCACCGTGATCGGGGAAGCGACCGAGACGATCACCCGCATCGCAGAGCGCATGAGCGCCTCCACCGAGGTCATGGCCGACCTCTCCGCGAGCGCCGAAGGCATTTCGGAAGTGGTCAAGGTGATCCAGGGCGTGGCCGAGCAGACCAACCTGCTGGCGCTGAACGCCGCCATCGAGGCCGCCCGGGCCGGCGAGCAGGGACGCGGCTTCGCGGTGGTGGCCGACGAGGTGAGGAAGCTCGCCGAGCGCGCCGCGCAGTCGACCCACGAGATCACCGGCATGATCCAGCGGGTCCAGGCGAGCGCCCAGGAGGCGGTGCGCAGCATGCAGGACGGCCGGGAGCTCGCGGAAACGGGTGCCACTCGGGCGGACGCGGCGCGCGCGGCGGTCGGCATGCTGGCGAGCGGATCGGAGCGGGTGCGCACCGCCGTGTCCTCGATCGACATGGCCCTGCGCGAGCAGCGCGCGGCGAGCACGGACATCGCGCGCAGCATCGAGCACATCGCCCAGATGAGCGAGCGCAACCACGCTGCCACCCGCGACTCGCTGGAACGCGCGAACGAGTTGCAGGCGCTCGCGCAAAGCCTCGAGGCGACGGTGCAACGCTTCCGGGTGTAAGGACGGGACACCGGCGCCGCGATCGCCGGCGCCCCTATTCGATCACGCCCAGCCGGCCGTTGTGCGACCCCATGTACCAGTAGCGGCCGGCGGCGTCGATGATCGCCTTGCGGATGCCGACGTTGTCCGAGGGCAGGTCGATCACCCTGAAGGCCTCGCTCTCGGGGTCGAAGAGGGCCACGCTGTCGTGATGGATCTCGTTCGCCCACACGCGCCCCACCCCGTCCACCGTCACCGCGTAGGGGCCGCCGCCCTCCCCTGCCGGCATCGGATACGACGCCACGATGCGCCTTGCGGCCGGATCGACCTTGAGCAGCCGTCCTGCCCCGTAGGCCGTCACCCATAGCGTGCCGTCGGGCCCGGCGGCCATGCGCCGAGGTCCGCTGCCGGTCCCGGTCGGGATGTCCTCGATGCGCCCGCTCTCCGGGTCCAAGCGCCCGAGGCTGTCGCCCGAAAGGCGGCAAAACCAGACATGGCCCGCCTTGTCGATGGCGATGCCGTAGGGTCCGCCGGAGGTCTGCCAGGTGCGGATCTCACCGCTCGCCCGGTCGAGGCGCCCGATGCGGTTGCCGCGCTGAAGGGTGAACCACAGCCCGCCCTTGCCGTCGAGCACCGCCGTATGCGGGTTGCCGCCTCCTGGCACCGAGTACGATTTCACCGCTCCGGTAGCCGGATCGAGCCGCCCGATGGTGTCGTTGCCGTAGCCGGTGTACCAGACGATGCCCTCGCCATCGACCACGAGGCCGTGCGGTTGTGCGCCTGCCGGCAACGTCCACTCGCGGAAGCTCGCCTTTTCCGGATCGAAGCGCGCGATGCGGTTGCCGCGCATCACCGCGATGTAGATCGCCCCGTCCGGCCCAGGGGCCGGATCGCGTGCGAATTCGGGCGTCGGCACCGCCCATTCCTGCACGGCCCCGCGCACCTCGGGCAAGGCTCCGGGACGGACACCGTAGTTCGAGCCGCCGGCGTGCGCCGTCGAGGCGAGGAGGCCGGCCGCGATGCAGGCCGCACAACGAACGCTGAGCATGGCTGATTTCCCCCGCTGCGGTCTCCCGTGGACCGAACGCCCGAGGCGCCGTTCCGCTAGACCGCGTTCCTGAAACGCAGCAGCGTCCAGTAGCCGAAGGCGTTGACCGGGGTGGCCTCGGTGAGCTCGAGGCGGGTGAGCGCGATGAAGGCGTCCAGGGGGAAGAGCGGACGGAACCCGAGCGAGCGGGCGAGCGGCGCGAGGCCACGCTCGATGCGCGCGGTCACCCCGTTGCCGCGGCTGAAATGATTGAGGACGACGACCTCGCCGCCCGGCCGGCACACCCGCTCGAGCTCCCGCATCATCTGTGCCGGATCGGGCACGACGGAGGCGACGTACATGGCCGCCACCTTGTCGAAGCTCGCATCGGGGAAAGTCAGGCGCTGGGCGTCCATGGTCATCAGCTCGACGTTGCGCAGGCCGTGGCGCCGCACCTGGACGCCGGCACGCGCCAGCATGTCGGGCGAGAGGTCGATACCGGTCACCCGCACGTCGCGCGGGTAATGGCGCAGGGACAGCCCCGTCCCGACGCCGACCTCCAGCACTTCGTCGCCGGACAGGAAGTTGAGGCTTTGCACCAGGCGTCGTCGCCCGGGCTCGAAGAGCGGTCCGAAGAGAAGATCGTAGACGGGAGCATAGCGCTTGTACGCCGCAGTAATGGCTTTGTGGTCCATAGGCTCGCGCACGGTTGACGAGGGGGGCGTCTCCGCAGCGAAGTCGGAGACAGCGCGACAGCTTCGAGCGGATACTGAGCGTTCTTCGTTCACGTCTGGTTATGGCCCGGCTCGCACCCGAGCGCGAGGACTGCGCTGCGACGCGATTTATCCATGTTAGCAGCCGTACGGGCATTTTGCCGGGTGTGCGATACCCGGCCCCGACGCGCTATTCGACGCGGTGCGCCTCGGCGAGGTAATCGCGGCTACGCATCTCGATCAGGCGGCTGACCGTGCGCACGAACTCCTGGGCGTTGTGCCCCTCGGTATAGAGCTCGTGCGCGGGCACCGCGGCGCTCATCACGAGCTTCACGCGGTGGTCGTAGAGGACGTCCACCAGCCAGGTGAAGCGGCGCGCCTCCGAGGCGTTGCCGGGCCCCATGCGCGGCACGTCCGAGAGTATGAGGCTGTGGTGCTCGCGCGCGATCTCCAGGTAGTCGTTCTGGGAGCGCGGCCCCCCGCACAGGGTGGCGAAGTCGAACCAGATCACGCCCGGCGCGCGCCGGACGACGGGCACCGGGCGCTCGAAGAGCTCGATGGCGCCGGGCGCGCCCTCGGTGCCCGCGAGCCGGCGGAAATCTTCGCTCATCTTGTGCTCGGCGTCGGCGTCGTGGGGCACGAGGTAGATCTCGATCTTCTCGAGTGTGCGCAGCCGATAATCGGTGCCGTTGTCCACCTCGATCACGTCGAAGCGCCGCTTCATCATCTCGATGGTCGGCAGGAAGTTGATGCGCTGCAGGCCGTTCGGGTAGAGCCCCTCGGGCGGATAGTTGGAGGTCATCACGAAGATGACCCCGCGCTCGAAGAGTGCCTCCAGAAGCCGTCCCAGGATCATCGCGTCGGCGATGTCCGAGACGTGGAACTCGTCGAAGCACAGGAGCCGGGTCTCGCGCGCGATGCGGTCGGCCACGCGCTGCAGCGGATCGGGGGTGTCCTTGAGGGTGCGCAGTTCGTTGTGCACCTCGTGCATGAAGGCGTGGAAATGCACCCGACGCTTGCGCTTGTAGGGCACCGCCTCGAAGAAGCAGTCCATGAGGAAGCTCTTGCCGCGCCCCACTCCGCCCCAGAAATAGACGCTGCGCGGCATCCGCGGGCGGGCGAGGAGCTTTCTGAGCGCGGTGCGCCGGGCGGCCTTGAACGCGACGAGCTCACTGTAGAGCTGCTGCAGGCGCTGGGCCGCGGCGCGCTGGGCCGGATCGGACTTGTAGCCGCGGGCCTTCAGCTCGGCCTCGTAGGCATCGAGCATGCCGTGTTCGGGCACTTTCAGGATCTGGTGGGGCATGAACGGCGCGAGACGGTAAGCACGAAAGGAAGAAGGGGTGGGCGGAGAGTCCGTGCTCCCCTGCCCCACCCCTCACACGGGCGATGCCGCGATTATCAGAAGTGCAGCGGACGCTTGTCCACCGCCAGGGCGGCCTCGTGCACGACTTCCGACAGGGTCGGGTGGGCGTGGCAGATCCGCGCCAGATCTTCCGAGGCGGCGCCGAACTCCATCGCCACCACCGCTTCGGCGATGATCTCCGAGGCGTTGGCGCCGATGATGTGCACGCCCAGGATGCGGTCGGTGTTGGCGTCGGCGAGCATCTTCACGAAGCCGGTCGGGTCACCCGAGCCCAGCGCGCGGCCGTTGGCCATGAAGGGGATCTTGCCGGCGCGGTAGGCCACGCCTTCCTTCTTGAGCTGCTGCTCGGTCTTGCCCACCCAGGCGATCTCGGGCGAGGTGTAGATCACGCCCGGCACCAGATCGAGGTTGGTGTGACCGGCCTGGCCGGCGATGATCTCGGCGACCATGACGCCCTCTTCCATCGCCTTGTGGGCGAGCATCGGGCCGCGCACCACGTCGCCCACCGCGAACACGTTGGGCACGTTGGTGCGGCAGTGGTCGTCCACCACGATCTGGCCGCGCTCGCTCACCGACAGACCGATCGCCTCGGCCTTGAGGCCGTCGGTGTTGGGCACGCGGCCCACCGAGACGATGAGGCGATCGCATTCGAGGGTGGCCGCCTTGCCGTCCTTGTCGGTGTAGGCGACGGATACGCCCTTCTTGCCGACCTTCGCTTCGCCGATGGACACCCCGGTCTGGATGGCGAGGCCCTGCTTGGTGAAGACCTTGAGCGCTTCCTTGGCGACGTCGGCATCGGCGAAGGGCATGAAGTCGGGCAGCGCCTCGAGCACGGTGACCTCGGCGCCCAGGCGGCGCCACACCGAGCCGAGCTCCAGCCCGATCACGCCGGCGCCGATCACGCCCAGCTTCTTCGGCACCGAGTCGAAGTCGAGCGCGCCCACGTTGTCGCACACGATCTTGTTGTCCACCGGAATGCCCGGCAGGTGGCGGGGCTTGGAGCCGGTAGCGACGATCACGTACTTCGCCTGCACCAGCTCGTCGCCGACCTGCACCTGCACCTGGCCGCCCTCGTTGCCTACGAAGCTGCCATGACCGGCGAGGAAGGTCACCTTGTTCTTCTTGAACAGGCCCTTGATGCCCTGAGTCAGCTGGTCGACCACCTTGTTCTTGCGGCCGAGCATGGTGGCAACGTCGATCGAGGGCTTGCCCGAGAGCTTGATGCCCTGGTCGGCGAAGCTGTGGTTGGCTTCCTCGAAGAGGTGCGAGGTGTGCAGCAGCGCCTTGGACGGGATGCAGCCCACGTTGAGGCAGGTGCCGCCCAGGCGCGGTTCGCCCTTGGGATCGGCGTAGGGAGCGGACTCTGCGCACGCGGTGGAGAAGCCGAGCTGAGCGGCGCGGATGGCGGCCACATAGCCGCCGGGCCCGCCACCGATGACGAGCACGTCGAATTGCTTGGACATTGTTTTTCCTCTTGCAGGCGGCAAGGAAAGCGCCGCGGGGGAAGGCGATGCCTCCCCCGCGCGGCGCCCCTTGCCCTCTCCGGAATTAGACGTCGAGGATCAGACGCGCCGGATCTTCCAGCGCTTCCTTCATGGTGACCAGGCCCAGCACCGCCTCGCGGCCGTCGATGATGCGGTGGTCGTAGGACATGG
>DYFV01000103.1 GCA_020725025.1 Azoarcus sp.
TGGCCAGCTCCAGGCCGCCGGCGCCCCCGCCGACGATGACGATGCGGTGCCGGGCATCGCTCAGGGTTTCGTTCTTGGGCATGTTCTTCTCATCCGCTGTTTCGCAGGCCGGCCGCGATGCCGTTGATGGAAAGGTGGATGCCGCGCCGGACGCGCTCGTCGTCGCTGCCCTCCCGATGCCGGCGCAGCAGCTCCACCTGCACGTGGTTGAGCGGGTCGATGTAGGGGAAGCGGTTGCGGATGGAGCGCTTGAGCAAGGGGTTGCCGTCGAGGAGCTCGGCCTGGCCCGTGATGCGGAGCAGGGCGGTCAGCGTGGCCGCGTGCTCGCGGCAGATGCGGCCGAAGATCGCTTCGCGCAGGCGCTCGTCGCGGACCAGCGCGGCGTAGCGGCCGGCGATGGCGAGGTCGCTCTTGGCGAGCACCATGTCCATGTTGGAGAGCTGGGTGGCGAAGAAGGGCCACTCCCGGTGCATGCGCCGCAGGAGCGCCATGCCCGCCTCCTCGCCGCGCTCGGCGAGGAAGGCCTCGACCGCCGAGCCGAAGCCGAACCAGCCCGGCAGCATGAGCCGGCACTGGGCCCAGGAGAACACCCAGGGAATCGCCCGCAGATCCTGGATCTTCGTCCCCTTCTTGCGCGAGGCCGGGCGCGAGCCGATGTTGAGCTCGGCGATCTCGGAGATCACCGTGGATTCCCGGAAGTAGCGCTCGAAGCCTTCCGTCTCGTAGACCAGGCCCCGATAGGCGCGGAAGGCGTGGTCGGAGAGCGCCTGCATGGCCGCGATGAACTCGTCCCGGGGCGCGGGCGCGTCGCCGGCCAGCAGGGTCGCTTCCAGGGTGGCCGCCACCAGCACCTCCAGGTTGCGCCGGCCGACCTCCGGATTGGTGTACTTGGCGGCAATCACCTCGCCCTGCTCGGTGAGCCGGACCTGGCCCTGCACCGCGCCGCCCGGCTGGGCGAGGATGGCCTGGTAGCTGGGGCCGCCACCGCGGCCTACCGAACCGCCGCGCCCGTGGAAGAGGCGCAGTTTCACGCCGTGCGCACGGAACACACGCACCAGCTCGATCTCCGCCTTGTAAAGCTCCCAGCCGGAGGTGAGGAAGCCGCCGTCCTTGTTGGAGTCGGAGTAGCCCAGCATCACCTCCTGGGTCCGCCCGCGGGCGGCGAGCAGGCGGGCGTAGGGCGGAAGCGACAGGAGCCGGTCCATCACGGCGGGTGCCGCCTGCAGGTCGCCGATGGTCTCGAACAGCGGAACGATGTTGGCGTCCAGCGCGCCCTCGATCGGGCGCAGGATCCCGGCCTCCTTCAGCAGCACCGCCAGCTCCAGCATGTCCGAGACGCCGTCGGTCTTGGAGATGATGAAGTTGGGGAGCGCCGCCGGACCGTAGCGCAGATGGGCGCGGCGGGCGGCGTGGAAGATGGCGAGCTCGCCACGGGTCTCGTCCGAGTAGGCAACGAAGGGCGAGGCCAGCGGCCGTGCGCTCCCCAGCTCCTCCAGCAGCAGGGCGATGCGTGCGTCCTCGTCCAGGGCGGAGTAGTCGATCTGCGGGCGCGCCGCATGCAGGAGCTCCGCCACCACCCGCTCGAAGACCTCCGAGTTCTGGCGCAGGTCGATCGGCGCCAGGTGGAAACCGAACACCGACACCGCGCGCCGCAGCCGCCGCAATCGCCCGCGCGCGAGGGGCGCCGAGCGGTTGGCGACGAGGGAGTGGTGCACCACGTCGAGGTCCGCCGCCAGCGCCGCGGGGCTGTCGTAGGGCGCGGCGCCCGGGCTCCGTCCGGCGAGCCGCGCCCGGGTCGCCGCCACGCGGGCGCGGATGCCGGCCAGCGCGCGGCGATAGGGCTCGTCGCTGCGATGGGGCGAGTCGTCGGGGGAGGCCGCGGCGAGGGCGAGCAGGGTGTCGGAGGCACCCACCAGCTGCGAGGCGAGGGAGAGCTGGGAGACGAGCTTCGTCAGCGCCACCAGATAGTGCTGGAACGCCCGCGAGGACTGCGCCGCGAGCGTCTCCTCCAGCACCTCGGCGGTGACGTAGGGATTGCCGTCGCGGTCGCCGCCGATCCAGCTGCCCACGCTCAGGAAGGGCGGCAGCTCGGCATGGGCGGCGAGCTTGTCCTCGAGGGTGGCGTAGATCCGGGGCAGCTCGGCGAGGAAGGTCTGGTCGAAGAACGAGAGGCCGTTGGCCACCTCGTCGGCGACCGACAGCCGCGCCGGGCGCAGCATGCGGGTGCGCCACAGGGTGAGCACGCCGCGGCGCATCGCCTCCTCGTTCTCCTCCCGCTCGTCCGGGGTGAGATCCATCCGGTCGCGGGCGTCGAGGAGGCGCGCGATGGCGGTGTGGCAGTTGAGGATGCTCTTGCGCTGTACCTCGGTCGGGTGGGCGGTGAGCACCGCGCCGACATGGGCCTCGGCGAAGAAGTCCGCAAGCGCCGTGGCGTCGATGCCGTGCCCGGCCGCGCGTTCGAGCGCATGGGCGAGGCTGCCCGGACGCGGCGCGGAGCCGGCGAGCAGGTGGGCGCGGGAGCGCCGGATGTGGTGCTGGTCCTCGGCGATGTTGGCCAGATGGGAGAAGTAGCTGAAGGCGCGCACCACGTGCAGCGTGTCCTCCTCGGACAGCGTATCGAGGGCGTCCTTCAGCTCTGCGTGCGCCGCCGCGTCCGCGTCGCGGCGGAAGCGGATGGAGGTGCGGCGGATGTGCTCGATGCGGGCGAAGACGTCCTCGCCTTCCTGCTCGCGCACGGTGTCGCCGAGCATGCGGCCGAGGAGCCGGATGTCTTCGCGCAGGGGGTGGTCCTTGGTGTCGGGGGTCGAGGCGAAATCGTCCATCGGCAGGGTCTGCTCGGGCTTGGGAGGTAAAAAGGGGGCCGGCGCCACGGCGAGGGAGAACCGCCGCGCGTTTCGGAGCCGGCCCTACAGGGAGGAGGGGGGAGCTACGGAAGGTCTCAGCGCCGGGTAAAGGCCTCCGAGCCGGCGAAGCGGGCGGCCGCGCCCAGCTCGCGCTCGATCTGGAGCAGGCGGTTGTACTTCTCGACCCGGTCCGAGCGGCTCGCCGAGCCGGTCTTGATCTGCCCGCAGCCGGTGGCGACCGCCAGGTCGGCGATGGTGGTGTCGCCGGTCTCGCCCGAGCGGTGCGACACGATGGCCGCGTAGTGGGCGTTGCGCGCCATGGCGATGGCGGCCAGCGTCTCGCTCAGCGTGCCGATCTGGTTGGGCTTGATCAGGATGGCGTTGGCGATGCCTTTCGCTATGCCTTCCGCGAGGATGGCGGTGTTGGTCACGAAGAGGTCGTCGCCCACCAGCTGCGCGCGGCGGCCGAGCCGGTCGGTGAGCTGGCCCCAGCCGGTCCAGTCGTCCTCGGCCATGCCGTCCTCGATGCTGATCACCGGGTAGTCGTTCACCAGCTGCGCGAGATAGCCCGCGAACTCGGCGCGGCTGTAGCGGGCGTTTTCCCCGTCCAGGTGGTAGGCCCCGTCGCGGTGGAATTCGGAGGCGGCGCAGTCGAGGGCGAGGGAGATCTCGCGGCCGGGCCTGTAGCCGGCCCGCTCGATCGCCTCCACGATGAGGTCGAGCGCCTCGCGGGTACCGGAGACGTTGGGCGCGAAGCCGCCCTCGTCACCGACGGAAGTGGGGAAGCCGCGCTTGTCCAGCAGGGCCCGCAGCGCATGGAAGACGCCCACCCCGGCGCGCAGCGCATCGGAAAAGCGCGGGAAACCGTGGGGGACGATCATGCACTCCTGGATGTCCAGGCTGTTGTTGGCGTGCGCGCCGCCGTTCATCACGTTCATGAGCGGCACCGGCAGGACGGAGGCGTCGCCCAGGTGGCGGTAGAGGGGGATGCCGCGGGCGGCGGCCCCGGCGTGGGCGGCGGCCATGGACACGGCGAGCAGCGCGTTGGCACCGAGGCGCGACTTGTCGGCGCTGCCGTCGAGCTCGCACAGGATGCGGTCGAGGGCGGCCTGGTCGGCGGCGTCGCGGCCTTTCAGCGCTTCGGCGATCGGGCCTTCCACGTGGGCGACGGCCTTCAGCACGCCCTTGCCGCCGTAGCGGGCCGGGTCGCCGTCGCGCAATTCGAGGGCTTCGCGGGAGCCGGTGGAGGCGCCCGAGGGCACCGCGGCGCGGCCGGCGTGGCCGGATTCGAGGCGCACCGTGGCCTGCAGGGTCGGGTTGCCCCGGGAGTCGAGGATTTCGAGAGCTTCGATGGATGTGATCTGGGTGTTCATGGTGCTGCGCCTCACAGGATGAAGCGGGTGTTTACGAAGTTGGACTTGTTCCCGAGCACGATGTTGTCGAGCAGACGCTTGGACGGCTCCGTCTGCTTCGCCGCGACCATGGTGCGGATGGAGAAGGCGCGCAGCGCGTCGTGCACCGAGAGGGTGCCTTCGGCCGAGTCCTTGCGTCCGGCGAAGGGGAAGACGTCGGGGCTCCTCTGGCACTGGCAGTTGATGTTCACCCGGCACACCTGGTTCACCAGCGGATCCACCAGCTGGGCGATCTGGTCCGGGTCGCTGCCGAAGATGGAGACCTGCTGGCCGTGGTCCGAGCTGATCACGTACTCCAGCGCGGTCTCCACGTCCTCGAAGGGGGCCACCGGGATCACCGGGCCGAACTGCTCCTCCCGGTAGAGCTTCATGCCTTCCTTGACCGGGAAGACCACCGCCGGGTGGAAGAGGGTCTCCACCGAGGCGCCGCCGCCGGCGTTGAGCACCTTGGCGCCCTGGGCCACCGCGTCGGCGATGCACTCGTTCATGTAGTCGACCTTCTGCATCTCGGGCAGGGGCGTGACGGTGACGCCCCTCTCCCAGGGCATGCCGATCTTCAGCCGGGAGATCTCCTCGTTGAAGCGGCGCAGGAACTGGTCGGCGATCGCCTGGTGCACCAGGATCATCTTGATGGCGGTGCAGCGCTGGCCGTTGAAGGAGAGGGTGCCGGCGATGCACTCCTTCACCGTGAGCTCGACGTCCGCGTCGGGCAGGATGATGGCGGCGTTCTTGGCTTCCAGGCCCAGCACCGCGCGCAGGCGGTTGGTCTTGGGGTGGGCCTTCTTCAGCCGGTCGGCGACCTTGGAGGAGCCGATCAGCGCGAGCACATTGACCTTGCCCGAGGCCATCACGTGGGGCACCACCACCGAGCCCTGGCCGTAGACGATGTTGATCACGCCGGCCGGGAAGGCGCTGCGGAAGGCTTCCAGCATCGGGTAGTAGAGCAGCACGCCGAAGCGCGGCGGCTTGAAGAGCACCACGTTGCCCATGATCAGCGCCGGGATCAGGGTGGTGAAGGTCTCGTTCATGGGGTAGTTGTAGGGCCCCATGCACAGCACGACGCCCAGCGGGGAGCGGCGGATCTGGGCGATGGTGCCGTCCACGATCTGGAATCGCGAGTTCGCGTTGTCGAGGTTCTTGAGCTCGGCGATCGTGGCCTTGATGTAGTCGATCGTCCGGTCGAACTCCTTCTCCGAGTCGGCCAGGCTCTTGCCGATCTCCCACATGATGAGGTTCACGATCTCGCGCCGGCGGGCCACGATCTGGTTGGTGAAGTTCTCCACGCAGGCGATGCGCTCGGCCACCGGCATGGTGGGCCAGCGGCCGCGGCCGTTGTCCCAGGCGGCGGCCGCCGCGGCGATCGCGGCGTCCGCTTCCTCGGTGCCGGTGACGGGGAAGCTTCCGAGTTCGACCGGGGCGAGGCTGCCGTCGGCGGCGCGCAGGTGCACCGGCGAGTGCACCGCACGGGTCTCGCCCTTCCAGATCTTCATCTCGCCATTGAGCAGGATGGCGCGCTGGTGCAGGGGCGCGAGGATGCGGCACTCCTCGGGGATGTCGGCTTCGGTGGGGAACAGGCCGTGCAGCCGTTCCTGGATGGCGTTCAGGTTCATGTGGGGTGCGTCTCCTCTCGGTCTCTCTCTGTTGTGCTTGGGGGTGTGTCAGGCGGGCTCGCCGGCGGGCCAGGCGAGCCGCAGCAGATTGGTGCTGCCGGGGGTGCCGAAGGGCACGCCGGCGGTGACGATCACCGCCCGGCCGGGGGCGGTGAGGCCTTCACGGCGGCAGTGCTCCAGGGCCACGGCCACCATCTCCTCCACGGCACCGGCGTCGGCCGCGCGGCGCGAGCGCACGCCCCAGGCGAGGGTGAGCCGCCGGGCCACCGCCAGGGAGGGGGTGAGGGAGAGGATGGGCGAGCGCGGCCGCTGGTGCGCGATGCGCAGCGCCGTGCCGCCCGAGGCGGTGAAGGCCACGGTGGCCGACAGGGGCAGCGAGGCTGCCACCGCACGGATGGCGGTGCCGATGGCGTCGGTACCGGTGTGGCGGGGCGTGGTGCCCACCGCCTCCATGATCTGGCGCTGCAGTGGATCGGCCTCGGTGCGGGTGATGATGCGGGTCATCATGTCGACCGCCTCGACCGGGTAGCGGCCCGCGGCGGTCTCGGCCGAGAGCATCACCGCGTCGGCGCCGTCGAACACCGCGGTGGCGACGTCCGAAGCCTCGGCCCGGGTGGGGGCGGGTGCGCCGATCATGGATTCCAGCATCTGGGTCGCCACCACCACCGGCTTGCCGGCGCAGCGGGCGAGCCGCACGATGCGCTTCTGCAGGCCCGGCACGTCCTCGGCCGGCAGTTCCACCCCCAGGTCACCGCGCGCCACCATGATCCCGTCGGCGAGCGCGATGATGTCATCCAGGGCGGTGAGCGCCGAGGGCTTCTCGATCTTGGCCATGAGGAGGGCCCGCTCGCCGATGAGCTCGCGCGCCTCCACCAGATCCTCGGGACGCTGCACGAAGGACAGCGCCACCCAGTCCACCCCCAGCTCCAGGCCGAAGGCGAGGTCGCGCCGGTCCTTGTCGGTGAGCGCCGAGAGCGGCAGGGCGACGTCCGGCACGTTCACCCCCTTGCGGTCGGAAAGCCGCCCGTCGGTGAGCGCCTCCATCTCCAGCCAGTCGTCCCCGCGCTCGACCACCACGAGGCGCATCTTGCCGTCGTCCACCAGCAGCACGTGTCCGGGCGCCACCGCCGCGACGATCTCCGGGTGGGGGATGCCGACGCGGCGGCGATCGCCAGGCGCGCGGTCCAGGTCGAAGCGGATGCGGTCGCGGCGGGAGAGCGTCACGCCGCCCTCGGCGAAAGTCCCCAGGCGCAGCTTAGGACCCTGGAGGTCCATGAGGATGCCGATGGGGCGGCCGATGGCGGTCTCGAGGGCACGGATGCGCTGGTAGACGGCGCGGTGGTCGTCGTGGCTGCCGTGGCTGAAGTTGAGGCGGAAGACGTCGGCGCCCGCCTGGACGAGGGCGCGCAGGGTGGCCTCGTCCGCGCTCGCGGGACCGACGGTGGCGATGATCTTGGTGTTCTTCGCGTTCATTGCGGGCGTCTCGTGCGGGAAAGAAGGGTAGGTCGGGCTGGGCGCAGCGAAGCCCGATGGGTAACCCCGTCCGTCATCACGAAGCCCCCGCGGTGGCCGGCCGCAGGGCCGCGGCGGCGCGCGCCAGCTCGCTGATCGCCGCCCAGTCGCCGGCGCGTACGCGCTCGGCCGGGGTGAGCCAGGAGCCGCCCACGCAGACCACGTTGGGCAACGCGAGATAGGTCGGGGCGCTGGCCGCGTCGATGCCGCCGGTGGGGCAGAAGCGCACCTGGGGGAAGGGGCCGGAGAGGGCCTTGAGCATGCCCACGCCGCCCGCCTGGGCGGCGGGGAACAGCTTCATCGCCGTGTAGCCGGCGCCGAGCGCATTGATGACGTCGGAGGGCGTCATCACGCCGGGGAGCAGCGGGATGGAGCCCTCGCGCCCGGCCCGCAGCAGCTCTGCCGAGGCGCCCGGGCTCACCGCGAAGCGGGCGCCTGCCGCCGCGGCGGCGTCGAGGTCGGCCGGCGTCAGGACGGTGCCCGCGCCGAGCACGGCCTCGGGCACTTGGTCGGCGATGGCGCGCAGGCAGTCGAGGGCCCCGGCGGTGCGCAGCGTCACCTCCAGCACCCGGACCCCGCCCTCCACGAGGGCGCGGGCGAGGGGCACGGCGTCGGCCACCTCCTCGAGAACGATCACCGGCATCACCGGCCCGGTGCGCAGGATGGTCTGGATATCCATGGAAGCGTGTCCTTGCATGAGAGTCAGGCGGCCACCGGGCCGGGCAGGGTGGTGCCGAAGGTGCTCGCGCCCTGTTCGGCACCGAGCGCATTGGCGCGGAAGTTCGCGAAGAGCTCGCGGCCGGTGCCGTGCTGGTGGGCGTCGAGGTCCGGCACGGGCAGCTCGCGGGCATTCCATTCGCCCGGGGCGACCCGCGCCTCGAGCACGCCGGCCTCGGCATCGAGCCGGATGACGTCCCCGTCGCGCACCCGCGCAAGCGGTCCGCCGTCGAGGCATTCGGGCGTGACGTGGATCGCCGCCGGCACCTTGCCCGAGGCGCCCGACATGCGCCCGTCGGTAACCAGCGCCACGTGGAAGCCCTCGTCCTGCAGCACCGCCAGCAGGGGCGTGAGCCGGTGCAGCTCCGGCATCCCGTTGGCCCGGGGACCCTGGAAGCGCACCACGGCCACGAAATCGCGCTTGAGCTCGCCGCGGTCGAAGGCCTCGGCCACCGTCTCCTGGCTGTCGAACACGATGGCCGGCGCTTCCACCACCCGATGGGCGGGCTTCACCGCCGAGACCTTGATCACCGCGCGGCCCAGGTTTCCGGTGAGGAGCTTCAGGCCGCCGTCGGGGCTGAAGGCCTCCGCGGCCGGGCGCAGCACCGCCGGGTCGAGGCTCGCCGCGGGCGCAGGGCGCCAGGCGACCTTGTCGCCATCGAGCCAGGGCTCCTCGGCGTAGCGGGCGAGGCCTTCGCCCATGACCGTGGTGACGTCGCCGTGGAGCAGCCCCGCGCCGAGGAGCTCGCGGATCAGGAAGCCCATGCCGCCGGCGGCGTGGAAGTGGTTCACGTCGGCGCTGCCGTTGGGGTAGATGCGGGTGAGGAGCGGCACCGCCGCCGAGAGCTCGGCGAAGTCGTCCCAGTTGATGTGGATGCCCGCCGCGGCCGCCATCGCCACCAGGTGGATGGTGTGGTTGGTCGATCCGCCGGTGGCGAGCAGGCCCACGATCCCGTTCACGATGGCCCGCTCGTCGATCACCTTGGCGATCGGGATGTATTCGCTTCCCAGGCGGGTGATGCGCGCCAGGCGCTCTGCGGCGGCGCGGGTGAGCCCATCGCGCAGGGGGGTGCCCGGATTCACGAAGGCCGAGCCGGGCAGGTGCAGCCCCATCACCTCCATCAGCATCTGGTTGCTGTTGGCGGTGCCGTAGAAGGTGCAGGTGCCGGGGCCGTGGTAGGCGGCCATCTCGGACTCCAGCAGCTCCTCCCGGGTGGCCTCGCCCTTGGCGAAGCGTTGGCGGATCCTGGCCTTGTCGTCGTTCGAAAGCCCGCTCGTCATCGGGCCGGCGGGCACGAAGATCACCGGCAGATGGCCGAACTGCAGCGCGCCGATCAGGAGGCCCGGCACGATCTTGTCGCATACGCCCAGGCACAGGGCACCGTCGAAGACGTTATGGGAGAGGGCCACGGCGGTGGCCATGGCGATGACGTCCCGGGAGAAGAGGGAGAGCTCCATGCCCGCCTCGCCCTGGGTGATGCCGTCGCACATGGCGGGTACTCCGCCGGCGAACTGGGCCACCGCGCCGGCGGCCCGCGCCGCTTCCTTGAGGAGCGGCGGCATGCGCTCGAGGGGCTGGTGGGCCGAGAGCATGTCGTTGTAGGAGGACACGATGGCCAGGTTCGGCAGCCGTGCCTGCCGCAGCACCAGCTTGTCGTTGGGCGTGAAGGCCGCGTAGGCGTGGGCCTGGTTGGCACAGGAGACTCGGGTGCGCGCGGTGCCGCTCTTGCACGCGGCGGCCTCCACGCGGGCGAGGTAGGCGGCGCGGGAATCCCGGCTGCGGGCGCGGATGCGGTCGGTGACGCGGACCAGGGTCGGATTGAGTGTCATGTCTTGGCCTCGAAACGGTTGGCGTGTCGTCGTGCGTGCCTGCGAGCAGGAGGCGACGAACTTGCTTTGGCACAAGTGTAGAAAAACTACATGCAGAATTGCAACCCCTTGGCGCGAAGTTTTTCGGAAGGGGGCTGCACGGGCCCGTCGGTGACGGGGCGAGGTGCGCGCGCGGCAACCTTTCCGGAGCGCAGGAGTCGCAGCATTTACTTATAGAGCAAACGGAGTGCCGGGCGCCCGCCAGTCCTTCCGGTCGAGAGCGGTCTGGTGCTTCCCATCCCGGCAGAGCCTGCCGCGGCTCCGTCGGAACGGCGGCGCATGTTGACTTGCTACATATCATTCGGTCTAATGCGCTTGTAGATTTACTACGCGCCGAGCACGCATCCGAGAACGGCGGCCGGCCTATCCCATCAGACAACACGAGGCACCAAGGTGATTCCGCTCGAGGCATTCGACCTGATCCTGTTCGGCGGCAGTGGCGACCTGGCCATGCGCAAGCTTCTGCCGGCCCTCTACTACCGCCACCGCGACAGTCACTCCACCGCCGGATGGCGCATCGTGGGCGTGGGGCGCGAGGAGCTCTCGCGGGAGGCCTACCTGGAAAGGGTCGAGGCGGCCGCGCGCAAGTTCATTGCGCCGCGCGACTTCGACGACGAGGCATGGGTCGCTTTCGCGCGCTGTCTCGACTATGCCCGGGTGGACGCCCGCCAGGCCGGAGACTTCGCCCGGCTGGGGTCGCTGCTCTCGGAGAAGCCCGCGCGCGTGCGGGTGTTCTACCTGGCCACCGCGCCCGGCCTCTTCTCCGCCATCTGCCACAACCTAGGCGCGGCCGGGCTGGTGACGCCCGACAGCCGTGTCGTGCTGGAGAAGCCCCTCGGCCGCGACCTCGCCTCGGCCCGCGAGATCAACGAGTTGGTGGGCGAGGTTTTCCGGGAGGAGCAGATCTACCGGATCGACCACTACCTCGGGAAGGAAACGGTCCAGAACCTGATCGCGCTGCGCTTCGGCAACACGCTGTTCGAGCCGCTGTGGAGCCGCGCCTGCGTGCGCGACGTGCAGATCACGCTGGCGGAGACGGTGGGCGTGGAAGGCCGCGGCGAGTTCTACGACAACACCGGCGCGTTGCGGGACATGGTGCAGAACCATCTGCTGCAGCTCCTGTGCATCATCGCCATGGAGCCGCCGGCGAGCATCGACCCCGACGCGATGCGCGACGAGAAGCTCAAGGTGCTGCGGGCGCTGCGTCCGCTCACCCGCGAGGACGTGGCCACCCGCACCGTGCGCGGCCAGTACCGCGCCGGTGCGATCAACGGGCGTCCGGTCCCCGGCTACCAGGAGGAGGAGGGCATTCCCGCCGGCAGCCGCACCGAGACCTTCGTGGCGCTGAAAGCCGAGCTCAACAACTGGCGCTGGGCGGGGGTGCCCTTCTACCTGCGCACCGGCAAGCGGATGCAGGAGCGGCTCGCCGAGGTGGTGGTGAACTTCCGCGAGGTGCCGCATGCGCTCTTCCCCTCGGTGTCGGGCGAGCGGGCGGCCAACCGGCTGGTCATCCGCCTGCAGCCGGACGAGGGCCTGGAGCTCCACCTGCTCGCCAAGGTGCCGGGCGACGAGATGCGCCTGCGCCCCGTCGCGCTCAACCTGGACTTCGCCGAGACCTACCACACCCGCCAGTGGGACGCCTACGAGCGCCTGCTGATGGACGTCATCCGCGGCAAGCTGACGCTCTTCATGCGGCGCGACGAGCTCGACGCAGCCTGGCGCTGGATCGAGCCCATCCTGGAGGGCTGGGAGCAGGATCCGGCACCTCCGCGGCCCTATACCGCGGGCACCTGGGGCCCGGCCGCGTCGAGCGCGCTGGTCGGCCGCGACGGTCTTGCCTGGCTGCAGGACACCTGAGCATGGGCGCCGGATCGAAACTCGCCCTGCCGGGCCACGTCGGGCAGGAGGTCTTCGGCGACGGCCGCGCCATGGCCGGAGCACTGGCCGACCGGGTCGCCGCCATGCTGCGCCACGCGCTGGGCGCGCGGGGGCAGGCCAGCCTGGTGGTGTCGGGCGGACGCAGCCCCGCGGCCTTCTTCCGCGCGCTCGCCCAGCGGGAGCTCGACTGGACGCGCGTCTCGCTGACCCTGGCCGACGAGCGCTGGGTGCCGGCCGACCACCCCGACAGCAATGCGCGCACGGTGCAGGCCAACCTGCTGCAGGGGCCGGCGGCCCAGGCCCGTTTCATCCCCCTCTACGGCGGCGAGGATGGCCCGGAGGCGGGGCTTCCCGCCTGCGCCGAGCGGCTCGCCGCACTGCCGCGGCCCTTCGACGTGGTGCTGCTCGGGATGGGCGAGGACGGCCACTTCGCCTCGCTCTTTCCCGGGGTGGAGGGGCTCGACCACCTGCTCGCCGAGGAGGGGCCGCCCCTCGCGGCGGTGCACCCGCCCGCGGCGCCCCATGCGCGCATGAGCCTCACCCTGGCCGCGCTGCTGGATGCACGCCGGGTGGTGGTGCAGATCCACGGCCCGAACAAGCGCGCCGTCATCGAGGAGGCGGCCGCGCGCGTTGAGCCTGCGGTGCATCCCATCGCCGCGTTGTTGCGGCAACGGCGCTGCCCGGTGCAGGTATTCTTCAGCCCGGTCGAATAACAAGGCGGCATCCGGCCCGCCGATCGTATCCGCAAGAGGTCATTCGCATGGAAAGCATGCCCGACATCACCGCGCCCGCGCCGGCGCCCACCGGCGCCCGGGGCGAGGCCAATCCGCTGCTGGCCCGCATCGAGGCGAGCATCGGCGAGCTGCGCAAGTCCGAGCGCGCGGTGGCCGAGTTCGTCCTCGCGCAGCCCAACGAGGTGCTCAGCATCTCCATCGCCGAGCTGGCCTACCGAGTGGGCGTGAGCCAGCCCACCGTGGCGCGTTTCGTCAACGCCCTGGGATATTCCGGGTTCAAGGAATTCAAGCTGAGGCTCGCCCAGAGCCTCGCCAGCGGGGTACCCTATGTACACAGCGACGTGGGGCCGGAGGATCCCCTGGAGGAGGTCGCGCCCAAGGTCATCAACCGCACCATCGGTGCCCTGATGAACGTGCGCAACCACCTCGACGCAGGGCGTCTCGAGCGTGCGGTGGCGCTCATCATGCAGGCCGGGCGGGTCGAGTTCTATGGGGTCGGCAACTCCGGCATCGTGGCCGCCGATGCCCAGCACAAGTTCTTCCGCTTCGGCTTCTCGGCGGTCGCCTACAGCGACCCGCACACCCAGGGCATGGCCGCGACCCTGCTCAAGCCGGGCGACGTGGTCGTCGCCATTTCCGCGAGCGGGCGCACGCCGGAGGTGATCCGCGCCTGCGAGCTCGCCCGCGAAGCGGGTGCCGAGGTCGTGGCGATCACCGCCAGCGGCTCGCCCCTCGCCCGCACGGCGAGCGTGGTGCTCGCCGCCGACGTCCCGGAGGATCCGGATGTGTACGCGCCGATGACCTCGCGGATCGCGCATCTGGCGATCATCGACGTGCTCTCGGTGAGCGTGGCGCTCGCCGGGGGCGAGGAACTGGTGAAGCGGTTGGAACGAACGAAACAGACCCTGCGCGACAAGCGCATACGGGGTTTCGGGAGCTGAAATGGATTCATTGACTTCGAGCGCCGCCTGGCAAGCGCTGGCGGCGCACCATGCCGAGACGGGCGAAGCGCGCCTCAGCGATCTCTTCGCCGCCGATGCAGGCCGCTTCGAGCGCTTCTCGCTCTCGGCCGCGGGACTCTTCCTCGACTACTCGAAGAACCGCATCGACCCACGCGGGATGGAGCTGCTCCTGGCGCTCGCCCGCAGCCGCGGGCTGGAAAATGCGCAGGCGGCCATGTTCGCCGGCCGGCGCATCAACACCACCGAGAACCGGGCGGTGCTTCATGTCGCCCTGCGCAACCGTGCCGATACCCCGATCGAGGTGGATGGCGCGGACGTGATGCCCGCGGTGCGCCAGGTGCTCGCGCGCATGGGCGAGTTCGCGGAAGGCGTGAGAAGCGGCGCCTGGACCGGACACACCGGCGAGACCATCACCGACGTGGTGAACATCGGCATCGGCGGCTCCGACCTCGGACCCGCCATGGCCTGCCAGGCGCTCGCCGCCCTGGGGCATCCGCGGCTCACCATGCACTTCGTCTCCAACATCGACGGCGATCATCTCGCCGGCGTGCTCGCGCGGGTGAACCCCGCGCGCACCCTCTTCATCGTCGCCTCCAAGACCTTCACCACCATCGAGACCATGACCAACGCGGCGAGCGCGCGGGCGTGGTTCCTGGCGAGCGGGGCGACGGAGGCGGACATCGCGCGCCACTTCGTGGCGGTGTCCACCAACGCCGGCAAGGTCGAGGCGTTCGGCATCGATCCGGCCAACATGTTCGGCTTCTGGGACTGGGTCGGCGGACGCTACTCCATGTGGTCCGCGGTGGGGCTGCCGATCGCGCTGTGGGTCGGGCGGGATGGCTTCGAGGCGCTGCTCGCCGGGGCCCATGCCATGGACCGGCACTTCGCCGAGGCACCGCTGGAGGCCAACATGCCGGTGATCCTTGGGCTCATCGGCGTCTGGTACCGAAACTTCTTCGGCGCGGGGAGCCTGTGCGTCGCGCCCTACGCCCAGGCGCTCGCGCGCCTGCCGGCCTACCTGCAGCAGCTCGAGATGGAGAGCAACGGCAAGTCGGTGACCCGCGACGGCGCTCCGGTCGAGGTGGCGACCTGCCCGGTGATCTGGGGCGAGCCCGGCACCAACGGCCAGCACGCCTTCTTCCAGCTTCTGCACCAGGGCACCGACCTCATTCCGGTGGACTTCATCGCGCCGCTCGCGGCGAGCCACGGCCTGGCGGACCACCACCGGCTGCTGCTCGCCAACTGTATCGCCCAAAGCAAGGCGCTGATGGTGGGGAAGGGGGCCGACGAAGTGCGCGCGGAACTGACCGCCCAGGGGCTTTCCGGTGAGGCCCTGGAAGCCCTCGTGCCCCACCGGGTCTTCCCCGGCAACCGGCCGAGCAACACCCTCCTGCTGCCCGACCTGTCGCCGGCGTCCCTGGGCGCGCTCATCGCGCTCTACGAGCACAAGGTCTTCGTGCAGAGCGTGATCTGGGGCATCAATGCCTTCGACCAGTGGGGCGTGGAGCTCGGCAAGCAGATCGCGAGCCGCATCGGCGACGAGCTCGCCGGCGGCGCGGCGGGCGAGCACGACGCCTCGACCCGGGGGCTCATCGCGCTCGCCGGGCGGCGGCTTGGCGCCGCCGCGTAGCCCGGATGGAGTGCAACGGAATCCGGGGACGGTCGTGAGCGATCCGACCCCGCTCCCGGATTCCGCCGAGGCTCCGTCCGGGCTACGGGGAAGCGCCGCGCGGATCGGAACCGCCCTCGTCGGCTACGGCTACGCCGGCCGCAGCTTCCACGCACCGCTGATCCGGGGGACCCCCGGACTCCACCTCGCCGCGGTGGTGACGAGCCGACCGGACGAACTGCGGGCCACGCTTCCGGATTGCCGCCCATTGGCGGACATCGCAGAAGCCCTGGCGGACCCGGCCATCGCGCTGGTGGTGATCGCCGCCCCCAACGCAGCCCATGCGCCGCTCGCCGAGGCAGCCCTGCGGGCGGGCAAGCACGTGGTGGTCGACAAGCCGTTCACCCTCGCCCTCGCCGACGCCCGCCGGCTCGCCGCATTGGCGGCGGAGAACGGACGCCTGCTCTCGGTGTTCCAGAACCGGCGCTGGGACGGTGATTTCCTGGGGCTGCAGGCGGTGATCGCCGAAGGCGCGATCGGCGAGCTCGTCCATCTCGAGTCGCGCTTCGACCGCTTCCGGCCCGTGGTGCGGGACCGCTGGCGCGAGTCTGCGGCCGGCGGCGGCATCTGGTACGACCTGGGGCCGCATCTGGTTGACCAAGCGCTCGTGCTCTTCGGCTTGCCCGAGCGGGTCGGCGGTGCGATGGCCCGCCGGCGCCCCGGGGCCGAGGCCGACGACTGGTGCCAGGTCCGGCTCGACTACGGCCGGCTGCAGGTCACGCTCTCGGCCTCCATGCTGGTCGGCGGCGGAACGGCGCGCTTCGCGGTGCACGGCACGGCGGGCAGCTGGACGAGGCACGGCCTGGACGTGCAGGAGGATCAACTGCTCGCCGGCCTGCGACCCGGTGCCGCGGAGTGGGGCCGGGACACTCGGCCCGGGCTGCTCTACCGGGGCGGTGCGCCCGTGGAGTGGGCGATGCCGCCGGGGGACTACCCGCATTACTACCGCGCGGTGCGGGACGCGATCGAAGGAGTCGGACCGAATCCGGTGACGCCGGCCGAAGCGGTGGCGACCATGGCGGTGCTCGAAACCGCGGTCGAGGCGTCCCGCTCGCGCCGCGAGCTGTCCCTGCCGCTCACCGAGGCGGAGCGAACGGCCTTCGCCGCCGCGCGTCCGCCGCGCTTCCCCGCGGCCTGACGGCCGCTCCCTCCAACTTCAACTCACAGGATCGCGCATGTACAAGATCGTCCTCCTTCGCCACGGCGAGTCCACCTGGAACAAGGAAAACCGCTTCACCGGCTGGACCGACGTCGATC